>SVUA01000058.1 GCA_015063485.1 Oscillospiraceae bacterium | reverse complement strand
AGGTTTTACCGTCGCCTCACGGCGAGGAATATGTGTACAAATTTTTCTACACTGTAGGGACCGGCGTCCTCGACGGTCCTTAATACAAACGATTTAAACCAATCAAACGATATAACAAACTGTTCGATAAACCGCAATTTGTCTGCTTCAAATTTTGATTTGGCGGTGAGTTTGATTTGACGAAATGGGTACATTTCCTAGCCTTCTCCTGTGGGAGAAGGCTCATGGGTGAGAGCGAACACACTGCCCGACAAACCGCAATTTATTTATCTCGATACAAATGTTAAAATTATCCAAAATATGAAATGATTTGCGCCTTTGAAAAACTCGAAGGCGCGAATTGTTGTGTTATTCAACAAATTATGTTAAGTAATTTTAGTCAAAATGTTAACGAGGTTCATTTATTGTCGAAATTCGTCAATATAATACAAAAAATATTTCAAAAAAGGCTTGACATTATACAAATTCATGGTATAATGAATAGGTAAGCTATTCGTAGTCTTATTCTGTTCGATCACTCGTTTTTGGTCGAAAAAACAACTGCAAGGGGGAAAAATGAACCTTGGATCAGAAAAGCAACTCGTTTGTGAGTTGATAAAAAAAGTTAAAAGTTCAAACGACGAGGAAAGTCAACGCGCGTTTGAAGCTTTGCTTGACCGATACGAGCCTCTTATCAAGGCTTCTGTATCAAGAATATCCGAGGACGACCTTGCGCGACCCTTTTTTGACGATCTCAGACAAGAAGCTACGTTGGTCTTTTTCAATGCTATACTGACTTATGACACGGAACAGACAGAAGTAGAATTCGGGCTATATGCAAAAATATGCATTTCAAATGCCTTGATCTCTCAGCTGCGAAGCCTAAAAAAACGCGCGGCAGAACCACTTCCCGACAAAGAAAGTGACGATCTCTTTGTCCATGGATCCGAAGATCCCTCTGAAAATATATTGGAGCAAGAACGTCTGAAGGTGCTTTATTCAGTCATAAGAAAAAATCTTTCGGCTTTTGAATACCGAGTTTGGCAGTACTACATTTCGGGTCGTACCGCACGTGAAATAGGTATTTTGGTCGGGAAAGACGAAAAATCCATAGCCAACGCCATTTACAGAATACGTAAAAAGTTACGGTTGGCGCTCCAATGATCTTATTTTTGAATGATTCGGGAAACCGATCAGATAAAATCCGTATGCGGCGCTCCACATGCCGCAGAGGACAAAAATTCAATACCATTAAAGAGAGGTAACACCATGAACGAAGAACTAGTAACAGCTGTGGAGAATGAAGAGGAGTTTGTAGACGAGACTCTGGTTTGCAAGGAGTGCGGAAATGAGTTCGTATTCACTGCAGGCGAGCAGAAATTCTACAAAGAAAAGGGCTTTTTGAACAAGCCTAAGAGCTGCAAGGCTTGCCGTGACGCTAAGAAGAACGCAGGCAGAGCTCCCCGCGAGTATTTCACCACCACTTGTGCAAAGTGCGGCGGCGAAGCTAAGGTCATCTTCCAGCCCTCTAATGACAGACCTGTATATTGCAGTGCCTGCTTCGAGGAAATGAAGAAGAACGCTCAGTAATTGCGTATCACTAACGCTCATATTTGCGTATCAAAATAAAATTGATATAACATACTTTTGGGCATTGTTATGGCTGGCTTGGTTTCAAGCCAGCCTTTCAATTTTCTTTGATCGAAGTTAACAAATTGCGGTTTGTCGAACAGTTTGTTATATCGTTTGATTGGTTTAAATCGTTTGTATTAAGGACCGTCGAGGACGCCGGTCCCTACAGTGTAGAAAAATTTGTACACATATTCCTCGCCGTGAGGCGACGGTAAAACCTAACGATCATAAATTATTTTGTAGGGACCGGCGTCCTCGACGGTCCGTTCCCATTCGGTTAAATTTATGCGAACACAACGCACCGATAAATCAAAATTTGAAACAATGCAAAACAAAGGAGCTTCTATTTCGAAAAGCTCCTCAAAAAACTTTATGTGTTCCCTTTTATTCGATTTACTTTGCTTCAACGATAGCCGCGGTATCCTGCGCGATAACGAGCTCCTCGTTTGTGGGAATTACGTAGACCGCTACCTTCGAATCTGCCGTGGATATTCTGAAAGGATCGGACGAACGTCCTGCGTTTGCTTCCTTATCAAGCTCGATTCCCATAAACTCCATATCAGAGCAGATCATCTCGCGGAGAGCTCCGCAGTTCTCACCGATACCTGCGGTAAATACTACCGCGTCAACACCGTTCATGATAGCCGCGTAAGAACCTATGTATTTCTTTACGTTGTGCTTGAGAATATTGAGCGCGAGACTTGCGCGCTCGCCCTTTTCTCCGCCTTCTTCAGCAGCTGCAAGAAGGTCACGCATATCGGAAGAAAGTCCCGTGATCCCAAGGAATCCCGACTTCTTGTTCATAAGGTCGTTGACCTCTGCGGGAGTCATGTTCTCTTTTTCCATAATGAGCGTAACGATAGCGGGGTCGATATCTCCGCAGCGAGTTCCCATTTCAACGCCTGCAAGAGGAGTAAAGCCCATAGACGTATCCATGACCTTGCCGCCCTTGACTGCGGTGATGGAAGAGCCGTTACCGATATGGCAGGTGATTATCTTGGTGTCCTCAACGGGCTTACCGAGTATCTTTGCCATTTCTCCGCTTACGTAGCGGTGAGACGTTCCGTGGAAGCCGTAACGGCGGATACCGTACTCGGAATAATACTTATAAGGAAGCGCGTACATATACGCTTCGGGCTCCATCGTCTGATGGAAAGAGGTATCGAATACGAGGACCTGAGGCTTAGAGGGCATAGTGTCAAGGCAACCCTTGATACCCATGAGGTGAGCGATGGTGTGAAGGGGTGCGAAATCCTTGCAGAGCTCGAGCTTTGCTAAAACGTCGTCGTTGAGAAGTATAGACTTCGAGAAATAAGAGCCTCCGTGTACGACACGGTGACCGATAGCGCCTATCTCGTCCATGCTCTCGATAACGCCAAATTCCTTATCGGTCAGGTAATTGACAACGAGCTTCATCGCGTCGGCATGGTCCTTCATAGGAGATTCAAGTGAGGTCTTAGTTCCCTTTACAAGATTCTTATGCTCGATGCAAGAGCCGTTAGCTCCGATACGCTCACAAAGACCCTTTGCGGAAGCGATACCCGTGACCGAGTCGATAAGCTGATACTTAAGCGAACTTGAACCCGCGTTTACAACAAGTATGTTCATGTTATCCTCCAAAAATTAGTATTAATTAGTATTGTGATTCGTACATTATACCACTTTTCAAAGCGTTTTTCAAGTGGTTATTGAAAAAAAAGTTAATTTTTTATCAAAAAAATGTAAAAAACGGCTCGGGAATATACATTTTCCCTGTTTTAAGTGTATAATTGATGTAATTAAAAGCGATAAATTGCGGTTTATCGGGGAGATCGAATTTGCAAATTGGCAGCGCAACGGAAACGGGAGGCTGATAGCCTCCCCTACAAGCAATATATATCCTATCACCGTAGGGGAGGATATTATCCTCCCGCAAAATGTACGAAAAATATGCGATTTGTGGATCGACCTCCACGATAAATCAAAATTTGTTTGAATATCTATGATTTCAAAATCAAAAAGAAAGGAACTGCTAAATGTCCGACTTTGGTATCATTTGCGAATTTAATCCGATACACAACGGTCACGTGCGACTCTTGCAAAAAGCGAGAGAGATGGGCGCGGAACGTATCGTGTGCGTGATGAGCGGCAACGCCGTTCAACGCGGCGAGCTTTCGATCGCCGACAAATATTTCAGGGCGGAACAAGCGCTCAAATGCGGTGCTGACCTCGTGCTTGAGCTTCCCTACCCCTATTCTTCGGCAAGTGCGGAATATTTCGCACGGGCGGGTGTCAAAATACTGTCAAGCTTCGTCGACAATATAATTTTCGGCTCGGAATGCGGTGATATCTCACTTCTCACAAACGCGGCGGAGTGCGCCTATGCCGAGGACTTCAAGTCTGCCGTTTCAAAGCGCATTGAGAACGGCGAGGGCGCGGCTCACGCATACTTTGGGGAGCTTGAGAGCCGCGGCTTTTGCGGACTTTCCTCAAACGATATACTCGGCGTGGAATATATTAGAACGGCTATCGAAAACGGCTCAAAGCTTGGCTTTTTTACGATAAAACGCGAGGGCGCGGGATATCTTGAAACCGAACTGAAGGCAAACGAAAACCCGTCGGCAAGCGCGCTTCGAAGACTATTTGAAAACGGTGAGGCTGACCTCTCTCTTTTAAGCGAATATATGCCGTCTGACACTGCGAAAGCACTGAACGAAGCGTATCAAAACGGCGGACTTACCGATATGCGAGAGCTTGACACGGCGATACTTACGTTTTTCAGGCTTCATAATGGCTCGGACTTTGAGGATATTGCAGAGGCTGGCGGCGGTCTTGCCAATCGTATCTGCTCACTTGCAAGAGATTCGGTAAGTATTGACGAGCTTTTTGAAAAGCTCAAAACGAAGCGTTACACAGATGCAAGGTTTCGCAGAGCGATGCTCTTCTGCATGACGGGAGTGACCCATTCCCTTCTCGACGCCCCTCCCGCGTACACGGTACTCCTTGCGGCTAACAAAAAAGGCAGAGAGCTTCTTTCGGAGAAACGAAAGGCTGACGGGATCGCCGTCGTAACGAAGCCCGCGGACGCACCCGAATGTACGCAAACGCAAGCGAATACCGCGCTTGACGCGATATTTACTCTCGCGCGAAAAAACAAGCTTGAAGCCTCGGCAATGCTCAAAAAACGCGCGCAGGTTGAGAGTTGACAAATTGCGGTTTATCGGGGAGATTGAATTTGCAAATTGGCAGCGCAACGGAAACGGGAGGCTGATAGCCTCCCCTACAAGCAATATATATCCTATCACCGTAGGGGAGGATATTATGTCAAGAGAAACATGGTTTACAAATTGTGAAGGCACATGGTTTACAACTTATACGACCAATAAATTTGAAGCGAAGGCGTAGCCGAAGCGGAAAATTTATTG
>SVUA01000057.1 GCA_015063485.1 Oscillospiraceae bacterium | reverse complement strand
ATTTGCTCTCCTCATCAGTCACCTTCGGTGACAGCTTCTCCGCTGGAGAAGCCTTTGATACTAACCGTTTACTTTTATTCTCGATATTTTAATAATTCAAACTCCACGATAAACCGCAATTTGTTTATATCCAAACGTTTTTTCGCAAAGCATATAAAACGACAAAAAAGCTCCCGTTTTTCAACGAAAGCTTTTTTGTGTATTGATTTTATCAAACCAAAGAAAATACCTTTAATCAAGTATCTCGTCCTTTTCTTCCTTAGGCTCAATAAGAACCGTGAGCTTTGTGACTCGCTCGTCCTCCATTTGAGACACGATAACGAATATATTATCCACTCTAAAGCTATCTCCTACGTGGGGGTCTGCGTCGAGCTGTTCTATCGCCCAACCGCCCATGGTGGAGTACTCGCACTTGAAGTCCTCGGGCTTATCCATATCGACTTCCTCAAAGAAGTTGTCTATGTTCATGTCGCCCTTTACGTCGTACGTGTTCTCACCCGTAGCGACACACTCTGTAACGATAACGTCGGTATCGTCCCAGATATCTCCGACAAGCTCCTCAAGTATGTCCTCCATACTGATAACGCCCAGCGTTCCGCCGAACTCGTCTATAACTATTGCCAAATGCACCTTCGCCTCGCGAAGCTTTGCGAGAGCCGCGGGAAGCTTCATCGTCTTATGGAGCTTACACGGCTTGAGAAGTATCTCTCTTATATCAACGCTTTCACCGTCAATAGTTGCCTTTAAGTATCTTGTGAGCGAAAGCACTCCTATGATATTGTCGATACTTTCCTCATATACAGGCAGACGGGAATACTGCGTGGTATCGGAAAGCATAGCCTCTATCTTCTCCTCGTCATCGCTGATATTAAGCGCAGTCATATCGATTCTGGGGGTCATTATCTCTTCAATTGTCGTGTCGTGGAAGTCAAGCATGGATTGGAGCAGCTCTCCCTGATCCTCGCCTATAACGCCCTCCTCTTCTACCGTATCAATGATAGAAACGAGCTCTTCCTCGGTGACCGTAGGATCATCGTCCTTCTGGTCCTTGCCCCATATCTTTCGAAGCACGAACAAAAGTGCCATAACGATAAATACTATGGGGGAAAGTATAACGGTAAGCACGCGGGTAGGTATAGCTATTACACGCACAACTGTATTTGCGAACTGCTTTGACATTATCTTTGGCATTATCTCGCCGAAGATAAGTATGATGATAGTGATCAATATAGTAGCTACCGTAGACGCAAGCGCAACGTTCTCCTCAAAAAGATCCATTACTATAAGCGTCGAGCAGGTAGAAACGGCAATATTTGCAAGGTTATTTCCTATAAGTATTGCCGAAAGCGACGTTGTGAAGTTATTCGCTATATTATACGCGGTCTTTGCCGTAAGGCTTCCCTCGTCAGCCGCGCGGCGCAAACGCATTTTATTTGCCGAGTTGAAGGCTATCTCGGACGCGGAGAAATACGCCGAGAAGCACACCATTACGAAAATAACTACGTATGCCCACCACATGTTTGAAAAATGCTCTGCAAACGTCATGATTCCACCTCCATCTCCTTAGCAGAATCGATATCCGCAAGTGCTTCTTCTTCGATTATGTGTATTACGACCTCGGATACTCGGCCCTCGGTCACGGTCTTTGCAGTTATCTCTAAATTTCTGTATGTAAAGGACTCGTCTTCCTCGGGAAGATGTCCAAGAGTTTCAAGAATAAACGCTACTATCGGTTTTCCTGCGATGTCCTTAGGAACATTATCAAAGCCCATTCTCTCGCACGCCGTACCAACGAGCATATGCGTGTTGACTAGATACTTGTTTCCTCCAAGCGTCTGGAAATCGTTATCTACAACGTCTTCTTCGTCGAATATCTCTCCGACCAATTCCTCGAGTATATCCTCGATAGTGACTAGACCCACGAAATTCTTGTTTTCGTCATAAACTACCGCCATATGATGCTTTTGCTGTCTCATGATAGTCAAAAGGTCGTCTATCTTTGCACCCGACCTTACCGCGTAAGGCGGAGACATTACTGATCTGAGCGTTATCTTGGGATTCGTTTTATACTTCGCAAGATATGCCTTGGTTTTGACGATACCGATTATTCTATCGGACTTTATAGCTTTTACAGGCAAACGAGAGTAGTTCGTTTCTTTTATCTTCTGCAATATCTCCTCAGGAGTTGCGTTGATACTGATAAAATCTATATCCTTTTCCATCGTCATTATATCGGCAACAGTAGTTTTGGGAAATTCGAGCGCGGATTTGAGCATATCTCCCTGCTCCTCGTCAACGACTCCCTCCTCCTCTGCCGTTTCGATTATCTCGGACAATTCGTCCTCGGTTATCGACGGATCGGGCTCTTTGTTTGACGAACACATCTTGGATACCTTGGCGGACAAAAGGTTAAACAACGCGGATATAGGCGTGAGGACCTTCATCAAAAATCTCAAAGAATTCTGGAAGAAGATCGAAATCGTCATGCTTCTGTCGTTTGCGAAGCTCTTGGGTATCATTTCACTAAAGAGGAATATGATAGCCGTACTGAGTGCCGAGCATATCATAGAAAATGTAAACGAATCGAGAAAATCATCGGATTTCTGCAAGACATTTTTGAAAAAGTCGGTGGCAAGCATGGTAAATACCGCCGCTCCCGCTATCTTCGTTACGTTGTTTCCTATAAGCAAAGTTGTAAGTGCCTTATCAAAATGATTAAGAATATACATTACTCCCTTTGCGCGTTTGTTTCCGTCATCGGCAAGCGTTTTCACCTTTATTTTATTTACCGCGGAAAACGAACTTTCCGTCGCGGCAAAATACGCGCCTCCGATAACACAGACCAAAAACAGAATACATAAAGGTATACTGTCACTACTCATGAAAAAACCAACTCCTTAACTTTTATTTTAATTCATATGCCATAGGCATTACTTTATATTGTATCACTTTTGCAATATTTTGTCAAGCGTTTGCGGGATTTATATAACAAATTTGCTTTTATTATGACTCTTTAACGAGTTTTCCGCATATATTTTCGGGAATCAATTTCAAAATAAGCGTTTTTTTAGCGTATTGCTCTATCTCATTTTGGATATATTCCATATCACTCGTAAATTTTAAGCTCAAGTCTGTTGCGATATCGGTTATTACGTTTATATCGTCTATTATCTCAACACGTCCGAACACGATGACGCTTTTTACGTTCAACGCCCACTCGCCGTCATTTGCGTATCCCTTATCGTATACGCAAAACGACACCTTATCATTCTCTTTTAAAGAGTCAAGTCTGTGCCCTATTTTTCCGCAATGAAAATATATGTTTCCGTCAGAATCGTTATAATAATGGTTCATCGGCATACCGTACGGATAACCTCCGTCGCCTATTACGGACAAAACTCCTCTTTTCTCTGTTTTCAACAGCTTTACACACTCCTCGCGCGAAAGCTGCTTGTTCTTTCTTATCATTTCGCGAAACATAACTTTACCTCTGTTTATTATATTTTTAGCTTATTAAAAAGCAACGTGCCGATAATGTTTATCGGCACGCAAAGCGCAAAGTTTTTATTACTTTGTATCTTTTTTTCTTATGTTAAGAAGTCTCAATATTGCGGGGCTTACGACTATGTTCGTGAGAAGCTCGAAAACGAAGTTCAAGCCGACAAATCCGATGATAAGGTACGCGCCGATAGAATAACCGTTCGTCGTTGCCATATCCTTTACCGCATCCATAAAGAACGCAAGGCAACCGAGAAGGAATATTCCCGTGTTTACGACAGGACATACTACCGCGCTGACTATTACCGCGAGATAGCGATTGACCTTCTCAAGCAGCTTATACACGAGTCCCGCGCAAAGTCCTGAAAGCATTCCCTTTACCATTACGGTAATAATAGTTCCGGGGATACTCAGACCGAGCCAGAAAGCCGCATCTGCCGTTGCGAAGAACACGATTCCCGCAACACCGCCGAGCCACGCGCCCGCAAGCGGTCCGCAAAGCGCCGCGCCGAGAACTACGGGGATAAGTGTGAGGGATATCGAAGCGAGTCCGCCGATCCTGATAAAACCGCCGAAATAAGCAAGTACCGCGACCATTGCCGTGAGCAACGCCAAAAGCACGAGCTTTTCAATGTGTTCCCTTTTCATGTTTGTGTTTGCCATAATTTTTCCTCCTTGCTGTCGTCCGCCTATTGCGGTACAACGCTAAAAAAATTTTTATATTATCTCTCGCCTATCGAGAGCAATACACAAAACGGTTATTTAATTATTTTTATTATAAAGGATATTCAATCCCTTTAGGACGAGATATTCGTCTATCTTTATATCATGCTTACAGTGCGGCACTATCATAGGCGCGACGCCTCCCGTTGCGTACACGGGCAGAGCCGTTCCCATCTCCGCGTTTATCCTGTCTATCATTCCGTCCACCATAGCCGCGTTGCCGAAAACTATTCCCGAGCGCATACTGTCGGTCGTGTTCTTTCCGATAGCGCTTCTCGGCGCTTCAAGCTCGACCTTGGGGAGTTGGGCTGTATCTTCTGCCAAAGAATTGAGTCCCATAAGGACTCCCGGCATTATCGAAACGCCTATAAACGCGCCCTTTTCATTGACGACGGTTATTTTCGTTGCCGTTCCCATATCGACGATAAGCGACGGACTTCCGTAAATTCCGTTAGCCGCTACGCACGCGCAGATAAGGTCCGCGCCGACGGAGGACGGCGTATCACAATGGATATTTATGCCCGTCTTTATTCCGGGTCCTACCATAAGGGAATCTATTCCCCAGATAAGCTTTACGGCTTCCTTCATTACAGAATTGAGCGGAGGAACGACCGATGAGATTATCGCGCCCTTTACGTTTTCTCTGCCGACTCCGTAAAGTGCGAGGACTCCGAGTATCTTACTTGCGTATTCGTCCGACGTCTTTTGCGTTTCGGTAGAAATACACACGACAAAGGAAAGCGTATCGCCCTCAAAGCCGCCGAGCATTATATTAGAATTTCCAATATCTATGGTCAGTATCATTGGCGCTTTCCTCCTCTTTTTTGTATCTTCGTCAATATTTTATCACGCTTTTTGATTTTTGTCAACATTAAATTTTGATTTATCGGGGAGTTTGATTTGACGAAACGGCAAATTGCAAACGAAACGATTTTCACCAAAAGCCTTCTCCAGCGGAGAAGGTGTCACGAGTTTACGAGTGACGGATGAGGAGATCGCC
>SVUA01000014.1 GCA_015063485.1 Oscillospiraceae bacterium | reverse complement strand
ACTGATGAGGAGAGCAAATTATGCATAGGCTAAATGGCGATCTCCTCATCCGTCAAAACGGGCGTTACGTCCGCCCGTTTTGCCACCTTCTCCGCTGGAGAAGGCTATTGGTGCTAATCGTTTCGTTTGTGCGTTGCCGTTTCGTCAAATCAAACTCACCGACAAATCAAAATTTGAATTGATAATTAACTATACATCTCCCGTATCGTCTCGCCAAGTGCCTTGATACCCGTCACTATCTGTTCGTCGGACGGCGTTGAATAATTGAGACGGAAGGACGGGGAGGGGAGCGACGGGTCGCAATTGAACGCGCTACCGGGTACGACGGCGACCTTCTTTTCAAGCGCCTTTTTTACAAGAGGCGTTGAGTCTGTCATGCCTTTAAGCGTACCCCAAATGAACAATCCGCCCTCTGCGCGTGTAAACTCCGCGTATTCGCTGTCGATATATTTATCTATACAATCAAGCATCAAAGTGCATTTCTTGCGGTACAGGTCGTTTATCTTTGCGATATGCCCGTCTATATCGAACTCCGACATAAAGCGGTAGGAGAGCATCTGGAAAAATACGTTGGTGTGAACGTCCTCACTCTGCTTTGCGACCGTCATTTTCGAAAGTATCACGTCGGGCGCGATAACGAAGCCCACACGCATACCCGCCGAAAGTATCTTTGAGAAGGACGAGCAGTAGATAACTCTGCCACTATCGTCCATCGATTTGAGCGTGGGGATATCCTTACCCGCAAAACGAAGCTCACCGTACGGGTTGTCCTCAAGTATCATTATATTGTATTTTTCGGCAAGAGAAAGAACGGCTCTGCGCTTTTCCACGCTCATCGTTATTCCCGTGGGATTTTGGAACGTGGGAATGATGTAGAGTAGCTTTGCGCGTTTTTCAGTCTTGAGTGTTTCCTCAAGAGCATTTATATCGATGCCGTCGCTTTCCATTGGAACGCCGACCGTTCTCGCTCCGTTTGAGCGGAATGAATTGAGCGCGCCTATGAAGCTCGGGTCTTCGCAGATAACGGCGTCACCCTCGTTGCAGAACGCCTTGCAAGCAAGTTCAATGCCTTGCTGACCGCCCGAAACGACCATTACCGATTCGCCGTCGCGTACCATGCCCTCGCCAAAACGCTTTTTCTGGCGCTCGGCTATCGCATTTCGCAGAGGTGGATAACCCTCGGTTATGCCGTATTGGAGAGCCGTGACAGGTTCTGTTCGAAAGATATCGGCAGATATTTTTTCAATAGCTTCGACGGGGAATGATTCGGGGGCGGGATTTCCCGCGGCGAACGAAATTACAGTCGGGTCGGAAAGGCTCTTGAAAATTTCTCGTATTGCCGACGGCTTTAGATTCGACAATTTGTCTGAAAAATTGTATTTCATTTGTATTGCTCCGAAATAAAAACGTATTCCTAATAATGATAACACAAAATTTAGTAAAAGTCAAGATTGACTTTTCATTAAAAATGTGGTATTATTATATTGTTATTAAATAATAACAAAATCAATAAAAACAAGGAGGAAATTGATATGATAAAACATGTAGTAATGTGGAAGTTCAAAGAAGAAGCAGAGGGCAAGACCAAGCAAGAGAACATGGATATTGTCCGTAACAGACTTTACTCACTCCCCGCAATAATTCCCGAGATCAGACGACTTGAGATAGGATATGATATCAAACACACCGATATGTCCGCCGACCTTGTTCTGATAACCGAATTCGACACCTTGGAAACTCTTGAGATATACGCAAAGCACCCCGACCACCAGCTTGTTTCACAGTACGTGAGAAAAGTAATTGAGAACCGTGTAGTTATTGACTTTCAAATATAAAGATTAAAAAGAGAGGATCGTATTATGATAAAGCTTGAACGCACCTCGGTCATGAACCTTGAAAACGCTATAAGAGGAGCGCGTAACCCAATGAACAGCTGGGGAAAGATGGATAGCTCGTACGACGGAGAGGGGAACTATATCCTCGGTGAGAACGACCTTGACCTCGCAAAGCGCTTGGCTTGCGCGGGAAGCGACCACCGAAAATTTTTACGCCAGATATTCGTCTCCGTAGACATAACCGCGCCTCTTTATTGGTGGAAGGAATTTGATACTTATAAGGTGGGAACTGTCGCGAACTCTTGCAGTACGATGCATAAGATACACGCAAAGGCGTTTGAGCGCGAGGACTTTTCGTGCGACAGACTTGACTCTGACGGACTCGCGGCACTCGACGCGCTTATCGCTTATCTCGAAGCCGAAAGACAGAAGTTCTGCGCGAATAAAGAGGACAGACAGCCGTGGCATAATATGATACAGCTCTTGCCCTCAAGCTATAACCAGATGCGTACCGTTACCATGAACTACGAAAATCTTATAAATATGTATTACGCGCGTAAAAATCATAAGCTCGCCGAATGGCATACGTATTGCGATTGGATAGCTTCGCTTCCTTACGCAGAAGAGCTTATCTTGATAAAGAAATAAGGCAAAAGGGCAAGACAGAATAATATGTCTTGCCCAATAAATTGCGGTTTATCGGGGAAATCGTTATACGTTAGATTAGTAAAATTCGTTTGTATTAGGACCGTCGAGGACGCCGGTCCCTACAAGATAATTTATGATCGTCAGGTTTTACCGTCGCCTCACGGCGAGGAATATGTGTACAAACATTTCTACACTGTAGGGACCGGCGTCCTCGACGGTCCGTTGCCATTCGGTTAAATTTATGCGAACAATAACACACCGACAAATCAAAATTTGAAATTCCAAACAAAAACAAAACGGCTATTGCATTTGCAATAGCCGTTTATGTTCAAGAAACCGAGAGGGGTTAAATTACTTAACCTCAACCTCTGCGCCAGCCTCTTCGAGAGTCTTCTTAACAGACTCAGCCTCGTCCTTGGAAACGCCTTCCTTAACGGTCTTGGGAGCACCCTCAACCATCTCCTTAGCTTCCTTAAGTCCAAGACCGGTGATCTCACGAACAGCCTTGATAACGTCAAGCTTCTTAGCGCCGAAGCTCTTGAGAACTACGTCAAACTCAGTCTTTTCTTCTGCTGCGGGAGCTGCTGCGCCGCCTGCAACTGCAACAACGCCTACGGGAGCTGCTGCGGATACGCCGAACTCTTCCTCAACTGCCTTTACGAGGTCAGCGAGCTCGATGATAGTAAGAGTCTTAATCTCTTCAACAATGTTAGTGATCTTTTCAGATGCCATTTTAATTTTCCTCCTTAAATTCGGATAATTTTTTAATTTAATTTTTTGCGTGTGTCACGCGGTCGTCGGCACTATGCCGAAAGGGATAGATGGCTTACGCCTCTGCAGCTTCTGCAGCGGGAGCTTCCTCGCCGTCCTTGTCGATAACAGCCTGAAGAGCGTATGCAAGGTTGTAGAGGGGAGATTTGATGCTTCCGAGGAACTTCGCGAGAAGTACTTCCTTGGACGGAATGTCAGCGAGCTGCATAACGGTAGCTTTGTCAACTACCTTACCGTCAAGGTAACCTGCGAGTATCTCGAAAGACTCGATCTTTTCCGCATATTCCTTGAGGACCTTTGCGGGAGCAACAGCGTCGTCTTTACCGATAGCGATAGCGGTCATACCCGAAAGGTACTGCTTCATATCGCCCATGCCGACCTCTTCACAAGCTCTGCCGGTGAGTGAGTTCTTCATAACGGTGTAGTTAACACCAGCCTCACGAAGAGCCTTACGCATCTTGGTGTCGTCCTCAACGGTGATACCCTGATAGTTAACGACAACGCCTGCGGGAGAAGCTTTGAGCTGCTCGGCAAGATCAGCAACGATCGCCTTCTTTTGTTCGAGAATAGAATTGCTAGGCACTTTGTTTTACCTCCTGTTAGGATTGGCAGCAGAAAACAAAAAAGCTTTCTTCGAAAGCCGCAAAATTGCGCGAAGAAAGACGTAAAGATCAAAAATATTCGACTTTGTCTCTCCTCGGCAGGAAAGCGACCTGGCTTTTACCGAAACCTGCTGTCTTTGGATAACGGATAGTATTTTACCACAAACTCTTTAATTTGTCAATACTTTTTTGAAAAAATATAAAAATTATTTTTTGCAACACTTGCTAATATTAAAATTGTTACTAAAAACATGGGACGATTCTGCGTGTGCTTTGGCACATACAAAACCGCCCACTGTGTTATTATGGATTTATCCCCTGTGTAAGCTGGTAATTGATGATTTTCATAATACCGGATTCATCTTTTTCAAATCGAACAACGAACTGTCTTGCGTTGGTTTTGAAAAAAGCATTGTCTGTAACGATTAAATAAAATTGAGCTGTTTCATAAGGAAATTCTTTTTCCGAATCTTCTTTGCTTTTGTTGGATTCATAGATCTCTTGGCTGTAACCGCTTGCCGTAAATTTGTCAACTACGATGGTTTCATTGTCAGAAATTTCTTTTGTGGATTCAAGTTGTTCTCGTAGATATTCTATTGCTTGATTTTTTAATATTTCTGACAAATCACTTATTTCTTTTGAACGAGATTGCCTGTTTAATAAATAAGTTATATTAAAAGCCATACTAAAAAGTAAGGCACTAACAATAATAACTATGATTATAATTTTTGATTTAGTTAATTTTTTCATAATAGCACTCCTGTTACAGATGTTATGTTATTTTATGTATATTATAACAAGATTTTTTAATTTGTCAATAAAAACTCAACAAAAACCGTACCCTGTGTTAAGAGACAGCCGCGTCCCCCGCGTTCTTATTCATCTATCGTCGAATTGCACTCAAGCACTCGCTTTGCGAACGTAACGAGGCGGGAGCGAAGCCAATCGGGCTCGATAACGCGGATATCCGCGCCCGTAGACATTATGATACCGAGGAAAAGCTCGATGCTTGGAAACTCGCAGCGATAGCGGTGGCGCGGCTCTTCGGAGACTATAATGCTACGCAGATTCATGACTGTCATTTTATCGTTTATTTCAAGAAGCGCGGTGTAGGGAAGCTGCATCTGGATAAAGGACTGCGCTGCTGCACGGTCGTTGAAATCGCGAAGCCCCATAAGAACATCTCTGTAATCCGCATCGTTCGTCGTTCCTGTCATAACGGGGAGAACAAAATGCTCGGAATACGTATATCCTTTGCGCTCGGAATTATATTCGAGCGGAGCTTCAAGCTTTTTACGAAGATAATCGACGTCTCTTTGCGCTTGTCTGTGGGATATTCCAAACCTCTCGGAAAGATGAGTGGCGTTTGGAAAACAACCGTCCGTCACCTTTTTGTGAAACCACTGTATGCGATCGTTTGCGCTCATGATTGCTCCTTTTCTTCACTTGAAGTGTCGTTTTTTTCTTCGATTTCTTGGATTTCTTGGCTCTCTTCGATCTCGCTTTTCGGCTCAAGCATTATCAAGCGTACGGCAGAGAAGATGCCAAGCGCGAAAAACACGTATGCCGACGGATCGGGAGGCGTTATTACTCCGTCTGTGAAAACTCCCGCAAAGGAAGCGATGACCGTCGGAAGAGCGCAAGCGTTCAGCGCGATCGCCGAAAAGGATACCGAAAACAGATAAAACGCTTTTTTCTCCGCACCGCACATTACTCTCATTTCGTTTAAGATGAGAAGCAGGGCGCAAACACAGCAGAGATGTGACGAAAGCTTTTCGGGAGCGTTCATTTGAACGTAGATATCAAAGTAAGAATTTGCAAGAATGATAACCAAATAAACGAGCGCAAATATACCGCCTATCAGGGAAAACGAGGGAGAAAGACGGCCGAGCGCGTAAAGTACGAAGTACGCGCAAGAAACTATCGGAGCAACTACGGTAAGAATGGTGACTATCAAGGTCAACGGACTTGACGTATCCGTCAAAAAATATTCCGAGGACAAAAACCAAGAGGTCGCAGACGATATAGCCACAACGGCAAAGGCAAGGGCGGCGAATACAGACGCGCATTTGCTCGAGAGGGTATATCTTTCGGGGCGGGGAGAATTTTTGCCAAGCAAAACGCACGACACGACGGTAAAGAGGGCGAACACCGTCATAAACACGTTAAAAACGGTGGGGATAACGCTTCCGTGTTGATAATATCCTATTTCCGCATCATAGAAAAGGAAGAGCGAAAGCGCGCGCAAGACCGTTGTGACAACAGCCGCGCACAAAACTGTTATTCTGAATATCTTAAAAAAACGAGCGCTCTTTTCTTCTGAAAGTATATTTTTCATATAAATATCTACTCCTTGAGCGATAAAAAATTCAAAGTTACCTATCATTATATACCCAAATTTTGAACGTGTTGTAAACAAATTCAAATTACGTTAAATTTCATAAAAAAGAGTTGACAATTTATTTGACGTATGATAAACTGTTCATATGAACAAATATTCATATGAACGGAGAGGAATATAATGCATAAGGAAAAACACAACACCGAAGCGGTCCTTTGTGAAATGAGCACGTTTTTTAAGATACTTTCGGACAAAACCCGTCTGCGCATACTTACCGAGCTTCTTGAGGGAAGCCTTTGCGTAAATCACATCTGCGAGAGATTGGGAATGAGCCAATCCGCAATATCGCATCAGCTTGCGCTTTTGAGAAAAGCCGATCTTGTACGCGTTACGCGAAAGGGAAAGACGGTCGTATATTCGATATCTGACGAGCACGTAAGGCTCATGCTCGACATGGCGCTTTTGCACGCCTGCGAGGAAAAATAGGTAATAAGTAATAGTGAAAAGTGAAGAGGTAATTTATGTCTGAACACGAACATAAACACGAGCACGAAGAAAAATGCTCCTGCGGCTGTTGCGGTCACGAGCATGAGCATCATCACGAGCACGAACATGAGCATCAACACGCGCACGGGGAAAAATGCTCTTGCGGTCACGACCACGGAGATGAATGCGACTGTTCCTGCGGCTGCGGACACAGTCACGGCGAAGAAGAGGAGGGCGGAAGCAGATTAAAAAGCATATTGCTTTATACGCTCGGCTCGATTCCTGTTATAGTCGGCTTTTTGCCGATAGAGCCTTTTTGGATACCGATAGCGGCGTCGTTTTTAGGCTATATACTGTTTGGCGTATCGGTGTACGCGGGTATGATAAAAGGCTTTTTGAAAAAGAAGATATTTACCGAATTTACGCTTATGTGCGCGGCAACGGTCGGTGCTTTTTGCATAGGAGAATATGCTGACGCGGCTGCGGTAATGTATCTTTATTCGCTTGGAGAAATGATATCGGACAGAGCGTATTCTCGCTCGAAAAAGAACGTTTCCGAGCTTATAGAGCTTACTCCCGAACGCGTCACGGTAGTCAGAGACGACGAGCTTGCGAATGAAAGTCCTGAGCATATAGAGGTCGGAGAGCAGATACTCGTCCGCGCGGGAGAGCGTATAGCGCTTGACGGAGTAGTCGTATCGGGCAGCGGAAATGCCGATACGTCCTCTGTAACGGGAGAGTCAAAGCCGCTTGAGCTTTATTGCGGTGTTTCTTGTCCGTCAGGGTCGATACTTTTGGACGGGTCTGTAACCTTGCGCGTAGAAAAGCGATATGAAAATTCGGTCGTAGCCGAGCTTTCAAGGGCAGTAAAGGAGGCGCAAAAGCGCAAATCGGAATCCGAAAAGAAGATAGCGCGCTTTGCGCGTATCTTTACGCCGACGGCATTCGCCATCTGCGCGGCGATAATACTTGGCGGCGGACTCGTTACGCATGAGTGGGAGCAATGGGTACGCGCGGGACTTACCGTGCTTGTTATATCCTGTCCGTGCTCACTCGTCCTTTCCGTACCGCTCGCGTATTTTGCGGGGATCGGATATGCGGCTAAAAAGGGAATAGTTTTCCGAGGCGGAGAGATAATGGATTCGGTCTGCCGTATTGAAGCTATCGCGTTTGATAAAACGGGAACGCTTACCGAATCGGGACTTTCATACGATGGCGCAGAGCTTTACTGCGATATTTCGGACGAAGAATTTTCAGGACTTGCGAAAGCCGTTCTTTCACACAGTCCGCACGCGGCGGCAATAGCTTTTTGTTCTGCTTCCGACGAACGCTTCGACCCATATGAGATAAAGGATATCGAGATAGTAGGCGGACGCGGAGTGGTTTGCGCGGTCAACGGTAAACGCGCGCTTTTCGGTAACGCCGCGCTTCTCCGCGAAAACGGGATAGATGCAGAGGATAGCAAGACGACGGCAATATTCGGCGCGCTTGACGGAAAGCTGCTCGGAAAGCTTAATTTTTCCTCACATCTGAAAAATGGCGTAAAGAGCTCGGTAGAAGAGCTGTCTTCTCTTGGCGTTACCTCGGTCTGTGTATTGAGCGGCGACGGCGAGGAGTCGGTGCGTTCTGCGTGCGAGAAAGCGGGTATAAATGAATTTTATCCGAAGCTTACTCCAAAGGAAAAGCTTGACAAATTTGAGGAGATGTACGCAAGGCAAAAATCTATCTCAAGGAAAAGCACAGTAGCCTTTTGCGGAGACGGTCTTAACGATTCCGCGGTCATAGCGAGAGCGGACGTTGGAATAGCGATGGGACTTTGCGGCTCGGACCTTACGGTAACGAGCGCGGACGTCGTAATAGCCGACGACGATATAGCGTCTGTTTCAAGGGCGATACGTATAGCGAAAAGGACGGAGAGGGTAGCGAACGTAAGTATCGCGCTTTCTCTGGGAATAAAGATAGCGGTCGTACTCATAGGAGTCGCGTTCGCCGTTTGGGGAGCTGGCGAATTGCCGCTCAGCGCAGCCGTTGTAGCCGACGTCGGCGCGGCAGTCGTCTCGGTGCTCAATTCCGCAAGAGCGGGACGCATTCACGACAAACCGAAATTTATTTAACTTATCAAACGAAAAAGGTTAGGTCAAACTTAAAAGACCTAACCTTTTTATGTATTACATCATTTTTTTCAATTTTCCTTTTTTGAATTTTGCAAAGTATAAATACATGAAGAATATAGCCTTTGACAAGCACTCTAATATCCACGAGACCGTAAAGCATTGAACGACAACATGGAAATTAGGAACTTTAACGTAAACGAACTGCATCCATATGATCCTGAAAACGAAAACACAAAGGATAGAGATCATCGAAGAAAAAGTCGGATATCCAAAGACTTGAATAAGGTTTGAGATGATAGAGAGGAGTCCGGATATGAAGATCGGTAAGACTGTATATAACATTCTTATTTGACCGTAGCGTATCGCCTCCGCTTCCGACACGAACAGAGAAAGCAAGGGCTTCGAGAAGACCATTCCCAAGATGCCGAAAGTGACCGTGCAGATAAGCGTAATGGATATAAGATAAAATATACTTTTTGTGACACGCTCGGTGTTTTTTGCACCGAGATTCTGACCGACGAAAACGGTCGTAGCCGTTGCCCACGGCGTTATCGTTGCGGCAGATATCAAGCCCGATATCGTAGTCGATGAGGAATTTCCCGCAACGGCAATCGCTCCGAGTGAATTTACCGCGGTCTGTATCTGAAGATTTGCGATAGGGTAAAGAGAGTTCGTTAAAGCTATCGGAAGTCCGTTTGCAAGTATCTTTCCAAAAGCGTTCTTATCCCAAGAAATGTTTTTTATATCAAGATGGCAGATGCCGTCCATCTTGAGCAAACGTCTGACAACGAGAATAGCTCCTGCAAGTTGAGCCGCCGTCGTTGCGATGGCGACAGCCATGACCTTTTGCGGCAAAATAAAACAAAGAAGAAAATTAAGAACGACGTTAAGAACGCCAGATATTATCATATAATATAGAGGACTTTGCGAGTCGCCCGAAGCGTTTATTACCGATGCCCCAAAGTTATATACCATTATTGCAGGTGCGGCGGCAAAATATATTCTCATGTAGAGAAGCGCGCCGTCGATACATTCGGGCGGACACTTTGTGATGCGCAAAAACGCTGGAGTTAAAATAAAACCGACGATCCCTACGATAATACCGAGATAGAGAGAGGATAGCATAGAGGTGGATACCGTTTTTTTTACTTTTGTTTCTTGCCCCTCTCCTATAAGACGCGCAAGAACTATCTTTACTCCGCTTGATAAGCCGAAAAAGCTATTAACGAGAAGACTTATAATGGTCGATGTCGCGCCGACGGAGGCAACAGCTTCGTCCGAAGCTACAAATCTAAGAACCATAATATCAACGGCGTTAAAGAGATTTTGAATAAGACCGACAAGGATTATCGGAATGCTGTAAATAATTATCATTTTCAGCAGATTTCCGTGAAGAATGTCTACATTTTTTGCCTTTAACATGACTACGCCTTTCACGATCTTGCACGAAGTTTTTTATTACCTAAATTATAGCATAAAAACACAAAAAGTCAACCTTTTTCGGAATTAATTATTTGCGATAAAGATACATTTTTAATTGAAATACAGCGGTGCGCCGCGGGGGACGCTCAAACACTTCAAATTTTGATTTATCGGTGAGATATGGCTACAGAAAGACGAGCAAAAACAACGTAACTCCGTAGGGAAGGATATTATCCTCCCGCTTTGTTGAGGTTAATATGTTTGTGGCGGGAGGCTGATAGCCTCCCCTACAAAGTTCGTGTGAACACACTGCCCGATAAACCGCAATTTATTTAACTTATCAAACGACAAGACTTAACCCTTTTATGTATTTACAGAGTATATTTTACAGATAAGAGAACAAAAGTCTTGCGCTTCTTGCGTCAAGCTCTTTGTAGTTTGGTATTTCGTAACGGTTGTCGTTCGAATCTCTGACTATGACCCTCGGAGTACCCCATAGATGCTTTATATCGTTATGTCTGTTCTTTATTTGAAAGGTTATCTCTCCTCGATCTGTCTCGACCGTCCATTTGAGATTTCCGAACTTATCCTCGCACGATATAACGCGGGTGATCTTCGGTATCATGTAATATTCGCGGAAACATTCCTCAATGGCATTAGCGGAAGCCTCGTCCAATTCCGCAAGATCTCGTACGAATGCGATCTCCTTTTCCTCTTTGTTAAGGAGGGCAATATACATGGAATGATTGGTAAAAGGAAAGAGCATTCTTGGTTCAAGGTTCGAATGAACATCACCGTTTTTCAAGGTGAGCGTAACGAGATAAAGGTCAGTGCGTTCAAGTTTGCCTGTGTATTTGTCAACGTATATTCTTGCCATAAGATATTCTCCTCCTTATTCAAATTTTTCGGCGCGTTTTGATTCGGCTATCTTGTCAGACATAGATTGTATCTCAACGAGCCTGTAATATTTGCCCTTCTTTGCCATAAGCTCCTCGGGAGAGCCGCATTCTATTATCTCTCCATTGTCGATAACGACTATCTTCGTTGCTTTCGAAAGGGTGGAAAGTCTGTGCGCTATCATTATAGTCGTTCTTCCGCTTATAAGATGCTCAATAGCCTCTTGAATGAGGTGTTCGGTTTCAGAGTCAACCGAAGCCGTAGCCTCATCAAAGACGAGCATTTTCGGATCGCGGAGCATTGCTCTGGCTATAGATATCCTCTGTCGCTCACCGCCCGAAAGACCAACGCCTCGCTCACCGAGGACCGAATCATAGCCGTCGGGCTGACGTACTATAAATTCGTGCGCGTTTGCAATGTCAGCGGCGTTTATGACCTCGTCGACAGAGAAATTATCGTTTCCGTAAGCGATATTGTTGTATATCGTATCGTGGAACATCTGCGGCTCTTGCTGAACGTAACCGATGCTTGATCGGTAATATTGCATATCGATGTCGCGTATGTCTACTCCTCCGACAGTTATCTGTCCTTCATAGTGGTCATAATATCTGAGCAAGAGATTTATAAGTGTCGATTTACCCGAGCCCGTCGTTCCTACGATACCAACGATCTCTCCGGGTTCGATCGTGAGATTTATGTTTTTTAGAGTTTTTTTGGTTCGGTCAAAGGAAAAGTTTACGTTTATAAATTCTATTTTTCCACCGATGTTTGCATCTACGTTGCCTTTTCCAAAGTCGTGTTCAGGCTCTGCATCGAGAATATCCATGATACGCTCAATGGATGCCATCGCATGTTGCATTGTGTCCGAGAAATTGGCAAAAAATTCAACAGGGCCGTAAAACATCGTAGCGTATGAGATAAAGGAAACGAGAAGACCTATGGTGACAGTCGCGCCGCTTCCCAAGGAGAGCTGATCTATAACCATATTTCCGCCGAGTGCCCATATTACAATTCCACCGAGTTGGACAAGACAGGTAATTATAGACGGATACGCGCTGAGTATTTTTCCTGCTTTTGTATCCGTGATACGCCATTTCTCAACGCAGTACGAAAATTTTTCGGAGGCGTTTTTTTCGTTGGCAAAGGATTTGACTACTCTGATACCAGGAATCGTATCAGCAAGTACAGAGGTGACCGCGGAGGAGCGTCTCCAAATACGGCGATAAAATGGAGCTATCTTTTTTCTGAATATTCTTGATCCGATAACGATTATCGGTATGGGCGCCAGGGATAAAAGAGTAAGACGCGGGTTTATGGCAAGCATTATAATGACAGGAGAGACAAGTCTAAACAATTGAACTATAACATCGTATGTGATTCTGAGCATAAAAGTTTGAATTGTTGAGGTATCACTGCTTATGCGGTTTATAACTGAACCTGTCGATGTCTTATCGTAAAAACGCATGGGCAAAAATTGCGCTTTTTCGTAAACGTCCTTGCGAAGTCTTGCAATGACCTTATTGCCGGATGAACGAAGCATATAAGATCGTATTCCGAAAAGCGTGTAGTGAACGATATATACGCAGATGAGCAGAATGACAACGTATACAAGCGCGTTTCGGTCGGAATTTGGAAGTATATCATCAACGAGAGATTTTGTGAGCAACGGCGGTATAAGATTGCACGCAGTCGTTACCAACGTCATGATGATGGTTATAATTATGATCGGGATCTCGGGCTTAAGATATCCTCCGAGCTTTTTTATAAGACGCATTTTGTCCATACAATGAACGCAAGGAACTCCCGGAGCAGATAGTGCTCGTCCGCACTTGGGACAAACGGATAAAAGTTTATCATATACGGCACTCATGATCTCGTATGCTTCGGAGATCGGCACATCGTTTTTCACGTCCTTGACGAATGTAACGACCGCATCGCAAAGCGCGGTTACGGTAAAGGTGAAACGAAAGAAGTCAACAGTGTCACCATTTTTGAGCGACAAACGCATAACACCGTTGCCGTACATACGTTTTACGTATATTTTTTCAATATCGCAAAACGCATATTTTTCGGATAGCTTTTTCTCATTGAGATCGTAGGTAAACAGGTGTGAATGTGTTGCGAGCAGAACGCAAGGTGCGTATTGAGCTTTTTCATTTATCTCTCCGACTATGGCAAATAGTATAGGCTCGTCCTGTGTACCCAAAGCGATAAGAGAAGATAGTTGCTTGTCAGTAAGCTTTTTGTTGATCAAAAGTTGATTTTCCATCATTCATTTGCAACCTTAACGGCGTTCTCCTTTTTTTATTGTTCGAGTATTTTACCACCTAAAAAAAGAAAAGTCAACCCCTTTTTTCGACATTTTTAAATAACGGCGATTTAGCTAAAAATAAAAATATTTATTGTACAAAATAACAACACGTTCTGTACACTTTTGCGGACAAAACGTGTTGTAGTAATATATTATTTCATATTTTTTTCAAGAAAAGAGATTACCTCATTTTTATACCGTGTAGGCTCTTGCATGCAACAGCAGAGATGGTGAGCGCCCTCTACCGATATAAGTTTTGTACGCTCAGAAGCTTCGGATATGGTTACTCCCATTTCATACGGAACTGCTTTGTCGGCTGTGCCGTATATAAGTAAGAAAGGGAGGTTTGATGAAGCGACGGCGCGAGGTGAAAAAACGCCTTTAAGTGAAAACTTGGCTATCAGCCTAGCATAGAGATTCAAAACGTTCATAAACGGGTAGGGAGATATCGAATGTGTCTTGCGGAATTTATATAAACGTACTTCCCACGGTGACGTATATCCGCCGTCGCAAATGATAGCGCGGACGTTTTCGGGAAGTCCCTTTTCGGTGGAGCACATCACGCTCGTTCCGCCCATAGATGCGCCAAAGAGCGCTATGGGAGAGCTTTCTCCGAAAAGATTGCGCACGTGTTCGCACCAAGCCTTTGCGTCAAGGCTCTCAAGCACGCCGAACGTGATATATTTTCCCTCGCTTTTTCCGTGCGCACGCTGATATATGTAAAGCACGCGGTAGCCTTCGTCGAGCAAAAAGGATATCGGCATACAGAGATTTTGACGGCACGAGCTGCGGTATCCGTGCATAAAGATCACAGTGCCCTTCGGGGTACTCGTGTCAGGCTCAATGATATGTCCGATAAGCTTCAGACCGTCGTGTGATATGATAGAGGTTTCCGTCGTTGTATAGCTTTCGAAGCGGTCAAACGCGGCTCTCAAGATTTTTTGCGTTTCTTCCGATATATAATTCAATCTGTAAGCCTGCTCGAAGACCTCGGGAGCGGGCTTTTTTGGACGTCTGACGATCTTTCTCAGGCTTCGGATAGCTATAATAGAAAGGACTGTGAAGGATATTACGGCAAGAGCGGCTATCGAAATAAGTATAATATAAACGAGCATAATGCCTCCGTGATAAAATTTGTTATTGTTGAATTAACTTGAATGAAGCGCAAAAAAATACATATCCTAAAACCAAAGAGCAAAAGAGAACGGAGCGGGTGCATGAATGCTTTGAAAAACAAAAGACGGGGATATTTTTTCTGGAAGCGTCTGCTTGACGTCCTGTTTTCCTTTTTGCTTTTGTTTTTTCTTGCGATTCCAATGCTTTTTATTGCGTGCACCGTTTTATTTACTTCGCGCGGCGGAGCGATATTCAGACAGAAACGAGTGGGCAGAAACGCAGAGACGTTTGTCTGCTATAAATTCAGAACTATGTATTCCTATGCGCCGAATAACCGTCCCACCTCTGAATTTTCAGATGCGGCTCTGTACGTTACGCCTGTCGGCAGATTTTTGCGAAGGACGAGCCTTGACGAATTGCCGCAGCTCTTTAACGTGCTAAAAGGGGATATGAGTCTTATCGGACCTCGTCCGCTTATAGCCGAGGAAGAAGCAGTACACCGTCTCCGCATGGAGAAAGGCGTATATGACATTCGTCCTGGTATAACAGGTCTTGCGCAGATCAGCGGAAGAGACTTCGTCAACGACAGAGAAAAAGCCGAGCTTGACGCAAGGTACGTTGAGGAGATAGGCTTTGTATCCGACTGTGGAATATTATTCAAAACGTTGCGCCGTGTTGCAGACGGCGACGGAATACGTTAAGTTCTTGTACTCATATTATTTTACAATAAAAGCGATATTAATTTGTCACAAAAATGTAAATTTTTTTAATAATTGCGGATAAATGAAATGTAGTCGCATATGACCTCATAATATTTATTTAAAGATAATTTTTACGGAGGTCATATGAAGCGGTTTATTTTGTTTATTATTGCGGTTTTGTTTTTAGCTGTGTCGCTCGTCTCTTGCAAAGGTGAGAGCAGAAGTGCAGAGGAGCTTCTTTCGTCGCTCATGGCGGATACGCAAGGGCTTCCCGCGGGGGAGATATACATAAAAGGTGCTGTGGAGGGGGATAGCGCGTATTTTTCGCAGAGCCTTTGCGAATCAATGTACGGCGCGCGAGCCGCCGAGCTTTTGACACTTACCGAGGATTTTGCTATTTATATGTCATCTGTTGCCGCGCCGTACGAGATAGCGGTGTTTAAATGCTATTCCTCGACCGATGCGGAAAAGCTTGCGGCTCTTTGCGCAAAGCGCGCCGAGGCGCTTCGGGTGCTTCTCTCAAAGACCGAATGGAGAGAGCTTTGCGACAGCGCGAAAATAAAGGTCGACGGACGAATAGTCGTAATGACCGTGACGGGAAATTGAGATAAAAAAGGACGGCTCTGCGTAATATCACACAGAACCGTCCTTTGTCTTATATTTCTGTTACAAATTTTATTTTTGCAATAAGGTTCATTTCGGTATCGTAAAGCTCACAACTGTCTTTTTGTATGTAGTCATAGTTCTTTTCGTTCATATATAAAAATTCTCCGAGTGCGGAGTTGCTTTTTTTATTGATCGAATAAACATGAATGGGTGACGCAAGTACAAAAGGCTCGAAAGTATCAAAATTATTATTCAGAAAATATATCTCGTAACGGTTGATCTCACCGTACTTTTCAAGTATTTCGATCTCACAGTCAAGATCCGTGTTTTTTTCAGGGGACTTGCCTTTATCATCAAGCTTTGAATACGGAGTTTTAATATGAAGAAAAATGTCCAAACCAATAGCCAAAAAGAGAAGTGCGAGAAGAATCCATGATTGAAGTACAAATGTCAAAACGGCAAGTAAAACAAGAAGAACATTTATTTTTAACAAATGAGGATACAACATGGGAACTTGACCGTACTTGTATCTGCAATGACTGCAATCAGCTAAGTGAAGTAAGCGTGGAACAGAAGAAGTGTAACGGTCTTTCCACAAGGTCTTATCCTTTTCTTTATCTATTATTTTGCCACACCAAGGGCATCTTTTTTTGTTCATAATATCACCTGTTGCTTTGATTTTATCATGTAAATTTTATCATATAATTTTATTCTTGTCAATACAAAAGAGGACGGCTTTGTCTTTGAGCCGTCCTTTGTATGTTTTGTTTGCTTTCGGACAGTCGAGGACGCCTGTCCCTACAAAGAGTCAGATGAAATCGAATCGTTTTTCCGTCGCCATACGGTGAAAGATATACAAACGATTTTCTCCATACCTTGTAGGGACAGGCGTCCTCGACTGTCCGTTCCTCTTTCTAAATCTATCTTACAAGTGTATAGATATAATAAATAACCCCGTATAATGCTCCCGAGACCGTTCCGTAAAGCAAAACGGGACCCGCGACGGTGAATATCTTCGCACCCACACCGAGAATAAGCCCCTCTGCTTTGCTGTCTATCGCGGGAGAGGCGACCGCGTTCGCAAAACCCGTTATGGGTACGAGCGTTCCCGCACCCGCAAACTTTGCTATATTGTCGTATACGCCGATAGCGGTCAAAAGTATTGACAGAAAGATAAGTGTCACCGACACCAGAGCCGCGGAGTTTTCCTTGTCCAATTGGCAAAGGTCACCGTAAACGTGTAAAAGACCCTCACCGAGCGCGCATATCGCTCCGCCTACAAAAAACGCGCGCAAGCAGTTCTTTAAAATAGGTGATTTCGGCGCGTGAGCCTTCGCGTACTTTTTATATTGCTTTTTGTCCATGTTCATATCAAATACCCCGAATATATCTTTTTTGATATTTTTTCCGAAAAGTAAATTTTTTATTCCTCTATTTACATTTTTGAAAATTTGGTGTATAATGAATATAAGAAATCTTTACGAATAAGTATCGGAGGAATTTATTATGGCAAATTGGAGCACTGTTAAGGATAGCGCGGCACGCGCAACAAATAAGGCTATACGTAAAACGGGCGAGGTCGCGGACGTTGCCGCGATATACGTCAAAATAAAAATGGCTGAGGCAAAGCTTGACGGCTATTACACCACGCTCGGAAAGCTTACTTATAAGCAGCTCAAAACGGGTGAATCACAGGCAGAGAAGATAAAGCCGATAGTCGACGGCATCGACGCGTCTCGCGAGAAGATACGTCTGCTCCGCGAAAAGCTTGAGGAAGAGAAGCAGAGAAGAAAGGAAGCTAAAGCCGCAAAGCCCGAGGATATCGCCGATATCGAAAAGGCAATTGAAGAAGCAGTCGAGGAAGGTACTGCGGAGTAATTGAAATATAAAGACGGTTCGAAAAGAGCCGTCTTTTGTTTGTTAGATGAAAAAATTAAAATTCAAACAAATTGCGGTTTATCGGGGAGATCGTTATACGTTAGATTAGTAAAATTCGTTTGTATTAGGACCGTCGAGGACGCCGGTCCGTTGCCATTCGGTTAAATTTATGCGAACAATAACACACCGACAAATCAAAATTTGAATTACAAATTTTGATTTCATGCAAAAATGAATAATTATTAATAAAAATATTCATTTTTTGTTGACAATTTGAAAGAATGCATATATAATATATAGTATGGAGTATTGTGCCAAAAGGCACGTTCAGATAAAAAAGGAGATCCAAAACACATATGAGTACACTTTCAAGAAGAGAAGCTCGCGAGCAGATACTCGGACTTTTGTTCGAGACCGAATTCAGATGCGACGAGACAAGCGTTGAGATATTCGCGACGTCTGTTGAGGATAGAGAGATACCGAACGACGAGTACATTAAGAAGGCGTATTTCGGCATAAGCGACAACCGCGAGGAAATTGACGGAACGATAGGAAAACACGCGAACGGCTGGAAAACGAGCCGTCTTTCAAAGCTTTCGCGCTCGATTTTGCGCCTTGCCGTTTACGAAATGCTTTATGAGACGGAAATTCCGTACAGCGTTTCTATCAACGAGGCTATTGAGCTTGCCAAGAAATACGACGAGGACAAGGCTCGCCCATTCATAAACGGCGTTCTCAACTCGATAAAGAACGAGCTTGAGGGCAAAAAGACTGACGGAGAAAAGGCATGAAGCCCTGCTTTGTCGGCTTTGACACGAGCAATTACACAACGTCCTGCGCCGTTTGTGACGAGCAGGGTAACGTTGTTGCGAACTTAAAAATACCGCTTCCCGTAGCGGAAGGGCAGAGAGGACTTCGCCAATCGGACGCCGTTTTCGCTCACACGAAAAATCTTCCCGTTATCACAAAGGAGCTCTCACTTGCGCTAAATGGTTATACCCCCGTAGCCGTCGGAGTTTCCGTCCGACCGAGAGATGCGGAGGGCTCGTATATGCCTTGCTTTTTGTCGGGAAGAGCGGCGGCTGGCGCGTTTGCGGCGGCACTTGATATACCGATATACGAGGTTTCGCACCAGAACGGTCACGTTATGGCGGCGCTTTATTCTTCGGGGCGCGCGGACGAGCTTATGGAAAAGCCATTTCTTGCCTTTCACGTTTCGGGAGGCACGACCGAGGTGTTGCGTGTCACACCGAACCGAGTAAGCTTTGACATTGAGCTTATAGGCGAGACCGACGACATAAACGCGGGACAGGCTATCGACAGGGTCGGCGTTGCTATGGGGCTTTCCTTTCCGTGCGGCAGAGAGCTTGAGGCTCTCGCGGCATCATATGAGGGCAAGATATATAAGCACCCCGTAACAGTAAGAGATTGCCGTTGCAGTCTTTCGGGCGCGGAGAATATCGCGCTCAAGATATACCGTGAGACACAGGATAAGAGTGCCGTGGCGGCGTTCGTATTTGATTTCATTTGCAAGACGCTTATAAAAATGACCGAGAACGCAATAGAGAAATACGGCGAGAGCCCCGTTCTTTACGCGGGGGGCGTTATGTCCAACCGTCTTATGCGCGGGGAGCTTTCAAAAAGGTTTGACGCTTCCTTTGCAGAACCCGCATTTTCCGCCGATAACGCGGCGGGAATAGCCTTGCTTTGCAGAAGAGCTAAATTTAACGGAGAAAAATAAATTAATGAATATGAAGGACTTTTCGCTAAGCGTTAGCGAGGTAAACCGTTACGTAAAGAGCCTTATCGAGTCCGACGCGTGTCTTTCCGAAATTACTGTACGCGGAGAGATATCAAATCTCAAGTACCATTCAAGCGGTCATATATATTTCACCTTGAAGGACGAGGAATCGGAGATAGCGGCGGTAATGTTCCGCGCACAAGCGCAGAGAATGACCTTCCGCGCCGATAACGGCATGAAGGTCACGGCATATGGTCGCGTGTCGGTCTATGAGAAGAGCGGACGCTACCAGCTTTACGTTTCGGCTATGACCGACGACGGCGCGGGCGCGCTTTATCTCGAATATAAAAGACTTTATGAAAAGCTGCGAGCAGAAGGACTTTTTGACGAGTCAAGAAAAAAGCTTATTCCGAAAATACCGAAGAAAATAGGTATCGTAACGTCTCCCACAGGCGCGGCTGTTCGGGATATGCTCAATATCACGGGCAGAAGATGGCCCGCGGCGGAAATATTGATATATCCGTCTCTCGTTCAAGGCGCGGACGCTCCAAGGACGCTTTGCCAAGGTGTAGAATATCTGAACGCCGACGGAACTTGCGACGTTATAATCATAGGACGTGGAGGGGGGTCGGTCGAGGACCTTTGGGCGTTTAACGACGAAACACTTGCAAGAACGGTTGCGGCATCGCATATTCCCGTAATATCTGCGGTAGGGCATGAGGTGGATTTCACGCTTTGCGATTTTGCCGCGGACAAGCGTGCGCCGACTCCGTCGGCGGCGGCAGAGATAGCCGTTCCCGACAGAGCAGATATGATAGAACGCTTTGACGAGGCGATGGAGAGAATAGATATTTGCGCGTCGCGCTTGCTTGAGCGCAAAGGAGCTATGCTTCGCAACCGCGCGCAAGTCTTGGAGATGCGCTCGCCGAAGGCTCGGCTTGAGCGTATAAGGCAGAAGCTTTCTTATGATTCTTCAAGAATAGAAAAGGCGGCAGACAGAGTTCTCGAACGCTCAAGGGCAAGACTTTATGCTTTATCTCAAAGCCTTAGCGCGATGAATCCTTTGGCGGTGCTTGGCAGAGGATACAGTGCGCTTGAAAAGGACGGCAAGATAATCGGAAAGGCGGCAGAGCTTGAAGTACATGACCGCGTGAGCATCTTGCTCTCGGACGGCAGAGCCGACGCCGAGATACTTTCGGTTGATAAAAAGGAGATAATATGAACGAGACAAATAATAAAGATATAAATTTCGAAGTTTCAATAAAGAGGCTTGACGAGATATCCGCATCTCTTGAGCGCGAGAACGTAAGTCTTGAGGACGCGCTCACTCTTTATGAGGAGGGCGTGAAGCTCGTGAGGATATGCAACGAACAGCTTGAATCTGCCGAGCGAAAGATAAAGCTGCTCAAGATGTCGCCCGATGGCGAGATGATAGAAGAAGATCTTATTTCCGCAAAGGAAGCGGAATGATTCAAATAAAGAATATTATTGAGGAGAAATATCATGGACAAAAGGATCGAAGAACTCAAAGCGACCGTACGTGCCGATGCTGAAAGAATAGAGAAAGAGCTCGATGCGTATCTGACCTCTAAAGACAACGACATAGACCTCTTGTTTGAAACTCAAAGATACGCCACCCTTGACGGCGGAAAGCGTATCCGTCCTTTTCTTGTAAATGAATTTTGCAGACTTTTCGGCGGAAGTGAGGAGACGTCGATGGCGTATGCTTGCGCTATCGAGATGATACACAATTATTCTCTCATTCACGACGACCTTCCTTGCATGGACGACGACGACCTTCGCAGAGGACGTCCGAGTACGCATAAGGCATTTGGATACGCAACTGCTCTCCTTGCGGGAGACGCGCTTCTGACAAGAGCATTTGGAATTATCGCCGAGAATGACAAGGCAAGTGCCGAGCAGAACGCAAAGGCGGTAGCGCTTCTTGCGGCGGCGGCGGGAGATTACGGCATGATAGGCGGTCAGGTATTAGACCTTCAGGGCGAGACCGAGGAGCTTGATATGGAAATGCTCCTGAAAGTTCAGGCAATGAAGACGGGCGCGCTTATGGAGTGCTCGGCGAGACTCGGCGCGCTTGCGGCAGGCTTTGATACGGATACAAAGGAGTCCGAAACAGCCGGACTTTACGCTCGTAAAATAGGACTTGCTTTTCAGGTCATAGACGATATCTTGGATATTGAGGGCGACCAAGTCGAATTAGGAAAGAATATAAGATCGGACGCAGAACATAATAAGACTACCTTTATGACCTATTATACGGCAGAGGAAGCTCGCGTTTTTGCCGCAGAGCTTACTGCGGAAGCAGTTTCCGCGATAGCGGGGATCGAGGGCTCGGAAACTCTCACCGACCTTGCGGCGTACCTCGTACAGCGTACGGCGTGATGACGGGTACTTAAATAAATTGCGGTTTGTCGAGGAGATCGTTATATCGATTGATTGGTTAAAATCGTTTGTATTAGGACCGTCGAGGACGCCGGTCCGTTCCCATTCGGTTAAATTTATGCGAACATTAACACACCGACAAATCAAAATTTGAAACCAACTGTACGTGATTTAAAAATAACCCTTGCTTTGCTTTTTCTTCGCTTACTTTTCTATTGCAAAAGAAAAGTAAGCGTGTCCCAAAAATAAAATTTCAGAGGCTTTTTGTGAAATATTTTTACGATTTTTTAAACAATTATCTTCTTATAAGCGCGCTTTCGGGCTGGTTTATCGCGCAGATACTAAAGGTATTTACGGGTATGTTCAGTCATGAAAAGTTCAGCTTGAGAAGACTTCTTTTCTCAAACGGAGGAATGCCCAGCTCTCACTCGGCGACCGTTATGGCTATTACCGTTGCGGCTCTTATCGACCAAGGCGTAGGCTCTCCGATATTTGCCGTTTGCGCGATACTTTCCATTATCGTTATGAACGACGCCGTCGGAGTAAGACAGGAAACGGGAAAGCAGTCGAAGGTCATCAATCAGATAATGCGCGAGATGTCAACGGGAGACCCACGTGACGTTGAAACGGGACTTAAGGAGCTTGTCGGACACACTCCCTTGCAGGTCGTAATGGGCGCTATCACGGGCATTTTCGTTGCTATCGCGCTCGCTTTTGCGTACGGTATCTTTTAAATATGAGAATAGACGTTTATCTTGCGGCGGCGGGGTACACCCAGAGCCGTAAAAAAGCTCAGGATCTTATCGAGGCGGGAGCGGTCAAGCTCGACGGAGTTACCGTAAAAAAGCCGTCTGTTACCGTCAACGAGGCAATAGAGCATAAAATAGAGATAGAGCAGGTGTTCCGTTACGTCAGCCGCGGCGGAATGAAGCTTGAAGCGGCGCTTGACGCGTTCAAAATATCGGTCAACCGAAAAAAAGCGGTCGACGTAGGCGCGTCAACGGGCGGATTTACCGACTGCCTTTTACAGAGAGGCGCGGCAAGAGTTATAGCGGTCGACGCGGGTGTCGGGCAGATGCACGAATCTCTGCGCTCGGACAAAAGAGTCAAGACCGTAGAGCATTTTAACGCGCGGGAGCTTGATACCGAGATCACCGAAGGACCTTGCGACGTAGCCGTTGCTGATGTGTCCTTTATTTCACAGACCTACATAATACCGCAGATAGCCTCGGTGCTTGATAGCGGAGGAGTGTTTATAAGTCTTATAAAGCCGCAGTTTGAGGCGGGACGGAGCGCTCTTGGCAAAAATGGAGTCGTTACGAATTCGGCATACCGTTTTCTTGCCGCGAAAAGAGTTATAGAATGCGCGTGTGAGAACGGCTTTGACTGTACGGGCTTTATACGCTCACCGATCGAGGGCGGAGACGGAAATAAGGAGTACCTTGCGTGCTTTGTAAAGCGCGTTTGCGTAAGACCTACCGTCGACGACAAGCAGATAAAATACATCACAGCATTATAAAACATAAAACGAAAGGCTTATGCCATGAAAAGAATCGCAATAGTTACAAATTACAATATTCAGGAAAAGCTCATAGGAGCTTGTTCTGTCGCGGACAGAATAAAGGACCGCGTAGACGAGATAATGATACCGCAGAATTACAAGGACAGGATACTGCGCTCACATAATCATATCACGAAGTTTTCTTATCTTCCGTATGAGACCATTTATACACAAGCCGAGCTTATAATAGTTCTCGGCGGCGACGGATTTATGCTTGAGGCGGCAAGAAGAGCCGCACCCGAGGGAATTTCGATACTCGGCATAAATATGGGCAGAGTAGGGTATATGACCGAGCTTGAAATAGACGAGATAGAGCTTATCGACCGAGTTTTCGACGGCAATTACCGTATTGACGAGCGCGCGATGCTCAAGGTGGAGATAATCTCCGCGAAAGGACAGAAGAGAGCGAACGCGTACGCCTTGAACGACGCGGTCATCGCGAACGGCGCGGCGGCGCGTATAGTCGACCTTGAGCTGTCCGACAGGGGAGAACTTGTCAACACCTACCGCGCTGACGGACTCGTTATAGCAACGCCCACAGGCTCAACGGCGTATTCTCTGTCTGCGGGCGGTCCTATCATTGACCCCAAGCTTTCTTGCTTTTGCGTAACTCCGATATGTCCTCACTCAATGTGCGCACGTCCGCTCGTTTTCCCCGATACCGCATCGCTTGAGGTAAAGAATATCTGCGTTCGCGAAAAGCTGCTTCACCTTACGGTTGACGGAAGAGCGACCTTTGACCTTTTCCTTGGCGACACGGTCGTGGTAACGAAATCCGAGGTGGCGGTAAAGCTGCTTCGTGTAAAGGGCGAGGATTTTTATTCAAAGATAAGAGAAAGAAAATTTGTTTGACGAAAAATTTACATACATGGAGATAAAAGATGAAATCGGAAAGACAGGCAAGGATACTTGAGCTTATCACAAAGTTTGAAATAGAAACGCAGGACGATATGATGAACCGTTTGCGCGAGGAGGGCTTTGCGGTAACGCAGGCAACCGTTTCGCGCGACCTTCGTGAGCTTCAACTGACAAAATCGCTTACGGCAAGAGGTACGTACCGTTATAGCGTAAGCGCATCGAAAAATCACATAAGAAATAACGCAAAGTTAAGCTCTGCTATGGCGGATTCGATAACGGGAGTGGAGTACTCTTTAAACAACGTCGTTATAAAGACGTATCCCGGTATGGCTCAAGCCGTTGCTTCTGGAATTGACGCCATGAATATGCACGATATTTTAGGCTCTGTCGCGGGTGACGATACCATAATAATAATAACGAAGAATACGGAGAGTTCTGAACAGATACGCTCGCGGATACTTGAAATAATGAAATCCTTTTGAATCGTTAAACGTTAAAGCTTTTTGGACGGTATTGATGCTATGATAGAATCCTTGCATATTGAAAATATTGCCGTAGTGCGCTCACTTGATATAGATCTGCGCGGCGGCTTTACCGTGCTTACGGGTGAGACGGGCGCGGGAAAATCGATAATTATCGACAGTCTCGGACTTCTGCTCGGAAGCCGCGCGGATAAGGAGCTTATCAGAACGGGAGAGAGGGGCGCGCTCGTGTCTGCGGTATTTTCGGGACTTTCGAAAAATATTATAGATAGCTTTGCGGAGCTTGGATTTGATATATCCGACGGCTCCGTTATGCTTTCGCGCGCCATAACGTCAAGCTCGTCCTCGGCAAAGATAAACGGCAGAGGAGTAACGCTTGCCGTTTTGCGTACGGCGGCAGAGAAGCTGTTCAATATTCACGGTCAGAACGATAACCAACAGCTTCTTGACCCTTGCAATCACGTAAATATTATCGATTCATACGCGCAAAACGGGGAGCTTCTTGCAAAATATAGCGAAATATATGAAAAGATACTCCAAAAGAGAGCGCAGATACAAACGCTTGAAAAGGATTCGCGTGAGCAATACCGTATGCGCGAGACCTTGAAATATCAGATATCCGATATTGACGCGGGAAAGCTCCGCGTCGGTGAGGAGGAGGCTCTTGAGGAGCTTGTTCTCAAGCTCCGAAGCGCTGAAAAGATAAGTAAGAGCGCCTCTCTTGTCGATAAGGCTCTGAAGGGCGGAGAAAAGGGCATGGGCGCGATATACCTCTCGGAGCGCGCAGCAGGCGCGCTCGAATCTATCGCCGCAGCTGTACCGGAAGCCACGGAGCTTGCCGCGCGTCTGCGCAATATTTGCTATGAGCTTGAGGATATTGCCGAGATAAGCGCGGATATCGTTGATTTCGGCGGAGAAGACCCGAGCGCGAAGCTTGACAGAGCAGAGGGCAGACTTGACGCGATATCGAGACTTAAAAAGAAGTACGGAAGCACGGTCGAAGAGGTGCTTGAATACAGAGCGGAAGCCGCCCAAAAGCTCGACCTTATCGAGAATGCGGGTGAGAGACGAGAGGATATGGAAAACGAGCTGAACGCTCTTTGCGACGAAGCAAAAGTCTTTACCGACCGCTTGACCGAGAAAAGACGCTCCGCGTCAGAGGAGCTAAAACGCCGTGTTACCGAGACACTTGCTTTCCTCGATATGCCCAAGGTCCGCTTTGACGTCAGTATAAGGGCGGCGGACGATTTTGGCGCGAATGGGCGCGACGAGGTCGAATTTCTCATTTCGACGAACGTCGGAGAGCCGCTTTTGCCTATGGCAAAGATAGCGTCTGGCGGAGAACTTGCGAGAATAATGCTTGCGCTCAAAAACGCGCTTAACGAGTCGGACGGAGTACAGACGGTCATTTTCGACGAGATAGACACGGGTATTTCGGGCAAGACCTCAAGAAAGGTCGGAATAAAGCTAAAGGAGATAGGCAGAGCGTCGCAGGTATTGTGCGTTACGCACTCGGCACAGATAGCCTCTCTTGCCGATTCTCACCTTTATATTTCCAAGCGCGAGGTCGAGGGAAGAGTCGAAACGAGTCTTTCGGTCCTCGACGAAAACGCGCGAGTTTTGGAGATAGCCCGTATACTCGGTGGAATCGAGATAACCGAGAAGCAGACGGAAGCGGCTCGCGAGATGATAGCCGAGGGAGAAACTTATAAATGAAAATGAATAAAACGAACGCCATGCGTCAGCTCGACGCGGCGAAGATAAAATACGATATATGCGAGTATGAGGTCGACGAAAACGACCTTTCGGGTACGCATATTGCCGACCGGATAGGTCTTGCATACGAGAGCGTTTTTAAAACTATCGTAACACGCGGTGATAAAACGGGATATCTTGTTTTCTGTATTCCGTGCCATAAGGAGATAGACCTTAAAGCCGCGGCGTCGGCTACGGGAAATAAGCGCGTTGAGCCTGTTCACGTAAAGGAATTGCTCGGACTTACGGGTTATATAAGAGGAGGTTGCTCTCCCGTCGGAATGAAGAAAAAATTTCCGACGTGGTTTGACGAGAGTGCGCTCACACAGGAAAAAATAACCGTCAGCGCGGGCGTGCGAGGTATGCAGTTGCTCTTGAATACCGACGATATTATTAAATTCACCGCCGCAAAAACGGCAGATATTACTGTTAAATAGGAGACGCGCGTTACTTTTTCTTTTAAAAAAGAAAAAGTAACCAAAAAGAAAACAAAACAAAAAAATACTTGAAAAAAACCATTATATATGATATAATAAAATGTTGTAAATAAGCGGAAGACCGCAAAAGGAGACTATAAATGTTAGAAATTAAAAAATCAATATCGGAGAGCATAGCGCAAGGCATCAAGGCAATAAACTCCGACGCTTCGCTTGAAATATCCGATATAGCGTCAATGCTTGAATATCCGCCCGATGAAAAAATGGGCGACCTTGCTTTGCCTTGCTTTAAGCTCTCAAAGACTTTGCGCCGCTCACCCGTACAGATAGCGCAGACACTTGCTGACGGCATGAGCACTCCTTGCGTTGCACGTGCCGAGGCTGTAAACGGATATCTCAATATATTCCTCGACGGAGCGTATCTTGCGTCGCGCGTTATACCCGAGACAAGAGCAAAGGGTGACAAATACGGCGCGCCAACAGATCTTGGAGAGGGGAAGACGGTCGTGCTTGACTATTCTTCGCCGAACCTTGCAAAGCCTTTCCATATAGGACATCTAGGAACGACGGTTATCGGTCATTCACTTAAAATGCTACATGAATTTGCAGGCTACAAGTGCATCGGTATCAATTATGTCGGTGACTGGGGAACACAGTTCGGTAAGCTTATAGTTGCTTACAAGAAATGGGGCGATCGCGAAAAGGTAGAAAACGGCGGAGTCGACGCTTTGGTCGAATTGTACGTTAAAATAAATAACGCAATTTCGGGTAACGAAGAAGAAGGAATTTCCGCAGATCCCACACTTGCGGACGAAGCAAGAGCTGAATTTTTGAAAATGGAGCAAGGTGATGAAGAAAATCTTGCTTTATGGCGTTGGCTTGTTAAGCTTTCTTTAAAAGCAAATGACGAGATATACAGACAGCTCGGTATTACATTTGATAGCTATAAAGGAGAAAGCAGTTATACCGAAGGTATGCCTGTTCAGGTTCAGAGACTTCGCGATAAGGGACTTTTGAAAATAGACGATGGAGCTTCCATAGTTGACCTTGAAGAATACGGAATGCCTCCGTGTCTTATACTGAAAAGAGACGGATCATCACTTTATCCCACAAGAGATATTGCTGCCGCATATGACAGAAAGCAAATGTATGATTTTGATAAATCCATCTACGTAACGAGCGCGGGACAGTCTCTGCACTTCGCGCAGTGGTTCAAGGTCGTTGAGCTCATGGGCTACGATTGGTTTGACAAGCTCGTGCACGTTCCTTACGGTACGGTCAGCATAAACGGCGCAAAGCTTGCGACACGTACGGGTAACGTAATACTTCTCCGCGACCTGTTCGCTCTTGCTATCGAGAAGGTAGCGGCTATCATGGAGGAGAAGAATCCCAATATCGAAAATAAAGAAAAGACGGCTGAGGCTGTCGGCGTCGGCGCGGTCATCTTCTACTATCTGTCGAACAACCGCATACGCGACATAAACTTCGTTATGGAGGACGCGTTAAGCTTTGACGGAAACACAGGACCTTACGTTCAGTACACCTACGCGCGTACCTGCTCGGTGCTTTCAAAATCGGGCGAGTACGACAAAAACGCAGAACTTCTTATCACGAGCGAGGACGAGACGTCTCTCCTCAAAACCCTTTCTCGCTTTGAGGAGGTAGTCCGCGACGCGATAGACGCGTACGAGCCGTCAATTGTAACGAGATACATTCTCGACGTTGCGGGAGCGTACAACCGCTTCTATCATAATTGCTCGATACTCGGAGCAGAGAACGAGCAGATAAAGAATACGCGTCTTGCTATCACCGAGGCTACAAAGACGGTACTCGGCAACGCGTTTGGTCTTATATGTCTGAAAAAGACCGAGAAGATTTAAATTTATATTTGTAGCGGACAGTCGAGGACGCCTGTCCCTACAATGTATGGAGAAATTTTACGTATATCCCTCGCCGTGAGGCGACGTAAAACCTAACAATTATAATTTGTCTTGTAGGGACAGGCGTCCTCGACTGTCCGATTTAATAAACAAAAATAGAATCAATATAATAAAAGAGGTATAATATGTCAGGACACAGCAAATGGGCTAACATCAAGCACAAAAAGGAAAAGACCGACGCGCAGAGAGCGAAGGTATTCACAAAGATAGGCAAGGAGATAACTATCGCCGTTAAGGCGGGTGGCGGCGACCCCGCGTCGAACTCCAAGCTCCGCGATCTTATCTTGAAAGCAAAATCCAACAACGTTCCCAACGATAATATCGAAAGAACTATCAAAAAGGCTCTCGGAAGCACGGGCGAGAATTATGAAGAAGTAGTATACGAGGGCTACGGTCCTGCGGGAATCGCCGTTATCGTAGAGGCAACCACCGACAACCGAAACAGAACTGCGGGTAACGTCAGAGCCGCTTTCTCAAAGTATCACGGAAATCTCGGACAGACGGGAAGCGTTTCTTATCTGTTTGAGGACAAGGGCGTTATCATTATCTCGAACGAGGACGGAGATATCGACGAGGACAAGCTCATGGAGACCGCTCTTGAGGCAGGCGCTGAGGACTTCGCCGCAGAGGGTGAGGTCTTCGAGATCTACACCGAGCCCGACGACCTTTACGCAGTTCAGGAGTCTCTCAAAGAGGCTGGCTACGAGATAATGTCCGCAGAAAAGGACAAGATCGCGTCAAATTACGTCACGCTCGAGAGCGAGGACGATATCAAGTTCATGGAGCTTCTTATCGAAAAGCTCGAGGAAGACGACGACGTAATGAACGTATATCACAACTGGGAAAACTAAAAGCGTACGATGGGACGCTATAAAAGACTTTTATCAAATACGGCTATTTTGGGAGTGGGCACTTTTGCATCAAAGGTGCTCGTCTTCCTTCTTATGCCGCTTTACACGGCGATACTTTCGGCAGAGGAGTTCGGAGTCGCAGACCTTATCTCGCAAACGGCTAATCTCTTGATACCGCTTGCGTCGGTTGGAATATGCGACGCTCTCTTCCGCTTTACGCTCGACGCAGACGACGGAGACAGAAAAAAGATATTCACCTCGTCCATGACCGTGCTTTTCGCGGGAAGCGCAGTACTCGCGCTTGTCTGCGCAGCGCTTACCTTTGCGGGAATGAGCGTATCAAGGTATCTGCCGCTTATAACGCTTTACGTCATAGGCGCAAATTTCCACTCGGCGTGCGCGCATTATATGAGAGCAAAGGGCAAGACCGTGCTTTTCGCCGCGCAGGGAATAGCCAATACCGTTCTTACGATAGCTCTCAATATCCTGTTCCTTATCGTGTTCGATATGGGAAGCACAGGCTACGTTCTGTCGGTGGTCGTTGCGGATATCACTATAACAGTCGGACTTTTCGTCGGTTGCCGTATGTGGCGGGAGCTTGATCTCAAGAGCTTTGACCGAACGATGCTCAAAAATATACTGAAATTCAGTATTCCGTATATTCCGACGACGATGCTCTGGCTTATCACCTCGGTGTCTGACAGATACGTCGTGACCTATTATTGCGGAACTGAAGCGCAGGGACTTTACGCGGCGGCAAGTAAATTGCCGACGCTCGTCATACTTGTGAGCGGAGTTTTTATCGAGGCGTGGCATTTTTCGACCGTCAAGGACGCCTCAAGTGAAGAAAGAGCTTCATTTTTCAGTACCGTGTTTAAGAATTACATGAGCGTGATGTTCATGGGCGCGTCGGTGCTTATCGCGGGGTCGAAGATACTTACAAGGCTCTTACTTGCCGATTCGTACTACTCCTCGTGGGAGTTCGTTCCCGTGCTCGTTATCGCTATGGTGTTTTCGGCGTTCTCGGCGTTTTTCGGAAGCATCTACTTTATTGAAAAAAAGAGTATGCTTTCAATGGTGACGGCTCTTGCGGGAGCGGTGATAAACGTCGTGCTCAATTTCGTGCTTATCTCAAAGCACGGAGCTATGGGAGCGGCTGCGGCAACGCTTATAAGTTATCTTGCGACCTACGCGATACGCTCCTATGATACGTCGCATTACTTAAAATTCAAGCAGTATCACGCAAGAGTTATAATAAATACGGTAGTTCTTATCGCGCAAAGCTTTATAATGATAAGCGCGGTAAGCTATTGGAAATATATGCAGCTGGCGATACTTCTCTTTATGCTGATATTCAACGGAAAGGGCATAATAATGACAGTAATGACGGTTGCAAAAAACTTTTTATCAAAAAAAATCAAAAAAAGTTAAAAAAACACTTGCAAAATCGAAAACAATGTGGTATAATATATCGGTCAGTGTGAAAAACACATAAAAAACGGACGGTCCGCTGCGCAGCTCTGCATGAACGTCCCGATATTTAAGGAGGACTGAAAAATGAATTTACTTCAGGCTTTTACAAACGAGCAGCTTAAGACCGAGATCCCTACGGTCAACGTTGGTGATACCATTCGTATCCACAACAGAATCAAAGAGGGCGCACGTGAGAGGATCCAGCTTTTCGAAGGCACCGTTATCGCTAAGCACGGCGGCGGAATCTCCGAGACCTTTACTGTAAGACGTGTTTCTTACGGTTGCGGCGTAGAGAAGACCTTCCCGATCCATTCTCCCAACGTAGTTAAGGTTGACGTTATCCGTCAGGGTCGCGTAAGAAGAGCAAAGCTCTACTATCTCCGTGACAGAGTCGGTAAGGCATCCAAGGTTAAGGAAAAGATCTAAATTTTTTCGAATACCTAAAAAATATACGGCGGAAGCAAAACGCTTCCGCCGTATATTTTTTGAGGACGCAGGGACGCGATGAGGGGGACTTTTTGAAAAACTCCTTCGCTTCGCTACGGGGCATGAACAAAGTTCATGCTCGTCCCCCTCAAACTCCCTTCAAAAACTTTTTTAAAGGGTATCTATTTAATTATCTGCCAATTTGATATTCCCGACGATTCGACCGTCGATATTACAGAGCTTTGCTTTTCCGATTCCTCAAAGAAAGGGATCATCACGCGCATTTTATAGCGGAGAAGTGAATAGAGCATAGGAGTTACGCGTTCCTTTGTAAATTCAAGAGGGTCTGACTCTCCATATCCTGTAAGGTCAAGAGCCAAGAAGCTTACTTGCTTTGCAAGGCTGTCGATAAGCTCTGCGTTTTTCGATCCAACGAGCGATTCGGGGAGCGAAAATCCGATAACGGCGTTTGGAACAAACGCGCGTACCTCGGAGATGAGGTGCGTGACTTCTTTGCATTGCTCCTCTGAAATATCGGGAGCTAAAAGTATTACCTCGTCAAGCCCTGAACGCAAGGATTCCGAAATTACCGTCGCAAGCTCGGCTATCGCGACCGAACGCGCAAGCTCGTCGGATTCCGAAAACGCGGACACGTAATACACTCCGCTGACGTAAAGCGAGCGGTCCTTTGCGCTTTCCATAAGCTCATTTACCGAAACGTTTACGTCGTTGAAGCACTCGTATTTAAGGCGTTTTGCAATATCTGAATAGTGGTTAAGCTTTCCGTCGGGAGCGTTCAACATGACCGATATAGAGTCAAAGCCGCTCGACTTTGCCGAGTCAAGAGTCGAATTAAGACTTCCGTTCAAGGAGATCGCCGCCGCCTTTATTTGACGGGCACTGTCCGCGGGAATAGAGTCGTTGCTTTTTGGGGCAGTTGTTTGCACAGGCTCGTTCTCTCTCTCGTTAGCCTTGTCGAAAAGAATGTTTCCGAGTATCAGAAAGATAGTAACGAGAAGCGCTAAAATGACCGCAGAGGTAATGATGACTGTTCTTATGCGGCGCTTTCTGTATATGCTTCTTTTGTATTGCATATGCCTGTTTCGGTTCATAACGCTTCTCCTTTCAAAAAATTATTTTAACGCTCTTTTTGCGCGTCTTGCCTCAATACGCTTCTTTCTTCGGATAATTACAAATGCGATCGCAAGGACGATCAAGGCAACGACAATAAGACAAGCGATAACGATAAATAATACAAAGAAGTCAAAGCCGTCCTTGGGGTAGTCAAGCGATGTAAGGTCAAGAGACGAACCGAAATCGTTAGGCTTAAATTCAAGCTCCGCTTTCTTTTCGTCGAGATCTTTTGCTATGAGCGCGTCCGCGCACTTGTTCTGTATATCCGAAAGATTTTCCTTTATGTATTCGTTATCTATCTCAAGTCTTTTAATTATGTAAAAGCAGGGAACAGGATCGCCCGTGATATTGCTGAGCCCCGTACCTTCCACGATACCGCTTACTCCGTTTATTTCAAGTGAGAAAGCGGCTTTTTCGTACATCTTGTCCATCGTTCCCTTTGCCGAGTAATATCCGTCGTTATTCGTCTGCGGAGAAAGATCCTCGTTGTACTTGCTTCCGATAAGCTTTGAAAAGGTGTATTTTCCGTTTTCGTAGTCATTGAGAGCTTGCTGCGCCTTTTCCATGTTTTCTTCTAGACTCTCACCGTTTTCAACGAGAACAGCTATATGCTGTGTGCGTACAAAATTTTCGGATACGTAAGAAATGATAGCATCTTCGCTTGAGGGAACAAGACCTTGAGACATATATTTTGCGGGTAATTCAGAGTAAAGAAGTTCTACACGCGTAGTTTCTCTCATGTAATGGTCGGTCATATTGACTTTTTTTAGCATATCTCTGTAATCCGAACGGCTTCCGTTACATTCAGCCTCTACGAGCGCGTCTATCTCAGCTTGGATATTTTCGTTAAGGCGTTTTTCATCGACCGAAACGCCCATATCCTCGCAAAGCGAAAGCATAGCGTAATTCGTTACGATATTTTCATAAACGGTGTCGCGAAGCCACTTTTTCAAGCTCTCGGTGTCGTCGCCGTATATAGTCTTTAGTGATGGCAGATAGTTTGCGGTGAGGTAGTAAAGCTCCTCGTAGAGCACGTCCTTTCCGTTTACCGTTCCGACCGAGGTAAGAGCCAACTTACCTGCGGGGACTTTTCGAACCGAACAAGCGGTAAGCAAAGGAAGCGTCATAACGGCAATAAGAAATAATGCCAAAATTTTTATAAAGATCTTGTTTTTCATAATTTGTCCTCGAAATATAATTTTACATTCTATTATACAATAAGATTGTGACAGTATTATGAATAAAAAATATTTACTCAAAAAAATATAAAATTTAACGTTAGAGATTCAAACAAATTGCGGTTTGTCGGTGGCGAGTTTTTAACTCGCCACCTCCGTCAACAAAGTGATTCGCGGTTGCGTCCCGCGAATTTGCTACGCAAAACACACTTTGTTGCATCTTCTATTCATTACTCCATCTCACCGATAAATCAAAATTTGAAATGTAGAAGATAAAAATCACAAAAATGTAAAAAAGCTCTTCCTTTTTCTATTTATTTATGATATAATAAAATAAATAGGCAGAAAGTAAGGAGAAATTTGAAATGAAATCAAAATACAGCATTCCGCTTTCATCTGTTATAAAGGAATTTCAGCTTGAAGAAATTTACACTCCCGTGTCTCCCGATGAGATAAAGATAAACAGCCCCGAGATAAATCGTCCGGGTCTTGCTTTTTCGGGCTTTCTTGAGATCTTTGAACCGCACAGAATTCAGGTCATCGGACGTGCGGAGCATCAATATCTTGCGAATTTTTCCTCATGCGAACGCTCACAGAAGCTTGAACCTTTCTTTGAGTGCAAGCCTGTCGCGGTAGTCGTTACCACCGGACTTGAGGTGTTCGACGAGATGGTGGAACAAGCTAAAAAGCACGGCGTTCCGATCTTGCGTACGCCAGAGAGAACGAGTGCGTTTATGGCGGCTATAATCAGCTCACTGAATATCAGTCTTGCGCCCCGTATGACCTGTCACGGCGTTTTCGTAGAGGTCTACGGAGAAGGTATACTTATACTCGGAGACAGCGGAATAGGTAAGAGTGAGACGGCTATCGAGCTTGTAAAGAGAGGTCACCGCCTCGTTGCCGACGATGCCGTCGAGATAAAGCGTGTTTCGTCAAAGACCTTGTTAGGAACAGCTCCCGAGCTTATCCGCCACTATATAGAGCTTCGCGGTATCGGCATAGTTGACGTCCGCAGGATATTCGGCATGGGTTCGGTCAGCGAGACCGAAAAAATAGACCTCGTTATCAAGCTTGAACATTGGAACTCCGAAAAAATGTACGACAGATTCGGACTCGAAGAGGAATTTGAGGACCTTCTCGGTATCAACCTTCCCGCGATAACAGTTCCCGTTCATCCCGGTCGAAATCTTGCCGTTATAATCGAGATAGCCGCTATGAACCACAGACAAAAGAAGATGGGCTACAATACGGCGGAGGAGTTCAACAAACGCCTCATGGAAATGGAATTTGAAGAATAAAAAATAAATTAAACATAAATGAGAAAGGAATTTAACAAAAATGAAACTTTCAGTTCTTGCTAACCTTTACGGAACTAAAACGCTTGACGAGACCTTGAAGATACTCACGGGACTCGGAGTTCACACCGTTGAGATCGGCGCGGGCGGATATCCCGGAAAGGCTCACTGCAACCCCGCGGAGCTTCTCGCGGACGAGAAGAAATTTGACGAGTTCGTAGCTACCTTCAAGAAGTACGACGTTGAGATCTGCGCTCTCGCTTGTCATGGCAACCCTCTTCACCCTAAAAAAGACGTTGCAGCGGCTTACGACGAGGATTTCAAAAACGCTATCCTTCTTGCTGAAAAGCTCGGAATTGACACCATTATCGGATTCTCGGGTTGCCCCGGTGACAGCGACAGCTCCACAAATCCCAACTGGGTAACTTGCGCTTGGCCCGATGATTATATCGAGATACTCAACTGGCAGTGGGAAGAGAAGCTCATTCCTTATTGGAAAAATATGGGTGAGTTCGCTCTCGCGCACAAGGTCAGCCATATCGCGTTTGAGATGCACCCCGGATTCTGCGTTTACAATCCCGAGACTCTGCTCAAGCTCCGCGCGGCAGTAGGCGACGTTATTGGCGCAAACTTCGACCCCTCACACCTTATCTGGCAGGGCATCGATCCCGTTGCGGCTATTCGCGCGCTTAAGGGAGCTATTTATCACGTTCACGCAAAGGATACGAAGATCGATAAGTACAATACCGCTGTAAACGGCGTTCTTGACACCAAGCATTACGGTAAGGAGCTCGAGAGATCCTGGGTATTCCGTACCGTTGGCTACGGAAACAACGAGACTTATTGGAGAGATCTCGTTTCCAATCTCCGTCTCTGCGGATACGACCGCGTGCTCTCTATCGAGCATGAGGATAGCGTAATGTCTATCGACGAGGGTCTCCGTAAGGCAGTTTCTTTCCTTAAGGATATCATAATTGAGGAAGAAAAGCCTACCACTATGGCTTGGGCTTGATGGGCGAAGCCCATAACGAAATTCGCCTTACGGCGAGTGAAATAGCTTTGCTGTGAAATGTTTGCTTACGCAAACGCGGCGAATTTCATTTCACTTTAAATATCGACAAGAAACTTGCTCAAGGTAAAGTAAAAGCACTTATGATAAACGATCTTGTACGTTATCATAAGTGCTTTTTGCTATTCAATTAAAACATATCCTTTATCCACTTAATTGCTAAGTCTATCCAAGTTGCAGCGTGGGGTTCGAGCATTTGCGGTTTTTCCGACCACGTTTCCTCGTTACAAAGAGAGAGACCGTGAACGCCTTGCGGGTAGATATGCGCTTCGCACATAACCTTGTTTTCAACAAGTGCGTTTACAAGGAAAAGCGTATTTTGTATCGGAACTGTTTGGTCTGTTACTGTATGCCAAACAAATGCGGGAGCGGTCGTTTCGTCGACGTGAAGCTCAAGAGAGAAGCGATCCATTTCCTCTTTTGTAGGCTCTTTAGTACCGCAAAGGTTGTAGATAGAGCCTTTGTGCGCATAGTCTCCCGCCGTTATAACGGGATAGGAGAGCACCATACCCGTCGGCTTGTTAATGCCCTCGGGAGCAGAGCCGTCGGTAACGCCGATAGCGTCACGAACTTCTTTTATGTTCCAAAGTATACCCGATGATGCCGCAAGGTGACCGCCCGCGGAAAAACCGCAGATAAATACCTTATCGGGATCGGTGTTGTGCTCGTCCGCATGCTTACGAACGTATTTTATAGCAAGAGCCGCCTCGATCAGCGGGGCGTAATCTTTTGCGTTTGGTGCGATCGAATATCTGAGGATATATGTATTCATACCTTGCGCGAAGAACTTACTTGCAATAGGCTCTGCTTCGCGAGCGGAGAGAAAATGATATCCGCCACCGGGACAAACGATCATCGCGGGACGGCGCGCGGGTTTGAGTTCAGGATCATTGTCGCAAACGTAAGAGGTCAACGTAGCCTCAGGATATTTTTCTGATAGAGTGATCTTTTCGTGGAGCATAATATATTCCTTTCAAAATTGTTTTTTGTGTCAATAAAACAAATTACGGTTTATCGGGGACGCGATGAGGGAGACTTTTTGAAAAACTCCTTCGCTTCGCTACGGGGCATGAACAAAGTTCATGCTCGTCCCCCTCAAACTCCCCTCAAAAACTTTCAAAAACAAGGCTTTGCATAACCGTTATGGCTATTTTTTTAACTTCTTTTAGGAAGTTTTTTGCCAAGCTTTTTTTCAAAAAAGCGGAAATCGCGTCCTTCGCGTCCCCGATAAATCAAAATTTGAATTTCAAATTAAATTTACTTTATTTATTATATCACACAAAAGCGCAAAAAACAATAAGTGAAACAAAAATTTATTTATGGCAGAAAATATTGAAAAAAGTTGATTTTTTCACAAAATTCTATTGACATAACGAATTTTTGTGATATACTAAATAGGTAAAATAAATTCGTACAGAAGAGTAAGGATACGGGCGTCAAGTGCTTTGCGGACGGGGAGTTGCCGCAAAGACGAAAAGCGAAAAGCTTGCGGTCCGTGTTCTGCATCCCGCTTCATACGGCAAAGGTCAGCCTTCTTTTCCTTACGCCATATGAGTGTCGGAAAAGGGGGTATTTTTTATGCAAAAAAATTCAGGACAAAGAAAAAACGTTATCTTCGGCTCACTTAAAGTCATGGTCGCGGCGGCACTGCTTGCGGCAATGAGTATCGTGTGCGGAAAATATCTGAAGATCCCCGTGGGCGACATAATGCGCTTCAGCTTCGAGAATCTTCCGATATTACTCGCGGGAATGGCGTTCGGCTCGGTAGTTGGCGCGATAACGGGAGTTGTTGCCGACCTTGTCGGCTGTCTTATGGTGGGTTACGCGATAAATCCAATCGTCACGCTGGGTGCTGTGGCTATCGGTTCTTTGGGCGGATTCGTCTACAAGCTTTGCGCAAAGCTTCCTTTGATGCTAAAGACGCTTGTAACAGTCGTGTCTGCGCATCTTGTCGGCTCGGTCTTGATAAAGACCTTCGGACTCGCGAAGTTTTATTCGATACCGTTTTTTGAGCTTATGCTTTGGCGAACGCTCAACTACGTCATAGTAGCCGCACTTGAATTCGTTATAATTTATTTCATTTTGAAAAATAAAGCGGTAAACTCCGCGCTCGATTCGCTCAAAAGGTGAGGAAAGGGAACATATGAATTATTCAGAAGCACTTGAATATATCCACTCGGTCAACTGGACGTTTTGCAAGCCGGGGCTTGAGCGTATATCGGCTCTTTGTAAAGCACTCGGAGATCCGCAGAAGGACCTTAAATTTATTCACGTCGCGGGAACGAACGGCAAGGGCTCGTTCTGCTCCATGACCGAGAGCGTTTTACGCGCGGCGGGATATAAGACGGGACTTTATACCTCACCTTATATAAAGGTATTCAACGAGCGTATGCAGGTCGGCGGCGAGATGATCTCCGACGACGAGCTTGCTTCTCTTACCGAATACGTAAAGCCGATAGCCGATGCTATGACCGACAAGCCGACCGAGTTCGAGCTCATCACCGCTATCGCGTTTGAGTATTTCAAGAGACACAAATGCGACGTCGTAGTGCTTGAGGCGGGTATGGGCGGACGCCTCGATTCGACAAATATAATAAGAGATCCTCTTCTTTCGGTAATTACGGGGATCGCGCTCGACCACACGGCATTCCTTGGCGATACGGTCGAGAAGATAGCCGCGGAAAAGGCGGGGATAATCAAGGATAAGAGCCCGATACTTTGGGGTGGAGACGATGCCTCTGCCCGTGCCGTCATTGAAAATACGGCAAAAGAAAAGGGAAGTGAATTTTTCTTCGTCGACTACTCAAAATTGCAGAACATAAACGCGACGCTTGACGGCACGACGCTTGATTTCTCGGAGCATAAGAATATAAAAATAAATCTTCTCGGACTTTATCAGCCGAAAAATGCGGCGGTAGTTCTTTCTGCCGTTGATATCTTACGCAAAGAGGGAATGGATATTCCCGAAAGCGCGGTAAAGGAAGGACTTCTTAGCGCTCGTTGGCAGGCGAGATTCGAGATACTTTCGCGCGACCCTCTCGTTATATTCGACGGAGCGCACAATCCGCAGGGGATAGACTCGGCGGTAATGAGCATCAAGCACTATTTCAGGGACAAAAAGGTCTACGTTATGACGGGGGTGCTTAAGGATAAGGATTACGGCGTCATATCGACAAGACTTGCTGAGATAGCCTCTCGCGCCTTCGTAATGACTCCCGAAAATCCGAGAGCCTTGTCCGCCGAGGAATACTCAAAGATACTTGAATCCAAGGGCGTGAGCTCGGAAGCCTACGGTACGATAAAAGAAGCCTTTGCGGCGGCGAAGCAGGCGGCAAAGCAGGACGGAGTACCGCTCGTCTGCCTTGGCTCTCTTTACACGTATTCTTCGCTGTGATCTATAGTATTTCTCTTGACAAAAATAGGGAAATGCGGTATAATAGTTGAAATGCGGTGAGTTCGAAACCATCCTCACCTTAAACAAAACTAAGGAGAAAATAAAAAAATGAATACCAAAAACCACGAAAAGACATTGTTTGTCTGCCGCGCTGCCGTGATAGCGGCACTTTACGTTGCCTTGACCTATGCTTCAAGGGCGTTCGGACTTGATTCGGGAATGATACAGCTTCGCGTATCAGAGGCTCTGTGTGTGCTTCCCATCTTTACGCCCGCGGCGATACCGGGACTTTACCTTGGCTGTCTTTCTGCCAATCTCTTAACGGGGGCGCATTGGCTTGATATCCTCGTAGGACCTGTGGCTACTCTCATAGGAGCGCTTGGCACGTACGCCCTAAAAAAGCTTCCGTATCTTGCGCCCGCGCCAGCGGTCCTGTCAAACGCGCTTATCATTCCGTTCGTACTCGCTTACGGCTACGGAATGGGGGAGGCGATACCGTTCATGATGTTTACTGTCGGTGTGGGTGAATTGCTCTCGGTCTACTTGTTCGGAATGGTGCTTTATTTTGCGCTACGCAAACGCGGTACGAAATGGTTTTCGTGAGAAATTTAAACAAAAAAGGATCTATGCGAGTAGATTCTTTTTTTGTGTTGTTTTAATTCCAACAAATTTCACTCAAACACACAAAAACACAAATTTTGTGTTGACTTCCCATGTTATTTGTGATATAATATCGTTTGTAAAAAACGAGGAGGATATTATGAAGCTCGGTGTAAATAAACAAAGGATAGGCGGACGCGCCAAGGCTATCGCTTGGATGTGTACGCTCGTATATTTCGCAAGCTATCTGACGAGAAATAATTTCTCTGTCATGATGCTGAATATATGTAATGAAATGGGGACTACCAAGACGGCACTCGCTGTTGTCGTTACTGGTCTTACCATTGCGTACGGACTCGGACAGATAATAAGCGGACTTATGGGAGATAAGATAAAGCCGCAGCTGATGCTCACAATGGGGCTTTGCCTTGCATGCGCTTCAAATATAGCTATATTTTTCTGCTCGAATATCACCTTGATGACGGTCATCTGGTGTATAAACGGCTTTGCACATTCGATGCTTTGGCCGCCTATCGTCCGTATAATGTCGATGTATCTTACCGACGAGGAATACAGCTATTCGGCTGTGCGAGTTTCGTGGGGCTCGTCCTTTGCGACGATCCTTATGTATTTGGCTCTTCCTCAACTTTTGAAGATAGCGTCGTGGCGAGTTCTTATGCTCGCTTGCGCGGCAGTAGGTATCGGTATCTGTGTTGCGTGGACGGTAACAAATCCGAGATTCTTGAAAGAACCCGTGATAAATTCGCGTTCGGCAAAAAAGACGGACGGAAAGAGCGTATTTTTAAAGCCGCCAAGCTTTGTGTATCTGCCTATTGCTCTTATAATGCTCGGAATAATCTTGCAGGGAATACTCCGCGACGGAGTACAGAACTGGATGCCGTTCTATCTCAGCGAGAGCTTCGGAATACCCGAAAGCGATGCGATAACCTCGACCGTGCTTTTGGCGATATTCAGCGTTATAAGTTTTGCGGTGTTTGACCTTTTACATAGAAAGGTGTTCAAGAACGAGGTGTTTTGCGCGGCTATGATATTTGCACTCAGCGCTATATCGGCGTTTGTGCTTTACTGCGTTGCTCTCTTTACCTCGCTTGCGATTCCCGCAATGCTTCTTATGGCGATAATAGTCGCATCTATGCATGGAATAAACCTTATGCTCATTACCGTTGTGCCCAAGAGATTCGTCAAGAGCGGAAAGGTGTCGACCTATTCGGGGATCCTCAACGCGTGTACTTATATCGGAGCGGCTCTGTCGAGCTACGGCTTTGCCGCCCTTGCCGAGAGCTTCGGTTGGAACTTTACGATACTCATGTGGGTGTTCGTTTCACTTGCGGGACTTGCCGTTTGCCTTGCCGCGACTCCTGTTTGGAAAAGATTCAGAAAAGAATATTCGGACGCAGAGTGATATAAAAGCTCTCCGTTGCTTTTTGCGACGGAGAGCTTTGCTTTTGCGCTGATAAAATATTTTAAAACAAATTGCGGTTTAGCGGTGAGTTTAACAAACATGGTAGGGCGGGGGCTTGCTCCCGTTCGCTTTCGTTAGAGTCGCGAACGCAAAAAAAGAAATCGTCCGCTATTGCAGACGATTTTGACCCGTGGGAGAATTGTCGCAAACTTTTTGCAAAAAGTTTGCTCCGCAAGTATCCCTTGCCGTCCGTGAGGGGACGGCAGTTTGCTTTGCAAACACGGTCTACTTGCCGAACGGTCGCAAACTGGGCTTGCTCCCGTTCGCTTTCGTTAGAGTCGCGAACGCAAAAAAAGAAATCGTCCGCTATTGCAGACGATTTTGACCCGTGGGAGAATTGTCGCAAACTTTTTGCAAAAAGTTTGCTCCGCAAGTA
>SVUA01000013.1 GCA_015063485.1 Oscillospiraceae bacterium | reverse complement strand
ATATCGAAAAAGTCGCAGATAAATACCATTCTGTGGCAGTTCAGTCGGCTAAAAACCAGCTCGACAAGGTTTTTAGTGTCAATGTTATCAGTGGCGGTGACCCTCTTGAGATATATACCGATCGCGAGGGGGAAGTGATATTCAAAAAATACTCTCCTATCGGAGAGCTTGCCGCGTTTGCGTCGCAATATGCGGAAACGCTTCATAAGACCTGCAATATGGCGATCCTTATTAGTGACCGCGATGCCGTGATAGCGACATCGGGCGTATCGCGCAAGGAATATTCAGAAAAGTCATTGTCCGACGAGGTCGAAAAAATTATAGAGAGCAGAGGAATGTACACGTGGCGTGAGGGAAGCGAGAGGTTTTCTCCCATAGCCGATGGGTCGATGACACACTACGTCAGCTGTGCCATGCCTATAATCAGTGAGGGGGATGTGGTAGGGTGCGTTATGTCGCTTACTGACGGCTCAAACGATCGCGCAAAGGAAATGACGTCTGCCGACGTTGAATCAAAGCTCATTCTTACCGCCGCGGGATTTCTCGGACGACAACTCGAATCTTGAAATCTTTACCCCAAAAATACAGAGGACAGCTCCAAGTATGCGGAACTGTCCTCTTTTTTTATTGTTTGATTCAAAAATTATTGCAACTCGAGAAAAATATATTGACATAATGACATTTTCGTGCTATAATAAAGTATAAAAATAACGAACGAGAGGGAAGTATGACACAAGCGGCACTCGCAAAACGGTTAAAAAGTATCATTTTCGGCGTAGGAATTTTCGGTCTTATATTTTATCAGGTCGTAATTCCGTATTTATGTATTGAGCTGTTTGAAAATACATTCGACAAGCTGCTATTATCTATTTTGTTTTTGTGTAGCTCGGGAATACCGTGTTATGTGGTTCTGTTCATTGCCTACCGCATAGCCGACAATATCGGTAAGGATCTTTCATTTACGAACGAAAACGCAAAACTTCTCAAATGGATATCTACTCTTGCTATGATCGATTCGACCTATCTGCTTATAGGAAATATTGTATTGATCATTATAGATGCAATGAACGTTATGTCGTTTATAATACTTTTTATGTTTGTATTTTTAGGCGTCGCAATTTCTATTGTTGCGGCGGCACTTTCACACCTTGTAGCAAAAGCGGCTTTGCTTCAAAGCCAGAATGATCTTACGATTTAAATTTTTTGGAGGTATATTATGGAAAACGTAAAAAAGATCGGTTCAAATCTTACACAAAGTGCTGTCGGTAACAGCGATATCATCGAGATCGCGGAGACGTCTTCTTCTGTGGGAGAGATCATATTCAACATAGACGTAATGCTCGCAAAGAGAAAAATGAGCGTTACCGAGCTCTCCGAGCGCGTGGGTATAACCATGGCGAATATTTCTATCTTAAAGAACGGAAAAGCAAGAGCGATAAGAGTGACCACTCTTGCGGCTATCTGCGCGGCTCTTGATTGCCAGCCCGGAGACGTTCTTGAATTCAGGAAGAATGACTGATATGGATAGAGTAATAAAAAAGAAAGCAAGAAAGATAATATTTATTTGCCAAGCGATAGCACTTGTGTTTTTGGTGCTAAGATTTTGTTGCGCTCTTTTGGCAAATAACGGTTATGATATTTTTCTTTTTGGTAAAGCAAGTTTGGATACGATACACACCACGATGCTTTTTTTAGCCGTAATGACGGAGATAGTTATGTTTGTTATATTGGCTGTCGTACGCCGCAAATTATTGCTTTCCTTGCCCGTGTTGCTTGCTTTACCTGTTATATTGCTTTATCTTTTTTCGATTTCTTTTGTAATGGTGCAATCAAATCCCGAGGTATATAGCTACGATGAGTTTGATCAAGATATACTAATCATCGATTACAGGTTTCTGCTTGCTGGAAATACCATTGTTTACGAGACCGAAAATGGAATATTGATAAAAAAGGTGGCAAGCTTCAGCGGAGATGACGGAATACCTCCGTGGCGTGAATTAACCGTCGTTGAAAACGGAATTTTGATAGAACACGACGGATTCGAAGATGACATATATCTTGAATACAGAGAGGGGCATTTTTGCAATTCGGATAGCAGTTCGACGGAGATAATAAAATGAAAGAAATGATAAAAGAATTTCTCTTGGTAGTTTTTGTCATGGTTATTGTATTCGGATTCTTTTTATCCGGATTAGATAATGCTATAAGAAATATAGACATAGACATAGACAGGACTATTGGGGTTTATGGAAATGAGGATACGGGATATAGTGTGACCTTTGAAGAGATGGGAGTGCCTTTTTTCTTTGGACCTTCAAGTGTAAAGCTGACTTTAACGAATGAAAACGGAAAGAAAATAGATGAGATTCAAACTTCGATATCTAATGACGGCTCAAGACTTTACAGAGAAAATGCGACTGTGATATGGAAAGATAGAGAAGTGGATATAACTTTGCACGGCTGTGAGCAAGAGGATGAAACATATACAATGGCGTATTAACACACAGAGGACGGTCATTTTTGAACCATCCTCTGTGTGTGTTATTGCTTATTTTATCTTCTTGAAATTACCGTACGTTTCGTTTATTGTTTCGCAATAGGAAAACGTGTTGTCGTATTTTTGAAGAATATTTTTGAAATCAACTATCTGATGACGATTTACGACACATATAAGGAGCGTCTTTTCTTCGTTGTTATACGAGCCTATTACCTTTATTTTTGTAGTTCCGTGCTTTAAAATAGTAAAGATATCCTTTGTTATCTCGTCGGGGTGCGTCGTTATGACCGTGAATTGACACGCCTTTTTCGTTCCCGAAATTATATAATTTCCTATGTAAGTAGAGATAAAGCAGTACATAATACACAGGCAGACGGGCTTATAGTCGTAAGAGAGCGAGCCTTCGATATCGGGCTTTGCGTAAACGAAAAATGACGTTATAGCGACAATTGCGTTCAGCGTAAAGGTAACGTAAAAGAAGTTCAATTCGGGCTTTTTTTTGCTTATGTATTTTGATACGATATCCGTACCGCCCGTAGACGCGCTATTCTTAAAGCAGATACCGTAAACGACACCGCTGAGCACTCCGCTCAAAATAACGGGGAAGATAGTATCGTGTCCTTGCGCATCATACTGAAAAGCTTCGAGTCCGAGCTTTTGCAAAAGCAGATAGACAAATGAATACGTAAGGCAGAAGAAAAGCGAACGCTTTGCGAAACGCTTATCAACGAGAAAATAAGCGAGGATACACAAGGGTATATTGATAATAAGAGACATATAACCTATACTGAACCCCGTTTTATACTGTATCATTGTAGCGATACCGTTAAGTCCCGCGGGCGCGAAATCGTTCTTTACAATGAAAAGCTGATAGTTAAACGCGAGAAGAACGGCTATGAAAAAGATCACAATATAGTCAAAAATAAATTTGAATTTTACGTTTTTCATTTTACATTACCTGCTTTTATATCATTAATGCTATCACCGCTTGCTGCTTTGCGGAATGAGCGAGAGACTTCATTACAATATATTCGTTGACGGAATGATGAAATTTTCCCGATACACCGATACTGTCAACACAAGGGATACCCGCAAGGGTCGTGTAAGCCGCATCCGAGCCTCCGAGAGCCATACGGGCGGTGAGTGTAGGAAGTCCCGCTTTTTTGTTTATTTCGTTTATTTTGTCAAGCAGAACAAAATTTCTGTCGCATTTTTCCATTGCGGGACGTAAGCTGACTTCTTTAATATCGCAAGAACAACCCGAAACATAAGTGTGCTCAGCGACCTCTTGAAGCTTCTTTTTGACCTCTTCAAGCTCATCTTGAGTGGTAAATCTTATGTCAGCGGTGAATACGCATGTGTCGGCAACCGAATTTGCGACAGTTCCGCCGTGGACAACACCGCAGTTGCAGGTAAGCCCGTCCTCATCCTTCATTTTCTCAAGCTCGATTATCTTATGCGCCGCCTCGGTCACGGCGTTTGCCGCTTCGAAGCACTTTGATGAATGTCTCGCGATTCCGTGAACTGTAAATTCATATCTCAAGATACCTTTTCGCCAAAGGACCAGAGTATCGCCGTCCGCTCCTTCAAGGTTGAGAAATGCTACGGCGTTCTTCGCTTTGTCGCATATGTAATTTATGGTTCTTTGAGAACTGATAGCACTTGATACCTCTTCATCGGTCTGGAGAAGGAGCATAATGGGGCGCTCCTTAAATCCGCAACGCTCAAGCGCGTCCATAGCTAAAAACGCGGCAACGACTCCGCCCTTGCAATCAAGCACTCCGGGACCATACATTTTTTCTTCGTCACGTCTTACTATGGGAGCTTTGAAAAGTCCCAAGGGGTGAACGGTATCAATATGCCCCGACAGTGCTATCGGAGCGGCTTTTGCGTCAGGATTCATCGTAATGCAAACAACGTCTCCCGCAACCTCCTCATGCAAGGTCTCTATTTTCCAGCCGTGTTTTTGCGCCTTGTCTATAAAATATTTACCTACCGCGTCAACGCCTTCCTTGTGTCTCGACGGACTCTCTATCTTTGCTACGTCCTCTAAAAAATCGAGATATTCGGGATAAAGGCGGTCTATTTCTTCAAAAAGCTTGTTTATGATCATAAAAACACCTCTTTTTTGATTTCCATCTTGATTATATCATAAAAATATGGTATAATCAAATACAAATAACTTTATGAGATATATAAATTTAAATTATAGGGGGCAGATATGCTCGATAACGTTTCAAAATATGTTTATGAGGTATATAGATGCAAAAGCGTTTCTGCGGCTGCAAAAAAGCTTTATATTTCACAGCCCGCGCTGTCATCGTCTATAAAAAAAGCAGAGGAGGAGCTTGGCGCACCTATCTTCAACCGAGAGACTTTGCCATTCACGCTTACGCCTGAGGGAAAGGTTTACATAGAAGCAATAGAAAGAATACTCGTTATCGAAGAAGAGATGCATGAAAATATTATGGGAATAAGCACTATGAACAGCGGAAAGATAACCGTTGGTACGGCAACACATCTGTCGTCATATGCTATCCCGAAGATATGCGAGCGATTCCAAGAAAAATATCCGAAAATAGATATAAATATTATCTGGAGCACGACTAAAGAGCTTCCGAATCTTCTTGAGGAAAAAAATGTTGATCTGATCTTCACCTCAAGTGATATGAAAGAAAATAATTTTGTTGTTGAGCCGTTATTTGAAGAAAGATGTATAATAGTAATAAAAAGGGATCACGAGGGAATAGAGCATCTTTTGCCGTATGCCATAAGCTATGAAGAAATGATAAACAAAAGCTATTCAAAAGGGAAAGCGATATCGGATATGATGCTTTTTTCGGGAATAGAATTTGTATACGCTCCGCCGAACAGTAATCTTTATAAGAAGCGAAAGCTGTTTTTCGGTGAATCGAGTTTGTCAAAGCATATTACTTCAAATACGGGTAGCTACCGTCTTAATTATAATTTGATGCTCGCGGGATTCGGCGCGCTTTTTACGACCGACAGCGCACTTGCGATTACGCCTCCAAGCGAGGATTGTCTTTATTTTGCGATAGACAGTCCCGAAGCGAAGCAGGAATTTTCGATAATACATAATGTGTCGTCAGATTCGGCATCGCGCCGTATTATCGATAGATTCGTCGAGTGCGCAAAAGAGCTTTTCAGCGACGGAAGACTTGCGGAGATATTTCAATAAGAATAATTATTATATCGTATCATATGATTGAGAATTTCAAATTTTGATTTATCGGTGAGATGAAGTAATGAATAGAAGATGCAACAAAGTGTGTTTTGCGTAGCAAATTCGCGGGACGCAACCGCGAATCACTTTGTTGACGGAGGTGGCGAGTTTTTAACTCGCCACCGACAAACCGCAATTTGTTTAAATCCAAAGACTTTTATAACACAATTAAAATAATCTACCGAGAGGTATACATGAAAGAAACTAATTATAATTTTAATATAGCGCGTATTGGTAAGAGCCTTTGTATAGCGGTCGTTTCCGACCTTCACGCGCAAGAGCCTGACGAGGTTATAGCATCGCTAAAAAAGAAAAGCCCCGACTACATTCTTATGCCGGGTGATATTTTTGAATTTAGCGACAGAATAACCGACGGGAGAAACGAAAACGGCTTTCGCCTTTTAAATGAAGCGGTAAAAATTGCGCCCACGTTTTATTCGATAGGCAATCACGAGAACGGCGGTGTGGGATCGTGGAAGCCCGGGTGGGATAAAAAGCGAGGAAAAAAGAGAGAGCTTTTGAATGAAGATGTCGCGCGAATAAAAGAAATCGGAGCAATTTTTCTTGACGATAGTTTTGTTCTGCGTGACGGTATAGCCTTTGGCGGTCTTACCTCTGGGCTTAGCAGTGATGAGCATATTCCGAATTTAGATTGGCTTGACGATTTTTGCTCGGTCGACGGCACAAAGATACTTCTTTGCCACCACCCCGAATATTATAAGACATATCTTAAGGATAAAAAAATCGACCTCATCGTAGCGGGACACGCACACGGAGGTCAATGGAGACTTGGCAGGCTTGCCGCCTTTGCTCCGGGGCAGGGAATATTTCCGAAATACACAAAGGGCGTTTATGATAAACGCCTTGTCGTAAGCACGGGACTGAAAAAAAGCGGGCGTATTCCGAGAATCTTTAACGAACCTGAGATAGTTTATATAAATTTCTAAAAAACAAGGGACAGTTCACATTTTTGAACTGTCCCCATTTTTGTGGAAAACCTTTAACTATTTCGTTTTCTTCTTTTGGTTACTTTTCTTCTTTTTTAAAAGAAGAAAAGTAACACGCGTCCCTCGCGTCCCCGCGTTTCCTTAAGCTAACTTCTTTTCAAGTCTTTCGCGGATAGCCTTAATGAAGTCGGCGGAGTTGACAGCGGTAGCCTTATAGCCTTCGCTTACAAGACCAACGAGGTCTTTAGTCATAATACCGTCGTTAAGGGTATCGATGCAAGCCTCTTCAAGCTTATTTGCGTAGTCGACAAGCTCGGGAAGATCATCAAGCTCACCTCTCTTGCGGAACGCGCCCGACCAAGCGTAGATAGTCGCCATGGGGTTCGTCGAGGTGTCCTCGCCCTTTAAGTAGCGGTAGTAGTGACGGGTAACAGTGCCGTGAGCCGCCTCGTACTCGTACTTTCCGTCGGGAGAAACGAGAACTGAGGTCATCATAGCGAGCGAGCCGAACGCGGTAGATACCATGTCGGACATAACGTCTCCGTCATAGTTCTTGCACGCCCAGATGTAACCGCCTTCGCTGCGGATAACGCGAGCGACTGCGTCGTCGATAAGGGTATAGAAATACTCGATTCCAAGCTCGTCAAATTTAGCCTTGTAATCTCTGTCGAATATCTCTTGGAAGGTAAGCTTAAAGGTCTGGTCGTACTTCTTGGAGATGGTATCCTTTGTAGCAAACCAGAGATCCTGCTTTGTGTCTATTGCGTATTTGAAGCAAGAGTGAGCAAAGGACTCGATAGAGGAATCCTTGTTGTACTGACCCTGAAGAACACCGCCGCACTCGAAGTCATAGATAGTCTCGCGGAAGGTCTCCTCGCCCTTTTCGTTTGTGAAAACAAGTTCAGCCTTGCCTTGCTCTGTAACGCGGTGCTCGGTTGCCTTGTAAACATCACCGTATGCGTGACGCGCGATGGTTATCGGCTTTGTCCAGTTGCGTACAACGGGCTTTATCGAGTCAATGAGGATAGGAGCGCGGAAAACAGTACCGTCAAGGATAGCGCGGATAGTTCCGTTGGGGCTCTTCCACATTTCAGTGAGGTTGTACTCCTCAACTCTTTGCTTGTTGGGCGTGATGGTAGCGCACTTTACAGCAACGCCGTACTTCTGCGTAGCGTAAGCGCTGTCAAATGTGACCTTGTCCTTCGTCTTTTCGCGCTCAACAAGACCGAGGTCATAATACTCGGACTTGAGGTCAACAAAAGGAAGAATAAGTTCGTCTTTGATCATTTTCCAGAGAATTCTGGTCATTTCGTCGCCGTCCATTTCAACGAGCGGCGTTTTCATTTGGATTTTTTCGATTTTTTTCATAGTTCAATACCTCCGAACAGTTTGAAAAATTTGGATTTGTTTATTTATCAATACCGCAAAAGCGGATATGATACGATTATTTTACTACCTCGATAACGCTGTGGATATCGAGTCTGTTAAGCTCTACATAAGCTCTGCCGTCCTTGTACTCGAACGCAAGCTCACGGCCCTCAGGCTGAAGAATAAGCTTTTCGGGCTTTGCGTCAAGCTCGATAGAGAGCTTTATGTCGACGATAGGCGAGATAAAGTCCTCGGTTACCGCATTGGGATCGGAGTGGTGACCGTTTGCGTTCAAGAGCTGGAGCATCAACTTGCCGTCTTTTTCAAGACAAACGACCTCAAGGAACCCGAGCGCGTTTTCGACCTTGAGCATAGGAATGTAAAGACTGTCTGCGACTGTCTTCATAAGAGTACGGTGCAGATACTGCGTTCCGTCCATATACTGTGAGCCTACGTCAAATCCGATAGCGGTCACGCTTCCGCTTCCATGGGGAACGGTTACAGCCAGAGGATAGCTCTTTCCGCGCATCTCCTCGGAAAGCGAAGCAATTACTGTACCGTTTTCAGCCTGTATCTCACAGGGAGAGAAGAACGTGCCGAATTTTTCGTTGTCGAGCGAGAAGTAATAGGACTTGTAGACCGCCTCGGCAGGTCCGCCGTGACCGTCATCACCGCCGTTATCGTACGCCTTTTTGCCGATCTCATAATAATCGGAATGATCAACGTAGGTGAAAGGAGCGCCCATGTTTGCAAAGAAATTACAGGTATTCTTTCCGACAAGCACGAGCTTTCCTCCGTTCTTTGCGTAGTCAAGAAGCTCTTTTACCGTCTCGGGCGCAAGACCGTAGTAAAGCTCGGGGATAACTATCATCTTGTAATCGTTGCAGTTGCCCTCAAGTGTGTGCTCACCGACTATCTCAAAGGACTGACCGATATCTGCCATAAGTGCGGTAAGACCGATAACCTTTTTGTAGCCGTTACGGGAGTAAAGTCGGCTCATTTCTCTCGCTCTATCATAGGTTGAAAGCAGAATAGCCGCTTGATGAACTATCTTTCCGCGGAAACAGAACTCCTTGCGCTCGCGAACGAACTCGGAAAGCTTTTTGAGGTTGCGAAGCTCGTGCATCTGAGGTGAGCCGTCGGGGTTCTGCATAACGTAGTTCTGATAAGCTCCGCCGAGAGAAAGAACAGCCGCTGCTTCCTGAAGCATCTGAACATCGTGCTTTGTAACGCAGGTCGCTCTTCCGCAAGCTTTTATACGGAAGTTCCACGACATGAGATCCCATGCGTAATTCTGTTGAGCGAGAGCGCGTCCCGCGTATCTTGCGGAGTTGAAGGAGTTCATGCTGCTGAAGTCACCCGAGAGATAGTCAACGTTTACCGATACCTTTTCGGGCATATGGTCGCTGAACGCCCAGTTGGAAGTGATCTGGAGATTCGGGAACTTTTCGTGAAGCGTGTCTACGTAATGCCTCAGATACTTGCGGAAAAGCTCTCTGTGGTATTCCTTATATTCAAAATAATATTCATCTTCTTTTGTTGCTGGTATTTTTCCGTCAAGATCGATCCCCGTAGCCTTTTCAAAAGCCGCGAGCGTTTCTGGGTGGTAGTCGGGAACAGCTCTCCAGCATTCGCCGTCTACCCAGAAGCCGTCGACTTCATATTTTTCTGCCAGCTCGCAAAGCTGAGGGATCAAAAGCTCGTCAACGTATTTTCCGTCAAGTCTTGTCGTACCTTGATCAAGCTTTCCGTCAGCACGGAGCGTACATTCCTCGGGGTGCTCGTCGCAGTATTTGATATCATAAACACCCGAATAATGCATATAAAGCGCAACGCCTTCCTCGCGAGTGACCTTTCTCCAAAGAGCCAGAGGGTCTCCGACGAAATTAGGCATAGCATTGCCTATCTTTGAGGGGTAGGATGCCCAACCGGGATGTCCCTTACAGTCTATCTGAATAAAATCGGGCTTCAAGGTTTGACAGATCTCGCGGATATCCTCTTCACGAAGAGTCGCGCCTATCGTGTCGCACTTTGAGGGCTTTGCGTGAAAGTCACAATGTATACCAAAGAAAGATTCCTTACGTGTTTTCATGATAAAACTCCTTTTTATTTTATAATTACATTGAAATTGCTTTTGTTATCTTTTCATATGCCAGAGCTATAAACTGTTCTATTGTCATTTTAGAGTATCCGTCGGTTATGGGGTTAGTTCCCGGGCGACTTGGGTTCATAATAAGCTCACTCATAATAATACCTTGGTATCCCGTTTTTCTTATGCGTTCCATTATATTGTGCCAATCTGCGATTCCGTCGGTGGGGATGAAATGAAGATCGTCCTCAAAGGTTATATCTTCGCCGCGAACACCGAGGTTGTCATTGAAGTGCGTATGTACAAGCTTTTCACCGTAAAGCGCTAACATATCCTTGTGTCTGTTGTAACACATCTCGTGTCCCGTATCAAGACAGAAACCAAGAGAGGGTTCATTCCAAAAACGCTCCATGATAGCGGCAAGATATTCCTCACCCTCAACATTTTCAAATCCGAGCTTTACTCCGAGCTTGTTAGCAACTTCGATGACGCGAGCGTAATTGTCAAGGCCAACCTCTGTCGGAGTGTGATCCTTGAATCCTATAAATGGGTGAATGACCATTACGGGAATGTCGAAGCGCGCACAGTCCTTTACACAATCAATGAGTGCGTTAGTTACGCGATCGCCTTCCTCCCCTCCGTTCCAAAGATGGCTGACTCTATAATTGCTGCTGAAAGGGGAGTGGATAGACTGTTGGATAAGACCTAATTTTGCAGCTTTGTTGGCGATCTCCTCGGTTCTGTCAGGTATCCAACCTGTAAAGAAAGCATCAAATCCAACCCCTTTAATAATATCAAGCTGATCGACAATGTCAACGTTTGAGGTAAGAGTTGCAAGACCCAGTTTATATTCTGTCATGGTGAAATTCCTTTATTTATTCTGTGCCGCGTAATAATTCATAAGGCAACCGTCGAGGATTATTTCCTTTTCGTCCTCGGTAAGTCCCTTTACGTAAAGCTTTATGGAAGATGTCTCGCCGTTTGCGCGGATAACCGTTGCATCAAATTCTTCTTTGTTGTTTATAATTGCCTCGCGGATACCGCCGACGAATACGTAATCGCCTTCTGCATAGGGGAACTCCGTGCCTTCCGCAAGCGTAAAGGGAAGAATACCCCAGTTGATGCAGTTGGAGCGGTAACGCTTGGTAGCGAATTCGTAGCAGATATTTGCAAATCCGCCGAGAACCTTCTGACAGGAAGCCGCCTGCTCACGCGCAGAGCCGTCACCGGGCTTGTTTGCGAATACGCAAGAGCCGAACTGCGTAGTTTTAATAAGCTCTTCCGCGTTTCCGACCTTTGAAAGAACATTCATAAGCTCTTCGGGATTTTCGCCCGAGCGTCTCTTTGACTCGACCGCGCTTACAGCCTTCGAGCGTCCAACGTATTCGGGAACGCGGCGAGAGAGCGCAAATTCGGAAAGACGGAGGGGATTTGAGCGGTAAGAAGATGTCTCACCCGAGGGAATAAGCTCGTCGGTCGTCGTTACGGGGTCGTGAATTACCGCCGCAAGCTTGACGAGCAGATTATCCGCAAGCTCATATTGCTTAGGCCAATCGGTTATGTTCGGACCGAGGATAAGCTCCGCGTCTGCGTCAGGCTTTCCGTAGCCGTTGTAAACGCGTTTGCCGTAGACCGAGGCGTCAAAATGATACTCGTGGGGAGTATATTCGTAATCAATATCGGTAGCCGCAGTTATTATACCGCCGTTACGAGCGGTCGCCGCGATACTGCGAGCATCCATGAGCGCAACACCCGCAAGCTGACCTTCACCGGGCTTTGAGCCTTCGCGGTTGGGAAAGTTACGCGTAGTATGTCTCAAGGACAGACCGTTGTTAGCGGGAACGTCTCCCGCGCCAAAGCAAGGACCGCAGAAGGAGGGCTTTATTACAGCGCCCGCGGAAAGAAGATCTGCGGTAACGCCTATTTTGGTTAATTCAAGCGAAACGGGAACGCTCGTGGGATAAACCGAGAGCGAGAAGTAGCCGTTGCCCGTGCTTTCTCCGCGAAGTATAGAAGCGGCTTCATCGATACTGTCGAACATACCGCCCGCGCAACCCGCGATAATACCTTGGTCTGCAAGGACAGTTCCGTTCTTGACCTTTGAACGAAGGTCAAGGTTGCACTTGCCGAACTTTGCTTTAGCTTCTTCTTCGACCTTTGCAAGTATCTCGTCCGCGTTCTCAACGAACTCATGTATCGTATATGCGTTCGAGGGGTGGAAGGGAAGAGCTATCATAGATTCCATCTTCGAAAGGTCAATTTCGATAAGCGAATCGTAATAAGCAACTTTACCCGGCTTCAATTCCTTGTAGTCTTCGACTCTTCCGTGAGCCTCGTAGTGCTTCTTCGTTATCTCGTCGGTCTCCCAAATAGAAGACAGACAAGTAGTTTCGGTCGTCATAACGTCGATTCCGTTTCTGAAATCGATAGAAAGATTCTTAACTCCGGGTCCTACAAATTCAAGGACCTTGTTCTTAACGAATCCGTTGCCAAAGGTAGCTCCGACGAGAGCGATAGCCACGTCGTGCGGTCCGATACCCTTTTTGGGTGTTCCCGTGAGATAAACGAGAACGACCTCGGGCGCTTTGATATCGTATGTATTCTTAAGGAGCTGCTTTACAAGCTCAGGACCGCCCTCGCCGACGCCCATCGTTCCAAGCGCGCCGTAACGGGTGTGGGAGTCAGAGCCAAGTATCATTTTACCGCAGCCCGAAAGCTCTTCTCTTGCGTAGGAGTGTATTACGCTCTGGTTTGCGGGAACATAGATACCGCCGTACTTTTTAGCCGCCGAAAGACCGAAAACGTGGTCGTCCTCGTTGATAGTTCCTCCGACTGCGCACAAGGAGTTGTGGCAGTTGGTAAGAGCGTAAGGGATAGGGAATTCCGTAAGTCCGCTTGCACGGGCGGTTTGAATGATTCCGACGTATGTAATATCGTGTGAGACGAGAGCGTCGAAGCGAATGCGAAGAGCCTCGTCATTATCTGATACGTTATGAGCGTTAAGAATTGAATAAGCAATAGTGTTCTTTCTTGCCTCTGCGGGAGCAATATCTGCCGAATTTGAGAGTTTGCCGTCTACAAGAAATACACCGTTTGCATTGAGCTTTACTGTGTCTAACATTTTGATACCTCTTTTTTAGAATTTGCTTTGTGAAACGTTTCAATATTAATTAAAGACGCACACGAAATATTATACCTCAAAATTTAAAAAAAGTCAATAAAAATAACGATATTTAAAAGAAAAATCATCCTGCTATTGAAAATCTTCTTTTTTTGTGATATAATTTTTTTATTACGGAAAAAGGGAGTTTATCTTATGAGTTTGCCTAAAGGCAGAGTTATACTGCCAAGTGAATTCAGGCGTTCCGCTGTTGATATCGCGCCCTGGCTTATCGGAAAGATACTGTGCAGAGAAGAAGACGGTAAGGTCTTGCGCGCCCGTATTACCGAAACCGAGTGCTATTTTGGAGAAGAGGATACGGCGTGTCATGCTCATAAGGGCAGAACGCAAAGGACTGATATTATGTATCACGCGGGTGGAAACGCTTACGTTTATCTTTGCTACGGAATACATTCGCTGTTGAATATTACAACGGGTGAAGAAGGTCATCCCGAGGCTGTACTTATACGCGGAGTTGAAAATGTTACAGGGCCCGGGAGGGTAACAAAGTTCATGCGGATTGATCGCACGTTAAACAAAAAGGAACTTGTTCGTGAAAACGGACTTTGGCTAGAAGATGATGGATTTGTGTCGAAATATATAACGGGCAAGCGTGTTGGGATAGATTATGCTAAACCCGAAGATCGTGACAGACCATGGAGATTTATTGCGACAAGCTAAATTTTTCAAATCATAAATTACATGATAAAAAATGCAATTTAAATTTCAAGGAAGTGATAAAAAATGAGAGGCTTAGGAACTCTCGTAAACGTTCTGGCAGTCATTGTCGGAGGTCTGATCGGACTTTTGTGTAAGGGTGGATTGAAAGAACGTTATCGGCAAACGCTTATGCAGGCGTGCGGACTTGCTACTATATTTATAGGAGCGGCAGGCGCGTTTCAGATGATTTTTACAATCAATGAAGACGGTACACTCAGCTCGGGATATACTATGCTAATAGTAATATCACTCGTGCTTGGTGGCTTGCTCGGAGAGCTTATCAACATAGAACATGGACTTGATACCATGGGTGAAAAGCTAAAAAAAGCGGTGAAGCGCTCCGGAGACAATAAATTCGTTGACGGCTTTGTAACGGCATCTCTTGTTACGTGCGTCGGCGCGATGGCAATATGCGGGCCTCTTGACGAGGCACTCACGGGAAACTCACAAACACTTTTTGTGAAATCCATACTCGATATGGTTATAGTTGCGGTGTTTGCGTCGGTGTATGGCTTGGGAGCGATATTTTCCGCGCTTGCGATAGGTGTTTATCAAGGATTTTTTACGATATTTGCGGGACTTATCAAACCCTTTATGTCCGATCATCTTATAATGATGCTCTCGGGCGTTGGTTCTGTACTTATATTTGCGGTTGGCTTGAATCTGCTCTCGCCCAAAAAAGTAAAAGTGGGAAATCTCTTACCCGCGCTTTTGATACCTGTTGTGTACGAGCTTTTACGTATGATACCTTGGTTTCCTTTTTGATTAGAGCAATTCAATAAACGATAACTTTGGAGGAATACTTATGGAACCGTTGAAAAAATATTTTAAGCGTTATTTTATTGACGCAATGTCGTCAATGGCGGCGGGACTTTTTGCTTCGCTCTTGATAGGAACTATATTCAAGGCTCTTGGAATGATCCCTTATCTTAGTATACTTGCCGATATAGGAGGATTCGCGCAGGCTATGGCAGGGCCCGCTATGGCGGCGGCTATCGCTTATTCGCTCGGTTCTCATCCGCTCGTTATATTTTCGTGCGCGGCTGTTGGATATGCGGCGAATCAGTTAGGGGGTGCAGGAGGTCCTCTTGCGGTGTTCTTTATTGTAATAATCGCCGCGGAGATAGGAATGCTCGTTTCTAAAAAAACAAAGGTGGATATTATCGTAACTCCTTTTATTACAATACTTGTAGGTGGACTTTTGTCTATTTTTTGCGCATCGTATATAGGCGCATTAGTTGGATTTATCAGCACATTTATCGGTTGGGCTGCAACACAAGCTCCGCTCGTTACGGGAATAATAGTTTCGGTAGTTATAGGCATTTGTCTGACTCTTCCGATATCAAGCGCGGCTATCTGCGCGGGACTCGTTCTGACGGGAAGCGCCGTGGCACAGGGCTCGTCCGAGGGACTTGCTATTGCGGGAGCGGCGGCAGTCGCGGGATGTTGTGCGCAGATGTTAGGATTTGCGGCGATCAGCTTTCGTGACAATAAGTGGGGCGGAGTCCTTTCGCAGGGGATCGGAACGAGTATGCTCCAGATGCCCAACATAATCCGCCATCCGCAGATCTGGATAGCGCCCACGCTTACTTCGGCTATAACGGGACCTCTTGCCGTCTGCGTATTCGACCTTCGTATGTATGGCGCGGCAATAAACTCTGGTATGGGAACTTGCGGTCTGTTAGGACCTATCGGTATAATACTCGGTTGGCTCGACCCCGCAAACGCGTATCCTTATGACGTGACCCTTCTTAATTGGGTAGGACTTGCCCTTATATGCTTCGTTCTTCCCGTAGTTCTTTCGGTTATTTTTAATGAGATCTTGCGCCGTACAGGTCTTGTTAAAGACGGATACATGAAGCTTGATAATTAAGGAACAATAAAAAGACTGTTTATTTGACGTTGTTAAAATTAAAAGAGCGGGAGAAAAATATTGAAAAAAAGGAAAAAAACAAAAAGCTTTATCGACGTAAAAGCGGTGTCAAAAAAAGCATCGCTCATAGCCTTGAGCGTGTTTTCCGTTTTGTCATGCGTTTTAGCGGTTCTCGGTTATCTTTATATTAGATACGCCTTTAAAGACCCGTCTGTCGTTCGTGATTGGATAGACGAGCATATTATCCTTGGCGTGATAGCTATGATATTTATTTGCGCTTTGCAGGTAATAGTAGCTCTTGTCCCTGGTGAGCTTGTAGAAATAGCGGCGGGATATATTTTCGGTGCGTGGTTTGGAGCGCTTATATGCTTTATCGGAACAATGATAGGGAGCGTTATTGTGATCTTCCTTACAAGAAAGATAGGTCGGAGATTTATCGAGGCACTTTGTCCGCGTGAAAAGCTTGAATCTCTGCCCATACTCAACGAACCTAAAAAAAGAGACTCGCTGACGGCAATGCTTTTCTTGATACCGGGAACGCCAAAAGACCTTTTGACTTACGTAATAGCACTTACCGAGATGAGTATTCCGACGTATATTTTACTCACAGCGGTGAGATTTCCTTCGATCATTATCTCGACGATAGGCGGAGACGCTCTTATAAACAAAGATCTTACAAAAGCTATATGGATATTTATTATTGCTGCGTTCGTAAGTGCTTTGGGATATTTTTTGTTTCTTATGATAAAAAAGGGCAAAAAGAAAGATAAATAAAAATGTATTGTGAAAAGTGCACATTTTATAACTAAATATTTTGTGCAGTTTTACAATAAATTAAAATATGTGTAACAATTTAGAAACATTTGTTTTGTAAAATATAGGTACAGGAAGATCAGCATCTGATTTACACGGAATAGGATTTTGATTTTACCGATTCCATGTTTGAAAGGAGATCTAATCTAAAATTATGAGCGTGAATGGCAACTTTGTTTACGAAATTGAAATCGACACCATGCAGGATGCAAAAGAGCTTGTTGGCATAGCAACCAAGCTCAAGGGAAAGATAGTACTTAAAAGCGGTACTAAGTTTTCGGTAAATGCAAAAAGTCTTCTCGGAGTTATGCTTGCGAAAAAGCTTAACTGGGCAGACCTTAAGATAGTGATGGAACAGGATCACTATCACGAATTTGAAAAATATATTAAAAATTAACGTCGGTAATTTTCAAGCCTTACATTCCGCTGATTGACCTGTCACTTAATTCGGAAAATTAAGCAAAATAAAGCCGCGCATACTTGATTACAAGTATGCGCGGTGATTTTTTATGTTATAAAGATATTCCGTAATCGGAGAGAAATTTTCTGACTGTTTTAATGGGAATACCGTATCCGTAGGCAAACGTTCCGTCGTCTTCCCACGAGCCCGCGAAATTGATACCTATGAGCTTGAGGTCAGTGTTAAGAATAGCTCCGCCGCTATTACCGTGGTCGATCGGCGCGTCGTGAGCAATAACATTAAAGCTTGGAACGAATCCGCCTTGCAGTGAAACGGAGGTATATCCTTTGACATTTCCCATAGTAATAGCGTTTTGCTGTCCTTGGGGTTGACCGATAGATATTAAGGTATCGTTAATGGCGGGATCTTTTGTTTCCATAGATAAGACCTTTAGCTCTGTGGTCGTCTCAAACTCAAGAATGGTCAGGTCATTTTTTTTGCAAAGATTTTTAATATTGTCATTGTAGAGCCACGAGGGATCGAGAGCGTTATACTCGTTTCCTTGGTAATCGGTTATCGTGTATTTATAGTATTTATAGGCGTCGGAAAGCTCGGCGACGTGATAATTTGTAAGAACGTAATAGTGATAGATATCAGCCGTTTTTTTAGTTGCCTTGAATATAACTCCGCTTCCGATAGATGATTTTAGCGGAATAGTTGCATTTTGGGTGTTAAACTCGGCGGTGGTTATGTTTACGCAGGCTTTGATCGTATCCGTCGTTATCTTGTTTATAAGCTTTGCGTAGTCGACGTCGCCGTCGGTTGAGGAGGATGGTGAAGACGGCAACGGAGTGCTTTGATCGTCAGAGACGTTGTTTTTCTGTGCGTTTGTAGAATTTTCGCCGTTATCCGCGGGAATAATATCGTTCTTGATCTGTGTCGCGATAGCGTTTGGAACGGTATCTCCTATAAAATCCGAAATATTGGATATGCTTGCACAGGAAGTCATGCTAAAAAGGAGAAAAACGGATATGGTAAGAGCAATTATTTTTTTCATACGTGTTTTTCGATGAGATCGTTTACTCTCAATGACTCCTTTCATAACAAGATATAATTTAAATATATCATATCATAAGGAACTTAAAAAGTCAATATTTTTTGTTTTTTCTTTGCAAAAATATAAGAAAAAGGAAACGGCTCACGTCGGAAAAATTATGATATCTCTGTTTATCCGAAAGGGTACGCCACAGCCATTCGAGTTTAATTCTCTGTACGAACTTTGGCGCACGTTTTGTCTTGCCCGACCAAACGTCAAGCGCTCCGCCAAGTCCCATACAAACCCGTAAGGAAGCGATCTTTTTTGCGTTTTCGTCTATCCATTTTTCTTGCGCGGGAAAGCCAAAGCAAACGAAAAGGATATCGGGAGATGCGAAATTTAATTTTTTCAAAACAATTTCATTTTCACGTCCGCTTTTTTCGAAATATCCGTGATGCGTAAAGCATATATCAAGCGAGGGAAATCTTGTCTTTAAACGCTTTTTGGCAAGAGTTGCAACGTTAGGCTTTGCTCCGAGCAGAGCGACCGACAAGTTGTTTTTTTCGGCAAAAGAGAGAATAAACTCTGCGGTGTCGATTCCCGTTATGCGCTCCTTTAACGGATCTTTGAGAATATGAGAGGCTATGATAAGACCTATCCCGTCAGGTAAAAGCAGGTCGGCGCGCTTAAATAAAGCGGTAAGAGAGCGAGCGTTCTTGCAACCGAGAGCCATTTGTGGATTCGGCGTGTATATTTTAGCGCAGTTTCTTTTCTTTAGCATATTACTTATTTTTTTCTTGGCTTCGTCTTCGCTAAGGTTTGGAATATTTAAAGTAAGTATTTTGACTTTTTTTGTGCTTCGGTTAGTTGGCATGGCAGAAATTCTCCTACAAAAAACGTTTTATATTTTAATTTTCTCCGCTTTTGTAAAAATTATAAGTGGTAGGATATTGACAATTTTCGCAATATGATTTATAATATATAAGATAACTTATATATTCGAATAACTTTAAAGAAAGGCATGATATAGAAATGGCAAACGATAAGAAAATGGTGGAGCAGATCACGTCGATGGACGTTGATTTCGCTCAATGGTATACCGATGTAGTAAAAAAGGCGGAGCTTGCCGATTATTCGGGTGTTAAGGGCTGTATGATAATCAGACCCTACGGCTACGCTATTTGGGAGAATATTCAGCATGACCTTGATTCTCGTTTTAAGAAACTTGGACATGAAAACGTTTATATGCCCATGTTTATTCCCGAAAGTTTGCTCCAAAAGGAGAAGGATCACGTAGAGGGCTTTGCTCCCGAGTGCGCTATCGTTACTATCGGAGGACAGAATAAGCTTGCTGAAAGACTTGTTGTACGTCCTACCTCGGAAACTCTTTTCTGCGACCACTATAAGAATATAATCCACTCTTACCGCGATCTTCCCAAACTCTATAACCAGTGGTGTAACGTTGTAAGATGGGAAAAGACTACCCGTCCTTTCCTCCGCACGTCCGAGTTCTTGTGGCAGGAGGGTCACACCATGCACGCAAACGAGGAGGAGGCTCGCGAGGAGACTCTCCGCATGCTTAAGTGCTACGAGGACTTTTATCTTGAAACGCTCGCTATTCCCGCGGTTACGGGAAGAAAGACCGAAAAGGAGAAGTTTGCGGGTGCAAAGGAGACTTATACCATCGAGCCTATGATGCACAACGGCGTAGCTCTTCAGGGCGGCACGTCACACTACTTTGGAGACGGCTTTGCAAGAGCGTTTGACATAACCTTTACGGATAAAGATAATACCGTAAAATATCCTCACCAAACGTCTTGGGGTGTTTCGACTCGTATGATAGGTGCGCTTATCATGACTCACGGTGACGATAACGGACTTATCTTGCCTCCTAAGGTAGCACCTATTCAGGTAGCTCTTATACCGATAGCGCAGCATAAGGAGGGTGTTCTCGAAAAGGCAGGCGAGGTTCGCGATATGCTTTGCGAGAAGTTCCGCGTTAAGCTCGACGATAGCGATTTCTCTACCGGTTGGAAGTTTAGCCAGTACGAGATGAAGGGCGTTCCGCTTCGTCTCGAACTCGGACCTCGTGATATCGAAAACAATTGCTGCGTTCTCGTTAGCCGCGTAAGCCGCGAGAAGAAGATAGTTTCGCTCGACAATATCGTGGAAGAGGTTGAGGCAGCTCTTAAGGCGGTTCACGACGAGCTTGTCGCAAGAGCGGAGAAGAACCTTGCGGAGAAGACGAGCGTCGCTCACGACTACGCCGAGTTCCTTGATATTGCAGCGAACCACCCCGGATTTATCAAGGCTATGTGGTGCGGAGACTCCGAGTGTGAGGATAAGCTCAAGGACGAAACGGGCGGCGTAAAATCCCGTTGTATTCCTTTTGTTGAAGAGCATATCTCCGATAAGTGCGTATGCTGCGGAAAGCCCGCAAAGCATATGGTCGTTTGGGGAAGACAATATTAAGAAAAAGGTAAGAGTGAAAAGTGAAGAGGTCTTGTCTCTTTGCTCTTCACTCTTATTAGTAGGCATAAAGGGTAGAAAGGAGGATAAAATGAGAATATTCGGAAAAACGCTCGGAGAGCGTATAAAGAGCATAGACCCTATAATTTTTATATTCTCCACTATTCTTTCGGCTATCAGTATTCTGACTATTTTCGGAAGCGTTGAGAACTTCGGGCGAAGTAAGCTCGTTATGCAGATCGCTATGACGATCGCGGGAATGATAGCCGTATTTATAATAGCGAATCTTGATTATCGCTTTTTCGTTGATCGATTTTATATAATACTTTTTGCTCTTTCGGTGATTTTGCTAGGTATTACGCTTATTTTTGGTATAAGCGGTCAGACGATGGAAACGGGAAACAAAAGCTGGCTGACTATTCCGTTTATCGGTATTTCGATACAGCCGTCCGAGTTTGTAAAGATAGCTTTTTTATGTACTTTCTCAAAGCATATAGATATGATAAAGGACAAGCTCAACCACCCGCTTTCGCTTTTGGGACTTCTTGTTCATGCGGGAGCGATAGTAGGACTTATTCTTCTTTCAGGCGACCTTGGCGTTGCGCTCGTTTATTTTGGAATAATCCTTTTTATGCTCTATTGCGCGGGTGTTTCGGGGTGGTATTTCCTTGGAGGAGGAATCCTTGTTGCCGTATGTGTTCCTTTTTTGTGGGATCTTTTAAAGCCGTATCAGCAACAGAGAATAATTTACGGCTTTTCTCCCGAGGGCGGTCCTGCGGATATAGTCAGACAACCGCTTATGAGCCTTGAGGCTATCTCACGCGGAGGAATGTTCGGAAGAGGACTTTTCAGTGGCGGAGTTTACGAGGATCTTGCCGCGTCGCATACAGACTTTATTTTCGCGACGGTCTGCGAAAAATTCGGCTTCGTCGGAGGTTTTGTCGTGGTCGCTTGTCTCGTTGTTCTTGTCTTGCGTTTGATCTGGCTTGCGCTTAAATGCCGAGATACCGTTGGAAAGCTTATCTGTGCGGGAATTTCCGCGGTGATCATTTTTCAGACGGTTGAAAATCTTTGGATGTGTATTGCCAAAGTCCCCGTTATAGGTATTACTTTGCCGTTTATGAGCGCGGGCGGTTCGTCGGTTCTCGCTCTTTATATAATGATAGGTCTTGCGCATAGCGTTGCGGCTAAGGAAAAGAAATTTTATTTTAGTCAACAACTGTAATACGTAATCATAAAGATCCTCTCGTCTCCATATAATTGATTAGAATTATATGGAAAAACGGGAGGATCTTATGTTTATCTATTCCTTGCGCGCAAGCACGCTTAAATTTTTTGCGGTCATCTGCGTTTCACTCGTTATGCTCATAACCTTGATAGCTTTTATTCCCGCATACGGAAATGACGACGGCTTCATCGCTTCGTCAAAGGACGTTGAAATTAAATATGATGACGTGAAAACGAATGAAGACCGTATAGCCTTTCTCGCTCAGTTCGGTTGGGAGGTCTCGGCACAGCCTCGTGAGAGCGTTGAAGTTACTATTCCCTCGGAGTTCGATAAGATATTTACGGGGTATAACGAGATACAACGCCGTCAAGGTCTTGACCTCTCAAAATATAAAAAGAAAAAGGTCATGCGCTATACATACGAGGTCACAAATTACGAGGGCGCAAACGGTACGGTCTACGCAAACGTACTTGTCTACCGTAACCGCGTTATAGGCGGCGATATCTGCTCCGCTGACGTTACAGGCTTTATCCACGGCTTTGAAAAATAAGGATGCGGGGGGAGGCGTTCGAGAACTTTCTTGAAAGAAAGTTCTCGAGCTCTCAAAGAACTTCACTAAGAAGGTTTTATATGTAGCCAATTTGTTTGGCTTTGATTGAATAAAGCAGACAGTCGAGGACGCCTGTCCCTACAAGATTTGAGAAAATCGTTTATATATACCTCGCCGTAAGGCGATGAAAAAACAATTTGATTCAAATTAACTCTGTAGGGACAGGCGTCCTCGACTGTCCTAAAAAAACAAACAAATTTAAATTTTCCAAACGGTTATTTATAATAACCGCTTGCAATGCTTTCTTCTTTGGTTACTTTCTTCTTTCGCGAAAGAAGAAAGTAACATAATCGCGTCCACGCGTCCTTATTTACCGGCTTCGCGGCGGGCTTTCATCATAGCTTTCATACGAAGCTCGGTATTAAGGATCTTTTTACGGAGACGAATAGATTTAGGCGTGACCTCAATAAGCTCGTCATCGGTGATGAATTCGATAGCTTCTTCAAGGCTAAAGATTATCGGAGGGGTAAGGAGGAGCTTTTCATCAGCACCTGCTGAACGGATAGCGGTAAGCTGTTTTTTCTTACAAGGATTAACGGCGATATCGTCGTTCTTAGGGTTTTCACCGACTATCATACCCTCGTAAACGGGAGTTTGAGGACCGACGAAGAGGTTGCCGCGTTCCTGCGTGTTAAACAGACCGTAGCGAGTGGTTTCACCCGTTTCGGAAGCGACGAGCGAGCCTGTAAATCTCATAATTACCTCTCCTCTGTAAGCCTGATATCCGTCGAAGATAGAGTTCATAATACCTTCTCCGCGAGTAGCGGTAAGAAATTCGGAACGATAACCGAAGAGGCAACGGGAGGGAATAGAATATTCGATACGCATACGGTTTCCGACGGGATTCATTTCAAGAAGATCTCCCTTGCGCTGACCGAGCTTTTCAACGACCGCTCCAACGTAATCGGAGGGAACGTCAAGCGTAACGCGCTCCATAGGCTCACATTTAACTCCGTCTATTTCCTTGTAAAGCACGCGTGGATTGGAGCAAAGCATCTCATAGCCCTCGCGGCGCATATTTTCGATAAGGATAGAGAGATGCATCTCGCCTCTTCCCGCAACCTTAAATTCATCGGTAGTCTCACCGTCAGAAACACGAAGAGAAACGTCTTTGAGCGTTTCCTTGTAAAGACGGTCGCGGAGCTGGCGGGAGGTAACGAATTTACCTTCCTTTCCTGCAAAGGGACTGTCGTTTACCGAGAAGGTCATCTCAAGTGTCGGCTCGCTGACCTTAACGAATTCAAGCGGTTCGGGGGCGGAAATACTCGTTATAGTATCTCCGATAGTGATGTTTTCAGCACCCGAGAAGCATACGATATCACCCATTTTTGCGTTCTCAACAGGAACGCGCAAAAGACCGTCTATCTGGAAGAGCGCGACTATCTTCGTGCGCTTTGGAGCAGCGCCCGAGTGATAGTTGCAGATATACGCTTCCTGATTGGTTCTGATAGAACCGCGCTCGATACGTCCGATACCGATACGACCAACGTAATCGTTGTAGTCGATAGATGATACGAGGAGCTGAAGCTCTCCGTTCTCATCACCCTCGGGAGCGGGAATGTAATTGAGTATCTTTTCAAAGAGAGGAACGAGATCGGTTCCCGCAACGCTTGGGTCTTCGGTAGCCGTACCCGCTCTTCCCGAGCAGTAGAGCATGGGGCTGTCGAGCTGTTCGTCAGAGGCGTTGAGGTCAATGAGAAGCTCAAGTATCTCGTCCTCGACTTCACCTAGGCGAGCGTCGGGCTTGTCTATCTTGTTTATAACGATAATAACGCGGTGGTTAAGCTCAAGCGCACGCTGAAGAACGAAGCGCGTCTGAGGCATAGGACCTTCTGCCGCGTCAACGAGAAGGATAACTCCGTTTACCATTTTGAGAATACGCTCTACCTCACCGCCGAAGTCAGCGTGACCTGGGGTATCGATAAGGTTTATTTTAACGTCCTTGTAGTGTACAGCCGTATTTTTAGCGAGGATAGTAATACCTCTCTCTTTTTCGAGGTCGTTCGAGTCCATAACGCGAGTAACCGTTTCCTGATTTTCACGGTAGATACCGCCCTGCTTTAGCATTTCGTCAACGAGGGTAGTTTTACCGTGGTCAACGTGCGCGATGATAGCAATGTTTCTTAAATCGTTTCTTATCACAACGTGATCTCCTTTAATATACAAAATCCGAATTATATTTTCACAATTTATTATTATACCACATTTTTTGATTTTGCGAAATGTTAGAAACGACGATTTTTTCTCCTTATAGAAAAAAGTTGTTGTGCATATCGCAAAAAATGAGAGATTTTTTAATGATTTTTAAGATCAGTTGCAGGGTTCTGTCATGATATCGCGGATCTTTGCCATATCATCGTCGGTGATACCGCAGGCGCGTAAGAAGTTCTTGCACTTTTCGTTAATGGAATCGTTTTCAGTTCCGTATTCGTCAAGAGAGGCGAGAAGATCCTTGAAGTGATCGGAGGTAATACTGCGCTTGCCCCAGATAGAGAGGGAAGTGTATTCATAGTCCTCAAAAAGAAATTCCTTGTCAACGCCAAGCATTCCGAGTATTACGAGAGAAAAAGTTCCCGTGCGGTCAGCACCGCCCCAACAGTGCATATAGTGGGGATAGGTAGACTCGTCCGTAAGAAGCTTAAACAACTTCTTACAAGTCTCTTTGTCTTCGAAAAATTTTTCGTACGCAAGCGTTGGAATAAGTGTAAAGCTTACACTATCGCCAAGCGCGGAAGCAAATACCTTGTCAACAGCTTCAATACGGAGATCAAGGTCTGTGCGTATCTTTAACTCGTCTTTGAGAACCGATATTCCATGCTCGGTAATGGTGTGATGAAATTCCATCTCACAACCTCGGTAAATAAGTCCTTGCTTGACCTGTCTGCCGTTCGAACATTTGTAACCGCCAAGGTCGCGGATATTGCTAAGACCTCCCGCACGGATAGAGCGAGGTGTGCGCGCAGAGGTGGTAAAGCTTCGTGTTTCGGACTCGTCTATCTGCTTTTCACCGAGTTTTGCCGCGACTTTCCAAAAATATTGCTTCCCAAGGAATAGATTGTATATCTCGCACGAGTTTCTTTCGCAAAGCGTTTCTTTTGCATTTGACATATCATCATTCTCGGAAAGAAGAACGTAAAATTTTACGTCCCCGTCAAAGCCGTCCGCATCAAATTCAAATTTTGCGGGATCAGGGATAGAATCTTCCTCACCTTTTCTCACAAGATTCAACCAGTCGGGATTTTCCGCGACTATTTCCTGATGCTTTCTGTCCTCAAGAAATTTGAGTTGGTTTTCTGTAAGCTGTTCAATTATTACATTGTCTAATGGTGATTTCAAGCAGATGTTCATAATTGTACCTCTAAAAACATATTAAATAAATTTTACCATATTTTTATGATAAAATCAATCGTTTTTTCTCAAAAAAACGCAAAAATATGCTAAAAGCATTTCTTTGAGAATTGACATAATCTTAGTTGTGTGATATAATATAGTGATAAATTATATAAGGAGTATTTTTATGAATAAAAATATAAAGCTTTTGATGTTTGATCTTGACGGAACGATAGCGGACACGCTTCCTTCTATACAAGAAGCTGTGAATTTGACTCTTGAGCGTTTCGGAAAGCCTACGCGCAGCTACGATGAGATATGCGAGGCTATCGGAAACGGAGCGTTGGTGCTTATACGCAAGTCGTTTTCATCAGATGATCCCGAAGAGCTCGTTAATGAGGGATTGAAATATTACGATAATATTTACGGTCAAACGTATACACACATAGACGGCTGTTACGAGGGAATGAGCGAGGCGATGCACACTCTTAAAGAGCGTGGATATACACTTGCGATACTTTCAAATAAGCAGGATCGGTATGTCAAAAAGATATCCGAGATTTTGTTCTCGGACGGTATAATATCTATCTCGATGGGGCAAACAGACCTGCCCAAAAAGCCCGATCCCACAGTGCCTCTCATGATAGCCAAGGAGCTTGGCTTTGACGCGTCCGAAACGGCGTTTATAGGAGACAGTGACGTAGATATACTGACAGGCAAAAACGCCGGAATGCTTTCCGTGGGTTGCGCTTGGGGATATCGCGGACGAGCTGTTCTTGAGGAGACCGGCGCGGATATCGTGATAGATCACCCATCTGAGCTTGAAAAAATATTTAAGTAATAATAAAACAAGGAGCAAAAATGAAGGTAGGATTTGTTTCACTCGGTTGTCCGAAAAATCAGCTTGACACCGAGGTTATGTTGCACGAGGTCGCTATGGCGGGATATGAGATCACACCCGATGAGACCGAGGCGGACGTAGTTATTATAAATACTTGCGGATTTATTGAAAGCGCAAAGCGTGAGTCTATTGAGAATATTCTCGATATCGCTTGGCTCAAAAAGAACAGAACACTTAAAGCGATAGTCGTTACGGGTTGTCTTGCAGAGCGTTACAGAGAAGCTATACTTGACGAGCTTCCCGAGGTCGATGCTGTACTCGGCGTGGGAAGTATACACAATATCGTTGAGGCAATTGAAGCTGTAACGGTAAAGAAGAAAAAGGGCTCGAAGAGAAAGTATACTTCGTTTGAGGATAAGGATACCGTCCGTCTTGGAGGTGACCGTATTCTCACGACTCCCGAATATATGGCGTATCTCAAAATTGCAGAAGGCTGTGACAACCGTTGTGCTTACTGTGCAATTCCATCAATACGCGGAAAATTCCGCAGCCGCGAGATGAATGACATCGTTGAGGAAGCAAAGCAGATGGAAGCACTTGGCGTGCGTGAGCTTTGTATCGTGGCGCAAGATATAACGCGTTACGGACTCGACCTTTACGGTGAATACAGCCTTGCAAAATTGCTCCGCCGTATAACCGACGAGACGAGTATCCCGTGGATAAGACTTCTTTACTGCTATCCCGACAAGGTCACGGACGAGCTTATCGCGGAAATTCGCGATAACGACAGAATACTTAAGTATATCGACCTTCCCATTCAGCATATAAGTGATAATATGTTGCGTGCCATGAATCGTCACGGTGACAGTAAGATGATACGCGAGGTCATATCAAAGCTTCGTAAAGAGATACCCAATATCGTTATTCGTACTACGTTTATCGTTGGATTCCCGGGTGAGACCGAGGAAGATTTCGTTGAGCTTTGCGAATTTGTTAAAGAAGCAAAATTTGAGCATATGGGTGCGTTTCCGTATTCGAGAGAAGAGGGAACTGCCGCATACGATCTTCCTGATCAGATAGACGAGCAGGTCAAACAAGACAGACTTGATATTCTCATGAGCGAACAGCTTGAGATAAATGAAAAGAGAAATGAGTCTATGGTCGGTAAGGTGATAACCGTTCTTTGCGAGGAGTACGATCCCGTAGCGCAGATACATTTCGGCCGCGGAACTGATGACGCTCCCGAGATAGACGGAAAGATATATTTCCGCGCGGATATGCGCGTAGCTCCCGGATCGTTCGTTAAGGTGAAGATCCGTGAGGTAATGGATTACGATCTTATAGGCAGACTCGTTACTGCCGAATAAATTCAGGGGGATCATTATGAAAATGAATTTACCAAATAAGCTTTCAGTTCTTCGCTTGTGCCTCGTTCCCGTTATCATTATCGTGGGAATGTTGCCCGAAAGCATACTGCCGTTCTATATTTCTTGCATTATCTGCGCCATCCTTTTTATCGGTACGTCTATAACCGATATGCTTGACGGAAAGATAGCGAGAAAATATAATCTTATCACCGATTTCGGTAAGTTTTTAGACCCTGTTGCCGATAAATTTATGGTAATAGGCGCTATGTTCGTTATCCTTTATAAGTTCGCGAATCTTCGCACCATCATGATATTCGCGCTTATAGTAGTCGTTTTCCGCGAGCTTGCCGTTACCTCTATGAGACTCGTCGTTTCTACGGGAAGCAATATAGTTATTGCCGCAAATAATCTCGGTAAAATAAAGACCGTGTCGCAGATAGTTGCTATTTGCAGTGTCTTTATCGAGCCTGTTCTTCAGTGGATCGTTCGTATTATATTCAACGCCGATTGGCGTACCGATATCGTTCCGATAACTTGGGCATCTATCGCCTTTATGATGTTTATGACCGTTTGGTCGGGAATAAATTACATTATGGCTTATTGGAAATATCTCGATCCCGAGAAATAAGGACGCGGGGGACGCGTTTTGTGGAAACTTTCTTGAAAGAAAGTTTCCACACCTTCAAAGAACTTCTTGAAAGAAGTTTATAGGAAAAACGTTTAGTTAAATTAAAAGGGAATGTTTTTTCTCTGATGTAAAAACAGGTCGGACGAGTCTTTTGACTCACCGACCGCTGTTTTATGGGTATAATTTTGTTTTGCTTTTCTAAATAAAGAAATACGCCCAATATCGTTTAGAGTAATAAGTTACTTTAATTAACGATATTGGGCGTAATTTTGTTAAATAGAAAAAATAATTTCATTTACCCAAAGAAAGTGTGGTCGGTGAGTCAAAAGACTCGTCCGACCACTTTCTTCCTTATAGAAAAAACTATCAAGTTTAGTTGTCCACAAACGGTTATTTATAATAACCCCTTATTGAAAGTTTTTGAGGGAGTTTGAGGGAACTTTTTACAAAAAGTTCCCTCATCGCATCCCCCGCGTCCTCCGCGTCCTTAATACATACCGCCCATACCGCCGGCACCAGCCATAGCTGCGTTAGCTGCGGCTTCTGCTGCGGGGTCTTTCTTATCGGCAACAACCGATTCGGTAGTAAGAATTACAGAAGCGATAGAAGCGGCGTTCTGGAGCGCGGAACGTGTAACCTTGGTAGGATCGACGATACCAGACGCCATCATGTCGCAGTATACTTCATTGTAAGCGTCAAATCCGTAGCCTACCTTGCCGCTCTTCATGATCTCGTTGATAATAACTCCGCCGTCGAAGCCCGCGTTTGCGGCGATTTGACGAACGGGCTCTTCAAGAGCCTTAAGAACTATCTTAACACCTGTCTTTTCGTCACCGTCAACGGTGTCAACGAGCTTAGCGACCTCGGGGATAACGTTGAGGTAAGCAGTTCCGCCTCCCGCAACGATACCTTCTTCAACTGCCGCGCGAGTTGCGTTGAGAGCGTCCTCAATGCGAAGCTTCTTTTCCTTCATTTCAGCCTCGGTAGCAGCACCGACCTTGATAACTGCAACACCGCCCGAAAGCTTTGCAAGACGCTCCTGAAGCTTCTCACGGTCAAATTCGGAGGTGGTCGTTTCAATAGCAGACTTTATCTGCGAGATACGAGCCTTGATATCCTCGGAAGCACCTGCACCGCCAACGATAATAGTATTTTCCTTGTTTACCTTTACCTGACGAGCGTGTCCAAGCATATCGAGAGTTGCGTCCTTGAGCTCAAGACCGATCTCGGAGGAGATGACCTGACCGCCTGTAAGAATAGCAATATCGCGGAGCATTTCTTTTCTTCTGTCGCCAAAGCCGGGAGCTTTTACAGCAACGCAAACGAAAGTACCGCGGAGCTTGTTGAGTACGAGAGTTGTGAGAGCCTCCCCCTCTACGTCCTCGGCGATGATAATGAGCTTTCTGCCCGCCTGAACTACCTGCTCAAGAACGGGGAGAACATCCTGAATGTTGGATATCTTCTTGTCGGTGATAAGGAGGAGAGCATCGTCAAGAACAGCCTCCATCTTATCCATATCGGTAGCCATGTAGGGAGAGAGGTAACCGCGGTCAAACTGCATACCCTCAACTACCTCTGCATAGGTCTCTGCGGACTTGGATTCCTCAACGGTGATAACTCCGTCGGAGGTAACCTTTTCCATAGCGTCCGCGATAAGCTGACCGATGACCTCGTCACCTGCGGAGATAGTACCAACTCTTGCGATATCGTCGCTTCCGTTTACCTTCTTTGCGTTAGCAACAAGAGTTTCAACTGCCTTGTCAACAGCCTTCTTGATACCCTTGCGAACGACCATGGGATTAGCGCCCGCGGTAACGTTCTTCATGCCCTCGCGAACGAAAGCCTGTGCGAGAAGGGTAGCGGTGGTAGTACCGTCACCTGCCGCGTCGTTAGTCTTTGTAGCGACTTCCTTAACGAGCTGTGCGCCCATATTTTCAGCTTCGTTTTCAAGCTCGATCTCCTTAGCGATGGTAACACCGTCGTTAGTGATAAGCGGAGAGCCGTACTTCTTATCGAGAACTACGTTTCTTCCCTTAGGACCAAGCGTGATCTTAACGGTATCGGCAAGCTTGTCGACACCTCTGCAAAGCGCGTTACGCGCTTCGATTCCGTAAAGAATTTCCTTTGCCATGATAAAATTTCCTTTCTGAATGGTGGATAGTTAATGTAAAATTATTCAACGATAGCGAGAATATCGCTCTGACGAACGATGTTGTATTCCACACCGTCTGCCTTTACTTCAGTTCCTGCATACTTAGAAGTGATGACCTTGTCGCCAACCTTGACCGTCATAACGACTTCTTTGCCGTCAACGATCCCGCCGGGACCTACTGCGATGACTTCTGCGATCTGAGGCTTTTCCTGAGAAGCGGCGGTGAGAATAAGTCCGCTCTTTGTTTTTTCCTCAGCCTCCATCAATTTGACAACGACTCTGTCTGCCAAAGGTCTTATCGTCATTTTTTGTTCCTCCTTATAATAAATATTAAACAAGACGTATTTTTTTTGCGTTGGCACTCAAACTTGCGGAGTGCTAACTGCTACACTTATTTTACACTTTTTTTTAGAAAAATCAAGTGTTTTTTCAATATTTAACATTTAATTAACATTTGATTTTTGTTATAGTAGCGCTAATCAGACGAAAAAAGGAAATTTAAGCTTAATAATGGGGGATATTCATGATGCTTGAACAAATAAACCGTTACGTTTTAGGAGCGGCTGTGCCGTTTCTTCTTATTGCGGGAGGACTGTTTTTTTGCTTTAAATTAAGATTTTTCTTTTTAATGCATCCGATAAAGCTCATAAAGGCTTTGTGGGGACGGCAGACGGGAGGGGGAACGTCGTCGTTCCGCGCGTTGACTCTCGCTCTTGCGGGAACGCTTGGCGTGGGGAATATCGTCGGGGTGTCGGCGGCTATCTTTATGGGAGGCTTCGGAGCAGTCTTCTGGATGTGGGTAAGCGCGCTTTGCGCCATGGTATTAAAATATGCTGAGATCGTTTTAGCTATGCGTCATAGGAGATACGGTAAGGACGGAAAGGGTCACGGCGCAGCGATGTACTATATAAAAGAATGTTTTTCGTCGAGAGGAATGAAGCGTTTAGGCGTTTTCCTTGCGGGAATATTTGCGCTTTTTTGTATTCTGAATTCAATAACTATGGGAAGTGTGATTCAAGCGAACGCTGTTGTCGGCGCGCTTGACGGAGTATTTTCGATTTCTCCCGCAATTACGGGAGCAGTCCTTGCCAGTATTGCTTTTTTTCTTGTTCGCAAAGGAGGGGAGGGCATGGCTCGGTTTACCGAAAAGCTCGTTCCCGTTATGACTCTCGGATACGTGGTGCTCTCCCTTGCCGTTCTCGTTTTGCGCGCAGATGCCGTGGGAGAAGCGTTCGTGCTCATATTTAAGGATGCCTTTTCTTTCAAGGCGGGAGCGTTCGGCATAGGCGGATTTTTGTTCTCAAAGGCTTTAAGATTCGGAACGATGAGAGGACTTGTGTCCAACGAGGCGGGGTGCGGTACAGCTCCCGCGGCTCATGCGGTGTCGGATTGTAAAGAGCCTGCAAGGCAAGGCGTTTTCGGTATATTCGAGGTCTTCGTCGATACCATACTTTTATGTACGCTTACGGCTCTTGTTGTAATAGTTTCGTACGGTGAGGTCGCGCATTTCGGAGAGAATTTTATAATGATGACTATCGGCGCATACGAGGCGGTGCTCGGAAGCTTTGCTTCATATTTTATGAGCATAGCCGTGCTTTGCTTTGGCTTTGCGACTATCGTGTGTTGGGCGCATTACGGAATCGAGAGCGTTGATTATCTTACTAAAAAACGCTTTGCAAAGCCTTTGTTTATAGCGTTGTATTGTCTTTCGGTCTTTGCAGGGGCTTTTGCGGCAAGCGAATGGATATGGCAAAGCGCCGACCTTGCCATCGGAATAATGACCGTTATAAACGTTCCCGTTCTTGTTTTGAGCCGAGCGGAGATAAAGGACGAGACATATAGATTTTTTGGTAAAAATGATAAGTGATAATATCGATCTTCTTATATGAGATATGATTTCAAATTTTGATTTGTCGGTTGGTTTGATTTGACGAAATGGCAACGTACAAACGAAACGGTTTTCACCAAGAGCCTTCTCCAGCGGAGAAGGTGGCAAAACGGGCGGACGTAACGCCCGTTTTGACGGATGAGGAGATCGCCATTTAGCCTATGCATAATTTGCTCTCCTCATCAGTCACCTTCGGTGACAGCTTCTCCGCTGGAGAAGCCTTTGTCTCTCATCGTTTACTTTTATTCTCAATATTTTAATATTTCAAACGCCCCGATAAACCGCAATTTGTCTGCTTCAAATTTTGATTTATCGGGGAGTTTGATTTGACGAAATGGGTACATTTCCTAGCCTTCTCCTGTGGGAGAAGGGGGACCGCCGCAGCGGTGGATGAGGAGTTGCTTTGCGTTTAAAGACACCTCATCCGTCTTTTGCTTCGCAAAATCCACCCAATGTCCGACTTGTCGGACTTGGCTGTTGCTTGCAACAAGATTCTCCCACTGGAGAAGGCTCTTGGTTTGTGCGAACACACTGCTCGATAAACCGCAATTTGTTTATTTGTTTTTTAGTATTGGATTTAATAAAAAGCTTCGGATATCTATTGTTCCGAAGCTTTTTAATCATATATTATTTAACATTATTTCGAGTAATTCGTCATAGGAGCGCGCAAGCTCGCTTCGGAGCTTTGCGCAAAGGATGATAGAATTTGCGGTGCTGCGCGGAAGAACTCCTGAGCTTATTTTGGCTAAAGCTTTAGTGTGCGCGTTTCTTCCCTTCGCCAAAAGAGCGCGGAAGGCACGATGGGAGGGCATTTCGCTTGGTTTACGTATTTTTTTAAGCAGAGCTATATCCGCATGAAGCGTTTCGCAAAGGCGGATACATATTTTGGGTTCTTCGTCATAGTGCGAATTTGTCGGGATATAAACGATAGACGAAGCAAGGTCTGCCGCTCTGTCTATAACTCTCGACAGACAGTGGGCGCAGGCGGCGATACTGTCGCGCTCAAGCGGCGGCAGAAAATCCGCGAAAAGCGCATCCTCAAGCTCGCATACGCATTTGTCGGCGGAGAGACGGATAGACGAAAGCTCTTCCTTTTCTTTTTTCGTACAGCCTTTGCTTTTACAAGAGAGCTGTACCGCCTGTAAGGCGGAATTTGAAAGCTCCTCGAGAGATTCAAAGTAACGAAATTTAGCCATAACGGTAAAGCCTTTCAAATAAAAGAATTATCGAAGAATGTAGCTTCTTGCGACGTATGATAGAAGAAAACCAACGCTCGTGCATACGGGAAAGGTGAGAAGCCACGAGCCTATTATTTGCGACACGATACGGATATCGGGGCGTTTTTTTACGGAAAGTCCCGCGCCTATGATAGCGCAGGCTCTTGACTGAAGTATATCGGCGGGCATACCGAGAAGAGTGCATAACGTTACTACCGCAGAAGCCGCGGCACTTGCGGCACTGTATGATGGCGCGTCGAGCTCACACAACTCAAATCCGACCTTTTTTATTACGTTAGATGCGCCGAATGTAGTACCAAGCGTAAGCGCGGCGGCACATAAAAGTAACACTGATATTGGAATATCTGTGCTGTTTGCCGCTTTTTGCGAATGGAGGGAGAGTCCGAGTATGTATACTCCCATGAATTTTTGACAGTCCTGCGCTCCGTGAAGTGTTGCGTTCCACGCGGCGCTCCACTTTTGCGAACGCTTGAAGTGATAAACGGCAGAGCGTCGGCTTATTTTCAATATCCGAGAGAGAAAGCCTTGCAGGAAGGCATTGAAGATGAATCCAAATAAAAAGCTCGGCAAAGTTGAGAGCAAAAAGCCAAAAAGCACGAGCTTCCATTCGTTTGCGTTTATCGCGGAAAAATTCATTTTGTTTGCCAGAGCCGCGCCCGTAAGCCCTGAAACGAGAGCGTGGCTGTCACTCGTAGGCAGTCCTATCCTGTGAGATAAAAGAGACAAAAGAAGGACTGCGCAAAGCGCCGAGCATAGAGAAACAAGGGCGGCGTTGCGGTCATCTCCAAAATCCGCTATTCCAAAAAAGATGCGAGTAACTCTCGGATCGAGCTGGGTTATTACAAAAGAGCCTAAAAATGTGCATACGGTTGCAAGTCGAACAGCTCCCTCATGGCTCATGGAACGTGCCGAAACACATCCGGTTATTGCGCTTGAGGAATCCGAAAAACCGTTTTCGATCATGACTAAAAGTATAAGTATGGTGAATATGACTATCATTCCGATACCGCCTATGAAAGAGAGAGGGAAGAATGAAATAATAAAAAACTAGCCGCAAATAAAGCTTTTGCTATTTTAATCATTATGTGAGCGAGGCTTGACTCATTCATAAGGAAGATATTAAAAAAATCTTTAACGGCTTTTTATTGACATATATTCGTTTTTTTGATATAATTTTCTTTAGATATACATTGAAAGGAAAAGCAATATTAAAATGATAGAATTTAAAGGAAAGATATCGGAGCATATAAAAATGAGCATATATAAGAAAAGACTTCGGATAATGGGTCTTATAGTTTTAAGCTTCGTCGCGGTCTTTGGAATATGTATGTTTACAGTCATTTTTCTTGACGGATCGGTATCAGCGCGTGAAAACGGATATATAAAGGACGTTTTGATAATGCTTATCGGTTGTACGCTTCTTTCCTTGTGGCTCATTATAGCTCCTTATTCCAAAAGGCAAAGGGAGCAAACCTGGGAATTCAGAGTAAAGATAACCGAAGAAAATATTTCGGTCACGAACGTTACCGACAACATTCGTATGCGTAAGGAGCTTAGCAAGATACGCAAGGTATCGGATAAAGGAGAATATTATTTGTTACATTATGCGCTTATAGATTCATTTATTTGTGAAAAATCACTCCTCATTAGTGGAACTCTCGAAGAATTTGAGAGCTTATTTGAGGGAAAGATAAAGTAAATTTTATCAAAAATCTCATTGTGAAAGAGGAATAATATGTCTGAAAATATTAGTAGAGAAATAATAGAGCGCGTAGAAAAATTGCGCCGTGAGCTTACCTATCACGCGGAGCGTTACTACGTTTACGATTCGCCCGAGATATCGGACTACGATTACGATATGATGTATGCGGAACTCAAGGGACTTGAGGAAAAATATCCCGAGCTTTACAGTCCGTCGTCTCCCACACAGAGAGTCGGCGGAAAGGTCCTTGATAAGTTTGAAAAGGTCACGCATAGCGTTCGAATGGACTCACTTGCCGACGTTTTTTCGTTTGAGGAGACCGAGGATTTTTGCCATCGTATCGCGACTGAGATAAAAGAGCCTTCATATTCGGTAGAGCCGAAGATAGACGGACTTTCCGTGTCTCTTATTTACGAGGGCGGAGTGCTTGTCCGCGGAGCTACGCGCGGTGACGGTATCGTCGGTGAGGACGTAACTCAAAACGTAAAGACTATCTTTTCGATACCGCTCACGCTGGGAGAGCCGCTTGACCTTACGGTCAGAGGCGAGGTGTATATGCCACGCGCGGTGTTCGAGAAGATAAACGAAAAAAGAGAAGCCGAGGGAAAGGCGCTTCTGGCGAATCCGCGTAACGCGGCGGCCGGTTCTTTGCGTCAATTAGATTCAAAGATATGCGCAGAAAGAAAGCTTGACATTTTCGTTTTCAATTTTCAAGAGGGGTCTTTATATCTTGACGGACACGCTCCCGTAACACATACAGAAACGCTTGACAGACTATCGGAGCTTGGCTTTAAGGTCTTGCCCATGCGTACCGTTGCAAATAGCGCAGAAAAAATAATCGAGCATATCAAGCGAATCGGCGAGGCGCGTGACGGACTTGCGTACGATATTGACGGAGTGGTCGTCAAGCTTGATAAGCTCGAGGACAGACGAACTGTCGGAGAGGGAACTAATACACCTCGTTGGGCAGTAGCGTATAAATTTCCGCCCGAGGAAAAGGAAACTGTATTAGAGGATATCACGGTAGCCGTAGGTCGTACGGGCGTTCTGACTCCTACGGCGGTGCTTTCTCCCGTAAGACTTGCGGGAACGACGGTGAGCCGCGCGACGCTTCATAATCTTGACTTTATCCGAGGACTCGGCGTAAAGCTTGGGGATACCGTTGTCGTTCGCAAGGCTGGCGATATCATACCGGAGGTAGTAAGGACTATTACCGAAAAGAGAACGGGTGCGGAGCGTGAGTTCTTGATGCCAGAAAGATGTCCGTCATGTAACGAGCTTATATCCTACGATGCCGACGGAGAGGCAGCCGCGCGTTGTACTAATAGCGCTTGTCCCGCGCAGTTATCAAGAAGTATAGAGCATTTTGCCTCGAAGGGAGCTATGAATATCGACGGACTCGGACCGCAAATAGTAGAGCTCCTTTTGAACGAAGGCTTGATATCTTCGGCTGCAGACCTTTATTCGCTTGAAGCGGAGCAGATCGCAGACCTTGAGAGAATGGGAGAGAAATCGGCTCAGAATCTTATAAGGGCTATTCAAAACTCCAAGTCGGCAGGGCTGGAGAGACTTGTTTACGCCCTTGGTATACGCAATATAGGAGAGGTCGCCGCCGCATCGCTCGCGCAACGCTTCGGAACGCTTGAGGCACTCTCAAAAGCAACCGTCGAGGAGCTTTGCGAGATAGACGATATCGGTCAGATAAGTGCCTTGTGCGTAGTCGATTTCTTCTCACACCCGACAAATATCGAGCTTTGTCGAAGATTTACGGAATCGGGACTTGTGACCGAAGCCGTGTCAAAGCCCGCGGGCGATAAATTTGCGGGTCTGACTTTTGTTTTGACAGGAACGCTTCCCACCATGTCGCGCGACGAGGCGTCGGCTATGATAAAGGCTATGGGCGGCAAAGTAAGCGGCTCTGTCTCCTCAAAGACTTCTTACGTCGTTGCGGGCGAGGCGGCTGGAAGCAAGCTGACAAAGGCGCAGTCTTTAGGCGTTAAGATAATAAGCGAAGAAGTGCTTTTGGATATGATGAAGTAAAAATTAATGGTGAAAAGTTGAAAAGTTTGGAGAATTTTCGCCATCGGCGAAAATCTACATTACTTATTACTTCTTCACTATTACCTCTTACTTCAAAGTGTGTATTCAACGATGCCTTGATATATGCCTTGCGCGAAAAGGTCGGGGCGGTTGTTCATAAGAGCGGCGTCGGACGCGTTTGTGATAAATCCAAGCTCAACGAGAACGGCGGGCATTGTCGTTTTACGCAGAACGTAGAGATTCGTGCGTACCTGCATGCCTCTGTTGCGAAGTCCCGTCGTTTGACTCAGATTTTCGAGGATATCCTCGCCTAAAGAGAATGCTGCACTCGGTCTTGAAAATGCAAACGCCTCCGAGCCCGTGGCGCTCTGTATGCTTGAAGCGTTCGTATGGAGGCTTATAAAATAATCCGCGCCCCACGCGTTTGCGTCCGAGACGCGCAAACGAAGGCTCGTCGTATTTGAAGTGCCTATTTGCGTGTCTGCTGTCGGACGTGAGAGCCTTACCTCAAAATTTCCGTTTGCGCGAAGAAGTTCGGCAAGTTCAATGCCAACGCGGAAAACTATGTCCTGCTCGCGCAGACCGCTTCCTTCCGCACCTGCGTTTGGGTTTTGAGGATTGTGACCTTGGTCTATGTATATTTTTATCGCCATATCTTATATCCTTTCGTAACTGGTTTTTAGATAGCCTCAACGATAGGATATTCTGAAAAATGAGAAAGTGTGAGTGAAATAATGACAGAAAAAAACAAAGTAAAAGACGGAACTCTTTACATAGTAGCGACTCCGATAGGCAATCTGTCGGATATCAGCGAGCGGGCACTCAAGGTGCTTTCGGAGGTAGATTTTATTGCCGCGGAGGATACGAGAAACACGCTTCGTCTGCTTACGCATTTTGGAATCTCCGCAACGCTTGTGTCATATCACGAGCATAACAAAAAGGAAAAGGGTGAGGAAATAGTTTCCCGTTTATCTTCGGGAGAGTCTTGCGCACTCGTTACCGACGCGGGAACTCCCGCAATATCCGATCCGGGTGAAGACCTCGTTGCTCTTTGCGCCGAGCGTGGCGTACCCGTTACCTCTATCCCTGGAGCGTGCGCTATGATAACCGCGCTTACTTTGTCGGGACTTCCGACGAGAAGATTCGTTTTCGAGGGCTTTTTGCCTGTACAGAAAAAGGAAAGGCGAGAGAGACTTGCGGCTCTTGAGAGGGAAGAGAGGACTTTTATCTTGCACGAAGCTCCGCATAAATTAAAGGCGACGCTCGACGACCTTATAAAAAGCTTTGGCGAGAGCCGCAGAATAGCTCTTTGCCGTGAACTTACGAAGCTCAACGAGGAGGTAATGCGCACAACTCTCGGAAAAGCGGTTGAATATTACTCGGAGCATGAGCCGAGGGGTGAGTACGTACTCGTAATAGAGGGCGCGGATGCGTCCGATATTCCGAACGATACGGAAGCTGTGTCGGCAGAGGAGCGAGTCGCATATTATATTGAAAGCGGAATGAGTAAAAAGGACGCCATAAAGGCGGCGGCTAAGGAATGCTCGGTCTCACGCAACGAATTGTACGATAAAATGCTCAAAATTTGGGCAAGTGAATAAAAATTCAAAAAAACCTCAAAATTATGCACAAAATTTGTGTATAATTTTTAGTGAAAAGGCTTGATTTTTTCGCGTTTATATGGTATTATATTATCATTAAAATTTCTTGGAGAGTATCTTGCTCTCAAAAAAGATATCTGAAAGGAAATACTTATCATGGAAAAAATGAAAGTTGGTGTGGTCGGCGCGACAGGTATGGTCGGTCAGCGCTTTTTGACCCTTCTTGAAAATCACCCTTATTTTGAGGTCGTAGCACTTGCTGCGTCCGCGCGTTCTGCAGGAAAGAGCTATGAGGATGCAGTAGGAGCTCGTTGGAAGATGAAGACTCCCATGCCCGAAAAATATAAGAATATGGTAGTAAGAGATGCGGCAGATATCGATGCTATGGCAGAACTGGTTTCTTTCGTTTTCTGCGCTGTTGATATGAAGAAGGACGAGATCCGTGCGCTTGAGGAAGCATACGCAAAGCACGAGATCCCCGTCGTTTCCAACAACTCCGCTCACCGTTGGACTCCCGACGTTCCTATGGTAATTCCGGAGATCAACGACGCTCACCTTGCCGTTATCGAGGCTCAGAAGAAGAGACTCGGAACAAAGCGCGGATTTATCGCGGTTAAGCCTAACTGCTCTATCCAGTCTTACGTTCCCGCGCTTACTCCTCTGCGCAAGTACGGTATCAAGGAAGTTGTAGCTACTACTTATCAGGCGATCTCGGGCGCAGGTAAGACCTTCCGCGAGTGGCCCGAAATGATAGACAATATAATTCCTTACATAGGCGGTGAGGAAGAGAAGAGTGAGCAAGAGCCTCTTCGCGTTTGGGGTACTGTTGAAAACGGCGAGATCGTTAAGGCAGAAGCACCCGTTATCACCACCCAGTGTATCCGCGTTCCCGTATCCGACGGTCATACCGCGGCTGTATTCGTAAAGTTTGAGAATAAGCCGTCGAAGGAAGAGATACTCAAGGCATGGGCAGAGTTCTCGGGCAAGCCTCAGGAATATAAGCTTCCTAACGCACCCGAGCAGTTTATTACTTACTTTGAGGAGGATAACCGTCCTCAAGCTGCTCTCGACCGTGATATATACGGAGGTATGGGAGTTACCGTGGGCAGACTTCGTGAGGATACCGTTTACGACTACAAGTTCGTAGGTCTTTCGCACAATACCTTGAGAGGTGCGGCAGGCGGAGCAGTCCTTATCGCAGAGCTTCTTTACAAAGAGGGATATTTCAACTGAAATAAATAAAAAGCTCCGCAGAGTTTTCAAACTGTTCTTAACGGAGAATTGGCAGACACAAAAATTTCGGCAGAGGGGTGTTTCCTCTGCCGATTTGTGTTATAATGGAGTAGGTGATGAAAATGGACGAGCTGAAAAATCGCAAGACCACTCGTTTGAAGGTAGCTGACTATAATCGAAATCAAGCCATTTTTCTAACGATATGTACGAAGGAAAGAAATGTATCCTTTCACATATTGTAGGGAGCGGCGTCCTCGACGGTCCGCAAATCGAATTGACAAAATACGGACAAATCGCGGATAAATACATCCATCAATTAAACGATTTTTACGATGATCTATCGGTCGAGAGTTATGTGATAATGCCAAACCATATCCATATTATGCTGTGGGTAAAAGGCACGGGAAACGGACCGTCGAGGACGCCGGTCCCTACAGTGCAGAATTCCGTTCCGTCGCGGTTCGTGTCTACGTTCAAAAGATTTTGCAATAAGGAATACGGTATAAATATATGGCAATACCGTTCCAATGATCATATTATCCGCAACCGCCAGGATTATGAGGAGCATTTGCGATATATTTATGAAAACCCTATGCGGTGGTATTATGACGAATTATATGCCGAAGAATAGGGGTATGGGTTTTGCTCTGTGCCTTGGTAATACAAAGGCAAAACTGATAATAAAAGGAGAAGTAGCTATATGATACACCCCGTAAAGAATAACAATATCAAAGAATGTGTCGATGTAATTAAAGAAAGTTTTTTGACTGTAGCCAATGAGTTTGGTTTTACAATCGAAAACGCACCTCGTTTTACTGCTTTTGCTACAACAGAACAGCGTTTGTCTTGGCAGCTGAATAACGAAAACAGACCTATGTATGCTTTTGTTGTTGATGGAAACATTATTGGATATTATTCATTGGCGCTACAAGAAAATAAGGAATGTGAACTGAACAATTTGTGTGTTCTGCCTCAGTTTAGACATCAAGAAATAGGAGAAAAACTATTGTTGCATTCATTTCAGACGGCAAAAAGTTTGGGCTGTTTAAAAATGAATATTGGAATTGTTGAAGAAAATCAAATTCTAAAAGAATGGTATGAATCTTTCGGTTTCAAGCATATCAAAACAAAAAAATTCGATTTCTTTCCGTTTACCTGTGGATATATGGAACTGATCCTTACATAAATTATAATACCCCGACAGATATCTGTCGGGGTAATTGTTTTTATATGTAAGCAAGCAATTATTCTTTTTCAAGCTTTAAATATTCTTTTGGTGAGCAGCCGAATTCCTCCGAGAAGGCGCGGTAAAAGCTTCTCGTCGAGCCAAATCCGCTTTCAAACGCGCAGTCCGTAATGCTGAAATCGTTTTTGTTCAGCAAAAGGATCGCTTCTCTCAAACGCAACATTTTTACGTATTCGTTAAAAGATATGCCAAACGTCTTGTGAAAGCTTCTTGATAAGTAGCTTGGGTTATATCCAAATGCGGCGGCAAGCGCGGAAAGAGATAAGTCCTCTTTAAAATGATTGCTTATATATATCAGTATGTCCGAAGAGAGCATGGAATTCTGGGCTTCGGGCATTTTTTGCGGTGACATCAGGCTAAGTATCGCGCCGAGTACCGTGTATACGTATCCTTGCTTGGAGATATCATTGAGATAAAATTTTTCTTGGGTCATATTTTCCAAAGAATATAGAACCGTCTCGAATGTTTTTTTGTCATTTATAAACGGCGAGCTGATGTATTTGTCCGAAACGAGCTGTAAAAAATCTCCGCAAAAAGAGGTAGGTATTATAAGAAAATAAACTTCCGCGTCTTTTTGTTTGTTGTATGCGTGTACGTCATAGCTGAAGGCAACCGATAATTCTCCCGCTTTAAGCACTTGCCGCTCGTTGTTTATAAAAACCTCAAGCTGTCCCGATTTCACAGCGTATATTTCTATATGAGAATGAAAATGTGGGCGGAAGGAGGAATTAGTAATATGCCCGAATTCAAGATTCTTTTTCGTTTCTCTTAATAAAAGAAATTCAGATTGCATGATCTACCTCGTAAAAACTGTGTAATGAGCTATATAGAAAAACGTCAAAGCAAAAGCTGGTCGTTTGTATTAGTATCAAGATACTCTTTTGGCGAACAGCCAAATTCTTCTTTAAAAGCTCGGTAAAAGCTTCGAACAGAGCCGAATCCACATTCAAGTGCGCACCACGAAATACCTTTTTCGCCCTTTTGCAAAAGTGATAAGACCTCTCTGAGACGGAGCATTGTTAGGTATTTTCCAAACGAAATACCAAAGGTGTTTTGAAAGGTCTTTGAAAGATAATTTTGATTGTATCCGAAATTTGATGAGAGAGTGCGGATACTCAGATCTTCCTTGAAATGATTGCTTATATATATCAGAAGCTCGGGAGAGAATGGAGAAGAGTATTCTTTTGGCTCCTCGCTCTTTTCCAAAGTGTCCAATATCGTGCCGAGGATAACGTAGATATAGCCTTGTTTTGATACCTTGTTCGCTCCGTCGATTATATGCGCTATGGCGCTTTTTATCGTATCATATGCATTTTTGTCATCAATATAAGAGGAATTAAAATATTTGCTTGAAAGAAGCGGCAAGAAATCTCCGCAGAATGTCGTAGGAATAACGAGATAATAGACCTCCGAATCTTCGGGGGCATTGTATGAGTGAACGTCGTAGCTGAAAGCTATCGACAATTCTCCTTCTTTAAGTATCCTTTTTTCGTTATTTATGCAGACCTCAAGCTCTCCCGAGAGAATAAGATATATCTCGATATGGGAATGGAAATGCGGATAAAAGCTCGAGCCTCGCATTTTACCGCAGGATACGTATTTTATCGCTTCTCTTTGTAAACGAAATTCCGATTGCATAGCTTACCTCTCAAAAAAGTAAAAAAATGGCGCAATTTTGTTGGATTTTGGCACAAATATTTTAAAATTTATGATATAATTATAATACAATACAAGTCGATTGTCAACAATGAAAATGTTTTTTCGTCAGCGAGTGGCTGACACAGACCTATGGAGGTACAAAAATGGCACTTTTCAAAAAAAGGCAGACTATAAACAAAAGTGAATTGCTTTTTTCAAATAAAGATGTTTTGAAGATAACGATACCTATGTTTATTCAGCAGGTGCTGAATTTTACTGTCGGTATGATAAATACGATGATGGTATCAAACGCGGGAGAAGCAGCTGTTTCGGGTGTTTCTCTTGTCAATACGCTCGATAACGTTCTGATCGTATTCTTTACATCTCTTGTTACGGGCGGCTCGGTCGTCGTGGCGCAGGTCTTAGGAACAAAGAAAACAAATGAGATAAGCAACGTTGCAAAGCAGCTTATCTACGCCGCCACTATAGTAGCCGTACTTTTGACCGCATTTGTATGGATATTCAAGACCCCGATACTTAATATGCTTTTTGGAGATGCCGAGGCGGAGGTTATGGCAAATGCCGTCGATTATTTTTCGATAGTTTCACTCTCTTTTCCGTTGCTTGCGATAACCGAGGCGGTGGGCGCATGTTTCCGATCGGCAGGAAATGCGGTTATTTCACTTATAACCTCGTTGTTTATAAACATTTTTGTAATTGGCGGAAACTCGATTTTCGTAATCGGCTTGGGTATGGGCGCAAAGGGAACTGCACTTGCTACGTTTTGCGCACGCTTCTTGGGTGCGGTCATACTCCTTGCCCTTATACATAGAAAGAAATATCCCGTTCACGTTGAACGTATCTTGCATTATAAACCTAACTTCAGGATAGTTAAAAACATTCTTCATATCGGAATTCCAAACGGTGTAGAGAATACCTTGTTCCAGTTCGGACGGCTTTTGACGCAGTCCCTTATCGCTATGCTCGGGACGACCGTTATAGCCGCGAACGCGGTCGCGCTTAACGTGGTGCAGTTTCAGTATTCGGTAAACGGCGCGTTTATCTCCTGTATGATACCGATAGTCGGACGTTGTATAGGAGCTAAAAAGATAGATCAGGCTAAATATTTTTCACGAAAATTGCTCTTGCTGGAATACGGAGTTCTTGCCATAGTCAGTTTAGGTATTTTCATTTTTATCGACCCTTTGATGAATTTGTATAATATCTCGCCTGAGGGCGTGGAGCTTTCAAAACAGCTTATCATATCCCATGTGATCGTAGCCGTCATTATATATCCTCTCGGATTTTTGACTCCGGCTATTTTTCAGGCGGCTGCCGACGTGCGATTTACGATGGTCGTATCGATGCTTTCGATGTGGGTGCTTCGAGTTGCTCTCGCGTACGTGTTGGCTCTTGAGACAGTATCTTTTTTCGGACTTTTCAGCTTTTCCGGTTTTGGCATGGGTATGTGGGGAGCTTGGATAGCAATGTTCGGCGATTGGATCCTTCGCACAGTGCTTTATACGTTCCGTTATATTACTGGAAGATGGCTTAAGGTAAAACAGCTTATACATTAAATTTTTCATAATAAAGCGTTCGCCGTAATTTTGTTTTTTATGGCGAACGTTTTTCTTTTGGTTTAGATAAATTTAAATAAATTGCGGTTTATCGAGCAGTTTGAAATATAGAACCGGTAATGCACGAACCATAAAATTTGATCTAACTCCGTAGGGGGCGACGGTCTCACTGCGGTTCGGTCACGCTACGGCTCTAACATCACACTGTGATGTTATTCACTACCGTGTCGTCGCTTCGCTACCTCGACGCACCGAGAGGAAACAGCAAAAAAACCGAACGGAAACGGGAGGCTGATAGCCTCCTCTACAAACACCATATATTCTATCACCGTAGGGGAGGATATTATGTCAAGAGAAACATGGTTTACAAATTGTGAAGGCACATGGTTTACAACTTATACGACCAATAAATTTGAAGCGAAGGCGTAGCCGAAGCGGAAAATTTATTG
>SVUA01000012.1 GCA_015063485.1 Oscillospiraceae bacterium | reverse complement strand
TCTTGTCAAGGGTAAATTACCAGCTTTCGCACTCAACGCAATCTTATCATTCTTCCCCTTCGTCCTCAAATAGATATCCTCGCCCTCCATGATCTTGATGCGGTCGGGATAATATACAAGACCGTTGCCTCGGCAGAAAGATTCGAGCTGCTTTCGCATGGCAGTAGCGTTTTTACGGAATGCTATCTCCTGTTTATGCACAGACTCGTTTCCGCTCTGTTTATACGTTATCATGTAGAGAGCGGTCTTTTCCTTCTCCATGCGGATATCTCGCTCCATTTTACGCTGGATCATCTCAAGCTTGCGTGTCTTCTCTATAACGTCGGCGGGGATATATTCGAACTGCATTCCTCTCTCATACGCCTGCATGGTATGTCGGCAGTTATAGGAGAAAAGTCCCGCAAATCCTGTAATATCAAGGATTTGCGGGACTTTTCTGGAGCTGGTGATGTGACTCGAACACACGACCTGCTGATTACGAATCAGCTGCACTACCGACTGTGCTACACCAGCGCAACATTGATATTATAATCTAAAATTTGCGTTTTGTCAATACTTTTTCTGAAAAAACACAAAAATCCTCTTTATCTATTGATTTTAAACGCTTTTTGTGTTACAATTAATCGTATTGATATAACTCTGTATAAAAAGGAATTATAACCATGCCTATGAATCTTTGCGATATTCGCAACATAAAACAAACGATGGCTATGTTCGGCATAAATTTCCGCAAGGAATTCGGACAAAATTTTCTGACGAACAACATGGTCGTGGAGGATATAGCCGATAATTGCTGTGACGATGCACAAAGCACTATCCTTGAGATAGGTCCGGGTATCGGCTCTCTGACGAGCGAGCTTGCGCAGCGATACCGCCACGTCGTTGCCGTCGAGATAGACCGCGGTCTTATTCCCGTGCTTAAATACACGCTTGGCGAATACGGAAACGTCACCGTTATCAACGAGGACGTTATGAAAGCCGACCTCAAGGCTCTCCTCGCGCCCTATTTTGAAAAGGGCAAGGTCTCGGTATGCGCAAATCTCCCCTATTACATCACCACGCCTATCCTTATGATGCTTCTTGAATCGGGTCTTCCCTTTGATTATATCACGATAATGATACAGTCTGAGGTCGCCGACCGTCTCTGTTCTGCCCCGGGCGGAAAGGATTGCGGAGCTATAACGGCGGTGCTCAATTATTACGGCTCTCCCGAAAAGCTCTTCAAGGTATCGGCGGGTAACTTTATCCCCGCGCCCAAGGTAGATTCCTCGGTCGTACGCATAAAGCTCTTTAAAGAAAAGCCTTGCAAACCTGCCGACGAAAAGACATTTTTCAGAACGGTACGCGCCGCCTTTGAACAAAGAAGAAAAACTCTTCCGAACGCTCTGTCTGCAGTTTTCTCCGAGCTTTCAAAGGACGAGATAACCACGGCTATCACAGATTGCGGACATGACCCAAATATCCGCGGTGAAAAGCTCTCCGTAGAAGAATTCGCCGCCATCTCCGACGTTTTATACGAAAAGATACAAAACATTTAAAAACAAAAAACAAAGAACTGTCACATTCTAATGCATAGCATTTTTAACGCGGCAGTTCTTTCTTTTTTTGTCTGTTTCTTTTTTAATAACCGTCAGGAGTCCTACGCCTTCGGGTTGCCGAGGCGCTACTCCGCGCATCTTCTCTTTTTCTTACTCGTCAAGCGCCTCAAAACGCTCACGGGCACGGAAAAGAAGAGAGACGCACCAAATGCCCGCCAAAGCGACCACCGTGTATATGATACGGCTTACAAGAGCCGTCTGCCCACCGCACAGCCATGCGACGATATCAAACTTGAAAAGACCTATGCTTCCCCAGTTCAATGCGCCGATAATGGTGATTATAAGGGCTATCCTATCCATGATCATTGTGTCTTTCCTCCTTGAACGTTTATACCGTTCAAGATTATTTTTTACACGATAACATTTTTTATTACGTGTATTTTCTTCCAAAAACAAATATTTTCATAAAGCTATCACAAAAATTCACACAATTTTGCGTTTATATATATTTTATGTTAAAAAAATAGTGTTATAATCCATAATATATAATGTGTAAATTTTGATTTTTTATTTGAAAGGGTTTAATATGCTCGAATTAAAAAACATAGTAAAGACCTATGTCACGGGTGATACGAAAGTCAATGCTCTCGGCGGCGTAGATCTGCGCTTCAGAGAAAATGAATTTGTATCTATCCTCGGAGCGTCGGGTTGCGGAAAGACCACGATGCTTAACATCATAGGCGGACTTGACAGATATTCCGACGGTGACCTTGTCATCAACGGAAGATCGACCAAGCTCTTCAAGGATAAGGATTGGGATACGTATAGAAACCACTCGATAGGCTTCGTTTTCCAAAGCTATAACTTGATACCTCACCAGACCGTTCTCGCAAACGTCGAGCTTGCGCTCACTCTCTCGGGCGTTTCAAAAGCGGAGAGACGCGCAAAGGCTGTAAAGGCTCTCCAAAACGTCGGTCTTGGCGACCAGCTTCACAAAAAGCCCAATCAGATGTCGGGCGGACAGATGCAGAGAGTCGCTATCGCGAGAGCTCTCGTTAACGACCCCGATATTCTTCTTGCCGACGAGCCTACGGGCGCGCTTGATACACATACGAGCGTTCAGATAATGGACCTTCTCAAAGAGGTCGCAGAGGATCGTCTCGTTATCATGGTAACTCATAACCCCGAGCTTGCCGAGCAGTATTCCACGAGAATAGTAAAGCTTCAGGACGGCTTGGTAATAGGCGACTCAAATCCTGTTCTCGATGAGGAATATGCGCAACTCGTAGAAAAGGATACACAAGCGATAATTCAAAGCAAAAAGGACAAGAAAGCAAAAAAAGCAGAAGAAAAAAAGGCATCGATGTCCTTTGGAACGGCTGTATCGCTCTCCTTTAAAAACCTGCTTACCAAAAAAGGAAGAACAATAATGACCTCCTTTGCGGGAAGTATAGGTATTATCGGTATTGCTCTCATACTCGCTCTTTCAAACGGCATACAGCTCTTTATCGATCAGGTTCAGGAGGATACGCTTTCGACATATCCCCTCTCTATTATGAAGGAAACGAGCGATCTTAACGCCATGATGACCGCTATGACAGAGGTCGAAGAAGACGCAAACACAGAAAGAGACCCTAACAAGATCTACGTTGACGATTCAATGGGCAAGATGGTAAACGCCATGATGTCCACAACGACCAACAATCTTGAAAAGTTCAAGACTCATATCGACACGAATTTTGACAAGCTCAAGCCTTACGTGAACGATATCCAGTACACCTACGACTTAAATCTTCAGGTTTATAATATCGTTCCCGACAAGGACAAGGACGGCAAGGATTACAACAGAGTAACAAAGCTCGGTATCGGTTCGATGCTCGACAATATGGGCGACAGCTTCGCGGGTCTGAGCGAGCTTGCGGGCGCGTCGGGATCGATGGACGTCATGACCGAAATGATAGACAATCAGGCGCTTCTTGACCAACAATACGACGTCGTTGCGGGTGCATGGCCCAAGGAAGCAAATGAAGTCGTGCTTGTCGTAAACAAGAACAATCAGATAAGCCGTATGACGCTTTATATGCTCGGTATACTCGACCAAGGCAATCTTGAAGATATAATGAAGACCCTTATGACCGACAAGGAATACAAGGACGAACCTATCGAGCCGTTCGATTTTGATTATTTCCTTAATTCCGAGTTTTATCTTGTAAATACCTCGGATTTCTTTGTAAAAGATACTAACGCAGAACAGTATATAGGAGACGATGGAAACAGCTATTATCCTTGGAAGGACGTTCGCGAAGATAAAACCAATTACGATGAAGAAAGCTTTGTGACCGAACACGGAATGAAGCTTAAGATATCGGGAATTATCCGTCCTCGCGTTGACGCTACGGCAACCTCTATATCGAGTCCTATTGCATATACCAAAAAGCTTACTAACACTATACTCGAAATGAACGCCAATAGCGAGGTACTCAAGCAACAAAAGGCAAACCCCACCATAAACATTACAACAGGTCTTCCCCACGAGCTTGAAAACAAAAAATACACCGTTGATAACGTACATGAGTTGTTTGCGGCATTTGACGCAAATACCATGAGCCAAATATCATCTATGATGGGCGGTATGCTTATAGAAGATTTCAAGACGGCAAGCAACGAACTTGAAGAAGGCAAGCAGATGAGCCAAAAGCTCGAAAAGTTTTTCACATACTCTACTCTGCTCAACGACGCGGACAAAAAAACTCTTGCGCTTGCCATGTACGACAAATTGAGTGATTCCCCCATCACAATTCCAGGTGTTCCGATTCCCATGACAGCAAAAATGATCGTACACCAGACACTTTCGCAGAGCGGAATTCTCGCAATAGATTCAAGAGAGGATTTTGAATTCTGTCTACCTAGCATAGCACAGGATCAGCAGCAATACGGTATGCTGATAGGCATTCTCGCGCAGTATTCGCCAAACGTATCAGAATTTTATCCCACGCTTGAAGCTATGCTTGGAAACATCTCTCTTTCCAAAGAATTCTGTGTAATGTGGATACAATCATTGGCAAGTCAAGAAGAAGCCAGCGATAAGGCTTCCGAAATCGACATGACCACAGAAGATATAATTAATCTTTTGACCATGATGGCTCCCGAAACCGATGCAACGCTTAAATCCACTCTCAAAAAACTTGGCGATGCTGAGCAGGCTTCCCCCATGTCTATAAACTTCTATGCCAAGGACTTTGCCTCCAAGGAGCAGATAGAGCAATTTATCTCGGACTACAACGGCACGGTCGAAGACGAAGATGAGATAGAATACACCGACCTTATCGGTATCATGATGTCCTCGGTTTCTATAATTATCGATGTTATCTCGTACGTTCTTATAGCGTTCGTATCCATCTCGCTCGTCGTTTCCTCTATAATGATAGGAATCATTACCAATATCTCGGTTCTCGAAAGAATAAAGGAGATAGGAATACTCCGAGCTATCGGAGCATCGAAGAAGGATATCTCGCGCGTGTTCAACGCAGAGACATTCATTATCGGTCTTGCCGCGGGTATCTTGGGTATACTCACCACAGTACTTCTCTGCTTCCCCGTTAATGCTATAATCCAAGCGCTTACGGGATTTGAGAACATCAACGCGGTTCTTCCTCCCGTAGCGGCTTTGATCCTCGTTGCAATAAGCATGGGTCTTACCATTATCGCAGGTCTTATCCCCGCGAAGAAGGCATCAAGAAAAGACCCCGTTGAAGCGCTCAGAACAGAATAATTATTAAAAATCGGGACTGTCGTTCAAAATGCGACAGTCCCGATAGAAAAAGGTTTAAATGGGTAAATTTAAAAATAAATTGTATCGTTTTATGTACGGCAGATATGGCTCTGATACACTGAATAAAGTACTCATTATAATTTACACAGTAGTTGTTGTCGTTTCTACCGTACTTTCTCTGTTTATTGATTCCGTATGGTTCAGCTTTGCCTATTTCGCAATTTCAATTACGCTTATCTACGTTATATTCTTCCGTATGTTCTCGCGAAATATACAGAAGCGCAGACGCGAAAACGATAAGTTCTGCGGATTCTTTAAGCTCCGCCGTAATAAGTTCCGCGACAGAAAAACACACGTCTATAAAAAATGCCCCCACTGTAAAGCGGTCCTCCGCCTCCCTAAAGCAAAAGGCAAACATACCGTTATATGCCCTCGCTGTAAAAACCGCTTTAATGTTGGAAGATAAGGGGACGATAGGATGCGTTCGAGAACTCTCAAAGAATCTCACTAAAAGGTTTTATATAAAAAGATATTGCTTTTTTATAGTTACATGTTGATAAAGAACGGACAGTCGAGGACGCCTGTCCCTACAGAGTTAAACGAAAATGAATCGTTTTACGTCGCCTTACGGCGAGGGATATCCCAACGATTCTATCCATACCTTGTAGGGACAGGCGTCCTCGACTGTCCGTTTCATTCAATCAAATCAAAACAAATTGGCTACATATAAAATCCTTTTATTGAGGTTCTTTGGGGCTCGACCCTTTCTTGCGGGGAAAGGGTCGAACGCGTCCCCTTAATGCTTATTAGAAGAATGGATAATAGCGACGATACTCAATGCGATAGTGACCACGCCAACGCCGACAAGAGTGGCATTCATTTTTTTATAATCGCTCGGGCGCACGAAACGAGATATCTTTCTGACTTGAACGGTCTGACCGATTCGATAATTATCGTTAGCGATAAGCCGAAATCTGCCGTTTGCATCGAGAGCAACGGCGCGCTTATCGTCGCGAAGCTCCAGAACAACTGCATTCATCATGTTAAATCTCTCCTTTCGTTTTTACACGGGCACATCGGCGCACAACGCCGATCTTGGCGGAAGGTATTTTTTTAAATACTCCGAAATTATCGGGAAGCAACCAATACACACTTCCGTAGCCGTCACAATATATTTACGATGTCTCTCAACTGTTTTTCGGGGTATGATGCAATTTTGGCATATTTCTTTGATCGGAAGAGCCTTTTTTCTTCTCATTTCCGTGCAGAGCTTTGGCGAATCGCAAAGGAAACGAACGACTCTTCCACATTCGTGTCTCGTCTTTTCGTGCTTTGGCGACACAGACGGAAGCTCTGTAAAGGATATCCCGTATTCCTGTAAAATAGCCGATAGCTCCGCTATCTCGGCACGCGTAGCCTCCGCGAGAGCCTGTCGCTCCGAGTCGATCTCGTCCGACGGCTCAAAGCCTGTCTCCATCTCGGCATCAAGCGATATGGCAGACGGCTTGCTTGCTCTCATATGGTCTATCAAGCGATTGCGTATAACGACCTTTGCGTAAGTCTCGGGAGATGCTTGACCGTTATAACGTCTAATAGCATCGCAAAAGGCTTCAAGCGCTATGGCGTATTCGTCGTCATGCACGGTTATAAAGCGTCCGCACACAGAACAAGCCGTTCTCAAAATAAGCGGACGGTAATGTTCGGTAAGCTCATGCATAGCGGTATCGTCGTTTACCGCTTCTTCTATTTTTTCGAGTCTTTCTCTTATCTTTTCATTTTTATTAAACATGAGAAGATCCTCCTTTCACGGACGTAAAAAACTTTTGCCGTTAAATATCCGCGTCCTTCATATATTCGCTTCCGTGAAGCGCGATAAATTCCTTACGCGCGGGCAGATTGTCTCCAAGCAGAGTGTCAAACATCTCCTCGGTCTTTTGCGCATCTGTGGGAGTTACCGAAATAAGACGGCGCGTTGCGGGATTCATCGTCGTCTGCCACATCATATCGGGCTGGTTCTCACCAAGTCCCTTTGAACGCTGAATACTGTATTTCTGTCCCTCAAGCTTCTTTAAAATATCTGCCTTTTCAAATTCGTTATATGCAAAATACGTGTCGTCCTTTACACTTATCTCAAACAGAGGAGATTCCGCGATAAAGACCTTTCCCTCCTTTAGCAATGTGGGAAGCAGACGGTAAAAGAGCGTGAGCAAAAGCGTACGTATCTGGAATCCGTCCTCGTCGGCATCGGTGCAAATTATTATCTTCGACCAACGCAACGAATTGATATTGAACGCCGCAAGGTCGGTCTTGACCTTGCCCGTTATCTCTACTCCGCAGCCGATAACTCGGAGAAGGTCGGTGATAATGTCGCTCTTGAATATCTTTTCGTAGGTGCTCTTCATACAGTTGAGCGTTTTTCCTCGAACGGGGATTATCGCCTGAAATTCGGCGTCGCGTCCAAGCTTACACGAAGTCAGAGCGGAGTCTCCCTCAACGATATAAAGCTCGCGCTTGTCGGGGTCTTTTGAACGGCAGTTGACGAACTTTTCAACGCTGTTCGCCATGTCGATGGTCTGTGTCAGCTTCTTCTTGATGTTAAGTCTCTCGCCCTCGGCGCGCTCACGGCTTCTCTTGTTGATAAGTACCTGATTCGCAAAAAGCTCTGCCGCGGTGGGATTCTCGATAAAGTATATCTCAAGATTCTGCTTGAGAAAATCGGTCATAGCCTCTTGGATAAAGCTATTGGTGATAGATTTCTTGGTCTGGTTTTCGTATGAGGTCAGAGTCGAAAAGCTGTTAGACACGAAAATAAGGCAGTCCGAAACGTCCACAAAGGTTATCTTGCTTTCGTTCTTCGTGTATTTTCCCACGTTTCTTATATACTTATCAAGCGCGTAAACGAACGCCGCCTTAACGGCTTTGTCGGGCGCTCCGCCGTACTCAAGATAGCTTGAGTTATGATAATACTCAAGCTTGTTGTAGGTGTTTGAGACACAGAAGGAAAAATCAGCCTTAAGCTTATACATATCCTTGTCCTCGCGGTCACGACCCTGCGCCTCCATGTGCCAAAGCACAGGCTGAGTCATTGGAGACGGCGCGGCAAGCTCGGCTATATAGTCCGAAATTCCGTTAGCGTAGAGAAATTCCTGCTCGGTGAATTTTCCCGACATATCCTGCAAGGAAAGCTTAAAAGAGATACCTGCGTTAACCACTGACTGACGGCGCATGGTCTCCTCAAAGAAAGTATACGGAATACGTATGTCGGTAAACACCTCAAGGTCGGGTCGCCAATAAATGACCGTGCCCGTACGTCTCTCGTTCTTCTCGAGAGGACGCGTCAAAAGCTCGGTAACAGGCTCTCCCTTCTTAAAGCTTATCTTATATTCGTTCGTTCCGTCATAGGAATAAACGTCCATAAACTCGGAGCTGTACTGCGTAGCGCACGCACCAAGTCCGTTAAGACCGAGCGAGAACTCATACGCCGAGTCTCCGTCGTTATTGTCGTATTTACCGCCCGCGTAAAGCTCACAGTATATAAGATCCCAGTTCCAGCGACCCTCGGCTTCATTATATCCGAGCGGAACTCCGCGTCCGTGGTCGTCGACACGTATGGAGCAGTCGTTATACGCCGTGACCTTTATCTCTCGCCCGTGTCCCTCTCTTGCCTCGTCAACAGAGTTTGAAAGTATCTCGAAAAACGAGTGTTCGCAGCCCTCAAGACCGTCCGAGCCGAAAATAACTCCCGGGCGCTTACGCACTCTGTCCGCGCCCTTGAGCGCCTTTATACTTTGATCGTTATATTGCTTTGGCGTTTCTTTATTCGTTGCCATTAATTACCTCTGAAAATTTTATTTTATGTCAATCTCTTGGCTTGCAAAGTGTTTCCCACGAAAGAGCTTGCGAAGCCGCAAAAAGCTCGTCGCAGTTAAGCTCGACGGCACTTGCCGAAGAACCTGCCGCGGGATATATTTTATCGAAGCGGCGGAGAGATTCGTCAAGATAAACAGAAACTCCGTCGGGAAGCGCAAACGGACAGATACCGCCGACGGCGTGTCCCGTGAGAGCCAATGCCTCATCGGGCGAGAGCATACGCGCCTTGAATCCGAATTTCCCTTTAAAAAGCGAATTATCTATTTTATAGTCACCCGCGCAGATTATCATTATACAGCCGTCCGCGCCATCGTGCAAGGTAATACTTTTCGCTATCCTTGCGCCCTCCGTTCCGAGAGCCTCGGCGGCAAGCTCTACCGTAGCGCTTGATACGTCAAATTCGCGGATACGCTCCGCAAGTCCGTATTCGGATAAATATTCTCTTACTTTTTCTACCGACATGATATTCCTCTTTTTTATTTCTTAAAGAACAGAACTCCCAGACAAGCGGGTCCGCAATGGCTTGATATGGTACAGCCCGCGACCGTTTCTATTATCTCTGTAAACGGGTGAAGCTCACCCACGAGCTTTATTGCCTCGTCTACTATTTCTCTTGGCGCGTGCGAGTGTGTCACGAAGATACGGTCGCAAACGATATCGTCTCTGCCCTCAAGTCTGCCGCGAATGTAATCGGAAACCGATCTGTCGATCTTTCCGCGGTACTTTCTGCCGACGTGCATCTTGCCCTCTCCTACCTCTATTTCGGGCTTTAGCTGAAGAAGATTTGCGCCGAGAGCGACTATTCCCGAGCATCTTCCGCCTTTTTTCAAATAATCAAGCGTCTGAAGAACAAAGCTTACGTCAAGCTTTTCTATAAGCTCATGAAGCCTTGAAACTATCTCCTTGACTTCCATTCCCGCTTCTGCCATCTTTGCCGCCTCTATAACGAGGTGACCCGAACCGCTTGAGAGGTTTCGGCTATCGATCGGATAAACTCCGCCTATATCCTCTGCCGCGATACACGCGTTACGATAGCAGGACGAAAATTCTCCCGAAATGTTAATATGTATTACCGAATATCCGTCGTCGACGTATTTTTTGAAAATATCCTCGTATTCTCCTACCGAAATAGCAGAGGTCATCGGCAACGCTCCCGTTTCGCTGACGTATTTGAAAACGTCAGCCGACGTTATATCAACACCGTCGTGGTAGAGCGTTTCGCCAAGCGTTATTCCGAGCGGAATAACATCAACGTTGTATTTCTCATAAAGCTCAGAGGTAAGGTCACAGGTCGAATCACAAGTGATTTTGATCTTGCTCATTATATACTCCTTTATAAATATCTTTAAAATTAAAATATAATTATACATTATATATTTTAACATACTTTTTTGAAATTTACAAGAGTAAAATTTATAAAAAATCGCTGAAAGAAAAATACATTTCAGAATTTCAAATTTTGATTTATCGAGAACGCGGAGGACGCGATTACTTTCTTTTTCGCGAAAAAGAAAGTAATCAAAGAAAAAGCAATACAAAAAATTATTATGTAGCCATTATGGCTATGCAAAACCTTATTTTTGAAAGTTTTTTGAGGGAGTTTGAGGGAGCGAGCATGAACTTTGTTCATGCCCCGTAGCGAAGCGAAGGAGTTTTTCAAAAAAGTTCCCTCATCGCGTCCCCCGCGTCCCCGACTAACCGCAATTTGTTTGAACATCGGCTTTAACTACACAAAAAACAGAGGTTAAGCTAATTTTGATAGCTTAACCTCTTGATATTTTAAAGCTTAACGATACTTCCGCTCTTTCTTGCTTTTTCAGCGCAGAATACTGCGTGGTGGCTTATTCTTGAATCCTCAAGAGTTGCGCAGGATACCGAAATATTACCTGTGTTGAGATAATCAACGAAATCGATCGTAAGACCTCTGTCTCCGCCTCCGTGTCCGCCCGACATACCTATCTTGTCTCCGCCTTCTTTAAGGTCGTAGAGTTTTTCTTCATATCCGATCTTAACGCTCGGAGTCATTTTTCGAACGACAAACTTGGAATCCTCAAACGTTCCCTTTATCTCGCCTCTCGTTCCGACGATATGTATATTTCTCTCGGGCTTCGCGCTTCCGCCTACCATGCTGAAGCTACCGGTAGCTCCGTTTGCGAAGTTGACGATGACCGTCTGGTGATCGACGTTTCCGTCGCGCTCGAAATCCCATACGCATCTGCCGTAGTTATTATCGGTACTGAGCGATTCTGCCTTTCTCTCGGCACTCAGCTCGCCCTCACCCTCAAGGCTTCTCCATACGTAATGTACCCATCTTGTCGCATCAAGATAATTCGACTTTGCAGAGAATATGCACTCGTCAACGTACGGACAGTCTGCCATACAGCGAGAGCCTGCGCCCTCGGGTTTTCTCTCAAGACCGAACTGGAAGTCGTCACCGAAGCTTGCAACGGATACGGGCTGTGTATCGTTCATCATCCAAAGCATGATATCCATATCGTGACAGGATTTTGCGAGAAGCATCGGCGCAAAGCAAAGCTTCTCGGAACGCCATTTTCCGCGAACGTAAGATACTGCCATATGGTGATAGCTTACGTGCTCACACATCTCGATGGAAATTATCTTTCCTATCTCACCCGACAAAACGTGATCCTTTACAGCGCGGTAGAAGTCGGTGTATCTGAGAACGTGACCGATAACGACTCGGCTTCCGTACTTTTTAGCGACCTCGCAAAGCTCGTTCATTTCCTCCTCGTTTACCGCAAAGGGCTTTTCAAGTAAAAGATCGTAGCCCATTTCAAGAACGGGAATAGAAGTCTCAACGTGGAGCTGATCCATCGTTCCATTTATAACCGCGTCCGCAAATTTTTCTCTCTTTACGAACTCGGAAACGTCGGCAAAGCAATTCTCAAGCGGTACTTCGTACTTTTCTCTCATAAGCTTGGTTCTGACGGGATCGGGATCAACGATTCCCACTACTTTTAACTTTTCGGGAAACTCAAAGCAGAGAGATGCGTATTTATCTGCTCTGTTGCCTGCGCCCAAAAGAACGACTGTGATTTGTTTTTCCATATTATTTCTCCTTTATTTATTGACATTTGAGTGGTTTTATTATATCATATATACAGAACGATTTATAGCACAAAACTGCTCTTATTTATCAAATTTTGAGGTAATATATATGAAAAGCATCTATGAATCCCTCCCGATGTCAGATTCGCCGATCCTAATAAGACGCTTTGACGATCACATCTCGCGCGATCACGTTAATTGGCACGAGGAAATAGAAATACTGTATTTTACAAGAGGAGAATCCTCTGTTTTCTGCGATCTTAAGGAATTGAAGGTCAGAAAAGGAGACATCTTTTTAGCAAATGGAAAAGAACTACATTCGGGGACTATACGAGGCTATGGCTCATCGTATTACTGTATCCATGTAAAAACTAATTTCTTTCACAATCATATCGGAAACGAATACGTCATCTTCAAAAATCTTATCCGTGACGAAGAATGCTCCGCTCTGCTTGAGCGCATCATAAACAACCGTTCAGGCGAAAGCTTCAAAGACACCGTTTTGCTGAAAAAAGAGCTTTACGAGTTTTTCTCTTTGATAACCGAACGCCACGTCAGCTCTGTTCTGAACGAAGAGGATTACAAAAACCAATTCAAAAGGCTTGATACATTTAACTCGATAGTTGAGTATATAAACGATCATTACAGCGAGGATCTTAACGTGACGGCTCTTGCGAATCGTTTTTTCATAAGCCCGTCGTATTTCGCGCATCTGTTCAAGAAAAAATCGGGAAAGAGCGTGATAGAATACATAAACGAGGTTCGTATCACACACGCGAAGTCCTTTCTTGAAAAAGATGATACGTCTATCGGAAGCATAGCTCTGCTCGTCGGATTTGGAGATATAAATTATTTCAGCAGAAAGTTCAAGGCAATTGTGGGTATGACCCCAACAGAATATAAAAAGAGTTGTTTTAAACAAATATAAATAATAACCCAATCGATTCTCGATTGGGTTATTATTATTGAATTTATTCCGCAAAATGATAAACTCCGCCGCTAAGTGTCTCGTTGTAGCCTGACGGAAGTGTAAGTCTTGCCGTCACGTTTTCGGGAATGGTTATCTCGTAATATACCTTATCTTCTTTGTAATACCAATATATCTCTATCTTTCCGTTTCGACTGTCTATACTTGCCTGCGCATATCCCAAACGCTTGTCGGGATGAGGCGCAATATCGACGACTTTATACGCGGGAGCTTCCGCAACCGTCTTGATACCGCAAGCCACACCGAATATCCAATCATACACTGCACCGTAGGCATAGTGATTAAACGAATTCATACTCTTATCCCAGAATGAACCGTCCTCCTTAAGACTGTCCCAATGCTCCCACATAGTAGTTCCGCCGTGCGTTACCGAATACAGCCACGACGGATTTCTCTCTTGATAGAGCAATTCGTACGCAATGTCGGTGTAGCCGTTCTCCGAAAGCGCGTGAAGCAGATAGGGCGTGCCGACAAATCCCGTAGTCATACGCATATCGTTCTCTCGTATCAGCTCGACCAATTTATCTGCAAGAGCGGGGCGCTCGTTATCGTCGCAAAGGTCAAAGTGAAGTATCAGGGTAAGTGCCGTCTGGGTCACTCCCTTACGGGTCGTATCTATCGGGGGCTCGTCAAGATAAAGCACCTCAGTATAAGGAAATTCCTCCTTGGGCATTCCGTTTTCCATGAAATATTCTCTGAACGCCTTTCTGACGTTCGCATAGAGCTTTTTATACTCGCTCATATCCTTGCCTAAAACCTCGCCTGCTTTTATAAGCAAGGACGTGGAGTAAGCAAAGAACGCGCTTGCTATAAGGTCGTTTGACGTTGCGCCAACGTAAGAGTCCTCGCCCGCGTCCATCGCAAGCCAATCTCCGTAGTGCATACCTGCAAGCCACAAAAATTCCTCAGGACCTACTCCGTGCATATAATCTACCCATTTTTGCATAACCGGAAACTGCTCTTCAAGCATCTCTTTGTTTCCGTAAGCAAGATACAGCTCCCACGGAACTACACAAGCTACGTCGCCCCAAGCCGCAGATATTCTCGTATCTCCCGGATTTTTGGGGTGATTCTTCCTTACCGCATTAGGAACGATACCCTTGACCGCACCCTCGGGCGTTTGCTCTGCCGCAACGTCTCTCATCCATTTGCGCAAGAATTTTTCGGTGTCGTAATTGATAGCTCCCGTACGGCAAAAGACCTGTGTATCTCCCGTCCAGCCAAGACGCTCGTTGCGTTGAGGACAGTCGGTAGGAAGGTCAAGGTAATTGCTCTTTTGTCCCCAGATAATATTGTGGTAGAGCTGATTTATCTTTTCATTTCCGCAACGGAAATATCCCGTTCTTTTCATATTCGAATGTACGGCAATAGCTCGGAAGCCATTCAAATCTACCTCATCAAAAGGATATTCTACAAGCTGAACGTATCTGAAACCTTGGAACGAATATTCGGGTTTGAACACGTCGTTCCCGCCGCTGCATACGTATGTACATTCGTTACGCGCGGAACGGTAATTTTCGGTATAAAAATTTCCTTCCTTGTCCAACACCTCAGCATGATGCAGAACTATTTTGCTTCCGCGTTTCGCCTTTATTCTGATCTCAACGTACCCCGCCATATTCTGTCCGAAATCAAGTACAAGCTCTCCGTTGGGAGTACGAATGACTTCTATTGGAGCTAAACGCTCGTGTTCTGTTATCCATTCTCCGTCCTGCTCTACAAGCTTGCCCTTTATTCCATTGGATAAAACGGCATTTCCTACAAGCTCAATGGAAGCTGTCATATCGACGGTCTCGCCGTGGTATATCTCGGCAAACGTAACGCGCGAGGTATATACCTGCCACGTTTCATCGGTGACTACCGTTTCTTCGCTTCCGTCCTCGTATTTTACCGATAGCATGGCAACAAGTGAGGTATGGTCTGCAAAAAAGTTCTTTATGCGCCAAAAGCCGAACTCTCCTACTGCCCAGCCTAACCCCAGACCGATAGAAATACGATTTTCTTTTTCGAGCATATCGGTCACATCGTAGGTCTGATATTGGATACGAGAACTATAACTTGTATATCCGGGAGTAAGCACGTTATTTCCGATGCGCTTGCCATTTATGTACGGAACATACACGCCCATCGCCGATGCGTATAAAGTCGCGCAAACAATCTTTTTATCGGTAAAAAAACTTTTTTCAAAGGTATAGACTGCCTGCTCCGAGTCAATCGGAGAAGTTATCCATTTTGCTTGATTTATCATAATTTGCCCCCAATTTAAAAAATCTATTGAAAATATTATAGCAAATATGCTATAATAAATCAACCGACATTTTTGCGAAATAAGGGGGCGTTTTTAATATGGGCAAAGATATTTTTTATACATGGAACTCTCTTTTACCGGCTTTGAAGCGTGATAAGATACTGTTGGAATCACACATTGATCAAAAAAGCGTTCCAATGCATAACCATGCTTTCTTGGAACTTACCTACATACAGCAAGGAACAGTTGAGCATATTTTGGACGGTCAGAAAACTGTTTTACGTAAGGGAGATTATTTTATAGTTGACTACGGAAGCAGACATTGTTACCGTGCTATTGACGATAAGGGCTTTAACAATCTCGACTGTCTGTTTTTACCCGAGCTTCTTGACCCTGTTTTGAAGGGAACAGAAAGTTTGCGTGTTTTGTTGGAACATTATTTGTTGCATTTCAATATGCAAGTTTTGCATCAAAATCCCGCGCATATGATATTTCACGACGATAACGGAAAGATCCGCAAGCTTCTGGAACAGATACAGTACGAAATTGAAAAGTGCGAAGCGGGATATGCCGAAATGGTACGATGTTATCTTATAGAAATATTGATATTTACAATGCGCCGTCTTGACGATGCCAAAGCGGCCGCAAACCAAAAGATAAGTGACTTTTTGATAGCTTACGTTGCCGAGCATTATATGGAAGAACTGACGTTGCAAAGCCTTGCCGCGCACCTGAATTACAGTTTACCCTATATCAGCAAAAAATTCAAAGAGGACGTGGGCTTATCCTTCGTGCGCTATTTGCAAAATTACCGAATAATGCAGAGTTGCCGACTCTTAATATCGTCACGCCGTTCGGTCTTGGAAATAGCCGAAGCAGTAGGATACCGCGACGTTAAATTTTTCTCGGAGCTATTTAAGCGTAGCACGGGAGCATCGCCATCGGAATTCAGACGCAAGCATATAAACGATAAGCTACAAAACGTATAAGCTCTTGACAGAACATTTAAAATATCGTATAATTATAGTAATAAAATCATATAAAAATTAAGGAAGATAAATATGAGACCCGAACTTCTCTCCCCTGCGGGAAATTTTGAAAAGCTTAAAGCCGCCGTGCTTTACGGCGCAGATGCGGTATACCTTGCGGGCAAACGCTTCGGTATGCGCTCCGCCGCCGACAACTTTACCGATGAGGAGCTTTTCGCCGCCACAGAGTACGTACATTCACACGGAAAGAAAATATATCTTACACTGAATACAATGCCTCACGGAAACGAATATCCCGCTCTCCGTGAATTTCTGACGAGCATAAAGGGCGCTGGTATAGATGCTCTTATAGTCGCTGATTTCGGCGTTATGGCTCTCTGTAAGGAGCTTTTGCCCGATACCGACATACATATCTCAACACAGGCAAGTATCGTCAGTCCCGAGGCGGCAAACGCCTATGCGGCTCTCGGTGCTACACGTCTCGTTCTCGCGCGTGAGCTTACGCTTGATGAGATAAAGGCAATACGCGACTCCCTACCCGAGAGTGTTGAGCTTGAAGCCTTTATTCACGGCTCTATGTGCGTGTCTTACAGCGGAAGATGTATGCTCTCTCACAATCTGACGGGCAGAGACGCGAACCGCGGCGCGTGTACCCAGCCTTGCCGTTGGACCTACACCGTGACCGAGGAAAAACGCCCCGAAATGCCATATCCCGTCGAACAAAACGAGCTTGGCACTTTCATTATGTCCTCAAAGGATATGTGCACTATCGAGATAATCCCGAAGCTTATCGAGGCGGGGATATCCTCATTCAAAATAGAAGGCCGAATGAAGAGCGCGTACTACACCGCCGTTGTTACGAACGCATATCGCATGGCTATCGACTCGTATCTGCGCGACCCTGCGGGTTATACTTACGACCCGCGTCTTATGCGTGAGCTTGAAAGCGTTTCCCACCGTGAATACTGCACGGGCTTTTATCTTGACGACCCAATGGAAAATCCACAGCTTTCCACCATAAACGGCTATATCAGAGAAAAAGCCTACTTTGCGACTGCTCTGTCAAAAGACGAGCTTCCTCTGCCCGAGGAGCTTGCCGACAGACAAGACCTGTTTCCCTTTATCCAGCGAAACAAGGTAAGTCTTGGCGACAAAGCCGAGCTTATATCTCCGAATAAATTCGGACGCGCTTTTGAGGTAACCGAGATCTTCTCCGAAAAGGGCGAGCCGCTTGAGTCCGCGCCCCATCCAGCGCAACGCTTCTTCGTAAAAGTTCCCTTTAAAGTACACGAGGGCGACATAATGCGTTCGGGTAACGACGACATATAACAGAGGTATTATGATGATAATAGAATTTTTAAAAGCTATACTTTTCGGAATAGTTGAGGGTATAACCGAGTGGCTTCCCGTAAGCTCTACGGGACATCTTATACTTCTTGACGAATTTCTCTCGCTCAACGTGGCGTCTCATCTGGGCGCAGAGTTTGCAAAAGAATATTGGGATATGTTCGAGGTCGTCATTCAGCTTGGCGCGATACTTGCCGTTGTCGTTATGTTTTTCGGCAAACTAAATCCTTTCTCACCAAAAAAGAGTAGCTCCGAGAAAAAAGGCACTTGGACTCTTTGGGCAAAGGTCTGCGTAGGAAGTATTCCCGCGGCTATTATCGGTATCGTCCTTGACAAGATAATAGAAAAGGCAAGCGGCAAGGATATCGACGGTTGGCTCTATAATTGGCAGGTCGTTTCTATCGCGCTTATCGTTTACGGCGTACTCTTTATAATTATCGAACGCGCGTACAAACACAAGAAAAGCTCTGTCGTTTCGGTCGACGATATATCCTTCTCACAGGCAGCCCTCATCGGTTGCTTTCAGGCTCTTGCAATAATCCCCGGAACGTCGCGCTCGGGCTCGACGATACTCGGCTCTCGCCTTATCGGTATCTCCCGCCCCGCCGCCGCTGAATTTTCCTTCTTTATGGGAATACCCGCAATGGCAGGAGCAAGTCTTCTCAAGACCTACGGATTCCTCGATTACGTGAGCGAAGCAAACGTCTCCGTTCCCTTTTCGGCGTACGCGATATTGCTTTGCGCGGCATTGGTTGCTTTTATAGTTTCTATGATAGCTATAAAATTCCTTATGGAATTTGTGAAAAAACACAGCTTTGCGCCTTTTGGAGTTTACCGCATCATTCTCGGCGCGCTCGTTATAGGCTGGTTCTTGATAAGATAAATTCAATATAAAGGAGCTATATATGCAAGAAAAGCTCAATATACCTTATCCGATAATAGTCGAGGGTAAATACGACCGTCTGCGGCTTTTGTCAGTGTGTAACGCGAATATCTTAACGACCGACGGCTTTGGAATATTTAAGAAAAGCGAAAAGCTCTCGCTTATCCGTCAACTCTCCGCCCGCACGTCGATAATAGTTCTTACAGACAGCGACGGCGCGGGAAAGGTGATCCGTTCGCATCTCACATCGGCAATACCAAAGGACAGGTTGATACAACTCTATATCCCTCGGATAAAGGGCACGGAAAAACGCAAGGACACGCCCTCGGCAGAGGGTACGCTCGGCGTTGAAGGAATGGAGCGTGAGCTTCTTTTCGATCTCCTGTCTCCGTTTGAAGACTCCGAACGCGTATGTGCCGCCGCACAAAATCCCCTCTCCAAAGCCGACCTCTACGCAGACGGTCTTTCGGGCAGACCCGACAGCGCGTCTCGCCGTGACGACCTTGCAAAGAAGCTCGGTCTGCCGCCCGCTATGACCGCAAACGCTCTTTTGGCGGCTCTTAAAATCCTCGTTTCCTATGACGAATATTGCCGACTCGTCGGCAGATAGGACGCGGGAACGCGTCCTACTTTTTCTTTTAAAGAAGAAAAAGTAGGCAAAAAGAAAACTAAACAGGGGTTAATTATAACTAATCGTTTGTTATAATTAAAATTGGTTGTATTTTTATCGAATTTTGTCAAAAAATGCGCTAAAGCTCTTGACAAGCGTACGTTATTGATTATATAATAAATTTATGTAATTACGAACGCTGAATAAAAATACAACAAAAGGAGGCTATACTCCTATGACCCTTAATAAAACAAAAACACACAAAAGAAGCGGTTTCGGAATATTACCAATGCTGCTTCTTTGCTTTTCTCTGTTGCTTTCCTCATGCGCCAATTCCTCAAGCGGCATAAACGAGCATTCGCTCTATCTGCCATATGCTACTGACGAAAGCTCTTCCGAAAAGACCGATTTTTTCTTTTTTATAATACCCAAGGACGCTTCTGCCGAGCTTATAGAAAGCGCAAAGGCGCTTTGCGAAAAGTTCCGCGTTAAAAATGACGTAAAGGCGCAGGTCTATTTTGACAACGAGCTGTTGCCGACATACAAAGCTCCTCGTTTCATTCTCATCGGAAACACGTCGCATTTCTCGTCGCAAAAGGCTATTTCTCATCTGAAAAGAGACGATTACATATGCCTATCCATTGAAAAAGACGTTGTTATAGGAGGCAAGAGCTGCTCCGCGTCAATTCTCGCAATAGAGCGTTTCACAAAGGAGATACTTCCCTATTTTGACGGAGAGAGCGGCATTTCGGCGGCAAGCACTTTTGAGTTTTTTGCGGAATATCCGAATAAAGACCTAACGATAAACGGCTATTCGCTTTCCGACTATACCTTCGTTTATCCGTCCGAAAATTCAATGAGAGAGATGGAGCTTGTCTACCTCTTGCGTGAAAAGCTCGCCGATACGTGCGGCGCATACCCAAACGTACTATCGGACAAGGATGCCGACGAAGCGGACAGGCTTATATGCGTGGGCAACTGCTTCGAGCAAACTCGCGCCGAACCGCAGATAGCTTATGAGGGCAACAGCGTGAAGCTTTTTGCCGATTCCGCAAACATTTTGGCTCAAGCCGTACAGACTCTTATTAAAACGTGTGAAAGCTCTCAAAGTATTACGCTTCGGGAAAGCACTGTAATTGAGTCCCAAACACCCGTGATAGATCTCTTGTCGGTATTGGCAGACAAAGCAGAGACAGAAAACGACCTTGCGGATATCGTAAACGTCTGCAAAAAGATAAAGCAAACTCTTCCTATGCTCGTATGCTTTGATCTCCCAAGCGGCACAGAGCTTGAGCAGTACAAAAAGAATCTTAACGAATACACCTATATCGGCAACGGTCTTTTCGTTTTGTCCGAGAAAAACGAGATAGTTTCAACAAAAACAGATGGTTTCGTTTCAGTTGCTGATATACGCATTGGAGAAGGCTTTGATTACCGTGTTATCGCCGCAGATACTCGTAAACAGAGCAATAATAATGAAATAACGAATTCGGCTTTACCGATGATATCTGACGACGTCGCTACCGTTTTATTTGCGATATCAAGTGTTCGATCAACTCCGTCATTTGAACGAAATGACATTATTTTAGAGCTTGAAAAGACAGACGGAGAGCGTTCGATATATACGATAGCTTTCGCTCCGATAGGCACGGCATCGGTGCATGAGCAAACGGTAGTCATCAACCATTCGCTCCTGAAGGCTACCATATCGCAAGGTGAATAAAATACATTCTTAAATGAATAAAATTCGCTCTTTTCAATAAGTTTACAAAAAAATCGAAAAAAATCTATTGACTTAACGCTTTGCGTGTAGTAAAATTATTTTATATTTTTTAATTTATAAATTCGTGCATACGCACAAAAGGAAGGTTCTATATCATGGATATCAAAATATCGTTAACACAAGATCCTAAAACAATGCCCCCCGAGGAATCCTTGGGCTTTGGCAAGATCTTTTCCGACCATATGTTCATAATGGACTACGAAGCATCTAAAGGTTGGCACAATGCCCGCATCGTTCCTTTTGGCTATTTCCCCATTCACCCCGCCTCTACCGTCCTTCACTACGGCGCGGAGATCTTTGAGGGACTTAAGGCATACAGACGCGCGGACGGCGGAGTACAGCTTTTCAGACCTATGGAAAATATACGCCGTATGAATCGCTCGGCAGAGCGTATGTGTCTGCCCGAGATAGATGAGAATGACGCTCTCGAGATACTTACGACCTTCGTAAAGCTTGAGGAAAAGTGGGTCCCCCACTCCTTCGGTACGTCGCTCTATCTCCGTCCCTTTATGTTCGGAAACGACGAGGCTCTCGGAGTTCACGCGGTACACAACGCGACATTTATGATGATCGCTTCTCCCAGCGGAAGCTACTACGCAGAGGGCATCAACCCCGTTAAGATAATGATAGAGTCCGAAGACGTCCGCGCGGTACGAGGCGGCACGGGCTTTGCAAAGTGCGGCGGTAACTATGCGGCATCAACAAGAGCAGGCGAAAGAGCGGCAAGAAAGGGATACTCACAGGTCCTTTGGCTTGACGGCGTTGAGAGAAAATACGTTGAGGAAGTCGGCGCTATGAACGTCATGTTCAAGATAGACGGTGAGATAGTCACCCCCGCGCTCACAGGCTCTATCCTCCCCGGTATCACCCGTATGTCCTGCATCGAGGTCCTCAAGAACATGGGCTACACCGTAAGCGAGAGACTTCTTTCTGTCGACGAGCTTGTAGAAGCTATGAAAAACGGCAAGCTTGAAGAGGCTTGGGGTTGCGGAACGGCGGCTGTCGTTTCTCCTATCGGCAGACTTTGCTATCAGGACGTCGAGTACGATGTAAACAGCGGAAAGATCGGAGAAGTAACGCAAAAGCTTTACGATACGCTCACGGGTATACAGTGGGGTAAGATAGAAGATACGTATAACTGGATACTCAAGCTCTGATATATAATGATCTAATGAAAATATGCGGTTTTTTATTGTGCAATACGCACATATAGAAAGCCGCATATTTTGTATTATTTATATTAAATGAAAATTTTTAAAAAAAATTGTGAAAAAATATCATTTTCTCTTGACAAATAAAGAAAAATAATATAAAATACTCATATCGACTGTGAAGGGAAATCATTTTTGCGGGAGCATCGCAGAGAATCGTCGGTTGGTGTAAGACGATATGCAAAGCAAAATATGTCTCCTCCCCGAGTTTCCGACCGAAAGCGGTTAAAAATGACCGTGATTAGACTCGGACGGCATCTCCCGTTAAAGAGAAGTCTTGTTGTTTGACAGGACATGAGTGGGTGATAAATATCATCAATGCAGAGTGGTACCGCGGGGAATAACTGTCTTCGTCTCTTTTATGCAAAAGTTATTGCTGTTGCGTAAAGGAGCTTTTTTTATACAAATCCCAAAGCGCACTTCTGCGCAACACAGCGAATGAAAAAAGGAAAGGGATTTTCTTATAATGAAAAACTGTGAAAAGTATTCAAAACAATTTTTTGCCCCCAGAGGCATTACTATGGAATGGATGCGCAAGGACTATATCGACACGCCTCCCGCATGGTGCAGCGTTGACCTTCGCGACGGAAATCAGGCGCTTATCGTGCCTATGAGCCTTGAGGAAAAGCTTGAGTTCTTCAAGCTTCTTTGCAAGATAGGCTTTAAGGAGATCGAGGTCGGCTTCCCTGCCGCTTCCGAAACAGAATATGAATTTTGCCGAGCTATTATAGAGCAAGACCTTATCCCAGACGACGTGACCATTCAGGTCCTTACGCAGTCGAGAGAACATATAATCGCAAAAACATTTGAGGCGATAAAGGGCGCAAAGCACGCTATCGTTCACCTTTACAACTCCACCTCGGTCGCTCAGCGTGAGCAGGTGTTCAAAAAGGATAAGCAGGAGATAAAGGATATCGCTATCTTCGGTGCAAAGCTTTGCAAAAAATACAAGGCGGAGGCAGAGGGTCAGATAACCTTTGAATACTCTCCCGAAAGCTTTACGGGAACAGAACCCGAATACGCCGCCGAGGTCTGCAACGAGGTCATCTCTATCTGGCAGCCTACTCCCGATGATAAGGTCATTATAAACCTTCCCGCAACGGTGTCGCACTCGATGCCCCACGTTTACGCGGCGCAGGTCGAGTTTATGTGCAAGAATCTTATCGACCGTGAAAATCTTATCATTTCTCTCCACCCCCACAACGACAGAGGTTGTGCTATCGCAGACAGCGAGATGGGACTTCTTGCTGGCGGCGACAGGATCGAGGGAACTCTCTTCGGAAACGGAGAACGCACGGGTAACGTCGATATAATCACTCTCGCTCTTAACATGTACTCTCAGGGTATAGACCCGAAGCTTGATTTTTCAGATCTTCCCGCAATCACCGAGGTATACGAAAAGGTAACGCGTATGCGCGTTTACCAGCGTCAGCCGTATAGCGGTCAGCTCGTCTTTGCGGCATTCAGCGGCTCTCATCAGGACGCAATCGCAAAGGGCATGAAGTGGAGAGAGGCAAAGGGCGGCATCTGGAACGTTCCTTATCTTCCTATCGACCCCACCGACATCGGACGCGAATACGAGGCGGACGTTATCCGCATCAACTCGCAGTCTGGTAAGGGCGGTATCGGATACATACTTGAAACACAGTTCAATCACAATCTTCCGCCCAAGATGCGCGAGGTGTTCGGATATCATATCAAGAACATTTCCGACCACGAGCACCGTGAGCTTCAGCCCGTTGAGATATATGACATATTCAAGCGCGATTTCGTGAACATAAACAAATATGTTGACGTCGTACGCGCGGTCTACACCGATGAAAACGACGGTATCCGCGCATACAGCGTTATACGCTATCACGGCGAGGATAAGACCCTTACCTCCTTCGGTAACGGTCGTCTTGACTCGGTAGCAAACGCACTCAAGGATCTTCTCGGCGTAGATTACACTCTTGAAAGCTACACCCAGCACGCGCTTGAAGGCAAGTCCACCTCCAAGGCGGCATCTTACGTAAGCATTGAATACGATGGAAACATCTATTGGGGTACGGGAATCGACAGCGATATTATCGTATCCTCCGTAAAGGCTCTCGTCAGCGCCGTAAACATCATGATAGACAAAACGAGCATAACGACAAAATAATTTAAGGAGATATTCATATGAAAATGACAGGAGCGGAGATAATCGTTAACACCCTCATTGAACAGGGCGTTACCGACGTCTTCGGTTATCCGGGCGGACAGATATTAAACGTCTACGATGCCCTTTATAAATACAGCGACAAAATAAACCACGTTCTGACTGCGCACGAGCAAGGCGCTTCGCACGCCGCGGACGGCTATTCGAGAGCTACGGGAAAGGTCGGAGTTTGTATCGCGACCTCGGGTCCCGGTGCTACGAATCTCGTTACGGGAATCGCTACGGCAATGCTCGACTCTATCCCAATGGTAGCTATCACGGGAAACGTTCCCTGCTCCCTTATCGGTAAGGATAGCTTTCAGGAGATAGACATTACGGGGATCACGCTTCCTATTACAAAACACAACTATTTCGTAAATAAGATCGAGGATCTTGCGGACTCTATCCGCGAAGCATTCCAGATAGCTAAATCGGGCAGACCGGGTCCTGTGCTCATCGACGTTCCGAAGGACGTTCAGATAGCGCTTTACGACTACGAGCCAAAGCCTGTTGTGGAAAAAATACCGCTTCCCTGCGCAAAAGATAAGTCCATTGAGGAGGCTATCAAGCTTGTAAACGAATCGAAACGTCCCTACATATATATCGGCGGCGGAGCTGCGGGTCTTGGCATGGGCGAGGAGATACTCGCGTTTGCGGAAAAGATCGACGCTTACATCGGCTGTACCTTTATGGGGCTTTCGGCAATTCCCGACGGACAGGAACGATTCCTCGGTATGCAGGGTATGCACGGTCATTACGCGTCTTCAATGTCGCAAAAGGATGCCGACCTCATTATCGGTATCGGAGTACGCTTTAGCGACAGAGCTACGGGCAACGTTGCAAAATACGCAAAGAACTCCAAGATAATTCAGCTCGACCCCGATTTTGCGGAGATAAACAAAAACATCAAGGTCGATCTCGGAGTGATCGGTGACGTACGCGATGCATTCTCTCGAATAGTTGCAGGCGTACAAGCAAAGAAAAATCTCGAATGGAACGCGATCGTAAGCGCATACAAGGCAGACGAAAAGAGATTTGACGAAGAAGCGGCAAAGGCGGCGGGAGATAAGCTTACTCCCCGCAAGGTCTTTGAGATCATAAACGCAAACAAGCAGGAGCGTACCATTATAGCTACCGACGTAGGTCAGCACCAGATGTGGACGGCTCAATACGCGTCGTTCGATACTACAAGACGCTTCGTTTCAAGCGGCGGTCTTGGAACTATGGGATTCGGTCTTGGCGCGGCTATGGGTGCATACGTCGCGACGAAAGACCCCACCGTTCTTATCACGGGTGACGGAAGCTTCGGTATGAACTTAAACGAGCTTGCAACGGCAGTTACCTATAACCTGCCTATCGTTATCGTTCTTATGAACAACGGCGTTCTCGGAATGGTAAGACAATGGCAGACTCTCTTCTTCGGCAAACGCTACTCGAATACCGTTCTTGAGCGAAAGACCGATTTCGTAAAGCTTGCTGAAGCGTTCGGTGCAAACGGATTCGTAGCAACTACTCCCGAGGAGTTCGCCGAATGCTTTACCAAAGCTATTACCTTGGGCGGTCCCGTCCTCATAGACACGAGAATAGACAAGGACGAATTCGTCCTTCCCATGCTCCCGCCCGGCGGCTCAATAGACGATATCATCGTCAAAGTACAAAAATAAGGAGGGAGAGACATGAACAAATTCGTTATCGCGGTATACGTTGAAAACAAGTTCGGCGTTCTGACCCGTGTCACAAGTATGTTTACCCGCCGCGGCTTCAATATTGACGCCTTGACGGTCGGAGAGACCGAATCTCCCGAATACTCGCGTATCACTATCTCGATGTCGGGAGACGGATACGCAAGAGAACAGCTTATCAATCAGCTCCGTAAGCTCTACAACGTAAAAAAGGTCGAGCTTCTGGAGGACGATTCCATCAAGCGCGAGCTTATGCTCATAAAGGTCCGCAACACCTCGGAAACGCGTGGAGACGTGCTTTCGGCTGTTGAGGTCTATCGAGCAAAGGTCATTGATTACTCGATGGATGAGATGTGCATCGAAATAACGGGAGACCCCTCCAAGATCGATGCTTTCGTAAAGCTCATGATCCCCTACGGCGTTCTTGAAATGTGCCGCACGGGTATCGTAGCTCTCGAGCGCGGTACTACCACGCTTTTGTCAAAATAAAAATCAAAAAACAAAACATAAAAAAACAATTAAAAGGAGTAAAAAAATCATGGCAAACATTTACTATCAGCAGGATTGTGATCTCAATAAACTCAGCGGCAAGACAGTCGCTATCATCGGTTACGGTTCTCAGGGACACGCTCACGCACTCAACTTGAAGGATTCCGGCGTTAACGTTATCGTAGGTCTTTACGAAGGAAGCAAGAGCTGGGCTAAGGCAGAGGCTGCAGGTCTTAAGGTTATGACCGCCGCTGACGCTGCTAAGAACGCGGATCTTATCATGATCCTTATCAACGACGAAAAACAGGCTAAGCTCTACAAGGAGAGCATCGAGCCCAATCTTACCGAGGGCAAGACCTTGGCTTTCGCTCACGGCTTCAACATTCACTTCGGTTGCATCAAGCCCCCCAAGAACGTAAACGTTATCATGATCGCTCCCAAGGGACCCGGTCACACCGTTCGCAGCGAGTATCAGGTTGGTAAGGGTGTTCCCTGCCTTATCGCTATCGAGCAGGACGCAACGGGCGATGCTCTTGATATCGGACTTGCTTACGCGCTCGGAATCGGCGGCGCTCGCGCAGGCGTTCTTGAGACTACCTTCCGCACCGAGACCGAGACCGACCTCTTCGGTGAGCAGGCAGTTCTTTGCGGCGGTGTATGCGCTCTTATGCAGGCAGGCTTCGAGACTCTTACCGAGGCTGGTTACGACCCCAGAAACGCTTACTTTGAGTGTATCCACGAGATGAAGCTCATCGTTGACCTTATCTACCAGAGCGGCTTTGAGGGTATGAGATACTCTATCTCCAACACCGCAGAGTACGGTGACTACATAACAGGTCCGAAGATCATCACCGAGGACACAAAGAAGGCAATGAAGAAGATCCTTAAGGACATTCAGGACGGTACTTTCGCAAAGGAATTCCTCCTCGATATGTCCGATGCAGGCGCGCAGGTACACTTCAACGCTATGCGTAAGATCGCTTCCGAGCATCCCTCCGAGGTTGTCGGAAAGGATATCCGCAAGCTTTACAGCTGGAGTGACGAGGATAAGCTGATCAACAACTGATCTCTGCGCCTGTTGCTGATTCTATTACACAGACGCACGTATTGGGGTTGTGGCATTTATGCAACAACCCCATGTGCCATACTAAAAAGGAGTAAAAAATGATTAAAGATACTGTTGTAAACGGCTGCGACAACGCGCCCCATCGTTCGCTTTACAATGCGCTCGGTCTTACCGAAGAGGAGCTTCAGAAGCCTCTTATCGCAGTCGTAAGCTCTTATAATGAAATAGTTCCGGGACATATGAATCTCGACAAGATCACCGAAGCTGTTAAGCTCGGTATCGCTATGGCGGGCGGTACGCCCATCATGTTCCCCGCTATTGCCGTATGCGACGGCATTGCTATGGGTCACGTGGGAATGAAATATTCTCTCGTTACCCGCGACCTTATCGCCGACTCCACTGAGGCTATGGTAATGGCTCACGGCTTTGACGGCATGGTAATGATCCCCAACTGCGACAAAAACGTGCCCGGTCTTCTCATGGCATCTGCAAGATTGAATATTCCCACCGTTTTCGTAAGCGGTGGTCCTATGCTTGCAGGACGCGTAGGCGGCAAAAAAACGAGCCTTTCGAGTATGTTCGAGGCTGTCGGCGCTTACCATGCGGGTAATATCGACGATGAAAAGCTAAACGAATTCGAGTGCAAGACCTGCCCCACCTGTGGCTCTTGCTCGGGTATGTATACCGCAAACTCGATGAACTGTCTTACCGAGGTTCTCGGTATGGGACTTCAGGGCAACGGCACTATCCCCGCCGTTCACTCGGCTCGTATCCAGCTCGCAAAGCACGCGGGCATGCAGGTAATGGAGCTCGTTCGCAAGAATATCCGTCCCCGCGATATTATGACGGCGGCGGCTATCAAAAACGCTATCACCGCAGATATGGCTCTCGGTTGCTCGACGAACAGTATGCTCCACCTCCCCGCTATCGCTAACGAGTGCGGAGTTGAATTCGACCTTGAGGAAGTTAACCGCATAAGCGAGAGAACTCCTAACCTCTGCCACCTCGCTCCCGCAGGTCCTACCTATATGGAAGATCTCAACGAAGCGGGCGGTGTTTACGCAGTTCTCCGCGAGATAGATAAGCTCGGTCTGCTTGACACGTCTGTCATGACCTGCACGGGCAAGACCATGGCTGAAAATATCGCAAACGCAAAGAACCGCGACGAGAACGTTATCCGCACCGTTGACAACGCGTTCAGCAAAACGGGCGGTATCGCCGTACTTAAGGGCAACCTCGCTCCCGACGGCTGTGTCGTTAAGAGAAGCGCGGTCGCTCCCGAAATGCTCGTTCACGAAGGTCCTGCAAAGGTATTCGAAAGCGAAGAAGAGACTATCGAAGCTATCTGGGCAGGCAAGATCCAAAAGGGTGACGTTGTCGTTATCCGTTACGAAGGTCCGAGCGGCGGACCCGGTATGAGAGAGATGCTCTCCCCCACCTCCGCTATCGCGGGTATGGGACTTGACAAGGACGTTGCTCTTATCACCGACGGTCGTTTCTCGGGCGCAACGAGAGGCGCGTCTATCGGTCACGTCTCTCCCGAGGCTGTCAGCGGCGGTCCTATCGCCTACGTTAAGGACGGAGATATCATCTCTATCAATATCCCCGAGTACAAAATTGAGCTCAAAGTCTCCGATGAAGAGCTCGCGCGTCGTCGTGAGGAAATGCCTATCAAGCGCAAGACCGAAATTACCGGTTACTTAAAGCGTTACGCTTCTATGGTAAGCTCCGCCGACAAGGGTGCTATTATCAATAAGTAAACGAGAACGCGCTTACTTTTCTTTTGAAAAAGAAAAGTAAGCAAAATAAAACATACAAGGGATTTATACAACCCGCATATTGTTTATCCCACGCCGTAGGGGAGGGTCTTGACCCTCCCGCTAAACAAATTAACATACCCAATTTGTTTGAAGTTTTTTGAAAGCTTGAAAGCTTTTTTACAAAAAAGTTTTCAAAAACAAAAAAGGAGATTTAATTATGTCAATGACAATGACACAAAAGATACTCGCCGCGCACGCAGGACTTGATCGCGTCGAGGCGGGACAGCTTATCCTTGTAGACCTCGACAGAGTTCTTGGAAATGACATCACCTCACCCGTTGCAATAAAGGAATTTGAAAAGATCGGCGTTGAGGGAGTCTACGACAAGGAGAAGGTCACAATGGTAATGGACCACTTTGCTCCAAACAAGGACATCAAAGCGGCAGTTCAGTGCAAAATGTGCCGTGATTTCTGCAACGACAAGGAGATCACCCACTTTTACGACGTAGGCAGAATGGGAATCGAACACGCCCTTCTTCCCGAAAAAGGACTCGTTGTCCCCGGTGACGTAGTTATCGGAGCTGACTCTCACACCTGCACATACGGTGCTCTCGGCGCATTTTCGACGGGTGTCGGCTCTACCGACATGGCTTGCGGAATGGCTACGGGCAAGGCTTGGTTCAAAGTTCCCTCTGCTATAAAATTCGTACTCAAGGGCAAACTCAACAAGTACGTTTCGGGTAAGGACGTTATCTTGCACATCATAGGCAAGATAGGCGTTGACGGCGCGCTTTATCGCTCGATGGAATTCGTTGGCGAGGGCGTTGCTTCCCTCTCTATCTTTGACCGTCTGACCATATGCAACATGGCAATAGAGGCAGGCGCAAAGAACGGTATATTCGAGGTTGACGACGAGACGATCGCATACGTTAAGGAGCGTTCCGACCGCGAGATCGTTTCCTACAAGGCAGACGAGGACGCAGTTTACGACGAGGTAATTGAAATAGATCTTTCTACTATCAAGTCTACCGTCGCATTTCCCCACCTTCCCGAAAACACAAAGACCTTTGACGAGATCGGTGACGTTAAGATAGATCAGGTCGTTATCGGCTCTTGCACAAACGGTCACTACAAGGATCTTGCCGAAGCGGCAGAGATAATCAAGGGCAGAAAGGTAGCGAAAAACGTTCGCGCTATAATTATTCCCGCAACACAGGATATCTACTTAAAGGCTATGGAAAACGGACTTCTCAAAATATTCGTTGAAGCGGGCTGTGTAGTTTCCACTCCCACCTGCGGTCCTTGTCTTGGCGGTTATATGGGCATACTTGCGGCGGGTGAGCGCGCAGTTGCGACCACAAACCGTAACTTTATAGGACGCATGGGCGACGTTACTAGTGAAGTCTACCTTGCAAGTCCCGCAGTAGCGGCGGCAAGTGCGATCGCGGGTAAGATCGCCGATCCTATGGATATCGTAAAGGAGTAAGCATATGAATTTTACAGGTAAAGTAATCAAATACGGAGATAACGTAGACACCGACGTTATCATTCCCGCAAGATATCTTAACACAAGCGACCACAAGGAGCTTGCTTCTCACTGCATGGAAGACCTTGACAAAGAGTTTGTCAACAAAGTTCAGGCTGGCGACATCATGGTCGCGGGCTACAACTTCGGTTGCGGCTCTTCCCGTGAACACGCGCCTATCGCTATCAAAGCAAGCGGGATCTCGCTCGTTATCGCAAAGAGCTTTGCGCGTATCTTCTACCGCAATTCTATCAATATAGGTCTTGCGATCGTCGAGTGTCCCGAAGCGGCAGAGGCTATTGAAAACGGCAATACCGTTGAAGCTGACCTTGATGCAGGTATCATCTACGACCGCACAACAGGTAAATCATTTAAGACTCAACCCTTCCCCGCTTTCATTCAGAAGATCATCGAAAACGGCGGACTTGTAGAGTCTATCAAAAAAGGCGATATAAAATAAGGACGCGACCTACTTTTTCTTTTAAAAAAGAAAAAGTAGTCAAAAAGAAAACAATACAAGGGATTTATATAAAACCAATATCGCATAGTCTAAATGGCTAAAAACAAATACCCTTTTAGAAGTTCTTTGAAGGTCTCGGAAACTTTCTTTCAAGAAAGTTTCTGAGAAAAAATAAGGAGATATTATAATGAACTACAATATAGCATTATTAAGAGGCGACGGTATAGGACCTGAAATAGTTGACAGTGCCGTTCGCGTATTGGAAGAAGTCGGCAAGAAATACGGTCACGAATTCGTGTTCACGCCTTACCTCATAGGCGGAGCGGCACTTGATGCGTGTGGCATACCGCTTCCCGAAGAGACGGTCAGAGGCTGTCTTGCATCTGACAGCGTTCTTCTTGGAGCTGTCGGCGGACCGAAGTGGGATACGCTCCCAGGAAACATCCGTCCCGAAAAGGCGCTTCTCGGCATTCGCGCCGCTATGGAGCTTTTCACCAATCTCCGTCCCGCAAAGCTTTATGGTGCGCTCAAGGGCGACTGCCCTCTCCGCTCGGATATCGTTGAGAACGGCTTTGACATCATGATAGTCCGTGAGCTTACGGGCGGTATCTACTTTGGCGAACGCGGAATGCGCGAGGGAAAATACGGTGAAGAGGCTTATGACACCGAATGTTACAGCCGTATGGAGATCGAGCGTATCGCAAAGGTCGCTTTCGAGACGGCTCGCAAGAGAAACAAGAAGCTCACGAGTATCGACAAGGCAAATGTTCTTGAGTCCTCGAGACTCTGGAGAAAAGTCGTTCACGAGATGGCGGAGCAGTACCCCGACGTTGAGTGCGTAGATATGCTCGTTGACAACGCTGCTATGCAGCTCGTCCGCAATCCCGCTCAGTTTGATGTTATCGTTACCTCAAATATGTTCGGAGATATCCTTTCTGACGAGGCTTCTCAGATCACGGGCTCTATCGGTATGCTTCCCTCCGCTTCTCTCGGTAACACTAAGAGAGGTCTTTACGAGCCTATCCACGGCTCTGCTCCCGACATCGCAGGTCAGGGCAAGGCTAACCCGATAGCTACTATCCTTTCCGCCGCTATGATGCTTCTCTACTCCTTTGATCTCGCAGAGGAATCCGAGTGCATCGTAAACGCCGTTGACAAGGTCCTTAACGCTGGCTTCCGCACGGCTGATATCGCTCACGGCGGCGACAGTCTCTCCACGACAGAGATCACAGATAAAATTATCGAAAATCTTTGAGGTAAAAAATGGCTGATATCTTTACGATATACAAAAGGCTTTCTTCTCTCGCCGTTTTTAGCGGAGTAAGAAAAACGCCTTTGTTCTCTCTGTTCCTTAATTATTGTGAGCAAGAATCAGGCTCTGCTAAAAAGGAACTTGCATACGGAGAGCTTATAAACGAGATATACGGCGGCGGCGCGAACCTTACCGACTGCGTTCGCCGAATAGCCTTTGAGGACGAAAACGTCTACGTTCGCGCGATAGGAAAAAAAGAGGAGGTCAATCCTCACGTAGCAAGAGCCGTTGAATACGAACTTAATGCTCTTTCCGAATTTGCCGCGCTCACTCCCGACGATTTTGCCACCGATATGGGGCACAAAAATTACGTACACTCCTTTGACTCCGAAAAGGCTGACCTTTGTGCCGAGTATATGTCTCGAATATCTAATATTGAAAAGTACGGCTACGGAATATTTGCCGCTCACGGTATGTTCTCTGTCGGCGATGACGGAACTATAATTCCTATCGCAAGCGCTGACAGAACGACGCTTGACAATTTCGTCGGATACGAGGAAGAAAGACAAAAGGTAATTCACAACACCGAAATGTTTCTCTCCGACAAGCCCGCGGCTAATATCCTCCTTTACGGAGATGCGGGAACGGGTAAATCCTCGACCGTCAAGGCAGTCGCGAACCACTTCTTCGATATGGGTCTGCGCCTCATCGAGATAAGAAAAAATCAGCTCCTTCTTCTCCCAAAGATAATGGGCGAGATAAGCAACAACCCTCTCCACTTTATAATCTTTATCGACGACCTGTCATTTAACAAAAACGATGACAGCTTCAGTATGCTCAAGGCTACTCTCGAAGGCTCTGCGTCCGCACGCGCGAAAAACGCGGTCATTTATGCGACGAGCAACCGCCGCCACATAGTACGCGAGACTTTCTCCGATAGAGAAGGCGACGAATTGCACAGAAACGATACGATTCAGGAAAATCTTTCGCTTTCCGCGCGTTTCGGTCTGTCTATTCTCTTCGCGAAGCCCGAAAAGAAGCTTTATCTTGATATCGTTCACGAACTTGCGGAACGCAACGGCATTGATATTCCTATGGACGAGCTTGACCGTGATGCAGAGGCGTTTGCACTCAAGCGCGGACACCGTTCGGCAAGAGCGGCAGAACAGTTCATCGACAGTCTTTTGTAAATTCTAAAAATAAAGAAAGGCATTCTTACATATGCTCACACTTGATAACGTTTACCGCGCGAATTACGCGTTGAAAAACATAATCAGAACCACCGACGTCATCTATGCTCCAAAGCTCAGGAGCGACGCCGAGATATATCTGAAAACCGAGAATCTTCAGATCACGGGATCGTTCAAGGTTCGCGGCTCTTACTACAAAATGTCCCGCCTTTCCGCAGAGGAAAAGGCTCGCGGCGTTATTGCCTGCTCCGCGGGAAATCACGCGCAAGGAGTTGCTCTTTCGGCGCAAAAAAACGGTATAAAGGCAGTTATCTGTCTGCCCGACGGCGCTCCTATCTCAAAGGTCGAGGCGACCAAGAGCTACGGCGCGGAGGTCTGTCTTGTCGAAGGCGTTTACGACGATGCTTACAAAAAGGCTCTTTCTCTCCGCGACGAAAAAGGATACACCTTTATCCACCCCTTTGACGACGAGGACGTTATCGCAGGTCAGGGCACTATCGCTCTTGAGCTTGCGGAGCAGATCCCCGATCTTGAAGCCGTTATCGTTCCCGTTGGTGGCGGCGGACTTATTTCGGGTATCGCTTACACAATAAAAACGCTCAATCCCAACGTAAAGGTCTACGGAGTTCAGGCAAGCGGCGCGCCGTCTATGGTGAACTCTATACACGACGGAAAGATAGAAACGCTCTCCAAAGTCTCTACCATCGCCGACGGTATCGCGGTAAAATGCCCCGGAAGCCTTACGTACGAGCTTTGCCGTCAGTACGTTGACGATATCGTGACCGTTACCGACGACGAGATATCCGCAGCAATACTTGCTCTTATGGAACAGCATAAGCTCGTTACCGAGGGCGCGGGAGCAATTGCTGTTGCCGCAGCTATGTTCGGCAAGGTAGATATCAAGGGCAAAAAGACGGTATGTCTGCTTTCGGGCGGTAACATAGACGTTACGATCCTTTCGCGCGTTATCAACCGCGGACTTCTTATGTCAGGCAGAACCTGTCAGCTTCTTATCGAGCTTGTTGACAAGCCCGGTCAGCTCAAAAATGTTTCACGCATTATTGCCGATATGGGCGGAAACGTTATCTCTGTTCACCACGAGCGCGCTAATGAGGGCTCGGACGTCAACGGCTGTTATTTGCGTATAGCACTTGAGACACGTAATTTCGAGCATATCGAAAGCATCAAAAAAGCTCTTACCGATTTTGGATTTAAGCTTATGTAAAGGAGTTAAATTATGAAAAAAATAGCTACTACTAACGCTCCCGCGGCAATAGGCCCTTACTCTCAGGCAGTTGTCTGCGGAGGTCTTGTATATACCTCGGGTCAGATAGCTCTCGACCCCGCTACCGCCGCTCTCGCAGGTGATGATATCGTAACACAGACCGAGCAGGTAATGAAGAATCTCGACGCTGTTCTCACCGCCGCAGGCTCTTCATTCGAAAAAGCGGTAAAGACCACCTGCTTCCTCGCAAATATCTCGGATTTCGCCGCATTCAACGAAATATACGGAAAATACTTTACCTCAAAACCCGCGCGCAGCTGTGTTGCGGTCAAAGATCTCCCCAAGGGTGCTCTCGTTGAGGTAGAAGTAATAGCAGAAGTATGAGGATGCGGTTACTTTTCTTTTAAAAAAGAAAAGTAACCAAAAGAAAATGCTAAAAAGGGGTATATCTATAATATTTTTAGTTGAACTAAAAATATTAGCCCAAATAAAAAGCGGAAAAAGTTATATATAAAACAAATAATCCTCAACACGGCTTCGGGTATCTTTCACAGGTACACGAAGCCACATTTTTAACAACGGTTTGTTACAGTATAGCCAAAAATTATCTTTTTTGCCAAAACGCTTGACAATCAAATTTTCAGTTGCTAAAATCAAAACAATAAAACAAATAAAGGAGTATATTGAAATGAACAACATTCCAAGATGTGAACATCCGCGTCCTGACAGACACAGAGACGAATGGATAAATCTTAACGGCGAGTGGGATTTCGAGATAGACAATGCGAAAATCGGACTTGAAAAAGAATTCCACAAACGAGAATCTCTTAACGGCAAAATAACCGTTCCCTTTTCACCCGAAAGTGTTTTGTCAGGTATTGGACATACCGATTTTATGAACGCCGTATGGTACAGAAAAAATATCGATATCCCTTTAGAATGGGCAGAAAAGCGAATTATCCTTCACATTGACGCCTGCGACCACACGACGACAGTATTCGTAAACGGTAAAAAGGTCGGCACTCACAAGGGCGGATATATTTCATTCTCTTTTGATATTACGAGATTTCTTTCTAAGGACGGCAATTATATAACCATTTACGCAGAGGATGACGTTCGTTCGGGCAAGCAGACTGTAGGAAAGCAGTCTCAACGCCTTGAATCGTACGGTTGTCACTACACTCGCACAACGGGTATATGGCAGACGGTATGGCTTGAAGCGGTAGAACAGGCTCACGTTGTTTCCTACAAGGCTTATCCCAACATTTCAGACACTTCCGTAACGCTTGAAGTGAAAACGGCAGGCGCGAATATAGGTGACACTCTTCGCGTGACCGCGACCTACGGTGGCAAGGTCATGGGAAGTTCCGAAACGAAGATCAACTCTCAATCGGAATTTATGAAGATCGACCTTGCGGAAAAGCACCTTTGGGAATGCGGTAAGGGCAGACTTTACGACCTTAATTTTGAGCTTATCTCAAACGGTAAAACAGACGTAATGAAAGGCTATTTTGGTCTGCGCGAGGTAAGACTTACAAAGGAAAACGGTTTGCAGATAAACGGCAAGACCGTATTCGGCAGATTCGTTCTCGACCAAGGCTTCTACCCCGACGGTATAATCACCGCTCCCTCCGATGAAGCACTCATATTTGACATTGAAGCTTCTATGGCTTGCGGCTTTAACGGCGCGAGACTTCATCAAAAGGTCTTTGAGCCCCGCTTCCTATATCACGCCGACACGCACGGCTATATGGTATGGTCAGAAACGGGTAACTGGGGCTTCGATCACACCGAATTTGCAAATATAGAGCATTTTCTCCCCGAGTGGATGGAAGAGGTAGAACGTGATTTTTCTCACCCCTCTGTAATTGGTTGGTGTCCCTTTAACGAAACGTGGGATAAGAACGGCAGACAGCATAGTGTCGCGCTCATCGATATGGTCTATGACGTTACAAAAATGCTCGACAATACCCGCCCTGTAATAGCAAACAGCGGCTCGTATCCTACGACACGCACAGACGTTCACGACGTGCATGACTACGAGCAAGATCCCGAGATATTCCGTTCAAATTATTCAAAGATAGCGGAGGGCATCGTTAACGACCAGCTCTTAAGAAAAGACCCCAAACGTCAGATATCTAAAGTCCATCTTCCGATATTCGTCAGCGAATACGGCGGAATAAAGTGGATAATGGAAGCAGATGACACCGCTTGGGGCTACGGAAAATCGGTAACGACCGAGGACGAATTTTTCGAAAGACTTGAAGGACTTACCGACGCGCTTCTCGAAAATCCTCATATATTCGCGTATTGCTACACTCAGCTCACCGACGTTGAGCAGGAGCAGAACGGACTTTTGACCTACGACAGACGTTTCAAATTCGAACCAGAAAAATTTGCGCGTATATTCGCAAAAAAAGCTGTTATAGAAGATTGAAACAGACATGAGCAAAGCAAACAAAAAAATCAAGATAGTCATAGCACCCGATTCCTTTAAAGGCAGTATTTCGGCGCAGGACGCGGCGTTGGCAATCGAAAAGGGCTTGAGAAGCTCTGTCAAAAAGGGCATCGAGCTTATCACTGTAATTTCTCCTATTGCCGACGGCGGCGAGGGTACGCTTGACGCTCTTACGAGCGAGGATCAACGCATATCTGTTGAAGTCACCTCGACTAACGGCAAGACGGTACTTGCACAGTACGGAGCGGTCGGAAACACAGCAATAATCGAAATGGCGCGAGCCGCAGGGCTTACGCTCACCCCTGAAAACGAAAGGGACGCGTCCTTAGCTACAACTTTCGGTGTTGGCGAGCTGATACTCGACGCTCTTGACCGCGGATATAGAAGCATTATGCTAACGGTCGGAGGAAGCGGAACTAACGACGGTGGTTGCGGTATGTTCTCTTGTTTGGGCGCGCTATTTTCGGACGAAGACAAAAAAAGCTTTGTTCCCACGGGTGCTACGCTTGACCGTATCTGCGATATAGACATCTCTCACCTTGACAAAAGGCTTTACGGATGTGAATTTATTATTGCGACCGACGTAAAAAATGTTCTTTGCGGAAGTACGGGCGCGACATACGTCTACGGCAGACAAAAAGGCGCGGATAACGAACTGCTTGACAAAATGGAAAAAGGAATGATCCACTACGCTTCCCTTCTAAAAGAAAAATGCGGCAAAGATATTGCAAGCATAGAGGGCTGTGGAGCGGGCGGCGGTCTTGCTTCGCCTCTGCTCGCGTTTCTCAATGCAAGAATACAGTCGGGAATAGGTGCGGTACTTGATACTATTGGCTTTGATAAGCTTATATCCGATGCCGACGCAATAATCACGGGCGAGGGCAAGATAGACGCGCAGAGCCTGTACGGAAAAGCCATTAGCGGAGTGACCGGCGCGGCAAAAAAATACGGCGTACCCGTCTATTGCTTCGTCGGTTGTATAGGCGGAGACAAGAAGGAACTGCTAACGCTCGGTATATCCGATATATACGCGCTTTCGGATATTGCACCGTCGCCTGAACATTCAATGACACACGCAGACGAACTGCTTGAAAAGCTCGGTAAAAATTTCGCTGAAAATATTGAAAATTTATAAAATTTTTTAAAGCAAAAAGACCTTATATGTTTAAATTAAAACAATAAGGTCTTTATTTATTTTCAGTTCTTCCAAGCAGATAATCGACAGAAACATCAAAGTAATCTGCAAATTTTATAAGAGTTTTATAATCTGCTTCTCGCTCCATATTTTCATACCGAGAAATAGTATTTTGATTCATATTTAAATCAAGTGCAAGCTTTAATTGAGATATATTTCTTTCTTTTCTTAACTCTTTAAGTCTAAATTCCATATTTTCTCCTTTAAATTTTTTAAAGCTCTTGACATTATTATACCATTTTGGTATAATATAAATATCCCGTATTGGTATATCGCAGAATGGAAAAATATGCTATACTAAATTTACGGTACACAAAAATCGAACATTTTTCATTAAGGAGGAAAAATCATGAAAAAAAACTTTCTCGTTCTTGTTTCTATTTTGCTTTGCTTGATGGTGGTATTATGCTCATGCGATAAAGATTCGGGCAATACTCAAGACGATTCAAAAATGTCAGCCGATACGAGCAGCTCAACGACAAATAGTGAAGACAATAAAGACAACAATAAAGAAGAAAATAAAGAAGAAATAAATCCCGCATTAGAGTATTTGGAATTTACACTTAGCAGCGACGAATCGTATTATATAGTTAAACACAAGGCAGAAAAAATTTCCTCTTCTTACGGTGATTATAGAGATTATAAGCAATACCCTTATGCCGAACTCGTTATTCCCGACACGTATGAAGGTCTGCCCGTTAAGGAGATAGGCGAATATGCTATGGGGTGGTTTGCCATAAATAATTTAAAAAGTGTAACTATCGGAAATAACATAACGCATATTGGAGAGTCTGCTTTTGAAGGTTACGATCTTGAAACCGTGATAATTGGAGATAACGTAACGCATATTGGAAAGTCTGCTTTTGAAAATTGCTCTGAATTGAAAAATCTGACGTTTGGAAAAAGCGTACAAGATATCGGAGCAAAAGCTTTTTATGGGTGTTGTGAACTAAAAAATCTTGTTATCCCCGATAGCGTTACTATCATCAGAGACGAAGCTTTTGCAGATACTATTCTTCAAAGTCTTGTTATAGGCAAAAACGTTGAATATATTGGAAAGAAAGCTTTTCGTGGCGGGTTGGATATGCAGGGCTCAGAAATAGTGATTCCAAGCAGCGTTAAGATCATTGACGCAGAGGCATTTTCAATGTGTTATGTTGACAGAGTGATTTTTGAAACCACAGAGGGATGGTCTGAAGATGTAACCGATCCGGAAAGGAATGCCTTGTATCTTAAGAATTCTACTTGGAGATGGGTACGCAATTAAACATATTATAAAATAGAATAACACAGAGGACTGTTTGTATGTTGTAACACACAAACGGTCCTCTGTGTTTTATATCCTTTTATTATACCACTTCTCCCGAGAGAAATGCATCGTCAGGATACCGCATAGCTCCTCGCAGCGAGACTCAAGGCTCTATCCTTTATCCGATAGGCAGTACTTCTCGAAACACCGAGCAGCTCGGCACAGTTTTCCATAGACTCGCCCTTTATATAGTGGTAATACAACAAAAGCTTTTCCTCGCAATTCTCAAGCCCCATAACGAAATGGCGTATTTCGAACATTCTCACTCTTGCCAAAGGAAGCTCCGCGGGAAGCTCTTGTTCCCATTCGGCTTCGTCTCCGCCGAAATATTCTTTCTCATATTTTTCAAGCTCCACAAGCTTTCGATTTAACGAATATCCTTTAAGATATTCTTCGACTTTTTTGATATCCTCCGATAAAACCTTTTTTTCGGTCATCGATTCCCTCCGTTTCTTTTAATATACTTCGTATTTCCATATGTTTTTAATCTTTTATTTCGAGTTCGGAGTAACAATCCTCGCAAAAGCCAAGGTCTCCGACCCTTTTTATTTCTTCATTCCAATAAACGTATCGCCCGCAGATACTGCACTCACCGATAGGTCTCCCAAGCTCTTCGCTCTCGCCCTCAAAATTAGGGCAAAACGGCAAGCACTTATAGCTCAAGCAGATACTGCACATTCTTTAATTATTTTTTTCACTCCTTTCGATATTTTTTAAGCTCCGTCCGCACATACAAAGCTTTTCACAGATATTTCCGCATACAAGACATAAAATTCTTGACAAATCGAGAAAAATACGCTATAATTTATCTGTATGATAATATTATATCGGAAATCCGAATTATTGTCAAGATATATTTCGCATTTCCTAAATATTTTTTTATAAATGGGGGCAGTATGAGCTACGATATATTTGAAAATCTTCTCTCTATGCACCGCACGACAGTTTATAGGGTATCAAAGGAGACGGGCATCTCCGCCACGACCTTTACCGATTGGAAAAACGGCAGATCTACGCCAAAGATCGATAAGCTAAAGCGCATAGCCGACTATTTCGGCGTATCGCTTGAATATATGATGGGTGCAAAGGAAGCCCCCTCGCAAACAAGCGGCACTCGTGTCGCGATAATCGGCGAGATACGCGCGGGGTCACCGATAATCACCGACCAGACGCTTCTCGGCTACGAGACTGCGGACGTGAGCGACACAGAGGAATACTTCTATTTAAAAGTATGTGGCGACAGCATGAAAAACATCGGAATGGTAGACGGCTCGCTCGTGCTTTTCCACAAGCAACAGTATGCCGAGGACGGCGACATTGTCGCTTGTCTTGTCGGCGGAGACAGTGCGACGGTGAAACGCTTCCGCCGTTCAAAAAAGAATATCTATCTTATCCCCGAAAACGAGGACTACTCTCCCATTCGCCTGTCGACAGACGATTTTGAGTCGGGAGAAGCGCGCATACTTGGAGTCGCGCGCGAGGTAAAAATTAAGTTATAAAGGAATAAAAAATGATAGCAATAAGTACCGATAACCTTTCCCTGTCATTCGGAACGAAAAAAATACTTGAGGGCGTGACCTTTTCCGCGGACGAGACCGACCGCATCGGCATCGTCGGTGTAAACGGCTGCGGAAAGTCCACCTTGTTCCGCCTGATACTCGGAGAATACGAAGCCGACACGGGAAGCATATATCTATCGAAGGACAAGACGGTCGGCATACTCCGTCAGGACGACGCCTTCTGCGAATTCGAGGGAGCAGACGGCGAAGCGACTTGCCTTGAGGTCATGTACCGCTCCTTCCCCGAATTGCTCAGAATGGAAAAAAATCTTTCCGAGCTTGAAGCTATGCTCCATGAAAACGCAAACACGGAGCGAAGCACCGAGTCGGTAGCGCAGGAGTATTCAGCGCTCAACGACAGATTTATCCGCGAGGGCGGACTTGAATTTCGAAACCGTTGCGCTTCAACTCTTATGCGTATGGGCTTCGACGAAAAAATGATGGAACGCCCGTTCTCATCTTTAAGCGGCGGTCAGCGCACGCGCCTTGCTCTTTCGAAGGAGCTTTGCCGAGAGCCCGATATACTGATGCTCGACGAGCCTACGAACCATCTCGACATGGAAACGCTCGTTTGGCTTGAGAGCTTCCTCGCAAGCTACAAAAAATGTATTTTGGTGATATCGCACGACCGTTATTTCCTCGACAGAGTTACGAATAAAACTCTTTTCATTGAAAACACACGCGCCAAATTATACAACGGCGGATACACGAAAAGCTCGGCTCAACGCAAGATAGACCGAGAAATAGAGGAAAAGCATTACAAGAACCAGCAAAAAGAGATAGCAAGACAAGAGGCGTACATCGCGCAACAGCGCGCATGGAATCGCGAGCGGAACATAATCGCCGCCGAAAGCCGTCTCAAAATGCTTGAAAAAATGGAAAAGCTGGAGCGTCCAAAGGAAGCTCCTAAATCGGTACGTATTCGTTTCTCGTCGTCTATCGCAAGCGGAAACGACGTGCTTACCGTAAAAAATCTATCTTTCTCTTATCCAAACGGCAAAAAGCTTCTTGGCGGACTCTCCTTTTTGGTAAAGAGAAACGACAGACTTTTTATCGTCGGACCTAACGGCTGCGGAAAGTCAACGCTTATAAAATTGATGCTTGGAAAGCTTCAAGCGACAGAGGGCTATATCGAGGGCGGGTACAACGTAAACATCGGATATTACGATCAGGAAAACCAAAATCTCTCTCCTGAAAACACTGTTCTTGACGAGCTTTGGAATGCTTATCCGAGCCTTACAGAGTTAACGATAAGAAATACTCTCGCGCAATTCAGATTTGTCGGCGAGGACGTTTACAAGACCGTCTCTGACCTTTCGGGCGGAGAGAGGGCGCGTCTTACGCTCTCAAAGCTTATACTTTCGGAGATGAATCTGCTTATACTCGACGAGCCGACGAACCACCTCGATATCGACTCGCGAGAAGCACTCGAAACAGCTCTTGAGGATTTTGACGGCACGATAATCACCGTATCTCACGACAGATATTTTATCGATAAGCTCGCAACACGCATTATCGACCTTCACGTCGGCGGAGGCGCATCGGACTTCCACGTTCAAAACGTAGGAAGCGGATACGACGAGCTTACGAGAGACAGAAAACGCCGTGAAAATCTCTCCGCAAATGTCGGTGAAGAAGAAAAGTCGGTAACCAAAGAAAGTTCTCAAAAGGAGCAATATCTGCAAAACAAGCAAAAGGCGGCAGACGCGCGAAAAGCGCAAAAGCGACTTGAAAAACTCGAAGCCGAGAGCAAAAAAATAGAAGCCGAGCTTGAGGAGCTTGACGTTCGCATGAACGGAGAGGCGGCGACCGATTACGTTCTTTTAGCCGAGCTCGATAACCGCAAAAATGAGCTTGAAGAACGTCTGCTTGAAATATATGAAGAAATAGATATATAAAAAATAAAGAGGTAAAAATGAAGATAGGAATAATCGGAGCTATGAGCGTTGAGACCGATGCGCTTAAAGAGCAGGTAAAGGATGCGGTCAGCGAAACAGTGAGCGGAATAGAATTCGTAAGCGGTAAGCTTTACGGCAAGGATGTTGTCGTAGCGCAGTGCGGAATAGGCAAGGTCTTTGCCGCAATTTGCGCGCAAACTATGATAATTCGTTTCGGAGTGGACAAAATAATAAATACGGGAGTTGCGGGAACGCTTTCCGACAAGCTCGGAATACTTGATATCGCCGTTGCAACAGAGGTCGTTCAGCACGATATGGACACCTCTCCGCTTGGAGACCCCGTAGGACTTATATCGGGAATAAATATCGTAAAGATACCCGCAAGCCCCTCGCTTTCTGACGAAATTGCGGCGGCAGCGGAGTCAATAGGAGCAAAATGTGTTAAGGGCGTTATCGCGTCGGGCGACCAATTTATCAACAACAAGAAAAGAAAGAATTTTATTAAATCAAGCTTTGACGCTATCGCTTGTGAAATGGAGGGCGCGGCTATCGGTCACGTCTGCTATGTAAACGGCGTGGACTTCGCGATAATACGCGCCATTTCAGACAATGCGTCAGGCGAGGCGGATATTGAATATCCCGAAATGGTACGCAAAGCCGCCGCGCAGTCGACAGCTATAATAAAAAAATTACTTGAAGGTAAATCATAAAAATCAAAAAAATATTGAAAACAAATAATAAATGTGATATAATTTACGTTGTAAGTTTTGAGAAGCGCAATTTTCTAAAAAAAAGATAAAACTTTATTAAAAAAAGAAAGGTTTTTTAACATGGAATGGTTTGAAAGTATTTTTACCGCTTTCGTTAATGCTTGTGTCAGCATCGCAGGCAGACTCATTATCTCAGCAATCATTTTTGTGATCGGTATGATCTTCATTAAATTGGTCAAAAAAATACTTACGGGCAAGAGATTCGAAAAGGTCGACCGCACAGCAATGTCCTTTATCTCTAATTTTATAAAGATTGCTCTGTATATTGTACTCATAGTCATCATCGTTTCCATCATGGGAGTTCCCATGGCGTCGGTCATCACGGTATTTGCTACCGCAGGCGCAGCTATCGCTTTGGCTGTTCAGGGTTCTCTTTCGAACCTCATGGGCGGTATCATGCTCCTTATATTCCGTCCTATCTCTGTAGGCGAATTTATCGATGTATCGGATAACTCGGGTGTCGTTCAGGAGGTCGGTATATTCTATACTCGCATAAAAACGTTCGACAACGTAAACATCAGTATCCCTAACGGAACTATGACAAGCTCTGTTATCACAAACTATTCAAGAGAGGAGCTTCGCCGTGCGGATATGACGGTAGACGTGGCTTACGGCTCGGATATCGCGCTCGTTAAGGATACTATACTCAATGTCATAGATGCAAACAAAAAGGCTCTCAAAGAGCCCGCTGAGCCATTTATTCGCGTGACCGCCATAAACGATTCTGCTCTTCAGTTCACCGTCCGCGTATGGTGCAAGGCTTCCGACCTCGCTTTATTCAAGAGCGATTTTTACGAAGAGATCGACGCTGCTTTCCGCAAGGCAAACATCGAGATACCCTTTCCCCAGATGGACGTTCACGTTACTAACCAAAAGTAATTTTTAACGCTTTATCAAATTTATTTCCGTCGTATGCCGATGCGCCGAATATACGGCGGAAATTTTTATTTTTTTAATGAGGAGAAAAACATGTCAGCTACTATTCACAGCGCGGAGATACTTTGTGTCGGCACGGAGCTATTACTTGGCGATATAGTCAACACAAATGCCGCGTTTCTGTCGCGCAAGCTTGCCGAGCTTGGCATTTCGGTCTATAAGCACACGGCTGTGGGAGATAATCCGAAGCGCCTTAAAAGCGCTCTCGCAGAGGCTTTGGAACACGCCGACCTCGTTATAACGAGCGGCGGTCTTGGACCGACGTACGACGACCTCACGAAAGAAACGGTTGCCGAATACTTTGGCAAAAAGCTTTCTATGCATGAAGAATCGCTTGAAACTATCCGCGCATATTTTGCCAAAACGGGCAGAGTAATGACTAAAAACAATGAAAAACAAGCCATGATGCCCGAGGGTGCGACAGTTTTTCCGAATCACTACGGCACTGCTCCTTCCTTGGCTATCACAGGCGGTGAAAACGATTCGAAAACGGTGATCATGCTCCCCGGTCCTCCCGGTGAGCTTTGTCCGATATTCAACGAAGAGATACTTCCCTATCTGAAAGCTCGGCGCGACAGCGTTCTCGTAAGCCGCAATATCCACATTTTCGGCATGGGTGAGTCGGCAGTCGAAACGGCGCTTGGCGACCTTATGCAAACAGCTACTAATCCAACCGTTGCTCCCTACTGCAAAGAGGGAGAAGTACGCCTTCGCGTAACGGCAAGTGCGGACACAGAAGAGTGCGCAAAAGAAATGTGCGATGAAATGATCGAACGCATAAGTGATACCGAGGTTGGCAAATTCATTTACGGACTTGATATAGACTCTATCGAAAACGCTCTTGTCTCGGCTTTGCGCGAAAAGAAAATGACGTTTGCCTGCGCGGAATCCTGCACGGGAGGACTTATCGCAAAGAGAATGACCGATATTTCGGGCTGCTCGGACGTATTCGTTGGCGGTTGCGTGACCTACGCAAACGAAGCGAAGGTCGCTCTTCTCGGAGTAAAGGAAGAAACCATCAAGGCACACGGCGCGGTAAGCGCAGAGACCGCCGTTGAGATGGCTCGCGGTGTGCGTGAGAGACTTGGCGCGGATATCGGTGTCTCGACGACTGGTATCGCAGGTCCAAGCGGCGGAACACCCGAAAAGCCCGTTGGCACGGTCTTTGTCGGCATAAGCACAAAGGACGGAGAAATCTTCCGCAAGCTCTCCCTCTCCCCCATGCGAAGCCGCGAGTATATCCGTATCGTCAGCGCGACCAACGCCTTTGATATGGCTTTGAAGAGTCTATAAGGATGCGACATACTTTTTCTTTTAAAAAAGAAAAAGTATGCAAAAAGAAAACTAAACAAGGTGGTATTTATAAACCCATTTAGTTTAAACAAAAACACAGAGGACGGTTTGTGTGTGGTATCACACAGAGCCGACCTTTGTATTATTGTCTATTTCAAATTTTGATTTATCGGGGAGTTTGATTTGACGAAACGGCAAATTGCAAACGAAACGATTTTCACCAAAAGCCTTCTCCAGCGGAGAAGGTGTCACGAGTTTACGAGTGACGGATGAGGAGATCGCCGTTTAGCCTATGCATAAT
>SVUA01000056.1 GCA_015063485.1 Oscillospiraceae bacterium | reverse complement strand
CCCTCTGCTTTTTGGTGCTGATAATCGCTCACGGTTCTTCACGCGCGGTTTGCTCGCAAGCCGCCCGGAACGCCGCGCAGGAGAGAGTAGGGAGACGGAGACAGAACCCGCGGCGTTTGTGAAGCGTTTAAGTCCGAGCGCAACGCGTACCCTCTGCTTTTTGGTGCTGATAATCGCTCACGGTTCTTCACGCGCGGTTTGCTCGCAAGCCGCCCGGAACGCCGCGCAAGAGAGAGTAGGGAGACGGAGACAGAACCCGCGGCGTTTGTGAATCGTTTAAGTCCTCTTACTCGCACCAGTCGGCAGTGCCGACAGCCAACAATCGCTGTCAGTGCTGCCAAATTTTATTTATATTTATTCAATTAAGTTTCCACGGGCAAAAACCGCTTTTATGGATATATTTTCATTAAAAACCACGAAGTCGGCGTCCATATTATGAGCGATCTTTCCCTTGGTTGAAAGCTTCATAATATTCGCTGGTGTGGAGGTCATCATTTTGATAGCATCTAAAAGCGGAATGCCCGCGTCCTTCACGGCAACACGGACCAATCTGTCGGCTGTTGCTATACTGCCCGCAAATGCGCTTCTGTCCATCAGCTTACAGACTCCGTCCTCAATAATGAACTCCGTGTTCTGCATAAAACCGTGCTTCTGTTCCGTTCCCGCAAGTGCGAGACTATCGGTTACAAGCGCGATCTTATCTGCGCCCTTGATCTTATAGATAAGCCGTACCAGCTCGGGCGGCAGGTGTTTTCCGTCACATATGATCTCCACGTACAGATCGTCCGAAAGATACGCCGTTTCTATAACACCGAGTTTGCGAAAGCCGTGATCGCGGGTTATGGTTGATGTGCAAGAATACAGATGTGTTACAAGCTCACAGCCGTTTTCTATCGCACGTACCATATCGTCATACGTGGCATCTGTATGCCCCGCAGATGCTACGATCCCGTAATTTTTTAGATTTTTTGCAAAGCGCTCTTCCATATCGTTCTCCGGAGCATAGCTCCAACGTGCGATAGTATCGCTGTACCGCTCCAAAAGGGGCAAATACTCCTCTTCCTGCGGGGCAGTAATAAACTCCGCGCACTGCGCTCCGGATTGCTTTTTTGAAAGATACGGACCTTCAAGGTGCGCGCCGATTATCGTCCCCCTTACACGGTCATCTGCCATCGCTTGACTTACGTTTTCCACCGAGCGTGCCATACTGTCAAAATCCGCGGCGGAGATAGTCGGAGATATTGACGTGCTTCCGTGTTTTAAGTGAAAATTACACGCGTTTACTATCTCGTCTGTACTTCCCTCAAATCTATATCCGCCGCCTCCATGGGTATGTATATCAATAAAGCCAGAGCTCACGTAATATCCCATCATATTGTATTCCTCTTGAACGGGATATTCTTCTTCGCTCACCTCTGTTATTTTGTTATCATCGAAATAAATATATCCGTCGAACAAACGCTCTTCCAGTATTATCTTGTCAGATCTTATTCTTTTCATGGCCGTTATAAAAGCGAACTGCTGTCGCTGTCAAGATAAAGTATCGCACTCTTGTGGCGGCGCAAAACGGTGGCGGGACATTTTTCGTTTATATCGTCACAAAGCGTTGCCTTTATAGCTTTTGCCTTAGCCTTAGCGGGAACGATGCAGAAAAGATAGTCACCCGCAAAAAGAGTTGGAACTGTAAGAGTTATTGCGGTCTTGGGAACGTCGTCGATTTTAGCAAAGCAGCCATCGTTTACCTGCTGATTACGGCAGACCTCATCAAGCTCCACGAGCTTGACCGCTTTGGGATCGTTAAAATCTGCAACGGGAGGATCGTTAAAGGCGATATGTCCGTTCTCTCCTATTCCCATAACTACGATATCTGTGGGATATTGCTTCAAAAGATCCTCGTAACGCGCGCATTCCCTTTCGGCATCCTTTGCCGTAATGTCTATATAAGAAACACTCTTGAAATTGGCAAGTCCGAAAATATGGTCCTTCAGAAAATTACCGAACCCTTGCGGAGCATCGGCGGAAAGACCAATATATTCGTCCATATGAAAAGCGTTTATCCTATTCCACGGAATTTCCTTATCGATTGCGAGTGCGTACAGTACCTCGTTTTGAGATGGTGCTGCCGCAAAGATCATATTGATCGTTTCCCTGGTTTGAAGAAGAGAACGTATACGTGCCTTTATATCCCTTGCGGCAGCATTTCCCATTTCTTCTCTTGTTTCATAAATATTTACGTTTAATAGATCTTTTTTAAAAGTCTTCATTCAGATCAGCTCCTTAAATTTTGTTACCGCGTCGGAAAATGCTGCTTTTGCGTCAGCATATTGATACGGATTTTTAAATGCTCTGCCTACAAGCGCATTCAGTCCCGAAAAGGTTTGCAGATGAGGTTCAAGCGACACGAAGAAATCCTCGATTGCATATTCTCTGTGCTCCGAGAGTATCTCCTTTATCTTTGCATCACCCTTGCCCGCAGGCACGATCGCGCCCTCAAATAGCGCGTCCTTGATGTGAAAATATGCAATATCCTTTTTCAAAAGCTCATAAGCCCCGAGATATGGGTCTACCCCCTCCAAAACGAAGTTGCCCATATCAAATACGCATTTTATATCTCCATCAAAATGATCGACTATCTCGCGGCAACGGCGCGGAATATCTCCGTAAATTTTCGCCTCGTTTTCGTGACATAGCGTTACGCCGTATTCTCTTGCAAGGGTAACCAGCCTTTCAAGCGCGTCAAACACCTCGCCTTTCATATCGGTAATGTTTTTTCCGTCAGGCGCATAAAAGCTGAATATTCTGATGTATTTTGTCTCAAAGATATTCGCCGACTCGAAAATGTGTCTCGCCGTTTCTATATGAGCCGTCATATCACCGTCCAGTTGAATTTTTCCAAGCGGCGAGCCGATAGCCGAAGCCTTTATACCGAAAGCATCCAACTTCTTTTTTGCTTCAACTGTCTCGTCCTTTGTTAAAACCGATATATTCTTTCCGTTCAAATGCCGCAGCTCAATATTTCCGATACCAAATCGTCGGAGTGCGCGCAGTTGCTCCTCAAAAGGAGCGGCATATTCGTCAGCAAATGCCGAAAGCTTAAAATTGCTCATAAGAATCTCCTTAAAGCTTGATCTCACGTATCTTTTCTTCTTTTCCGCTTTCCAACGAACGACTGATGGCGTTCATAATGAATACGGGGGAGATAAACTCGTCGTATCTAACCTTTTGACTTTCTCCCGAAATGATACCGTAAAACTCTTTAAATTCCTCGTAGAACCAATCGTTTGTTACAGGAATGACAAAGCTTTTCGCATCCGATTCCGCCATGCGAGACACGTAATAGAAATTGTTTTTGTCGCAAAACAGTCCTACGCAGTCGAACTCCTCGTAGTGAAATAGCACGTGTATCTGCTTACCGTTTTGCTTTGCCTCAACAGAAATCGGAAATCTTCCGAATATCTCACAGACCATTTCCACAAGATGCTGAGCATAAAAGTAAAAACCGCCGTATACACTTTGGCTCTGATAGGGCGCTCGAACGTAGCCACCGAGAGTACTTCCACCTATCCCATTTTCTGCTTCGCTCTTTAATTGTCGCACGAATACGTCCTGTTTCAAGGAAGAACCTCCCGATATACGAATATTTTTATCTTGAAGCTGTCTCATAAAGTCGATAGCTTCCGTTTCGTCGATCGTAATCGGCTTATCAATAAACATGGGAATGCCGCTGTCAATATAAGGCTTTGCGTATTTATAGTGGTTGTCTCCGTGACGGGCTGTAATGATCAGACCGTCTATCTTTCCGACAGCATCTGCGTAACCGTCCATTACGGGAACTCCAAATTTTGCGTTCAGCTTTTCTGCCGCTTCGCTTTGATCGCTGTATACGCCAACCACGCAAATGTCAGCGAACTCCTCTTTTTCTTTTATGAATGTCAAAAACGCGGTTGCATGCGAATTTTCACAACCAAGTATCGCGATCTTTTTCATAATTATATCACCTCAATATTTTAAAGGTAACGGATTTTGCGCGTGTACTGTCTCGATGACTGAGATAATCCGCGCCGCCATTTCGGGTGTTACCGTCATATCTCTGCCCTCGGCGAGCTTATAATACAGCTGCTCATAGAGCTTAGCCGTACCGATATCGAATGCCGTACCCACGAATTTGTCCGATTCAATATGCTTGATAAGCTTCTCGGAGCAGTACATGGGATTGCCATCAGCATCCTTGAGAAATTCCTCAACAACGGGACGCTCGGGGTTCTCACCATCCTGAATATACGTCATTTCATATGACTTGGGTGTTGCTTTGAGCGTTCCCTTCGTTCCTTGAACCTTTATATTGTAATCGGTGTACGCGTCGATAGCGGAAATTTCAATGTCGATCAAAGGCTTATTGGGCGCGGTGATGAGAATTTTTGCATAGTCGTCGGCATCTCCGCTTGTGAGCGCGGTATCAAGCTTACTGTAAAGCACCTTCGCGTCTTTATCAAAATCCAAGAATCCAAGAGCCATGCCAATTGGGTGAGGACCTGTGTTGTATGTGCTGCCCGCACACTTCTTCTGCAAGGTCTGCCAATCCCAACGGCGAGAAAAACCGTTATAGCGAATATTTATCTGCTTGATGTCTCCGAGTCTTCCCGAACTTATCGTATCATATGCAAATTGATAAAACGGAGCTAAAAAGGTCTGTTGGAATACCGCAAGCGTTACCCCCTGTTCTTTTGCTATCTTCATCAGCTCGTCACATTCATAACGGGAGCGACCAAAGGGCTTTTCGACAAGCACGTTTTTTCCGTGAAGCAAAAGATCCTTTGTGATCGAATAGTGCATTTCAGAATAGGTCGCATTTACAACGAGATCAATATCATTAAATGCATACAGTTCCGTATAATCCGCAAGGGTCTTACAATCGGGGTAGATAGACTCAGATACCTTTCTGCGAAATTCGTCCGCATCAACAACGTATTTTACGAGGTAGTATTGATTGTCCTCGCTACGATAATATTTGCCGTGTATGTCTTTTCCGCTTCTTCCTTGACCGATGATAGCAATATTTAATCTTTTCATTCTATCCGCTCCTTTGAAAATGTTTTTTACGACTATCATTATAAAATAAACTTTTTGAAAAGTAAATGGCAAAAACTGCATTTTATATTGCAAAAAACGAACAATTATGCTACAATAAAGGTGATAACAAAAAGGAGCTTTCCAGAAATGAACGATTATATATGGACAACAGACAGAATGTTTTTCAAGCATTCGATATCCGAAAACCTATCCTGCGACACCTATTCCATGCATACACACAATGCCTACGAACTGATCTATTTTTTGAACGGTGACGCTACGCATGTAATAGAAAATAGAAAATATAAGCTAAAAAAAGGCGACCTTATTCTGATACGTCCCTTTCAGTATCACTTTATTCAAATCGACACGCCTACAACGTATGAACGATACGATATTCTTTTCGATATTGAAAGAAACAGAGTAGAAAGCGCAAAGCTCATTCCGGAAGATATAGAGGTCATCAATATTGTAGGAAACTCTATCATTGAGGATATTTTTCGCAAATGCGATATTTACTATCAAAACAGTGATAGAGACACTTTCGAAAAGATCCTTTCTCACCTACTTTCAGAACTGTTTTACAACATCAGCCTTTTTCCGCAACAATTCTCCAAAACGACCACCACACTTTCTCCGCTGATCTCAAAAGCACTAAAATATACGAATGACAATCTTTGTACTATCGTCGGGATAGAGGAAATAGCTGAGCATCTTTTTGTAAGCGAAAGCTACCTTTTTCGTTTGTTTCAAAAGGAGCTTCACCAGACTCCAAAAAAATATATAATGGAAAAACGCCTCCTTTTGGCGCAAAAGATGATACGCGACGGTGAAAAGCCTACCTCCGTTTTCGAGTATTGCGGATTTGGCGACTACACCACGTTTTATCGGAATTATACTGCTTTTTTTGGATATTCCCCGTCCAAGAAAATATATATAGGAAACCTTTCACCGAGGTGATGTTACCATCAGGTTCTGGTGGGGGCAACTTCGTGAAGGTTCAAGTCCTTTTACCAGCACCAAAAAGAGACGGTCAAGCAAGCGCTTGACCGTCTCTTTTTGGTGCTGATAATCGCTCACGGTTCTTCACGCGCGGTTTGCATGCAAGCCGCCCGGAACGCCGCGCAGGAGAGAGTAGGGAGACGGAGACAGAACCCGCGGCGTTTGTGAAGCGTTCAAGTCCGAGCGCAACGCGTACCCTCTGCTTTTTGGTGCTGATAATCGCTCACGGTTCTTCACGCGCGGTTTGCTCGCAAGCCGCCCGGAACGCCGCGCAGGAGAGAGTAGGGAAGACGGAGACAGAACCCGCGGCGTTTGTGAAGCGTTTAAGTCCTCTTACCCGCACCAATAGAAAAGGTACAGACATCAAAAACGTCTGTACCTTTTTAGCTTGAGTTTGTCTGTTAATTGCTTTTTTCTGTGTTAGTAGTTATTGATAAATATTCGTCATAGGTATAATCTTTTAAAATATACGTCCCGAAATGTATACTCCATATAACAGGGATTGTTCCCACTTCTGTGTATATTACTAAATTATTACAGCCATAAAAAACAGGTTGATCGG
>SVUA01000011.1 GCA_015063485.1 Oscillospiraceae bacterium | reverse complement strand
CAGGATGAAGCAACTGTCAATATTCCTTGGAAGGATTTTGAGACCGAGTATGAGAGCTGATCTACCGTGTAAGCGGAGGAATCTCTCTTATCATATTTAAGCATTGTGCCTACAAATGCAGTGCTTGTTAGGAAAATTGGCAAACGTTTGGGGCGCACAAACCGAAGGCTCCCTTTACACAAGGGAGGCTTATTACCACCCGACAGTACATCAAAAAAGTATAACCCGATATACCTTGCGGGGCAAGGCATGTGAAAAAGGACAGAGATTTGCTCTCTGTCCTTTTGATCGTAGGGGCGAACTGCGTTCGCCAGCGGGCGTTCAAAGAACGCCCCTACGAGATTGATTTTCTCGGCAGGAAAAAACTGCTTTATGGAAGACACCCCTTGCAGATCTTTTTTGTGTTTATTTTTTTAATGTAAATTCTGTTGTGTGGAGCAGAGCATCCGCGCGTCCGCAAGATACGGTGAACTTGCCTTCTTCGGAAATGAAATTGCAATACGCATCGTAAAAACGAAGCATAGGTTCAACGATCTTAAATGTAACGACCTTTCTTTCATGAGGAGCAAACTCGACCTTTTCAAACGCTATAAGCGATTGAACAGGGCGCGCGGCAGAAGCTACGAGATCTTGTAAGTAGAGCTGAACGACCTCTTTTCCCGCATATTCGCTGTCGTTGTATATCGTTACGGATACGGTCAGTTCCTCGCCTTCCTTAAATGTATCCTTGTCAAGCGTCAATGATTCGTATACGAAATTCGAATAAGAGAGTCCGTGTCCGAAAGAATAAAGGGGAAGATTTCCGCAATCGATATAATTTGAGCGGAAGGGCTTGTACTCGTTTTCATATTTTGCTTTCTTCGGACGACCTGTCGAATAATGGTTGTAATAGATGGGACATTGACCGACGGATTTCGGGAAGCTCATGACTACCTTTCCGCAAGGATTTGCTTTTCCAAAGAGGAGATTTGCCGCGGCACTGCCTCCCTCTGTTCCCGGGAACCACATTTGCATGATGGCGGGAACAGAATCATTGATATCGGTCAGAACAAGAGGTCTGCCGCTAAAGATGAGAGCGGCGGTATTTTTGTTTACTTTTGCGATCTGATTTGCAAGCTTGGATTGAACACCGGGGAGACTCGGATCGGTTCTGCAGTTTCCTTCACCCGAATAATTCTCGGGCTCACCTAAACATAGAATTACCGCATCGGCGTTCTTTGCGGCATTTATCGCTTCTTCGAATCCACTCGTGTCTGTGTCGTTCCATATGAAAGAACAAGCGGTTACCGAGATTATATCGGAGTTGGGAAGGAGGTTCTTTACGCCCTCCTCAACGGTAGTCGATTCTTCACTCTTGCCGTGGCACGACCAAGGACCGATAATTTCTTTGGCTTGCGCAAATGGACCTATAAGTGCTATTTTCTTGTGATCGGTGGAAAAGGGAAGAACGCCGTCGTTTTTCAAAAGTACAGAGGATTCCTCTGCCGCGCGCAAGGCTATTGCTCTGTGCGCGTCGCAGAGCGCCAAGCTGTTTTCTTTTTCGGGAGATGCGTTGTGATAAGGATCTTCGAACAGTCCGAGTTCTTTCTTTAGCTCAAGAACTCGTCTGACAGCATCGTTTATTGCTTCCTCGGATATCTTTCCGTCTTTAACGAGCTTTTCGAGATTGTGATAATATGCTCCCGCCATCATGTCGATATGGCAGCCGTTTGAAAATGCCATCTCGGAGGCTTGTCTGTGGTTTTCGGCTACTCCGTGAATACACAGCTCGTGAACAGCGCCCCAGTCGCTTATGACCAAACCGTCAAAGCCCCACTCGTCTCGGAGAACATTTTGCATAAGCCACTTGTTAGCGGTAGAGGGTACTCCGTTCAAAGAGTTGAAAGAGGGCATAAGCATCTTTACGCCTGCGTCAACGCAAGCCTTGTAGGCAGGAAAATAATATTCCCGCAAAGCGCGTTCGGAAGCGTCTACCGTGTTGTAATCTCGTCCCGCTTCCGCACCGCCGTACGCCGCAAAGTGCTTGACACAAGCGGCAAGATGCTCGGGTGAGGAAATGTCGCCCCCTTGTATAGCCTCTACTTGAGCTGCGCCCATTATACTTGCTAAATAGGGATCTTCACCGCAGCTTTCCATAACGCGACCCCAACGGATATCTCTTACGTAATCTACCATGGGAGTAAAGGTCACTTGCACACCGCTTGCCGAGGCTTCCTTTGCCGCCATGCGAGAGCACTCCTTTACAAGCTCAGGGTCAAATGAACCGCAAAGACCGAGAAGAATGGGATATATTGTTCGGTAACCGTGAATAACGTCCATCATAAACATAAGGGGGATCTTATGCGGGTCTTCTTTTAAATGCTTGTCTTGGATCCCTATCATATCCTTGGCCTCGGAAAAGCCTATGACGCTTCCTACCGTGTAGAGATCTTCGGGAGCAACACCCATTTGTTCGGCAGGACCCGTGAGGGATTCATTACTTTTAATAAAGAAATGCGATGTAAATTGGACGAGCTGACCTACTTTTTCTTTTAATGTCATTGAGTCTATCAAAGCGTTAATGTCAACGTTGCTTTTTTTCATTATAATATCTCCTTATAAATTGAATGTTGATTTAGCTAAAATTATTGATCAAAGGGGTTTTTACGTTTACTTTCCGATAACATTGTTGTGTATGGGAGTGCGAGTTTGAAGAGATATGATGCTTCGTTGTTGTTTGTCATTGCTGACTCTTTTGTGGTTTCACTGCTTTCATGAATTTTAGAACACAAAGCTTCCTCATCAATGATATTGCCGTAATTTATCGTATCTGTTACCGTTAAAGTCAGAATTATCTTCGTTTGATTTTCAAAAATATCTGTTGCAATAACGGTGTATGTGTGTACGCCTGCGTTCAAGCAGCCGCGCGCATCTAAAGCGCCATCTGAAAAATACGAGTTATAATTTACTATTCCCGAATCGTCGTTTATTGTGTATACGAAATAAGGTTTTGTGCCTGTTGTCACGCTCAACGCAGTCGTGCGTATACCATCTATCGTAGGAGCGTTGTTTTCGTGTTTCAGGACAGATATCGTCAGATTCAATACGCTCTCGTTTCCTATCCAGTCGGTAGCTTTCACGGATAAAACGTATTTGCCTTCGTTCAGTGTGCCGTCCGCGTTTATGGCTGATGCATCGCTCCATAGATATTGTATAGAAACGTTACATTGGGAATTGTCTGTTGCGGTTATTTGTAAAGGGAAAGGCTTTCCGTAAGCGACGTACAAGTCAGTAGGACCGTTATATTGTATGATCGGACTTGTAGTATCTTTTTCCAAAGTGTACGACACAGAGTCTATGTAAAATGGTACGGAAGTTCCTTTGGAACGGCATGAAAGCTCGAACTTGTCAAGTATCCCATTTTCATTCGCCAGATCGAAAAAAGAGTGTCCGTCATAGAAGCCGTTTAAAGTAGTACCGTTGCGGCTTAATTTTATCTCCACCCATCTGCCTGTTTCGTTAGAGGCATCGTAACGTAATACCCATTTGTGCCCATCAGAACCATTTTCCATTATACGAAATTCGGGATAAGCATCACTCGGTTGTTCGTCGTCTCCGACGTACACTCGAAATGTCATAGTTTCAACTAATACGGCGGGGATATTTAACGATGAAAAATCAAAAAGTACGCCTTTTGAGGCACTTGTGCTTTCGACAACAAGAACGGAATCGGTAAAACCGGAGGGAACTCCTGCCGCACTTGCTTCTGCGTTATTTAATAAGACGGCACTGTTGCAACCGTAAGCGAGATAATAAGCGTAGTTGCCTGATGTATTCGCCGCATAATATTGACAGGGAAAATCCGACAAAGACGTATCTGCGGCTGAAACGCCGTTTGTACAGAGAGCGGAGCAGAGAAGAACGAATGTAACAAAGACAAATATTGTTTTTATCTTCATAATCACTTTACCTCCTCCATCAAAAATGAACGGATAGCCGCAATTTCCGCGTCCGTAATACCCAAATGGGTCTTCATATACGCTTCTGTGTTTTCCGCCAAAGAGTATCTGTTGTTTTGACCAAGGTAGTTTTGCACGTAATTATAAAATGCTTGGAATTGCGTTTTTCTGCTGGCAGGGTTATAAGTTCCTTTACCTCCGTCTGTTCCTGCATAGGAAAGAAGAGAGATCTCATAATCTATCCAAAGATCTGTTCCTTCAACTCCGCACAATGCCAAGATCAAAAATACTATCGTTCCCGTTCGATCGCGTCCGTGAGCGCAATGTACGAAGATCGGGTAATTCGCAGGATCGGCAAAGGTGCGTATTTCTGTGCGCAAAGCATTTAAATAAGCTTCGTTCGTGGTGGCAAGTCCTGCGGATGTTCCTTGATAATAAGGACCGCTGACATTTACAAAGTTTACACTATCTCCCAGAGGGGATTTGGATTTTGTTCCGCGCAGATCAAGCTCGGTCTTGATACCGTAGACGTTTAACATCTTGTCGCGTCCCGCGTCCGTGAGATCGTCTATGTGTCCGCCGCGGTACAGAACACCTTGCTTTATGCGGTATTTTCCGTCTGCCGTGTAGTATCCGCCGAAATCTCTGGTGTTAGATGCGCCTTCTATATATACTGTACGAGGAAGATATGCCGTAACAAAAGAAAATATACGCGACTTGACCGTTTCGCTATCATAGTGGGCTAAAACCTGATAATAATATTGAGTGCCCATGAAAAGATCTTCTATCTTAAGTTCTTCGGACAGACACACAAAGCTTTGCGCCTCTGACATATCGGATTTTTGAGATAAAAGAACAGTGTAATAGTTCACTGGTGTTTGAACAGACCAGCTGATAGTGGCAGGCTCGGGATAATATTGATCGGTCAGATCCCAATACTTTTCCGAAATTCCGGGAGTGTACTCTGTGCAAAATTTGTAAGCATTGCCTGACAATAAGGGGATCGTCTGTTCATCTGTAGGTACAGCAAAGATGGTTGGTACGTAAGGACCGTTGTTGATGTTATTTTTATCATCGTTGATATTGCTTGTAATTTCGCTAAAGCCTGTAGTTTCGTGAGCGTGTTCATCTCCAATGCCTCGGCACGATATAAGGCTTGAACATAAACTTAATACTACTGTGAAAAGAGTAATGCGTAACAAGATATTTTTCATTATTTATGTACCTCTTTAAATTCGAGATTTGTACTTATTATGTATTATATCATGTTTTGTAGCTCTTTTCAATGTTTTTATTAAAATAAAAAATAAAAAAACGCAAAAAAGTCTTGACATATGAAACAAATAGTGGTATAATAATTTCACCTCTGCGAGTAGGCTTTTTTTGTTGCGCTGTTAAATGCGCTCCGCGAATAGCGGGACGGCGTACGGGCTTCGTTGAGGGAGGTACACGGACATGCCAAGGCGTAAACGTCCGAGGTATGTCAAATAATTTGAAATGGGAGGTGCCGAAAATGGCTAATGATGCAAGAGTCAAAATCACTCTGGTATGTACTGAGTGCAAGCAGAGAAACTATGACACGAAGAAGAACAAGAAGAATGATCCTGACAGGCTCGAACTGAACAAGTACTGTAGGTTCTGCCGCAAGCACACTCTTCACAAAGAATCTAAGTGATTCGGGAAGGAGAGAAAGATGGCAGATAAGGAAAAGGTCGTTGCGACCGAAAAGCCCGAAAAGCCCGAAAAAGTCAAAAAAGAAAAGAAAAAGGGCAGAGTAAAAGAGGCTTGGCGCGGATTCAAGAGCGAGACTAAGAAGATAGTATGGCCGACATGGAAACAGGTTTTGAAGAACACTTTCGTTGTTCTTATCGTAGTTTTGGTATTTGTAATCCTCATCGGTATATTAGACTATGCTTTTTCTCACGGTATTCAAGCGCTCACAGAACTCTTTACGAAATAAGTTAAGAGGCTTTCAAGTATGAGTGATATTAATGAAATGAACGTTGGCCCGAGATGGTACGTAGCGCACACCTACTCCGGTTATGAAAACAAGGTTAAGGCAAGCCTTGAAAAGATCGTTGAAAATCGCGGACTTGGACATTTGATCTTCGATATCCGTATTCCTGTAACCACCGTTATAGAAAAGAACGGTGATGTGGAAAAGGAAGTCGAGGAAAAGATATTCCCCTGCTACGTTCTTATCAAAATGGCTATGACAGACGAGAGCTGGCACGCAGTAAGAAATATTACCGGTGTTACAGGCTTCGTAGGTCCCGGATCTCGTCCCACCCCGCTTACTGATGCGGAGGTAGAGGCATTCAACATAGAAACCACGACTCGCGTAGAGCTCGCGTTTAAGGTTGGAGATACCGTTGCTATTACGGAAGGACTTTTTGAGGGGTATTCAGGAACTGTTGAAGCGATATCCGACGATATGAAGAAGATCACGGTGCTCGTCAAGAGAGGACGCCGCGATATGCCTGTTGAACTTGATGCAAGCGTAGTTAAGCTTGCGTAAACGTGACAAAGGTCACAAACGTGGGAGGGAGAAAAATTCTTTAATTCTCCCGTAAATTCACCACAATGGAGGTATTTTTAAAATGGCAAAAAAAGTTATGGGTTATATCAAGCTGCAGCTGCCCGCTGGTAAGGCAACGCCGCAGCCTCCCGTAGGTCCTGCACTTGGACAGTACGGTGTTGCGATTCCTGTGTTTACAAAGGAATTCAACGAAAGAACAAAGAACGATATGGGACTTATCATTCCCGTAGTTATCACGGTTTACGCTGACCGTTCGTTCACATTTATCACAAAGACTCCCCCCGCAGCCGTTCTTATTAAGAAGGCAGCAGGAATCGAGTCAGGTTCTGCGAAGCCCAACAAGACCAAGGTTGCAAAGATCACATCGGAACAGGTTCGCAAGATCGCTGAAACAAAGATGCCCGACCTTAACGCTTCAAGCGTAGAGACCGCAATGAGCATGGTAGCAGGTACCGCTCGCAGCATGGGCGTTGTAGTTGAGGACTAAGGGGGTAGACTGAAATGGGTAAGAAATATATTGACAGCGCAAAGCTCATAGATAAGAGCAAAGCATACGAGCCCGCAGAGGCTCTCGCACTCGTTTGCGAGACTTCTAAGGCAAAATTCGATGAGACCATCGAGATCCATATCCGCTTGGGTGTTGACTCCCGTCACGCTGATCAGCAGGTCAGAGGTGCAGTAGTTCTTCCTAACGGAACAGGTAAGAATGTAAAGGTTCTCGTATTCGCAAAGGGCGACAAGGTTCAGGCTGCTCTTGACGCAGGCGCAGATTACGCAGGCGGTGCAGAATATGCAGATAAGATCGTTCAGGAAAACTGGTTCGATTTCGACGTAGTAGTTGCAAGCCCCGACATGATGGGTGTTATCGGTAAGCTCGGTAAGGTTCTCGGTCCTAAGGGACTTATGCCTTCTCCTAAGGCAGGAACTGTTACTCCCGACGTCGCAAAGGCTGTAACCGAGGCTAAGGCAGGTAAGATCGAGTACCGTCTCGATAAGACCAACATTATCCACTGCCCCATAGGAAAGGCTTCCTTCGGAGCAGAGAAGCTCGCAGAGAACTTCAACACTCTCGTTGGCGCAGTTCTCAAGGCAAAGCCCGCTGCTGCAAAGGGTCAGTACATCAAGAGCTGCGTTATCGCAAGCACGATGGGTCCCGGAATCAAGATCAACCAAGCAAAGCTTGGCTAATAAATAAAAAACACCGCATTTCGATGCGGTGTTTTTTGTTTTATGTATTTTTTTGTTCGATTATTTTAAAACTTATTGACATTTTGATAAAAATAGTGTAAAATATAGTATGTGTCAGAATAGTTTTTATGATGCAAATAAATTAAAAAATAAAAAACAAGGAGGTGCTTTATGGAACTGTGGTTGTGTATAGTGATAGCCGCTTCCGCATTTGTCGGATCGGGTGTCATTTTTGGCGCGGTGTTTCACCGTGTCGGATATAACGCGCGAAAGAAAAAGGCTGAGTCTGAGATCGGTTCTGCCGAGGAAGAGGCAAAGCGTATTCGCGAAGATGGCGCAAAACTCGCAGAAACTATGAAGAAGGAAGCATTGATAAGCGCCAAAGAGGATATCCTCAGACAGCGTAACGATGCCGAAAAGGAATTAAAAGAGCGCCGCGCAGATGTTTCAAGAATGGAACGCCGCGTAGCTCAAAAAGAAGAAACGCTTGATAAGAAAGCAGAAGCTCTTGAACGTAAGAACGAACAGCTTGATAAGAAGCTTAAGGAAAACGACGCGCTTCGCGATCAGATCAACGAGCTTCGCGAAAAGGAAATGAAGATCCTCGAGGAGATCTCGGGAATTTCCGCAGAGCAGGCAAAGGAAGAGCTTATAAGCCGCGTTGAATCCGAGGTCAAGCATGATCTCGCGCAGAGACTTGACGAGCTTGAAGCGGAATTCAAGGAAGAAGCCGACACAAAGGCGAAGAACATTATTTCACTGGCGATTCAAAGATGTGCGGCAGATCACGTTGCCGAAACGACAGTATCGGTCGTATCGTTGCCTAACGACGATATGAAGGGACGTATAATCGGTAGAGAGGGCAGAAACATTCAGATGCTTGAAAAGCTTACAGGTGTTGAGCTTATCATCGATGATACTCCCGAGGCTATAACTCTTTCGGGATTTGACCCTGTCAGAAGAGAGATAGCAAGACTTACGCTTGAAAAGCTTATTTCCGATGGACGAATCCATCCGTCGCGCATTGAGGAGACTGTTGAAAAGGCTCAAAAAGAGGTTGAAACGGGAATCAAGCAGGCAGGAGAGAGAGCAACGTTTGACGTTGGTATCCACGGAATCAATCCCGACCTTATAAGAATGCTCGGCAGACTTAAGTACAGAACGAGTTATGGACAGAACGTGCTCAAGCACTCTATCGAGGTCGCTTTGATAGCGGGAATGATAGCAGATGAGCTTGGTGTTGACAGTACTCTTGCAAAACGCGCGGGACTTCTTCACGATATAGGTAAAGCTCAAACTCATGAAATGGAAGGCTCACACGTAGAGCTTGGCGTAAATCTCGTCAAGAGATACAAGGAGAGCCGCGACGTTATCCACGCGATAGAGGCTCACCACGGAGATGTTGATCCTCAGACTGTTATAGCAGTTATCGTTCAGGCGGCTGACGCGATCAGTGCGGCAAGACCCGGAGCAAGACGAGAGGATCTTGAAAATTACATCAAACGACTTGAAAAGATCGAAGAGATCGCAAAGGGATTCGGCGGAGTTGAAAAAGCATTCGCTGTACAGGCAGGACGAGAGATACGCGTAATGGTCAAACCAGAAGAGGTTAATGATGACGGCATGAAGCTTATCGCGAGAGAAATGGCAGTAAAGATTCAGGAAGAGGTCAAGTACCCAGGACAGATCAAGATCAATGTCATTCGCGAGAGCCGCGCAATAGATTACGCAAAATAATCGCAGATCTTTTACTTCCCAATGGGATTATCATATATTTTCACATAAAACCCAAAACGGTAATATGACGGTAGTAACCGCTTGAGAATATATAAAAATAAGCCGAGACTTTTTGTCTCGGCTTATTTATTTTAATCAATATTGTTTACTATCTTTATAATAAGCTTTCTTTCTTCCGTTGATACGGGAACATCGGTTTTAATGTTCATAACCGCATCTTCATTAAGCGGACCGATAAGCTTCTTGTACCAAAGGCACGCAAGCATGAGGCGAGAAATACCGCTGTGTGCGTGGAAGCAATCTCTGTGAATGTAGGGGAATCCGCTGTTCTTTAGCGCAAGCATAGCCTCACCCGAGCGTATCATTCCGTCGGCGTTGATGTCCTTGAAGGCTCTTTCGTAGGATTCGCGAATTGGAGCGAACATCTCTTCATAAGTCGCAAAGCCCGCGTCATAGATCATTTTGCTTCCCGTCTGATATGCCCACGTTTGATGTATGTATTGCTTTGCGTTTGGGAGAGCTTTTTTTATATATGCCGAAAGTTCGTTAAGATACGGTTGGAAGGTAGTATATACTGACGAAGCAGAGCTCTGCTGTTGGAAGGTTACGATATCCCAGTCGTCAGCCTCAATACCCTCGCGAAGAGAGATAAAGTCCGTAAGCACTGTATCTTTTTGTGGTTTGTATGTTTTTCTTTCCGAAAGCATATTTTCATGGTGCAAGGAAAGACGGCAACCGCCGATATACATATTGCATATACGCGCTTCAACGCCCGAAGACTCGCATAAAGCTGGTAGATAATGCGTAGCGTCTTGTGAAAAGCTGTTGCCGATAGCGAGAATTTTTTTCATAATGTGGACTCCTTTTTTCATTGTTGAGTTAATTATAATACTAAATGGCAATTTTGTCAATGTTTGTAAAGGATTTCCACCAAAAAATAAAGGAAGAATAGAGAATAGTATTGAAAATAAGTGAGTTTTATGATAAAATATAACATATATAGAAATATCTTTTATTTTTTAAGATAAAGGACGGTACATAAATGAACGATAACGGACAGAATAACAGATACAGTCAGCGCGGAACTCAGACACCGCCAAGACCAACGGTGCAACAAAGACCTACGTTACATCAAAGACCTACGTTACATCAAAGACCGATAGGGAACGGCGTATATCACACAGCGAAAAGCTCGGGAATATCCTCTCAAGTTCCCATGGCTTTTTGGGTGGCCTTTTCGGTAGTTCTTGTCGCACTCGTGCTTTCTCTTATAACTATGACAGTGCTTTTGTTTACTGTTGAAGCAGACGGAGGCTCTTTCGGTGGCAGCAAAAACGATGTCGTCGACAGAGACAGCGGAAAGAATAATTCAAGCATTTCTCAAAATGGCGGTGCGGAGCAAAACGGTGCGACGGTCATAAAGCCGCCCGCGACAGTGCCGTCAAGAAGTAATTACATAGCCAATAATTCCTCGAATGTCACTTCAATTGACGGAATATCATCTCAAGCTGCTATTATAGTCAATTTGGATTCATATGAGGCAATGGGAACGAAAAATGCAGATACGCGTATATCTCCCGCATCTATGACGAAAGTTATGACATTGCTTGTCGCGTGTGAGGAAATTGCAAAAGATAGCAATAATATTTCTCTTTACGAACTTTTAACTGTAACTCAGGCTCAGGTGACTTATAAGCAAACCGAGGATAAATATGGTATGGCGCCTTCAGGAGAGAATTTTTATGTAGGAGAACAAATTAGGCTAAAGGATTTTTTATATCTTATCATTTATGACTCGAATACGATAGCTTGTCAAGCGGTTGCTGAGAGAATAGCAGGCTCAGAGTCTGAGTTTGTTAAGCTTATGAATAACAAAGCAAAGGATATGGGGTTGACTAATACCAATTTCGTCAATTCCACCGGCCTTGAATCGATGCCGTTGGGTGTAGAAGGAGAATATAGTGGCGGACACTATACTACCTGTCGTGAAATGGCAGCTATTATGGCATATGCGCTTGATAATACTCTTGCAAAGCAGATACTATCTTCATATGAAGGATATTCTATTACTATACACAATCCAAGTTCCAATAGGGGAAAGAATAAAACTCTTAATAAATTTACAGGTTGGTATAGCGGCGAAGATAGATTTAACGATAATCCGAGATTAAGTACATCTACCGTAAAAGGCGGAAAACCCGGCTGGGAGCATACTCCTACTGCTACCTTTGTGACTTATGCAGAGGGTAAGAACGGTGGAAAGTATATATGTGTTGTCGTAGGAAGAGTAGATGCTTCGGGAAGTGCGGTTTCTGAGGCAATGTCGACCTCGGACACTAAAAAAATATATAATACGTACATAAAATGACCATGAATGAATCTAATTTAAAGGTATATCGAAGTGACGAATTGATAAGATCCGATTGCAATTTTCATATTTTCTTTTCAAATAAGCATACGGGAGTTGAGCTTCACACGCACGATTTTATCGAGATCGTGTATATCATGGAGGGTTCGTCTGCCGAGCGTGTAAACGATGAGGAATATGAGGTAAAGCGCGGAGACCTTATCTTCATCAATTATCAAAGTATACACACCTTTACTACGGATAAGCATTTTTCTTACGTGAATATTTGCTTTAAACCCGAGACGGTGGATTCTCTTATAACGCCCGAAAACGCGTTCGCGCTTCTTCAACTCACGGCGTTTGACGAATTGAGAAAGGATAACGAGGGCGGAATGGTCTCGTTTTCAGGAACGGAGCGCGACGAAATAGAAACACTTTTGAAAAACATGCTTTCGGAATATAGGTCAAAAGAGCCTTTTCGCCGTACCGTGCTTGAAAGCTATATGAATATACTGCTCGTTAAGATACTTAGAAAGACTAATGCGGAGCCTCAAAGCATTGAACAAAGCGGAACTTGGCAGAAAATCGCGGACTATATTGACCGAAATCTCGGAGAGGAGCTTACGCTTTCGGCTCTTGCACAGAAGTGCTTTTACAATCCATCGTATTTTAGCCGCATATTCAAGGAGCATTTCAATATGTCGCTGACCGAGTACGTAAACCATCGCCGAGTAGAGCTTGCCAAAACGCTTTTGTCAAAGGGAGAGCTATCGGTCGAGGAGATAGCATTCCGCGTCGGCTATTCGTCAAAGACCTCCTTTTACAGAGCCTTTACGCGTATGACCGGAGCAACACCGGCTGAATATAAAAAACAAAAGTAAAAAAATGCGAATCACAAGTAAAAAAATGCGCTTACATTAAGCGCATTTTTTTGTTATAATAGTTTTGCAAATAAAAAATAAAGGAGAGTACTTATGAATCTTAATTTTGAAACTTATCGCGATAAGGTAAACGCTTGTTGGCTCGGCAAGAACATCGGTGGGACGATGGGGACACCCTACGAGGGAACGCACGAAATTCTCGACATAAAGGGCTTTGCGACCGAAGCAAACGTCGTTCTTCCAAACGATGACCTCGATCTTCAGCTCGTATGGCTTTATGCGGTCGAGCGTTGCGGCCCTCACGCTATAAACTCTAATCTTTTGGGAGAGTATTGGTTAAGCTTTATCGGTCCTCATTGGAACGAATACGGTCTTGGCAAGGCTAACTTGAAGAGAGGACTTATGCCTCCGCTTTCGGGCGACTACGACAACGAATGGAAGCATTCGAACGGCGCGTGGATACGTACGGAGCTCTGGGCGTGCCTTGCTCCCGCAGCTCCCGCTATTGCGGCAAAATACGCGATTGAGGATGCAATGGTCGATCACGGAATGGGAGAGGGAACGTACGCTGCGGCTTTTGTAGCCACTATGCAGAGTGCGGCTTTCGTTGTAACCGACATTCAAAAGATCATTGAAATCGGTCTTGCGGCAATTCCCGCGGACAGCCGTATCGCAAAGAGTGTAAATCTCGTTCGCGAATGCTATAAAAACGGTGTTACTCCAATGGAAGCAAGAGAGAAGGTGCGTTTGCAGAACGCTGATATCGGAGATGGTTGGTTCGAAGCGCCCTCCAACGTTGCTTATACCGTTCTTGGTCTGCTTTACGGCGAGGGCGATTTTAAGAAGTCTATGATACTTGCTATCAACTGCGGAGACGATACCGACTGTACGGGCGGAACGGTTGGCGCAACGCTCGGAATCCTTGGCGGAATGAAGATGATCCCTGACGATTGGAAAACCCATATCGGAGACAATATTGTGACCATGTCGGTAGATGTCGGAACGCTCCGAGTTTTGCCAAAGACCTGTACGGCACTTACGGAACGCGTAGTTAAGTTAGCTCCCGTTGTACTTTGGGCAAATGATATGGACACGGCTATCAACGATGATGAAAATGATGTTCCCGAAGATATTGCTGATATTTTCTTAAAGGATCAAAGAGCGATAGAACGCCTAAATTCCATAAAGCCTTATTCTTGCTACGTTGAAGCGCCTTATATGACGGTGACAGCGGCATTCGACGGAGATCCTGAGATAGCTCCTATGGGAGAGAAAAAGCTAACTATTACTTTTGAAAACAAATATATTAAATATCAAAAAACACCGCTTGGAAATATGCCTTACACGCTTACGCTCCGTTGGCTCGGAACAGAGGGCTTTACAGTTGAGGGCAAGACCTGCGTGATAATGCCTCACAAGAATACGCGTTATCCCGACCATAAGGTCAGCGTAGATGTAACGATACGCGCGGGAGAGACGGTGCAGCCTATCAACCGACTCGTTCTTGAAGTAAATGCCATAGGAAGAGGCGCGCCTACGTATCTTCCTATCACACTTATAGGCTAATAAAAAACAACATATATGCTGCTTCATTTGGCTCTGCTTAATGAAGCAGTTTTTTGTATTTTTCGACACATTTCGTCTTTCTTTTTTCGTTTTTTGTGCCTATATGAAAAAATCAAAAAAAATAACGAAATTTTAAATGGAAATTTTTGTAAAATACTTGCATTTGCTTTTGAAATATGGTAAAATATGGTAAACAAGTCACCTGAAAATTTGAACATAGATCAGAGGAGGATAAAATGGAAACTGCGATCAAAATACTTATAGCGGACGAAAATGCATCACAAAGACAGGCACTTTGCAACGAGCTGAGAAAAGCGGGATTTAACGCTCTTGAGGAAGCGGGGAACGGCGAGGAAGCGCTTATCAAGATAGGACGGTATCATCCCGACGTGGCGATAGTCGACATATGGCTGTCAAAGCTTGACGGAATAGGCGTTTTAAGGAATTGCAAGTCGCTCAACTTTTCACCCGATACACCGCCGTCGTTTATAATCGTGTCGATGGTGTCTAATCAAAGCATATTTATGGAGGCGACAAAAGCGGGAGCGGATCTCTGCCTTTTAAAGCCTTATAATATGGAAAGTCTTTGCCAACATATAAAGACTTTAGCGCATAATCGAAAGAACGCTCAAGCTACCATTACAGAGGAAGAAGACGAGAGCAAAACGCCCGATATTGAAACACAGGTGACCCGCATAATCCACCAGATAGGCGTACCCGCCCATATAAAAGGATATCAGTATCTCCGCACTGCAATTTTGCTCACAGTCAAGGACAGCGACATTATAAATTCCGTCACAAAAGTTCTGTACCCATCTGTCGCCAAGAAATATCAAACTACGACAAGCCGTGTCGAGCGCGCTATCCGCCACGCAATTGAAGTCGCGTGGGACAGAGGCGACGTCGATACCCTCAACTCCTATTTCGGTTACACGATTCAAAATAACCGCGGAAAGCCCACAAATAGCGAGTTTATTGCGATGATAGCGGATAATTTGAGGTTGAAATATAAATTGTATTAAATAATAAAATAGCTCGTATAGGCACAAAGCTTATACGAGCGTTTTTCTCAAAAACTTCTTTACAAATCTCGATTTATGTGATAAAATTATTTTAATAAGTCGAGAAAAAGGGGAGAGACGACTATGGACGAACAGCAAATAATTTGCGCGAGGTGCGGTCAGGCGTGTGGCGAGGGGCATAATTTTTGCTTCAATTGCGGCACAAAGCTTGGCGCAGAGGAGCAAGCCGAATCGCAACAGATACAACAAATTGAACAGATTGAAGTTGAGGAGATCATTCAAGAAGCTCCTAAAAAAATAAATAGAAACAAATACAAGGCAAGAAGATTCGTGTCTCTCTTTTTTGCGATAGTTGATATCTTTCTTGCGATCCCTTTTTGGATATGTGCCATTATATCCGAGAAGGTCTCACATCTGTTATACTATGACAAAAGCTTTTACGCGGCGGGATCAAGTGAATACAAGCTTTCCGAGATCTCCGACATATATTACGCGCTTGCGGCAGCGGGATATGCTTTAGCGATCCTTTTCGCTGTCGGCTGCGTAATTTCCTTTATAATGTTTTTTGTCTACGTTCACAAGAGAAGAAAATTCAAGCTTACTCTTGAGATCGAAGCGCAAGAAACACAAGAGCCAATATTTGAAGAAGCAGAAGAAGCGGAAGAAGTAACGGAAGAAAAAGAACCGCAGATAGAAGTTCAAGAATCTCAAGATCAAGAGCAAGTATAAAAATATTTAAAATTGAATAAATTGCGGTTTGTCGAGCAGTTTGAAATATAGAAACGATAAAGCACAAACCATAAAATTTATTCTAACCTTGTAGGGACAGGCGTCCTCGACTGTCCGTTACGAACGGTTTGAATTTATTAAATATAATAAAGGGTTATGACTCTCCGTGAAGAATATTAAATTTGCTTGTTTACGGACAGTCGAGGACGCCTGTCCCTACAAGGTTTGTGAAAATCGTTTCGTTCGTGTGTAGCCATTTTGTCAAACCAATCTCCCCGATAAATCAAAATTTGATTTGTCTAATACTTTTAGTCAAATATAAAAACAACTCCGAAAGGTCAAGTGACCTTTCGGAGTTGTTTGCTTATAAATATTTATCTTACACGTTAAGTCCAATATCTCTCATATATCCGAGAACTACTTCGACCGAGGTCTCAAATCCAAGTCTGCCTGTATTGATGCAGAGGTCGTAGTTATTCACGTCGTTCCACTCGTTGCCCGTGTAATACTTGTAATAAGCGGCACGGGAGCGGTCGATCTCCTCAATACGTTCACGAGCCTCCTTTTCGGATATCGCATACATATCAACGACGTTCTTTATACATGCCTTTTCGTCAGCGTAGAAGAACAGGCGAATGACCTTGGGGTTATCCTTTAAGATATGGTCGGCACAACGACCGATAATAATGCAGTTCTGCTTATCGGCAAGGTCGCGGATTATCTTTGCCTGATAATTGAAAAGGTTGTCGTTTGAGGTGAAATTGTCGCTGTCGGGAGTGATAAGTTTTTCTCCAAAGCTTTTATTGTATCTCTTGAAAAGATTAGTCTTGACAGTTTCGTCAGCCTTTCCGAAAAGCTCGATGTTTATACCGCTTTCCTCGGACGCAAGCTGGATAAGCTCTCCGTCGTAGTGGTTGATATCAAGCTTTTTTGCAAGCATTTTTCCGACGGTCCTACCGCCGCTTCCAAAGCCTCTGGCAATCGTAATTACATATTCGGGCATGTTTTTGATCCTCCGTTTATATATGAATATTTATTTTAACGAATCGTAGCGATAAATCTGAGAAAGGCAGTCGTGCCGCTTTCGGTGCGCTTGAAAACTCCCGCGTCCTCAAGCACACGCTCAAAGGTGCGTCCTATTTCTTGCTTTAGGATATCTTCTGTATTTTCAGATGTGAAGTTATATTTGCTCTTAAAGCTCTCAAACCATGTCTTGTGCTTTGAAATACTTTCGTCGAGCGCAAAGTCTTTTCCGCTCAATATAAACTCACGCATTGTTTGTATCTCGCTTTGCAGACGAGAGGGAAGAACGGCAAGACCCATGACCTCGATAAGTCCGATATTTTCTTTTTTGATATTATGTAGGTCAGCGTGCGGGTGGAAAACTCCGAGCGGGTGTTCTTCTGTCGTGATATTATTTCGCAGAACGAGGTCAAGTTCGAACTTCCCGTTTGCAAAACGCGCGATAGGCGTTATAGTGTTGTGCGATTCACCGTCGGTGTTTGCAAATACAAAGGCAGACGGGTCGGAGTAGGTCCTCCACGATTCAAGTATCTTGTCTGCGATCCTTACAAGGCTTTGCTTGTTAACGCTGCGCAGACGAATCACCGACATAGGCCAACGAACTATTCCCGCCTCAACCTCATCAAAGCACTCAAAGCGTATCTCGGTCTCGATAGGAGCTTTCGCCATAGCGAAATTATAATTTCCGCCTTGCATATGATCGTGGGAAAGTATAGAGCCGCCAACGATAGGCAGATCGGCATTCGAGCCGATAAAATAGTGCGGATATTGGTCAACGAAGTCGAGCAGACGCACAAAGGTATTTCTGTCTATCTTCATCGGAATATGGTCGTTTGAAAGCACGATACAATGCTCGTTGTAATATACGTAGGGGGAGTATTGCATAAACCACTTTTTACCCGTAAGGGTCAAGGGGATAAGGCGTAAGGTCTGTCTTGCGGGACGCGCGGTGTTTCCTGCGTGGCCTTCATTTTCTCTGCAAAGGAGACATTTAGGATAATCGTTTTGAGGGAGAAGCTTAGCCGCGGCAATAGCGCGGGGGTCTTTTTCGGGCTTTGAGAGATTAACGGTAATATCAAGCTCTCCGTAATTTCCCGTGTATTTCCACTTGAGGTCTTTAGCGACTCGATAAGAACGGATATAGTCACTGTTTTTTGAAAGATTATAGAAATAGTCGGTAGCGGCTTTGGGCGAAATATTGTAAAGAGAGGTGAAATTATGAATGACATCGCTTGGACGGGGCGTAACTATCCCCATTATCTTTGTGTCAAACAGGTCGCGATAGACTACGGTGTTACTTTCGATAAGTCCTTTTTCGAAGGCTATGTCGCAAAGAGACGAAAGGATATCCTCAAGTGACGACTCTTCTACGGGGACATCGGGTTCAACGTATTCTGAAATACCAAATGCTGAAATAAGACCGTTCGTTGCGTACACGCGGTCTTCCTCGCCGATAAGCCTTTTGTTTACGGCGTAATTGATAAGCTGCTTTATGCGGGTCATTAAAAGTTTTGACATGAAATTCTCCTGATGGATAAAATTATTCAAGTATATTATAGCACGAAAAAAGCGCTATGTCAAAGGAATTGTTACAAAAAATATTTATTTTTGGAAAAATTTTTGATATGCGTTTTTTGTTATTGCATAAGGTTGACAATCACCGTTAAAAATGGTAAAATTATTATAATTAAATTTGTAGCAAACAGGAGAAAAAAGTAAAATGTCTTTAAAAAAAGAGATACGTTTAAAGATAAAGTCTATAAGATACGAGGTAGAGGCATCTTTGTTTTCGGGAGACGATTCGGAGGCCGTGCTTACCATACGCGCAGAGGACGCAGACGATTCGCCCGAAGTAATTGAGATAAATTCTTTGGGAACGCTTTACGACGACGGAGACAGAGTTGAGGTGACCTACGAGGAAACTGAAGCAACGGGAATGGAAGGCTCGGTCACTACGGTATCATTCTTGCGCTCACAGTCGGGAATTGTCAGCATGACGAGAAACGGGGCGGTATCGACCGTTCTCACCTTTGAGGCGGGGAAGAGATACCACTGCGTATACAAAACTCCCTATATGCCGTTTGAGATATGCGTACGAACCTTGAAGGTCGAAAATCTTCTTATGACCATGGGAACGCTTGACATCGATTACGTTATTGAGATAAGAGGCGCGCGTGCTGAACGTACTAAATTCCGTATGCAGATATTAAAGTAGAGGTGAGCATATGAAATTATTGCTTGAATATCTTAAGCCGTATAAGCGTTATATTATCTTAGCGCTTGCGATAAAGACTTTTGGAACTCTTATCGAACTTGCGATACCTTATATTCTCAGTCATATTCTTGATAACGTAGTACCGCTTGGACTTGTCAGAAACATAGTCTTTTGGGGTATATGCATGATGCTTTGCGCCGCAATAGGCTGTGCTATGAATATCGGTGCTAACCGCATGGCTGCAAGGATAGCAAGAGATACTACAAAGAAAATAAGGCATAATCTTTTCGAAAAGATAATGTCACTTTCTCCGCGACAGATAGACGCTTTTACCGTTCCGAGCCTTGAGTCAAGACTTACGTCGGACACCTATAATCTGCATCATTTTGTAGGAATGAGCTTGAGAATGGGCGTACGCGCACCTATCATGCTCATTGGCGGGATCATAGTAACGGCAACGCTTGACCCTGTACTTACACTCGTTATGGTAATAGTTCTGCCGCTTATAAGTATATCGGTCGGAATAATCACCACAAAGGGTATTCCGCTATTCAAGAAAACGCAGAAGTCGGTTGATTCTATGATACGCGTAGTGAGAGAGGATTCGCAGGGAATACGCGTTATCAAGGCGCTCTCAAAGACCGATTACGAGCGTCGCAGATACGACCACGCCAACAAAGGACTTGCTAACGACGAAAAACGCGCAAGTTCGGTAATGGCGGCGTCAAATCCTTTTGTTACCTTTTTCCTTAATCTCGGACTCGTTTCTGTAATAGTCGTCGGAGCGTTCCGTGTAAACGGCGCGCTTACAGAACCCGGTAAGATAATTGCATTTATCCAGTATTTTACTATAATCTCAATGGCTATGCTCGGAATCACGAGAATTTTCGTAAACTATTCAAAGGGAGCGGCGAGTGCTTCGCGAATCGAAGAGGTAATACGTACGGAGTCCGACCTTGCCGTTGAGTCGGTTGAAAAGTATCCCGTAAAGGAAAACGATCCATATATCGTTTTTGACAACGTCTCGTTCTCGTACATAGGTAAAAAGAATAATCTCCAAAATATAAGCTTTTCGCTCAAGAAGGGCAGTGCACTCGGCATTATAGGTGCGACGGGAAGCGGAAAGACGACGCTTATACAGCTTTTGATGCGTTTTTATGATGTTTCAAAGGGCAGTATTCGTATAGACGGAAAGGACGTTCGTACCTTTGAACACGACGAATTGAACACTATGTTCGGCGTAGTTATGCAAAACGATTTTATTGCGGCAGATACTGTCGGAGAAAACATACGCTTTGGAAGAGAGCTCAGTGACGCCGACGTAGACCTTGCCGCAACTGTCGCACAGGCAAAGGAGTTTATCTGTGCGTATGAGGACGGATACGAGCATATGCTCAATTCAAAGGGCACGAACGTTTCGGGTGGACAGAAACAGAGATTGCTTATCGCGCGCGCTTTGGCTGGAAAGCCCGATATTCTCGTCCTTGATGATGCATCATCTGCTCTTGACTATAAGACCGATTCCAATCTCCGACGCAGTATCCGCGAGACTATGAAGGATACGACCACCATCGTAGTTGCGCAGCGAGTAAGCTCGGTAATGAACTCCGACCTTATTATCGTGCTTGACGACGGAAAGATCATAGGAATGGGAACTCATGCAGAGCTTCTTTCGAGTTGTGACGTTTATAAGGAGATCAGCGATTCGCAGATAGGAGGTGCTTTCCTTGAATAGAGGCGGAAATATGGGAGGCGGCAGAAATATGGGAAGGCGCGCGGACAGCGCCCCGCAGTATGCGCCTCAGACAAAGGGAGCTCGTATGGCGGTCATTCGCCGCATATCCAAATATCTGTTTATGCATAAGGGAATGGTGATACTTTGCTTTTGCCTTATGATAGTTTCAAACGTTTTGGCACTTGCCGCGCCAAAGCTTTCTCAAAAGGCGATAGATACTATCGCCGTCGGCACAGGCAACGTGGATATTCAAAAGGTTATGATATATTCCGCGATAATGCTTGGCTTTTACGCGGTATCCGCGCTTCTGTCGTACATACTTGCGGTAGCAATGGTAAGATTGAGCCAAAAGATAGTTTACACGATGCGCAAACAGCTTTTCGACCATTTGACAGAATTGCCCGTCGGATTTTTCGATACACACGCGACGGGTGAGATAATCAGCCGTATATCTTACGATATAGACACGGTCAATACGTCTCTGTCGCACGACCTTTTGCAGATATGCACGAGTGTCGTCACCGTTGTCGGCTCACTTGCCATGATGGCGTCGATATCGCCCGTGCTGTTGCTCGTGTTTGCTATAACCGTGCCGTTGTCTATAATCTATACTAAATATCGCTCGACCCGTGTGCGCCCTCTTTTTCGAAAGAGATCGCAAAAACTCGGAGAGCTTAACGGCTATGCCGAGGAAATGCTCTCGGGACAGAAAACTATCCGCGCGTATAGCCGAGAGGGCGTTATACTTTCACGCTTTGATAAGAGAAACGACGAAGCGGTGGAGGCGTATTACGCGGCGGAATATTACGCTTGTCAGGTAGGTCCTACGGTAAACTTTATCAATAACTTGTCATTGTCTCTCGTAACGATGCTTGGCGGTATATTTTACCTCTTCTTTGTGTTAAACGCGAGCGGGCAGGCGGCAATTCTTCCGATGTTTACTATCTCTCTTGGCGGTATTTCGGCGTTCGTGCAGTATTCGAGAAAGTTTGCAGGGCCTATAAACGAGTTTGCCAATATTATCAGTGAGCTTCAGTCAGCTTGCTCGTCTGCCGAAAAGGTATTCGCAATAATAGATGAAAAGCCCGAAACTCCCGACGTGGAAAATGCCGTCGTGCTTTCCGACGTTGAGGGAGACGTTAAGCTTGAGAACGTTAAGTTTGGCTACGTTCCTGAAAGGACTATAATAAAAGACCTTTCGATGCACGCAAAGAAGGGTAACGTTATCGCGATAGTCGGACCTACGGGAGCGGGAAAGACTACTGTTATAAATCTTCTAATGCGCTTTTACGACGTTGATTCGGGAACGATACGCGTTGACGGAAACGAGATACGAGAGGTTACCCGCGAGTCGCTTCGTAAGGCGTACACTATGGTGCTTCAGGAGACTTGGCTCTTTCATGGTACTATATATGAAAATATCACTTATGGACGAGAGGGCGCAAGTCGTGAGGAAGTAATAAAAGCGGCAAAAATGGCGCATATACATTCTTATATCGAGGGACTTCCCAACGGTTATGATACGGTGCTTTCGGACGACGGAGTGAATATATCGAAAGGACATAAGCAGCTTATCACGATTGCACGCGCAATGCTTGCCGATGCGCCTATGCTCATACTTGACGAGGCGACCTCTAACGTCGATTCACGTACCGAGCAGAAGATACAGAAGGCTATGTATGCGCTTATGAAAGGTAGGACCTGTTTTGTTATCGCGCATAGACTTTCTACCATTCAAAACGCCGACGTGATACTCGTCGTTAAGGACGGAAACGTTATCGAGCAAGGTAACCATGATTCGCTCATGGAACAAAAAGGATTTTATTATTCACTTTATCATTCGCAGTTTGATACGTAATTGTGGAAAATAAATTGTAATATAAAAGCAAAAACCCCGACAGATTTTAAATCTGTCGGGTTTTTTTGGGGGGTTGCTTTTTGAGTGATCTTACGATTCAAGTGCCTCGTAGACCATATTTCTTATCGTTGGGTGGAGATAATAATAACCGTATGTGAAATTAAAAATATTCGTTCCGAAATACAGAGCGATATGATTCTTTGCGTCTACCATAGAGAATGCGCCTGCCGCGCCGTCCCAACCGAACTCACCCACAGGAGATTTTGACAACGATACGGTAGGATCGCGGTGAACTCTGCCGCAAAGTCCCCAGCCGTAGCCGAAAAGTCGTCCGTTTACAAAGTTATTGAGCGCGTTGTCGTGCAAACGGTTCTTGCCGAGCATCTCAATAGTTTCGGGACGGAGAAGAGAATATCCGTCAAGCGTTTTACCGCCGTTTGCGAGAACCGTGATAAACTTCATATATTCGTCAACAGTCGAGAAGAGTCCCGCTCCGCCGCTGTCGTAGTTCGGGAAGAGCGCATACTGATTATTGAGTTCACGTTGAACAACGGTGTTCGTTCCGTTTGAATATACGAATTGGTCGCAGAAGCGAGTCTTTTGCGCGTCGGTAGGTCTGAATCCGATATCGACCATTCCGAGCGGATCAAAGATGTTTTTCTGCAGATAATCCGAGAATCTCATTCCGCTTACGACCTCAACGACACCCGCAAGAACGTCGTGGCAAAGGCTATACTGATATTTTGCACCGGGCTCAAAATCAAGCGGCATTTTTGCCATTTCTTTTATCATATCGAGAGTTGTTATATTTTCATTCGTTACGGCTTCTTTTATGGTATTGGCATTGATATTGTAATTCATGCCGCCCGTCATAGTGAACAGATGCTCAACGGTCATGGGAACTGTTGCGTCCGACAAGACTTTCGTTTTTTTATCGAGTATTTTAAGGGACGCAAACTCGGGAATGTATTTTGAAACGGGGTCGTCAAGCGATATCTTGCCTTCCTCAACGAGACGCATGGCAGCCACGCAGGTTATGACCTTGGAGCAAGAAAAGATCCAAGAAATGTCGCTTTCTGACATAGGGCGCGTCTTTGCCGCATCTGCGTATCCAACGCTTTTTCTGTAGATCGTTTCTCTGTTCAAAGAAACGGCAAGTTCACAGCCCGGAATACCGCGCAGAGTCATCTCGTCCATAAATTTGTCAAGCTTTGAAAAGTTCATGTTAGTACTCCTGAAATAAAAATTTATACGCTTGTATTATACAACATTAAATGAAAAATGTCAATAAAACAAAGCAAAAAACAGTTGGAGAATTCAAAAAACAGTTGGAGAAAAACTTCTCCAACTGTTGAAAGTTTTATGCGTTATCGTTTTGATTTTGATTGGAAGCCGCCTTACCTCCTACGAATCCCGCAAGCATAGCACCAATGTCTATACCCGTGGATTCCTTCATGCCGTCAACGACCTGATTTGCGCTGAGCATAACGTCCTTAATGAGCTTTGTGGAGTTTCCATCGCCGTACATAACGATCTTATCGGTGCAGGCAAGGGGAGCAGCCGCATTCTTGACGACTTCGGGAAGAGCCGCAAGATACATTTCGAGAACCGAAGCTTCGCCCATTTTCTTCTGAGCCTCTGCCTTTTTCTCAATAGCCTCTGCCTCGGCAAGACCTTTAGCGCGAATACCCTCAGCCTCTTGCTCCATAGCAAAGCGCTGAGCCGCTGCTTCTGCCTTGCGAGCCTCTGCCTGTTGGAGAGCGAGATACTTCTCGGCATCTGCCTCGCGCTGCTTCTTTATCATTTCAGCTTCAGCCTCATACTTCATAGCCTCGGCTTCCTTCTGCTTCTTGATAAGCTCTGCCTCTGCTTTTTGCTCGGCTTCGTACTTCATAGCGTCTGCTTGCTTGCGGATCTCCGCATCGAGCTTCTTTTCCCTGATGAGAATATCCTTTTCGGCAAGCTCTGCTTCTTTTTCACGGCGGGCGATATCTGCGTTGACCTTCGTTACCTCGATAGTCTTACGCTGATTTTCTTGCTGTATGGAGTAAGCCGCATCTGCTTCAGCCTTCTTCGTGTCCGCCTTTATCTGCATTTCTGCCTGTTGAACGGAGAGGTCAGCGTTCTGCTCGGCGATCTTCTTTTCCGCCTCGACCTTGATAGCGTTTGCTTCTTCCTGCGCGTTTGCCGTAGCGATAGCGATATCGCGCTGTGCGTTAGCCTTTGCTATCTGCGCGTTCTTGCGTATCTGCTCGACGTTATCGATACCCATGTTCTCGATAGTTCCCGCATCGTCCTTGAAATTCTGGATATTGAAGTTAACGACCTCAATACCGAGCTTTTCCATATCGGGAACAACGTTTTCAGTGATCTTTTTAGCGACACCCTGACGATCCTGAACCATCTCTTTAAGTCCTACCGAACCGACGATCTCACGCATGTTACCCTCAAGCACCTGAGTGACGAGGCAAACGAGTTCCTCCTGTCTTTTACCGAGAAGAGCCTCGGCTGCACGTTGAAGGAGAACGGGATCGGACGATACCTTGATGTTCGCAACGCCGTCTACCGTTACGTTTATGAATTCGTTTGTGGGAACAGCATCGGAGGTCTTTATGTCGACCTGCATTACGCGAAGCGAAAGCTTATCGACTCTCTCGAAGAAGGGAAGTCTCCAACCCGCGCGTCCGATAAGTATTCTTTTTTTACCAAGACCCGTTACGATATACGCGGTATCGGGCGGAGCTTTTAAGTAGCCCGCAAAGAAAATGATAAGTAGAAGTCCGCCTACAACAGCGGCAATGATCAAAGCTGTGGTCATAATAGTACCTCCTAAAAATATGGTTTACACTTATATGATAATATAAAAATCACATTTTGTCAATAGCTTTTCACAATATTATTAATTTTTTTATTTAGTGATTACTAAAAATATCTGTTTTTTGTTGTTGTAATAATGTCAAAAAGGCGTGGATTTTGAAAAAAATTAGCTTTTATCTATATTTTATCAAAAAAAGAATAAAAAATTTGAAAAAATTTTCGATTTGCTCTTGAAATTTTTAATTTATATGATACAATTATATATGTCGAAGATATCGACTATACCTACATAGGCGAACGAACAATTTTTTAAACGGAGGTTTACCATGGCATACAAGATTTCTGATGAGTGCATCGCTTGCGGCGCATGTGCTGAAGCTTGCCCTGTAAGTGCTATCAAAGAGGGCGATTGCAAATACGAGATCAATGCAGACGAGTGCATTGAGTGTGGTGCTTGCGCAGAGGCTTGCCCTGTTGCTGCTCCCGCTGCTGAATAAGCTCGGACATATCCAATTTTATTGGAATCAGGGCTGTTGCTTTTTGCAGCAGCCCTTTGTTATTAAAACTTTTGGGAGGAAGGATAGTGACTATCGAGCTTTTGGACGGAGAGCGTCTTGACGAGGTAAACGAGGATATATCTTTGATACAGAAGAAAGACGGACTTACATTCGGGACGGACGCCTATCTGCTCGCCGCTTTTATGAAGGGCGGAGCAAAGCAGAGAGCGGTCGAGCTTGGAACGGGTACGGGAATAATTTCTTTACTGTGCGCTTCGCGCAAAAGATTTTCGCATATCGATGTTTTCGAGGTACAGGAAGATTTTGCGACACTTGCGCAGAGAAACGTGTCGCTTAATAGACTTGATGAAAAAATGACTGTGTATCAAGACGATATTCGCAACGTAAGCGCGAATAAGCTCGGATACGAGATCGACGTTGTCTTTACGAATCCACCGTATATGCGTACAGATAGCGGCAAACGCAATCTTTCCGATTACAAATATATTGCAAGGCATGAGGTCTGCGGCGGAATATTCGATTTTTGCGCGGCGGCGGACAGACTGTTAAAGCATGGCGGAAAATTTTATTGCGTGTATCGGCCTGATAGGCTTTCGGAGCTTATGTGGGCTATGCACGAGAATCATCTTGAGCCTAAAAGAATGACCTTCGTTCACGCGGACAAGCTTTCCGAGCCGTCTATGGTGCTTATCGAGGCTATCAAGCGAGGAGCGGCAGGAATGAGAGTAAGCGCGCCGATATTTCTCTTTGAGGACGGAAAGCGCAAGCCGAGTGAGCAGGCAAAGAAAATTTACGAGGGTATGGAGATAGAATGGAACATATAAAAAGAGTACTCAGCTATACGCGAAGAGCGGTTGACGACTACGAGATGATAAAGCCTAACGACCGTATAGCCGTTGGCGTATCGGCGGGCAAGGATTCACTGACACTTCTTTGCGCCCTTTCGGAGCTTCGCCGTTTTTATCCTGTGCCTTTCGAGCTTTGCGCTATCACGATAGATATGGGTTTTGATGGTATGGACTTATCGGGAGTTGAGGCGCTTTGCAAGGAACTTGACGTGGAATATCACGTGATCCCAACACAGATATCAAAGGTCATATTTGACGTGAGAAAAGAGAAGAACCCGTGTTCTCTTTGCGCGAAAATGAGGCGCGGCGCTCTTCATAGCGCGGCAAAGGAGCTTGGTTGTAATAAGGTGGCTCTCGGTCACCATTTTGACGACGTTGTAGAGACCTTTATGCTCAATCTGTTTTTTGAAGGACGCCTTGGTTGCTTTCAACCCGTAACGTATCTGTCGCGTATGGATATAACTCTTATTCGTCCGATGATATATATGCCCGAAAAGGACGTGCGATATTTTGCTTCAAAGGCAGAGCTTCCTGTAGTAAGCTCTACGTGTCCCGCAGATAAAAACACCGAGCGAGAAGAAATGAAGCAGCTGCTCTCAAGGCTTGAGCGTGAGAATAAGGGTTTGCGTTACCGTATCTTCGGTGCGATACAGCGCGGAGAGATAGACGGATTTCGGGTCATGGGAAAAATGCAGGGAATGAAATCTTACGCGGATAACGAGGGTGAAGAAAACGAATGAGCGTTTGTGCGGATAATATCTTTATGCAAAGAGAACTGACGGATAGCTTTGCCGTCGTTGATATTACGACGGGAGGAAACATCGTATCATTTGTTTGCAACCCCAAAAATAGTTTTTATACAGAAGATAATTTATTTGATATATTGCATGGCTTTGAAGATAAACTCAATAAAGCTTTATTTTCTTATGAATCGCGTCCTATATTGTTGGGCGATAAAGAAAATATCGCCTTTGTTTTGCCAAACTTTACGGCATCAACGGGAATGTATCTTGTTGCAGTTCCAAACGTATCACCGAGATCGGTGTCTTTTGCCATTCAAAGCGGATCGCTTGACGACATTTTGGTATTGGGTGAGCTTGCGGCGTTTACTCGCGTAAGTAAACGTATGAGAGAAGAAGCGAAAATGCTAAAGGGATGGTTAGATGGATCTTATCGATGCTTCGCTTTACGAGGAGAGAATGACAGTCAAGTATTTGATGAATTTTTGCGTTCGCGTATATCAAGCATTTCGGAATATGTAGGAGTAAACGCAAGAATAGTAACCGTAGACAAGGTGAGAGAGAATAAGAATTTCGATCTTGGACTTTTTTTAGCCTTCGTTACGGTAATGCTTATGTTTGCGAGAATGCGTTCAAGGGATAATTCGGTATTGGTAAGCATTGGCGAGGACGATCACGGGATATTTGTCAGCGTTGATCTTTCGTTTGACAGTCAAGACTTGCGTTACGATAGAGAAATGCTTGTTTTCAAGGGAATGGTTGACAGAAAGCGAGTGCTTTTTGAAGCTATCGAGAAAAATGATTCTATATCGATAAAAATTTCTCCGATAATAGAGGATTGGTCATTGCTTGAGCTCAAAGTTCCCGATAATGAAGAAACAGAATTTGAATTGACGTAAAAAAAGACTTCGAATCAAAAGGATTCGAAGTCTTTTTTATATTCAAATATTTAAGCCGCAGGAGCAGCAGGTGTGGGAGCAACAACGTTGTATCCGTTTGCAACTCCGTATTTAGCAAATTCAGAATCTGTGGGAGCGGTAAGCGTAAAGCCGTCTGCGCAAGAATTGAATACGATCTGGCCGATCTCGGTCGTCTTGTCGGAAGCAGTTGCTTTTGCAAGAGCATCGCAATCGTAGAACGCAGCGTCTCCGATAGATTTAACGGATTCGGGAATAACTACCTCGGCAAGAGTATCACAGTTCCAGAAAGCAGCGAAACCGATAGATTCGACCTTTGCGGGAATAGAGATCTCCTTAAGAGCAACACAGTCCTTGAAAGCACCGTCACCGATGGAAACGACATTTTCGGAGAATGCGACCGTCTCAAGAGCGGAGCAACCCTCAAACGCGCCTACACCGATCTCTTTAACAGACTTTGGAAGCGTGATAGAGGTAATATACTTGCAACCGTAGAAAGCATGGTCGCCGATATACGTAATAGTTTCGGGGAGCTTTACAGATTTGATGTAAGCGCCGGTGTTATGGAAAGCTTTATCAGCTATACCTACAACGTCACGTCCTTCGATCTCGGCAGGTACTTCAATATCTACAAGATCGGTGTTGGAACGAACGAGACCTGTAATTTCAAAAAGTCCGTTTTCGCTGTTGATTCCGTAAGTAAGATTGTTGTAGACCATTTCGTTTGCGGAAACATAATTTTCTTCTGAATTATCGTTTCCAAGATTTGTTTCATCTTTCTTCGAACAAGCAGCAAAGCTTACGAGCATCAAACTTGCAAGAGCAAGCGCCAATATTTTTTTCATCAGGGTAACCTCCGATATAAATTTATGCTACATAATATTATACCTCAAAAATTTGCCGTTGTCAATATAAAAAATAATATAAGAGAGAATATTTTTGTAAAAAATGAAGATTTTAGCTTTTTTTGATCGATCTCACTATGTTTTTTTACTTGACATAGCGTTTGATACAATGTTATAATATTATTGTAAAAATTAAAGAAGAGCGAGGTGAGATAGAAGTTGAATACGAATGCCGATATAAAAAAATTATACGGAGTAGGCGAGGTAAAGGCAAAAGCATATTCGCGAATGGGAGTTAATACCATTGGCGACCTGCTCGAACATTATCCGAGAGGTTATGAAAATCGCGGAGACGTTATTCTTCTTTCTGAGGCAGACGGTATTGGTAAAAGAGCACATATACTTACAGTTGCTACCGAGCCTAAAAGCGTACGCTTAAAAAATCGAATGTCGCTTCTCAAATTCCGCGCTTACGACGATAGCGGAGTGTGTGACATTACTTTCTTTAATCAGGATTTTTTGAAGAATAGCTTTCCGATAGGCTCGTCCTTTCGTTTTTACGGAAAGGTAGAAAGAGTCGGCAACCGTTATTCGATGGCGTCTCCCGCGTATGAAGCGTGGAATGAGGAATCGGAACTTCCGCCTCTTGTGCCCGTGTATCCTCTGACCGAGGGGATATCTCAAAAGCAGATCGCGAAGGATATGAGATCGGCTCTTATCGTGGCTACGTACGCAGATAACGAGGACGATCCGCTTCCGTCGGAGATAAGACACAGACACTCACTTTGTACGCGTTCATTCGCAATAAAGAACATACATTCGCCTGATAATTTTACGTCGCTTGCGGCGGCAAAGAAAAGGCTTATCTTTGACGAGTTTTTTACCTTTGCGTTAGGTCTTGGACTTGCGGGAGGAAAAAGCGCGCCGCCACCCGCATATCCGTGTGAAAATAACGATATTACGCCGCTCTTAAAGCTCTTGCCGTATGAGCTTACGGGGGCGCAAAAGAGAACGATAAAAGAAATATCGGACGATATGAGTAAGCCTTATGCCATGAGCCGAATGGTAGTCGGAGACGTAGGCTGCGGAAAGACCGTATGCGCGGCGGCAGCCATACTTATCGCGATACAGAGCGGAAAGCAAGCGGCTCTCATGGCTCCGACCGAGATACTCGCGCGGCAGCATTACGCAGACCTAAAAAATTGGTTCGACGCGCTTGGAATACGTGTGTCTCTTCTTGTAGGAGCGCTTGGCGCGGCGGAAAAACGCAGGGTACACGCATCACTGTCCGAGACCGACCCGCAAAAGAGAACTGACGTAGTGATCGGAACACAGGCACTGCTCAGCGAGGGCGTTGGATTTTCTTCTCTCGGACTTGTCGTTGCGGACGAGCAACACCGTTTCGGTGTTGGTCAACGCGCGAACTTGTCTTCCAAGGGAGAAATGTCGCATACACTTGTAATGAGCGCAACTCCCATACCTCGCTCTCTCGCGCTTTCCATATACGGCGACCTCGACGTATCGCGTATTGACGAAATGCCCGCGGGAAGACAGAGGGTGGATACTTACGTTGTTGACGAGAGCTATCGCGAAAGACTTAACGGATTTATCCGAAAGCAGACTGATGATGGCGGACAGGTGTACGTCGTTTGTCCCGCTGTTGAAGAGATAGAGGACGAGGAGACCGACCTTTCTCTTGGCGATATCGACGAAAACGGAGAGATACGCGAAAAGGGAACACCCTTAAAATCCGCGGTTGAGTTTTCGGACGAGCTTGCAAGGATCTTTCCCGACCTAAAGGTTGCGTTTTTGCACGGAAAGATGAAGAGCAAGGACAAGGACGCGATAATGCAGTCCTTTGCGGACGGCGAGGTACATATACTCGTTTCAACGACGGTCATAGAGGTCGGCGTAAACGTTCCGAACGCATCTTTGATGATAGTGGAAAATGCCGACAGATTTGGTCTGTCACAGCTTCATCAGTTAAGAGGACGCGTTGGACGAGGCGCGCGTAAGTCATACTGTGTGCTCGTTTCGGATTTCGCAAAAAAAGAGGGGAAAGCAAACGAGAGACTTAAGATAATGAAAAACTCGTACGACGGTTACGATATAGCGGAGCGAGATCTTGCTATGCGAGGCCCTGGAGACTTCCTTCGCGGAACGGCAGACAGCGGAGTGAGACAGAGCGGCGGGGTTAAATTCAAACTTGCCGAGCTTTGCGAGGACACGGGACTTCTCAGCGCGGCTTTTGATGAGGCAAGAGCGCTTCTCGCGACTGACCCTGAACTTGCGGAACATTCCGCGCTTTGCGATATCGTGAAAAAGACCTTTACTCTCGACAGAGGAACTGTAAACTAAAATGTAATAAAAACTCTCCGTATGCGTATTATTTATATAATAACGCTTACGGAGAGTATTTTTATGAGAACTTTAAAGATAGAAAAAAACGAACGGTTTACATGTAATGGTGTTGAGGTACTTCGTTGCCGTATATGTCTTGAATATCCCGACGGCAAAAATGCGATATCTGAGTTTTATCAAAAATGCGCGGAAAACTCATATGAGTTTGTCAAAAGCACGCTTTTGCAGATGGCGAATGAGGCTTACGAAAACGATACCGACGAGCGAAAACGCTTTCGCTTTGCTCCTTTCAGATATCAGTTGCTCGGAACGGTCACGCTTGATACCGAGTATTTTTCTCAAAGGCTTGATGTAACTCTGTCGCACAAAGGCGAGATAGTTGAAAGCCTTACAGACGGTCAGGTATTTGACGTTGAGAAGGAATTGCTCATTCCAAAAAGGATCGTTATAAAAACGCTCGGTTTTGGTAGTGATAAAAGAATCAGGGGAGCAAAAGGCATTTTGCTATTCTCTGACGGTATCTCGGTTTTAAAAAATGGTAAATGGGAGAGAATATTCAGCTCAACGTAATATTTTTATTTAGAACGGATCGCACAAGAGTATCACCGAAACGATTCCCAATACAAGCCCTCCCCATTGTTTTGCGGTCAAGCGTTCCTTGAAAAATATTACCGCGCATACGGTAACGAGGATAAGACCTCCGCCGTTTACCATAGGGAAGAAAACGGCACTCGGCAAAACTCCCGAAAGAAACAGATTGAGCTTGTGATTTATAGCAGAGCCTGCTCCGCAGACAAGCATCATAAAGATAAGTACAGGAGAGAAAGAGGCTCTTATAATTGCCGCGCTTTTTTGTGTCTCTGTCTTTGGTTGTGTAAATATTATGATAAGCGCGCTTATCAAAGAATAAAGCAAGGACGAGATAAAAGCAATTATCAAAAATGCATTTAGCTCGCTTGCGTGGTCTGAACTCTGATGCCATTTTTGCATAACTCCGATAAGTCCGTTGAAAATGAAAGCTATGCCGCAAAATATAAGCCAACGCATAGACGCCTTTTTGCCGCCCGTATCTTTGCTTACCGAAAGAATTAGACAAACGGCAAGAAGAGCCATGCCGACTATCTGTATAGCCGTTATAGATTCTTTCCAAATTATTGCTCCAGACAGCGCAGGTATGAGTGTGGAAAGAGAGATTATGACCGACGTATAGGATAGAGGCCCTGTTTCAATAGCTTGAAGGTTTGCAATGTGCTGAATTGCTACAACAAGCCCGAAGATGATTCCAAGTATTAAGGTGAAGACCGATATTGAAATATCAAATCCGCTCCAACCCAGAAGAACGACAGCCGATATGAAAGAAACGCCGGCGTTGAAGATGTGGCGTGCAAGCATAGTTTCGCTACCCTTACTTGAGAAAGCCTTTCTGAAAAGGCTTCCCGCAAGAGCCGCAGCCATGGATATGGCAAGTATAACGTAAGTGTTCATTATTTCACCTCAAATCTCAAGAGCTTTGAGGTACGAGGATTATCAAACGAAAGAACAAAGCCCATTTTGAGCGCATCCGAACCTTTCGCGATAATAACTTCTTTCGTATCCTCGTCGGTGAATACGTATGTTTTTTCTGCTTCCGCAAAAGGAATACGAATTGTTAATTCTTTCATTCCGCACTCCTCTCGTCTGAACGCGAGAAGTATTCCCGTATCGTCCGCATCATCATGATAACAAAATGCGGTCATTCCGGTTTTGTCATCACGGTAATGCCAAGGTGTCAGCACATAAAAATCCTTTAATAAATAACGATTTATATTTTTCCATTCGTTAAGTCCGAAGCGAAGCATGTCAAAATCCATATCGGGATCTTGAACGTATTGAGAATCTACGTTTAAAGCGGGAAGATATGACGCGCGCCAAACGTACGTGTCACTTATGCCCGTCGCATCAAGCTGACCTATCTTTTCCTTTGTGTTTGCGCCGCAGAAGGGTATCCATTTGTTAAACGATGAGGTCATTGAAAGTCGAAGAGCTGTCGATGTGCGGTCACTGTCACTGCGAAGAAGCGGAATTCCTCTGCGTAAAGATTCTATATCGTTTCTTCCGCCACCCGATGCACATGAATCAACGAAAGAGCAGCCACCATAGGAGCCGGTACATTCAATTATTCTGTCCCACATTCTGTAATGCGCGTCGATAAATTTGCACTCGGATATTCCGCGCCTGTCCTTGCCCTCTGCCTCGTCAAGCGATGGCCAGAGGAGTGCAGGATTAAAGTTGTTGTCCTCGCGGTAAAGCTCTACCTTGTTTTCACGAAGCGTTTTGCATATTCTGCTTACAGTCCATTCAAAGCATTCGGGGTTTCCGATGTTGTTTGCGATCCTGTAATGATCGGGTATATTGCGATGCGTAGGCAGATCGGATTCTATCGCCCATTCACGCTTGTAACCATGGTATTTAACGAGATCGTCAATATGCGTTACGCGCTCGGGTTCAAACCACATAAGCGTTTTCATACCGTTTTCTCTTGCAAAATCTGTCGATTCAAGAAAAGTCTTATCGGGCCATTTTTGCGGGTCAAGCTCCCACGAACCGATAGAATTCCACCAATCCCACTCAGAGCTCGTTCCGTCGGGGAAGGGATACCAGCCTGCGTCAAACCAGCGGAAATCGACCTTTACGTTTTCGGCTATCATTTTTTTAAGAGAGGGACGCCATGTTGTATAGTCTTCAGAAATGCTTCCGTCAAAATTTGGCTTCCCGGTATCGGACGCAAGACAAGATGTTGAAAAAGGCGTTATCGCGTTTCCGTTTCTATCAGCCTTGGGCATATTATATTTGATAAACCACCGTCTCCAGAAGTTTGTGGCAAAATATTCGTCACGGGTAGTGTATGGTGCGATAACGAATAGAGCCGTACGTATCTTTTCTCCTGCGTGAAGCTTTGTGTTTATATTATTTACCGAGCGGAGAGAGCATTTTGTGCTCTCTCCGTCAAAATCGAACGACGCAGACCAAGTTCCTGCCCAACCGATAGCAAGCATACAACCGCCACTTCCGTATTCGAGATTGAAATAAGGGAAATTTACGTGCGTAGCTCGTCCTATATCGGAGGAAAAGCTTATAGGCATAAGTGATAGATCATGGGTATAGGGCGAATAAGCATTAACGTGGTCTCCCATTATTCCTTTTAGGACGGGGCGTTCTCCTTCAAACTCAATCGTTGTTTTTGTATTAGATATTACTTCGCTGTCGCACTCTCCGTTATTTTCAAAGCCTACCGTCCATTCCGTAACACCGTAATCAAAATAGTGTGTAAGCTTTAGAGTAGCTTCAAGTTCCTCGGAGTATAAAAAACGCCATTCGACAGTTTCTTTTTCTCCGCATTTTGTTATGTTTTTGCTTTTAGTACTGAAAAAGTTTTCTGAGAATCCCGAAAAATGATTTTTACCGTAGCAAAAATCAAATGGGAGCTTTGACGTATCCTTTACGATAGAATAATAGAAATCGTCGGAACGTTCGTTTTTGAAAAAATATTTCATAAAGATCTCCTTTTGTATTGACTTTTGATTTTATTTCGGTTATAATGATACCATAAAAATATTCATATTTATATTTAAAATTGCTCAAAAAATATGAATTTTCAATCATCGAGAGGAGAAAGATGAAGCAACAGCTTGTACTTGACCGTTTGGCAGTCTCTTTGGGAGAAACCAAATATTATATCAGATACAGAAAGGATTATATCGATCCTAATGATCCGAGAATTGACGGATCGCATATCCACGATTGTTACGAGATATACTTTAACGTTTCGGGAGATGTTTCATTTTTTGTGAACAACAAGTTATATCCTATAAAGAAAGGTGACGTTATTTTTGCGCGTGGAGGCGAGGTCCATTTTTGCGTATATAACAGACCCATACTACATGAGTATTTTTGCGTTTGGATAAATGCGGACAGGAATTCTGCCGTTACGGAATTTATCGAAAGAAATTTAAAAAAGAATTTTATATCATGCGGAGATCTTGGCGAGGATATATCAAATTTACTTTTTAAAATGAATAATGTTCCGTCAAGTGACGATAGATTTGAGGATACCGTAAATTTGTTGCGGTTATTGATCTTGATCTCGGAAAGAAGAGAGAAGCAAACACCACCGCCCACATCTATTTTACCAATAGAGTTACAAAGGATAGTTGATGATATAAGTGAGAATTTTGCCGAGATAAGCGGAGTAAACGATATTTTAAAACGGCATTATATAAGTCAAGCGACCTTGAATCGCCGTTTCCGAAAATATATGCAAATATCTCCCCGCGCCTTTCTTGAAGATAAAAAGCTTGCATATGCAAGACAGCTTTTGTTGTGCGGTGTATCCGTAACAGATGCTTGCTTTAATGCGGGATTTTCTGATTGTTCTCGGTTTATTACTGTTTTTAAACGTAAATTCGGAGAAACTCCGCATAAATATAAAAGTAAATAATAAATTATAGTTCGGAGGATAAAAATGATAACCTTATATGAAGAAAAGTTCGGATTTTCAAAGGAAGCGTCGGACTGTTTTGAAGAAAATTTTGAGCGTATCAAATCGATTTCGGGTGCTGTGGAACTGCTTGATGAAGCTTTGAAGCTTTATTTTGACGGCGACACCGCGAGTGTAGAGAATATACTTTGTCGTGTATCCGAAGAAAGCGGAGTACATAGATTTACGCTCGATATGATATTTCTTTTGCGAGGACTTGAACCTTTGAACTTGATATACAAGCAAGAGGGGTACAGCGAAGAGCTTTTTGTCGACACCATGCGCGACCTTGAGTATAAATTGCGCGAGTGCCGTCAGGTCTACGGTGTTTGGGGTACTTTCGTGTTCTTCTGGTATCACAGATTTTTCACAAGAGATCTTTTTGCTCTCGGACGTTTGCAATACCACCGCAGACCCTTTCCTCTCGAGGATTACAAGGGAATACTTCACAAGGACGATACGGTGTATTCATGTCACATACCTGCATGCGGACCTCTGCGTACCGATGATGTAATGGATTCGCTAAAGAGAGCGCATGAGTTTTTCAAGGACGAATTGCGTGACGGTATTTTACCCGTGCATTGCAGCTCTTGGCTTCTCTATCCTCCTCATGCGGAGCTGTTATTCCCGGAGGGTTCGAATCTAAAGAAGTTTTACGAGCTTTTTGACATAGTAGAACGCAAAGCTAACCCAAAAAACAACGACTTTTTCAGAATGTTCGGTGTTCATTATTCCTATGAGGTCCTCAAAAATGTTGAAGCCGACACTACCCTTAAAAGAAATTTCAAGGAATATCTGCTTAAAGGTAATTGTATGGGAACTGCGCACGGTATTATACTGTTTGACGGTGAGAAAATAATATCCAAGCACGAATAAAAAGGGGTAAAAGCATGAATATAAAAGTAATGACGTTTAATTTGAGAACTCCCGTAAAAAATGACGGAGTAAATTATTTTCCTAACCGAGAGGAAAATATACTTGCGGCTATTGAGAGTGAGAACCCCGACCTTATAGGCTTTCAGGAAGCGGCAGATTACAGCCGCGCGTTTTTAAAGCGTTCGCTTTCCGACTACGTTGTAATAGGCTGCGGAAGAAATAAAGATTATACGGGCGAAGCGTGCTGTATCGCGTTCAAAAAGGAAAAATTCGATCTTATATCCTATAAAACACAATGGCTTTCGACCTCACCGAATATAAGCGGCTCAAGGTTTGAGGGAAGCGATCAAAGTCCGTACCCGCGACTGTTTGTTCATGCGGAGCTTGCGTTGGGAGAAGAGGGAAAAAGACTTCATTTTTACAATACTCATCTTGACCATAAGGGAGATGTCGCAAAGCTTCTCGGTATGACACAGATAATGCAAAGTATTTCGGAGTGTGACGCGCCCTTTGTTTTGACGGGTGACATGAATTCGAATACCGATTCCGCGGCAACACAGCTTCCGCTTATGATCGAAACCAAACAAATAAAGGACGCGACGGCATCTGTTGAGTATAGCTTTCATGATTTTGGCAAAACCGAGTTTGGCGGAAAGATAGATTATATTTACACAGACCTTCCGTTTATGGATACTTATGTCGTTGAGGACAAGCACGAGAACGGTATTTATATTTCGGATCATTATCTTATATGCACTACTGTAATGATATAAAAAGTCTGTCTCAAACGCTTGAATTTTGCGTTTGAGACAGACTTTTCGTTTTAGCAACACCATTTGTATACGGTCAAAGCCAAGAATTTGATGTAATTCAAATAGTCGTTTATATCGATGAACTCGTTTGGCGCGTGGGCGGGGCCGTTACCCGGGCCGCAAGTTAAGCATGGAGTATCCCCGCGATTGCCAAGGTGTCTTGCGTCAAGCGCAGACGTAGATCGTATTGGCAGAGTCTTGCCAAGCATATCCTCTCCCGCGCTGAGCATAACGGGAAGAAGATCGTGACCCTCGGGAAAAACATATGCGTCATCATAGTGGAGGAAAGAGAGCTCTGGTTTGTTCTCGGATAACCAAGGGTCATTCTCCGAAACCTTGTTGATGGCGTTACGCAACAGCTCCTTGACATTCTTTATTCCTGCCTCTCCGACACCCATAGCTGCGCTGAAATACGCTACTCCGCTAACGGTACATTCTCTTGCTGTATTAGTCGCATACGTTCCGCCGTTGATAGTTCCGATTCCTAAAGATAATCTTACACCGTCGAGATTTGCCTGTTTTTCCATTTCGCAAAGGGAGTTGATGACAAGTGCAGACTTTTCTATCGCGCTTACACCGTACATCTTCTCACCTTGCCAGCGTCTGCCCGTATGTACCTCTCTTCCGACAATTTGAATTTTCCAATAGATGCCTCCGCCTGTCTCGGTTTTTATCGAAAATCCGCCGTCTGTGCAAATAGCGGCATCAGCCTTATATCCTCTTGCAACGCAGGCAAGCGAGCCATTTCCCGCGTGCTCCTCGTTGACGGCACTTTGGCAAATAACGTCACCGCGAAGCTTTACCCCTATTGCTTGTAAAACCTCAAGAGCCTTGGCACAAGCCAAAATACCGCCCTTCATGTCGCTTGAACCGCGGGCGTAGATACGAGTGCCTACTTGCTCCGCTCCGAAGGGATCGTGTTCCCAACGGTCTATATCTCCCAATGTGACAGAATCTATGTGTCCGTTCAGAATAAGCGAGCGGCCTCCGCCCGTGCCTTTCCAAGTGCCTACCACGTTGGGACGACCCTTGTAATTAAGCTTGTCGGCATATCCGGATTCCAACCATCTTTCATAGGTGCATATATCGGGGGTCGAGATAACAAGGTCAAGCTCAGGCTCGTAGCTTGTAGGGAACTGCGCTATTTCGGGATATTTTTCAAATAATTCTTTAACATCGGGCTCAAACTCGTCAATTTCCAATCCTAAAGCTTCATATTGCGCTTTTACAAATTTCTGCGCCTCACCCTCATGACCCGTAAGGTTGGGGATACGAAGAAAATCCTTTAATTCATTAATGAGGGACTCTCGGTTTTCGTCTACCCAAGCATCGATCTTCTGTTCGATTTTAAGTTTCATGGATATAACTCCTTTTGATTGCTTTGTTTTACATTATGGCGTAAATACGCTAAACTGTAAAACAAATTATATCATATACTTTGAAGCGTGTCAATAAACACGGAAAAAAACTTGATTTTGGTTTTTTCGTTTTGTTTTTTTGCCAAATCGAAAATATCATTTTTAGAAACGAAAATGCATTTACTTAAAAAGACATTTGGGTTATAATTGTCTTAACTAAAAACTCTGTCGGAGGTATAAAAATGAACGGATTTGAGTTTAAAAGCGGTTGCGAAGTTTTTTACGGACAGAATCACAGTACCCAAAGGCTTTACAGAAACGCTAACAAGGGTTTCTTTGAGCAAAACGTAAAAGCTCTTCGCGAAGCGGGATATTCAGAATATTATAATGAAGAAATGAACGGCAATATCTTTTGCGGATACGAGAAGGCTGGACATGCGGTAACGGTTCAGTATATGCCGTTTGCCAACGAGGTTCGCATGATAGAAGAGCCGTATACGGAAATTCCTTATTATCCGTTACCCAAGGAGGCTGTATGTAAGCCTAAGATGACACAGATAGGCTTTGATTTCAGAGCTAATTTTACGGGACTTGACTATCACAATTCCTTTAACGTAAAATCAAAGCACGCCTGCGGAATGTCGTTTGTGTTTACGCTTACGGACGGAAGCTATATTGTTATTGACGGCGGTGCTAACTGTACCGACGTTTGCGCGTCTACAGATCACCTTTTCAATTATCTCAAGGAAAATAATCAGAGAAAAGACGGAAAGATAGTTATTGCGGCATGGTTCATTACGCATTTTCATTGGGATCATATGCGCAATTTCGAGCGTCTTAGCATTCTATACGGAAAAGAGATAGAGATAAAGAATTTTATCTGTAATCATTATGAATTTTGGGCATTTATGCACTATAAAAAAGACGAGCATAAAGATGGTATAGATGTTATAAATTTCATTTTTGAAAAGCATTATGACAAAAAGCCGAATATTCATACCGTCCGCTGCGGACAGAAAATGCAGATAGGCTGCGTTGAGATACAGACATTGTTTACTCACGATCAGAATTCTACCGTAACAGAGGACGGAAGAGTTATCGATTCCAGATCGTTGGACGGAAATATCGGAAGTTCCGTTTATATGTTTACGATAAAGCAGGACGGAGCAAAGGACGTAAAGATAGCCTTTCCGGGAGATCTCTATTCCGAGGCGGTCGACACGGCTATCGCATACTGTCAGGATAAGCTCGTGTGCGACATGGTACAAGTTCCTCACCACGGATACAGCAACGCTGGTAACAGAGCGTTCGCTGCGGCTATGGGAGGAGCATCGCACATACTGTTTACGCATCACTACTACCATTGGATAGATAATCCGAAGATAGTCGGAAGCGGCGGCGCGTACGACTGGTTTCACGACGTATGTCCCGACATGAAGATATATCCGCAGTGCGACCCCGATGAAACGCAGGTCGACTGGCACTTTACATTTGAGGGCGGAGAGATAAAGGCAGAGAAGGAAAGAGTTGAAAGTAAGCACACTTTGCTTTAAAGCTTTTCAATAAGACACAAAAACGCGGCGGTCATATGACCGCCGCTAAAATTTTTGTATCAGATTTATGTGATTATCTTTATTCCGTTTTCGCGGTAAAGAGTCTTTAATTCTTCCTTTAATCCGTTGTCCGATATATATTTGTATTCGGGTTTCATGTCACAGAGCTTCATAAGCGCGCGCTTTTCGAATTTACTGTTATCGGCAAGTATATGAACGCTATCCGCGATATCGATAAGCTTTTTTTGTACCATACAGAGATCGGGATGGTAGTCGCAAACTCCGTGTTCAAGAGCGACGGATGAGGGACAGATAAAGCTTTTTTCAACGTGTATACGGTCTAACATTTCGATAGTCAGCATACCGTAAAAAGCGTTTTCGTTTTTCATGTAGTGTCCCGCGCAGAGAAGTATGTCAAAATTTTTGTGGTCGCGCAATATCTGAAATACGTCAAGAGAGTGCGTGACTATTGTAAGGCGTTCAAAGTTTTCCTTTAAAGCCTCGGCAAAAAATATAGCCGTACTTCCCGAGTCGACGGCAATAAAATCGCCCTCATTTACCATCGTAATAGCGACCTTTGCAAGAGTTGATTTTTCTGCCTCTCTGCTTAGGTGACGTTGTTGCAACTCAATAAACGGCTTCATATCGCCTATCTTTATAGCTCCTCCGTGGACACGCTTTAGCAACTTATTCTTTTCCATTTCCAAAAGGTCACGGCGTATGGTTTCGATAGAAACACCGAATTTCTCTACTAATTTTGAAGTAGAAACAGCATCGTTTTTACAGATCATTTCATAAATTTTAGCTTGTCGTTCAGTTGCAAACATTTTCATACGCCTCCGTTTTTTTACATTATAGCACAGAAAGTCAATTTTGTCAATAAGTCCATTAAACGAGATGAAAGATCGCGGCGGTCATATGACCGCCGCGAAAATTTTATTGTTTACTTGTTTTGAGACGATTATTTATTAGTCGTCTTTTTTCTTTTTGCAAACTATGGTTGCGCAAGCGCCTACTGCCGTTACCATAGCAACACTTGCAAGAGCTACGGAAGAACCGCAACCGCCCTTTTCTTCAGCGGGAGCAGCGGTGGTAGTTGCAGCTGCTTTCGTAGTCTCGGGAGCCTTTGTAGTCTCGGGAGCCTTCGTGGTCTCGGGAGCCTTCGTGGTCTCGGGAGCTGTCGTCTCGGGAGGATTGATTACAACAGGGGTAGGATACATGATCTCCTTAATAGCCGTAGGAACGACGTAGTCCTTTGTAGCCGTCCAGTTGGTAAGTCCCTTGGAGGTAAGGAAAGAAGAAGCAGTAGTACCCTTGATATCCGTGTCGTTTATCTTTGTAGCGGAAACTCCGGTAAGCTCCTTGGTTGTCTGTACGTAGAAGAGGTTGGAGATATTGGACGATACGCCCACGGGGATCTCCTTTGTTATGTAGGTGACCTTATTGGTAGTTGCTCCAGCATTGTAAGTGTCTGCAATAGTTGCATTAACTATAACGTTCTTCAAGGTGATGGAGGGAGCATAGTTTGTGCCCGTGTAGTTAGCATCTTTTCCAAGCTTTTGAACGATACCTGCGTGAGCACTGGTTTGGAAATTACCCTCGCCCGAAGTCTTTGTCATTTTGCCGTAGAAAGCGGTATCCTGAATTGTAAGCGTACCGTAGCTTGCCGCAACGAGACCGCCGTCAAGTCTGTCCTTGGTCCAGGAGTCGTTAAGCTCAGCGGCTACTACGCAGTTCTTGATGGTAAGGTTTCCGCTCGGCATTACGCGTCCTGCCATAATAGCGATAGACTGACCGCAAGCGTGAACCTTTACGTAGTTGTTAAGATGTACGGAATCAATGGTTGCAGTTCCTTCAACGGTGGAGAATATAGCACCGCAGAAGTAGGAAACTTCAATGTTAGCGCTGCTGATAACGAGATTTTTTACAGTAGCGGTCTTGCCCTTCGGAACGATTCCGAAGAGTGTGCAGTCGTGAGCGTCATTTGAATCATTTTCATAACCGTCGAACTTAAAGTTGTAGATGGAGTTGCCCTTTCCGTCAAATGTTCCCCAGAATCCGTAGTTCTGCAAAACGGAGAATTCAAGAGGATCTCTCGACTCGGGTCTTGTAGCATCGTCGTTGATAGCGCCCTTGAGAAGCGCCCATGTGTTGCCGCCGAGGTCTACGCTCTTGGTAAGCTCGACCGTTTTGCCCTCAAAGTTTTGAGGCGCGGTAACGCCTATACCTGCGAGCAGGTTAGAGAAGCCAAGAACGTCTGCCGCATCTTCAAGAAGATACTTGTTTCCGTTTGCGGTATAAGCCGCATCGGTGTACCAAGACGTGTCGGGGGTGATTGCCGCAGCGGAAGAGCCAAGCATCATCGCGGGGATCATACTTGAGACCATTGCGAGCAAAAGAAGTGCAGTGATAAGTTTTTTCATTTCTTTTCTCCTTTTCTGAAAATGTTTTATGCAAGATTTCGGAATCTCGAGCTACCGAAATTTAATGCCAATGCTTTTGTTGGTGATAATATTTGTTCTGTTTTCAAGATATAGGATATTTAATCCTTCATTTAACCATCGTGTTTGCATATCATCTCATAAATTTTAGCTTATCGTGTAGTTGCAAACATTTCCACAAAGTTCCACGTTTGTTCACATTATAACACATAAATGCAACTTTGTCAAGGAGTTGGTTGAAAAATGCGTTCAATACTTTATCAAAAATCATCATAAAATTTTGTTAAAAATCAACAAAGAGTTTTTGTTGATTTTTTTATAGAGTTATGTTTTAATTATAATAGAGTATAAAACGGAGTTAAAATATGAGAGATATGAAGATAATTACCTTGACCTTGAATCCCGCATTCGATATCCATTGTTACGTGGAAAATTTTTTGCCGTTTCACGAAAATCTTGCAGAGATAACAGACAGACAAGCAGGAGGTAAGGGCGTGAATATTTCACGCGCACTTGTCGTAAACAGAGTAGAGAATCTTGCGCTCGTTGTTCTCGGTGAGGAGAATGCGGAGAACTTCAGAAAAAGCCTTGACCTTGATAAAATTGAATACTGTGAGATAACGGTAAAGGGAAGGATACGTGAAAATATAACTATCCATACGAGCGGTGCTGACGAGACGCGTATAAGCTTTTCGGGATTTGATACAGATGCATCTTTGCTTGAGGCGACCGAAGAGGCGATTGCAGAAGTTGTTGGAAAAGGGTCGTTTGTTACTTTTACGGGACGTGTGCCGTCAGGACTTTCCATGACAAACGTAAAGACGTTTTTGAGACGTTTGCAGGAAAGCGGAGCAAATCTTGTTATTGATTCAAGATCCTTTTCGCTTGATGATCTTATCGAGATAAAACCGTGGCTTATAAAGCCAAATCAAGAGGAAATAAGCGAATATCTCGGACAGAACATAACTTCGTTTGAGCAAGCGGTTACCTCAGCGCAAGAGCTTTATAAAAAGGGAATAGATAACGTGATGATAAGTCTTGGAGATAAGGGAGCTTTGCTCGTATGCGGTGAAGGAGTGTTTGAAGCAACACCGCCGAGAGTCGAGGCGATATCCACCATTGGCGCGGGAGATAGCTCTATTGCGGGATTTCTTGCCGCATCTGTTAATGGACTTTCATTTTGCGATCGTCTGCGTACCGCCGTCGCCTACGGCACGGCGGCGTGTATGACTTCGGGAACAAAACCGCCAAGAGCAGATGATATTGATGCGGTTTTGAAACAGATAATAGTTAAAGAAATTAAAATATGAAATTCAAACAAATTGCGGTTTAGCGGGGAGGACGCGCAAGGGGAACTTTTTGAAAAAAGTTCCCCTTGACCCCTCAAAAACTTTCAAAAATAAGGTTTTGCATAGCCGTTATGGCTATTTTTTAACTTCTTTTAGGAAGTTTTTGCGGAGCTTTTTTCAAAAAGCGACATCGCGTCTCCGCGTCTCTATAAAAACTTCTTCATCGTTTCAATAGTCGCTTCTTCGTACTTTACGATGTCACGGGCGAGCTTGAGAGTCGATTCCGAGCAATTGGTGTTTTCATGCTCACGGATAAGGCGCGTGAGCTCGGTCGTACCCATAGTTGCGCCCTCGATCACCATTTGCGCAAGGTGGCTCGTACTCGAATCGGTCATGGTGTTCATAGCCATTCCGACCTTCGCGCTCATTTTTGCCATGAGGTTTTCTTCTTTTGGGGTGTTACCCTCATCGCATATCATTTTGCCTATCTTGGAGGCGTATTCCTCATAGCGATCTATTTGCGCGGTAAGCTCCTCGCGAAAAGGCTTATCTTTAGCCTTATCAAGAATATCGATTATCGAATCTGCGCCCATTTTTACATTTTTATACATAGCGTCAAGCATAGTCTTGTCGCTTGTTTTTTCTTTTACAGAATTCATTTTATTCCTCCATATCTTTAAAGATACGATATTATTTTGCAATCAAAAAGAGCGAACTATACATATATAGAATTTCAAAATTTAACAAAATGACGAAAGTAAAATGTGTCTTTGGCGTTGAAAAAAGGCGAAAAATGTGATATAATTATAAAGATGTTTATTTTGCGTTTGAAAGGAAAAATATAATATATGAATATTAAAGAGGTAGCGGAGATACGCCGCAGATACAGACCCGACCGCAGTAATATAACCCACGTAAGAGGTTGCTTCGTCAATGAGCAAAAGGAGATAATTTCGGAGTTCGACCAGAGTATCGGAATGATGAATGAGGACGATGCGGAGCAGATGTTAAAGCTTCTGCGCAAAACGCTTTCGGGCTCGATAGGAAGAAATCTTCTGGATATAGAGTTTTCAACAAAGCAAGTAAGCGAGGGAGAGGAATACGCGCTTCTCAAAACGCTTCGCGACAGCGAATTGCGCGATACCGAGGCAGTAAAAACGCTTTACTCAAAGATGATCGAAAATCTTACGATCGAGGGTAATTACCTGATATTACTTGCTTATGACAGATACGACGTATTCAAATACGCCGCTGACGGTGAAAAGAGGGAAGAGTCCGACGAGGTGTTCTCTTATATTCTGTGCAGCGTGTGTCCTACTAAGGAGGGCAAACCGACCCTCAGCTATTATATGCCGAACAATTGTTTCCGCAGTATCGGAGCGGATACCGTGCTGACTTCTCCCGAGCTTGGCTTTATGTTTCCCGCGTTTGATGATCGAACCACGAATATTTATAAGGCTCTTTATTACACGAAAAATCTTTCGGACAGCCATGCGGAGCTTGTCGATGAGTTATTTAAATCTGATATTCCCATGCCCGCAAAGGAGCAAAAGGAGACTTTCGGTAACGTACTTGAGGCGGCTATGGAAGACGATTGCAGTATGAAAGTAGTAAAAGCCGTACACGGTCAGATATGCCGAATGATAGAGGAGCATAAGAACGAAAAGATAGACGAGGAGCTCGTTATGACCAAGACCGATGCTTCCGATATGCTCCGCTTGTGCGGGATACCCGCGGAAAGAGTTGAAGCGTTCGAGGAAAAATTCGACGAAAGCTTTGGAGAGAATACGTCTCTTACACCAAAAAATATTGCCGACGCGAAAAAGCTTAAGGTCGTCGCGGGAGATATCGAGATAAAGGTAGCGGGTGAGAGCACCGACATGATAGAAACACGCGTTATCGACGGAGTAAAATACGTGCTTATCCGCGCTGACGGCGAGGTCACCGTGAACGGCATTAATATACATATTTGATAAATATAATAAACGCAGATGACGGTTTTGCGTGTGCTTTAGCAGACATAAAACCGTTCTCTGTGTGAAGAAAACTATATTAAAAAATCACCGCCACCTCGAAAGGTGGCGGCTTTGTGTTTTTTGGACGGAAAACGGCTCAAGACATAGAACCGTCCCCTGTCTTATTACTGTGTTAGTTTTCGCATTACTTCTCCTTGATTTAATGTTAAGAAATATAACGAATTTAGATTGTCCAATATATATTTTTTCCCTTGGTTAATTGGTGGTAAAATCTTTTCTTTAAATTCTCTCTCGAAGAAAGGTCTTAATTCATCTTCTGAATATTCTTCATATTCGACTTGAGCTGTTAGAAATTGCTTTCCTTGAAAAGTTTGTTTTTTAGACATTACAACAATTCTACCCTGAATATCACTTTCATAGTAAGTAGGATAATTAGAATTATTATCAAAGTTTCCTATAAAATAGTAGTAATTAATGTAGTAAACATCACCATAATTGGATTTTTGCAAATCAATTCCACACAAAAGATTGTGTCCGCTCAGATAAAATACATTTTTTTGCTTTTTAAACCCTCGTGCTATAAATTCATTTTTGCAAAATTCCTTAAATTGTTTTTTATCCATACATCTACCTCAATACAATTCCAATCTAAGGTTAAAACCACCACCTAAAGCTTTGTTATATTTTTGCAACTGACGAATACCGCTCTTTACTCCTCGTGGATTCATTGGTTTTAACGTAGCTATTGCAAACAACGGTGCATCTGCCCCAAGCGTCGTAAACATATTTGCCTACTCTGTAACCTATGTCATCATAGACTGCAACGATATCGCCCTGCAGGTTCTTTTCAAAGAAGTAGCAGTCGAAAGTTCCCTCGGAATACGTGCTGTTTCTGTACTTCAAGCCAAGCGGTGAACCGTTTTCATCGTACAAGAATATGAGCAAATGCTCGACGTTATTTTCCGTCCAAGTCTCCGCAATCACCTGCGAGCCGTTGAGATAATACTCATGCTTGACTCCGTTATAGGTCTTGCTCGTTCTTATTCCGTCGGCGTTGTAGGTGAATTCGAGGAAGGTAGCAACGTCTGTGTAGTCACTAACCGAACCAACGCTTACAAGCTGTCTGCCTTCCCATTCGAGAGCGTAGCCGTACATATCGAAGCCGTCTTCCCACATTCGAATGGGATTGCCTACCGCATCGTACTCAATGGAGATATACATACCGTAGTAGTCTTCGCTGGCTATATTCGTCACTTTGTCGCCGGAGAATGATCTGTCATACGTCTGTATAGGCGTTTTACCGCTGAGACTGCCCGACGTATAGTTATATTTGACCTTGCTTACAAGGTTTCCACCGTCGTCGTAGTTATATACGTAGGTATATCCAAGCTCTTGGTTATCCTCGCGGATAAGCTGTCCGAGGTCGTCGAGGGACGGGTAACGGCTCAATACACAGAACCGTCCCCTGTCTTATTATTATTTGAAAAATTTGGATTTTATTATTGAAGCAATAATAAATAAAGGTAATACAATACAAAAAGTTATTACAAAAATATTGTATATATTAACAATTCCAATATTTTTAAAAATTCGCTCAAATGTTCCAATTCCTAAAAATTCACACAAAAAACCGATTACTCCACAAACAAGCAAGATAATAAATAAACTATTATATATTACATTAAAAATTATTAAAATTATTTTTCTCATCGTAATACATACCCTCTATTGTTAGCTTGAACCACAGGATCCTCACAAGCAAAAGCGTATAGTGTATGACTCCAAGCCCAAACTATACCTGCCAAACATGGAATTGTAAATATTGATAGCCTCGACACTCAAATATTCTAACCTAGGTGCAAGATTCTGCTCTTGCGTAAAAACCGAAGCAGGCAATGATGAGGAACCAATCGCAGGAGCACTGTTGACACGTTTATTGTAATTTGCGCTGATGGTAGCACTTTTAAGCAATTTGGAAAATGCATCATACATACCTTTCATCTGACTTGTCGTGGCATTTTTTATCACCCAATTTTATTTTATCATAAAATATTGTACTTGTCAATGAAAAATCCAAAGCAAACAAACACAGAGGACAGTTCCTTGCGTTACTCTATGCATTTTTCTATGTGAAAAAATAAAAAATTGCCATATCGTTCCTTGGATATTTTTCGCTTATACTACAAATAATATCCTCAAAGCCGAAAATATATAGAAGTATTCAAGGAGAATAGTGATGAAAGCAACAGGAATTGTTAGAAGAATAGATGACCTCGGAAGAGTTGTAATACCCAAAGAAATAAGAAGAACCATGCGTATCCGTGAGGGCGACCCGACGCTGACAACATTGACACCCACCACCCGATTTGTGTACGCTATGACGGATTTATCCAAGCGAATTGGAGTAGAATAACGAAAAAACACCCTGCACTACATAGTGCCAGACCATA
>SVUA01000055.1 GCA_015063485.1 Oscillospiraceae bacterium | reverse complement strand
GGGAGAATATGGCACAAGGTGGTTGACTTACTGTATATGGTCAGCAGGCGAGCATATTTTGTTTGACGATAATGTTTTGGAATGCCATCCGGATTATGCAGAAAAATATGCTCCGTTAATCGTATTTGACGATTACGCAAACAGCCTTTCAAAGTTTAAAGAATTGCTGTCCGATATGACAATCAAAGAGGTGGCATTATCACAAGAAAGCATCGAAATTATGCTTGTTGACAGCTATGACAAATTGCATTACATAAAGTCCTATAAATGCTCGGATCAATTCCCCGAACAGGGCGGTACGGGCAAGAAACGAAATTCCTTTGAAGACGGAAAAATGAGCGATTATTGGCTTGTCACCTACGACGAAACGCATTTGAAAGTATAAAAACAAGATATGTTCAAAATTATATTAGAGAACAAACAGCCCCGACAGACGTTTACAAAAAATCTGTCGGGGTTATCTCTTTGTTTTCTGCGGATCAAATATTGCTTATCTGTAGGGGAGACCTGCGGTCTCCCGCGGGCGAACACAGTTCGCCCCTACCGTGTGTTAGATAATTTCTCCGCTAAGTTTGCACGCCCTTTGCGCAGTCCTTTTTTACATGATGTAATGTTTGGTGCTTTCAAATTGCGGTTTGTCGGGCAGATTGAAATATAAAAAATGGCGAGAATAAAAGTAAACGATTAGAAATAAGAGGCTTCTCCAGCGGAGAAGCTGTCACCGAAGGTGACTGATGAGGAGAGCAAATAACACATAAACTAAACGGTGATCTCCTCATCCGTCACTCGTAAACTCGTGACACCCAATGTCCGACTTGTCGGACTTGGCTGTTGCTTGCAACAAGATTCTCACGCTGGAGAAGGCTTTTGGTGAAAATCGTTTCGTTTGTGCCTTGCCATTTCGCTCAAATCAAACTGTTCGATAAATCAAAATTTATAAAAGCGGAGGTTTACCCCTCTGCTATAAGCATTTTTTCAACTTTTTCAAAAAGCGCGGCTCGGCTGTTCTGATCAAGTATAGCAAAGGCAACGTAATTGCCAAAGACCTTTACCTCGCCGTCGCGGAGCTTCGGCAGTTCTTCGGGGGCGTACGATGCGATAAAGGCGTTTTCGTCCTCGTATTTTTCTTCAATATAGTCGATACATTCCTCGGCTATCTCATAAGCGTTTTTTTCACTATCGGCTTTGAATATACCGAACTCATCAATATTTTGCGAGAGCAGGGAATAGGAAAGTGCGCAGTCGGTGGCTAACGATATATCATCGCCGAAAACGAGCTTCAATTCATCACTTTCATAATGGGCGTATCCTCCCTCTGTTGCTATTTGTTCTTCAAGCACCGCAATAATATCCGAACACGCAACGTCGTTCCTGTAAGCGTTTTTTGAGCCGCAGGAGCATATCAAAACGGATATAAAAGTTACCGCTATAATAAGTGTAAATGCTTTTTTCATATTGCCTCCAAATTTTATTTCAAATTTTGATTTCGCGAGTTGAAAAGCAAGGTGCTTTTCAACTCGGTCAACAAGTCGGTTCGCGGTTGCGTCCCGCGAATTTACGAGTAACAAGTAACTCGGTCAAAAGCCGACTTGTTGCTCATTGCTTAGCTGTAACATCAGCCCGACAAACCGAAATTTGTTTTATCGATCAAAACGCGCTTTACAGATATATTCAAGCACGAGCCGATAAGCATCTGCCGTGAGATGATGACCGTCTCCGACCTGAAATTCTATGCGAAGATGTCCGTTGCTGTCGGTGAGAGGCTCTGCGACGTTCAAATACGTAAAGCCGTACTCGTCTGCTACCTCGCGTGTCCACGAGTTTATCGTCACGATATAAGAATTCAGCGTATCAACGTCTACCGTGTATCGACTCATGTCCATATTTTTAGCCACGGGAAAGGCAGAGGCAAGGAATATCTCGGTCGACGGAGAATTTTTTATTATCTCGTCAATAAGACTGCGGTAGCAGGCTTTGAAGTACTCCGCGCCTTTTTTGATATTTCCTACCGCGCCGTTGAGTCCGAAGCAGAGAAACATTCTTTTCGGGTGCTTTTTCGCCGCCGCCTCTCCTACCGTCAAAAGCTCGTTCGTTTCGGGATAAATGATACGAAGCGCTTTTGTAGTTATATCGAGCTTTGCCGTGCCGTTTCCCGTTCCCCATACCTGCGTCGTGTTATTTCCACCCGAAAGAACACCGCGGCTTTTTAGATGATAAGTGGTAGACTCACCGAAAAAAACAAAACTGTCGATATAATCCCCGTCCATATTCTCGCCGCTTGGAGTTCCTATCGCTTGTATTGAAGCAATAGTCTCAATTGGCTGCTTTTCTTCCTTGTTGCATGAGCAAAAGGGAAGAGAAAGCGCGAATATAAGAGATAAAAATATCGACAGTTTTTTTGATATCATAACGGCGACCTCCGAAATATTCGGAAATATCAACCGTTATTTTTTAGCCTTAACGTTTTTAAATTTGCTTTCGTAATCGCTGTGAGCGTTCTTTATTTTACGGAAACGCGAGACGAAAAGTCCGATTATGAGCGCGCAGATCGCGTAAACTACGGCGTAGAAGAAAAGTCCGATGACCACCTGCGTTCCGACCATTCCCATGTAAAGCAAGAAGCACATATAAAAGCCGATAGCCGTTATCGCGAAATGAGCGAATAATCTGAACGCGAACGAAAGACCTTTCATTCGCATAACTATATTCGCGACAGCGAATATCAGAGCGTAAATGAAGAACAGAAAGGTCTGTCCCAAGGAATAAAGCCCCTCCGCCTTTTCCATCGACAAGACGAAGATGGCGATAAGCGAAAAGATAACGCAAAATATCACGCAAGCTTCGGTCAGCGATCTTTTTATGATTTTCCAAATGTTCATTGGTTGATAGATTCCTTTCGGTATTGTTTCCAGATCGGGTCTTTAATATACGGAATTTTTTAAAGCGTTTTAACAAACGCTTCTATTCTTTCAAGCGCCTGTGTTATATGCTCTATGGAGTACGCGTACGAGATACGCGCAAAACCCTCGCCGCCCTTTCCGAACGCTTCACCTGGGATAATAGCGCATTTCTTTTCGTAAAGCAGGCGGTTGCAGAATTCCTCGCTCGAAAGACCGAACTGTCCGATATTGGGGAAGATGTAGAACGCACCCTCGGGCTCAAAGGAGTCGATACCGATATTCTTGAGTCCCTTGTATATATAACGGCGGCGGCGGTTGTATTCATCGACCATCATCTTGATATCGCCGTCTCCGTTGCGAAGTGCCTCTACGGCGGCAAACTGCGCGGTCGTGGGAGAGGACATTATTGCGTATTGATGTATCTTTAACATCTGCTCGGTAAGCTCACGGGGAGCGCAGAGGTAACCGAGACGCCAACCCGTCATAGCGTAAGATTTTGAAAATCCGCTGACGATGATAGTGCGTTCCTTCATACCCTCAAGAGAGGCAAAGGATACGTGCTTTTTGCCACAATACGTCATTTCCGCGTATATTTCGTCGGAGAGGACCAAGATGTTCGTGTCGCGCAAGACCTCTGCGATATCCTCAAGCTCCTCTTTTGTCATGATAGCACCCGTGGGGTTGTTGGGGTAGGGGAGAACGAGCATTTTCGTTCTCGGCGTGATAGCGGCTTTGAGCGCTTCGGGATTGAGCTTGAAGCGGTCCTTTGCCGTTGTTTCAAGTATAACGGGAGTTCCGCCCGCCATACTTGCCAAAGGCGCGTAGCAGACGAAGGACGGAGTGGGAACGATTATCTCGTCACCCGGCTCAAGTACCGCGCGGAGCGCGATATCGATAGCCTCGCTTCCGCCGACTGTAACGATTATCTCGCTCTCGGGGTCGTAGCTGATATTAAAACGGCGAGTTAAATAAGCATCTATCTCCTGACGTAATTCAAGCGTACCTGCGTTTGACGTGTAATAGGTCTTGCCTTTTTCAAGACTTTCTATACCTGCCTCGCGAATATGCCACGGCGTTACGAAATCGGGCTGACCTATGGTAAGTCCGACAACGTCCGTCATTCCGTCAAGAAGATCAAAATACTTTCGTATTCCCGATTTTTGCGTTCCTTGTATGGTTTTGGAAAGTATCTTTGAATAATCCATCAGTTGCAGTTGCTCCTTTCGTCTATCGCGTGCTTACTGAAAAGTACGCCCGTATCCTTGTATTTATGAAGAACGAAGTGAGTAGCGGTAGAAATTACAGAATCGATGGGAGCGAGCTTCTGCGAAACGAAGAAAGCGACCTCCTTCATAGTCCTGCCCTCGATGATCACCGAGAGGTCATACGCGCCAGACATAAGATAAACCGATTTTACCTCGGGGAAGTTGTATATCTTTTCTGCAACGCGGTCAAAGCCTCTGTCTGCCTGAGGAGTGAGCTTTACGTCTATCATAGCGGTAACGGATTCCGTATTGGTGCGTTCCCAGTTTACAGTGGTCTTATAGGCGAGTATTATGCCCTCGTCCTCCATTTTCTTTATTTCGGCGCGTACTGTGGCGGCATCAGAGCCTATCATAGTAGCTATCTGTTCATCGGACAGACGAGCATCTCTTTCAATCAGCTTCAAAATTTCGGTATTCATATTTTTGTTCCTTTCTTTGTATTTAGTTTTTTTATTTGTAAATTCACAATATTTAAAAGCAATATTGGGCGTATTTTTGTCGAATAGAAAGAATAACTTTATTTACCCAAAGAAAGTGCGGTCGGTAGCTTTATGCTGTCCGACCACTTTCTTCATTAGAGAAAAACGGACAATTTCGGTTATTTCCAATGGTTATTTATAAATAACCCATGTTTTGCTTTCTTCTTTGGTTCTTTCTTCTTTCGCGAAAGAAGAAAGAACATCGCGTCTCCAAAATGTATGGGATATAAGAAATGAATAATGAATAGTGAATAATGAATAATTTCGGTTGATTTTCGCCACAGCGAAAATCTTCATCAATTTTTCATTATTCATCAGCGAAGCGACTTCATTTTTCATTCTTCATTTTCTTTTATTCTATCAGCATCGCGTCCCCAAATCAAGAACGTGTTACCGTCTTGACTATGTTTTCGTAGGAGAGCCCGTATTTATCGGCGATATCGCGCGCGTAGCTCTTTCCGTCGGGCTTGGCGCGTACTATCTTAAAGGAGCGTTTGCCCTCTTCTATTCCCGCGACGAGCGTGTCAATAACAGCTCCGCCAACGTCCTTTGTACGAGCGTTTATCGCGTCTATCTCAGCGGCAAGCTCGTGCAAGTGGGTAGAGAAAAGACAACGGCAGCCTACGCGTGAAAATCCCGCGAGGACCTCGGCTGCGATATAAGACGCTTCGTAAGAGCCTGTTGACGAAAGAGATTCGTCAAGCAGAACGAGGCTCTTGTCGGTGACCTCGGCAAAAATGTCGCGTAAGCGCGCGCACTCCTCGCCAAGACGCCCCTTGTCTATCGTGTCGTCAGCGCCTGTGGGGAAGTGCGTAAAAATTCCGTCGGCAATGCTTACCGTAGCTTCTTTTGCGGGGAAGAACATTCCAAGCTGGAGCATAGCCTGAGCAAGACCTATGGCGCAGGTGATGACCGATTTACCGCCTCGGTTAGGACCTGTGAGAACGTAGATAAGCGCGTCCTCGCGGCAGAAATCGATATCATTCGTAACTATCTCGTCCTCGACCTTGAGCGCTACGCAAGGATTATAAAGTTCTGTTGCCCTGAACACAGGCGCGCCGTCCGATATCTCGGGCTTGCACAGATAAAGTCCCTTGTCGCGAAGCTTGCGCAAAAGCGCAGTGCCTTTTACGAGAAATTCTATCTCGGGCATGAGGTTGAGCAGAAAATCTGTGTTTTCAAGCACGTAGCTCTGTACTATTTTTTTCCAAGAGCGAAGCGACTGCTTGTAAACGTCGTTTATAGCCGAATTAAAGGCGAGAGCGAGAGCCGTTTTTTGATTCTCGGACTGCTTCTTGCTGAACGGAACGAGATTCGCAATACAAGTGTATTCGTCGTCCTTGAAGTTGAGACGCAGTATCTTTTCGAGAACATCGCCCGAACGGAAGGGCTCGGGGTTTATCGAAAGCACGCCCGCGCTTGCGGGGCGAAGCTGCGCGTCAAGATTTACGCCGATAGTCACGCTTCTTATGTCGCGTACACGTGACGTAAGCTCGGCAAGACGGTTATTGAGCTCTGCGTAATATTCGCTGTTCGCAAGCTCGGAAATGCGCTCGGCAAGAGCGCGGAACGCCCCGCTTTTAAGCTTATCTTTAAGTGGAGTCAGCCCCGAGTTAAGCGTTGAGATGCTTGAAATATAAAGCTCTATCTCGGTAAGGCTTTCGAGATAAGACGCCGTATCACCCATATCAGCCTCAAGTCTGCGAAGCTCCATTATGTCGGTAAGTATGGGTATTAGCTTGTTGAGCGTTGCCGCTATTTCGGGGAAAGCGAGCATATCGTCGAAAACGTCCATTCTATGACGGATAACGTCGGCGTTTTCGGTGAAATATTCGTCAAGATCACTGTTTTTCAAGTCGAATACCTCAAGGAGTCCAAGCTCCTCAAGTGCGAACATATCTATCGCGGGGGAATCAAGCCCTTCGTAATGACGCGTCTGCGACGCTTCATCGGGGTAGATAAGGCTGAATTTTGACAGATCTAAATTCATATTTTTAGATTTCCTTTTTTGTTTTTATTGGTGTGTCACGAAATAAATTTGGGATTTAAAAATTTCGATTTATCGGGGGGTGATTTGACGAAATGGTAAAGTACAAACGAAACGGTTTTCACCAAGAGCCTTCTCCAGCGTGAGAATCTTGTTGCAAGCAACAGCCAAGTCCGACAAGTCGGACATTGGGTGTCACGAGTTTACGAGTGACGGATGAGGAGATCGCCGTTTAGTCTATGCATAATTTGATCTCCTCATCAGTCACCTTCGGTGACAGCTTCTCCGCTGGAGAAGCCT
>SVUA01000010.1 GCA_015063485.1 Oscillospiraceae bacterium | reverse complement strand
GGGCGAACGCACGCTTTGAAGAATTTTAAGACACATTCAAGTTGTCGTTCACGGGTTCAAACTTTGTGATATAATGTATACAGTAACAGAAGCATCAAGCGACGGCTTGGTGCTTTTTCTTTTACCCCAAAATTTTGCCCGGAACGGCGTAAAACTATCAAGGCGTACGGAGCGAACCGTGTTAAAAAAGCGTAGCCGAAAAGGAAGTTGTATAAATGAAAAATCAAGATAAAAAACCCACTACCATAGAGATAGCGGGTTTGGTTATCGAAGCTGTGATTGCAGTCGCCACTTTGATAACCGCAATAAGATGGTGGTAAACACCACGAGGGGCGAAAGCCCCTCCCTCGAAAGAGGTTCATAAACACTATATCACAAATAAAGGAGAATTGCAAGATATATATTAAAATTTTTTGAAAGACGGATTGAGTTTTATTTTGTTTTTGTATTGACTTTACATCTATTAAGTGGTATACTTTACCGAAGTAATGACCGATATTGCGGAGGACTTTATAATGACCGATAAATATTTCAGAATAAAGGCGGCGTGCTACGTGTCGAATATCGGCGGAGCGGTAATGGGAACGCTTCCGCCTATATTATTTATTACATTTCGCGAGCTATACGGTATATCCTATACCTTGCTTGGAACGCTCGTAGTGATAAATTTTTTTACGCAGCTTATAGTTGACCTTGTTTTTTCATTCTTTTCATATAAATTTAATATTCCTCTTGCGGTCAAGCTTATGCCTGCTTTTTCTGTTGCGGGGTTGATCTTATACGCGCTTTCTCCAATGATCTTTCAGAGTAACGTATATCTTGGACTTGCTCTGGGAACGGTTCTGTTTTCGATCGCGGGCGGATTTGGAGAGGTGCTCATAAGTCCTATCGTCGCGGCTATACCGTCGAAAAATCCCGATAGGGAAATGAGTAAGCTCCATTCGATATTTGCGTGGGGCTGTGTTGGAGTGGCGATATTCTGCACGGTATTTTTGCTACTTGTAGGTGGAAAGTATTGGCAGATACTTACGGCAATTCTTACGCTTATACCGCTTTTATCCCTCATACTCTATTCCCGCGCGGAATTTCCCGAGCTTGAAAAGCCCGAACGCGCTTCGGGTATTATTGACCTTTTCAAGCAAAAGGCTTTGTGGCTCTGTGTGCTGTCAATATTCTTTGGCGGCGCGGCGGAGTGTACTATGTCGCAGTGGTGCTCAAGCTATATTGAAAAGGCTCTCGGAATACCCAAGATATTCGGAGATATATTCGGAGTGGCTCTGTTTGCCTTTGCTCTCGGACTTGGACGTTCGCTTTACGCGAAATACGGAAGAAATATCGAGAAGATGCTTTTCCTTGGCTCGATAGGAGCAACCTTGTGTTACGGAATAGCCGTATTTTCAAACAATGCCATTGTAGGACTTATTGCCTGCGCGTTTACGGGATTTTGCGTGTCTATGCTTTGGCCCGGAAGCCTTATAGCAGTTGCGGACAGGATACCTCACGGAAGTGTAGTTATGTACGCCATGATGGCGGCAGGCGGCGACCTCGGCGCGTCTGTCGCACCGCAGCTTGTCGGAATAGCTTCTGACGCGGTTGGAATAAGATTCGGACTTCTGGCGGGAATGATATTCCCGATCTTTGGAATAGTTGTAAACTTTGTATTATTAAGACAAAGAAAAAGGCGCGATAAATCAAAATTTTAAGTATAATTTGTAACGTAAGCATAAATATTTTAAATTTATCAAAAAACTTTAAAAATACTATTGACTTTAGCACTTTAATGTGCTAAAATATAGTGCAAAATAAATGCGAGGAGTGTTTAATTATGGAAAAACGTTATTCCGAAGCTGAAATAAAGCTTTTTGAGGCGGTGACCCGCTTAAATACAGTAGAAGAGTGTGCCGCATTTTTTGAAGATATATGCACGATAAAGGAGCTTCAAGACATATCGCAGAGACTTGAGGTTGCAGAGATGCTCAACAACGGCAAGAATTATCAAGAGATATCAAAGGAAACGGGTGCGAGCACGGCGACTATTTGCCGAGTAAACAAGTGTCTCGTTTACGGAAGCGGAGGTTATCGCTCGGTGCTTGGCGATGCTCAAAAGGAGGCTAAAAAATGAAGATAGGAGACTCGGTCCTTACGAACGACGAAAAAGCGGTGTTCCGTCTTCGCGACCTTTACGGCAAATACGGATATTCGCAATATAAAATGAGCAAGTTTGAGGAATACGACCTTTACGTCAGAAACAAAAACTTCCTCATTTCCGACCATATAATCACCTTTAACGACCAGAGCGGAAAGCTTATGGCATTGAAGCCCGACGTTACGCTTTCTATCGTTAAGAATACGAAGGACGTTTCGGGATACGTAAATAAGGTCTATTATAACGAGAACGTTTACAGAGTTCAAAAGGGAAGCGATTCCTTTAAGGAGATAATGCAGGTAGGACTTGAGTGCGTGGGCGAGATAGACAGATATTGCTTGTCCGAGGTGCTTACTCTCGCGCTTGAGAGCTTGAGAGAGATATCCGATGATTTCGTGCTTGACGTGTCTCACCTTGGCGTATTGTCGGCAGTTCTTGATGCCATGAACGTTTCAGAGGAAGCAAGAGGAAAGCTTTTGCATTGTGTGGGCGAAAAGAACACGCATGGGATCGACGCTATATGTGTGTCGGAGGGAATATCCGTCGATGCGGCATCGGAACTTAAAGCTCTTGTTGCTACCTATGGAGAGCCTGCAAGCGTTATTGCAAAGCTAAAAGAGATAATAACCGCCGAAAACGGAAAAAATGCTCTCGCAGAGCTTGAAGCGGTGCTTCTCGCCGTTGGCGATGACGCTAAAAAGGGAAGCGTACGCATAGACTTTTCTGTAATAAACGATATGAGCTACTATAACGGTATCGTTTTCCGCGGATTTATCAATGGAGTGCCCACGGGAATCCTTTCGGGCGGTCAGTACGATCTTTTGATGAAAAAGATGGGCAAAAAGGCGGGAGCTATCGGCTTTGCCGTATATCCCGATCTGCTTAACGACCGAGAGACGGGCGGAGCTTACGACGTTGACACGCTTATACTTTACGATGACAGCGCGGATATCGGAGCTTTGAGAGCGTCCGTTCGTATGCTTACCGAGAGCGGAAAAAGCGTTATGGCGCAAAAAAATATACCCGAAAAGCTGAGATACAGACAGCTTCTGAAATTTAAGGAAAGAGGGGTGGAGATCCTTGAAACAAATGCTTAACGTTGCGCTTCCAAAGGGAAGACTTGGAGAAAAGGTGTACTCCATGTTCGAAAGAGCAGGCTTTGAGTGTCCCTCGATACGCGAGAATAACAGAAAGCTTATATTTGAAAATGAGGAATGCGGAGTAAGATACTTCTGGGTAAAGCCGTCCGACGTTGCTATTTACGTTGAGCGCGGAGCGGCGGATATCGGTGTTGCGGGTAAGGATATCCTGCTCGAATACGAGCCCGAGGTCTACGAGCTTCTTGATTTAAACACAGGTAAGTGCCGTATGGCAGTCGCGGCGAAAAAGGGATTTCGCGACAACGCGGCGAGAACTCTTCGCGTAGCCACAAAATTTTCCAATATAGCGGGCGACTATTACGCGTCGATAGGCAGAGATATAGATATAATCCATTTGAACGGCTCTATCGAGATAGCACCGATACTCGACCTTTCCGACGTTATCGTGGATATCGTCGAGACGGGAACTACATTAAAGGAAAATGATCTTGAGGTAATAGAAACTATCGTTGATATAAGCGCGAGACTCATCGCTAACAAATCGAGCTTTAAATTCAAGAATGAGCCTATTGAGAGGCTTGTAAAGAGTCTTGCTATGCAGGTGGAGGAGAAGAAATGATAAATATACTTAAATACGGAGAGGTATCGAACAGTGAGATATTCTCCCGCGCAGTGCCTACGGTAAACGTAGAGGCAACAGTTGCGGACATTATCGCAAACGTTCGCAAGGACGGAGATAAGGCTTTGCTTTATTACTGCAAGAAATTTGACGGCGCATCTCTTTCCTCTCTCGTCGTAAGCGAAGACGAGATAAACGAGGCTTTTGCGGCAGTTGAGCCGAAATTTGTCGAGATACTTGAAAAGGCGGCTAAAAATATCCGAGCCTTTCACGAAAAGCAGGTTCGCAACAGCTTTATTATAAACAATGAAAACGGTATCGTCGTAGGGCAAAAGGTGATTCCCGTAGACAAGGCTGGACTTTACGTTCCCGGCGGAACGGCGGCTTACCCTTCCACTGTTCTTATGGACGCGATCCCCGCAAAGATCGCGGGCTGCCGCGAGGTAGTAATGGTTACTCCTCCAAACAAAGAGGGAAAGGTGAATCCCGTAATTCTGGCGGCGGCAAAGATAGCGGGTATCGACCGCATCTTCAAGGTCGGCGGAGCGCAAGCGGTAGCGGCTCTCGCTTACGGTACGGAAAGCGTACCGAAGGTAGATAAGATAGTAGGACCGGGCAACGCGTTCGTTGCCGAGGCAAAGAAGCAGGTGTTCGGTGTCGTATCTATCGATATGATAGCAGGGCCGAGCGAGATACTTATAGTTGCCGACGGCAAGAGCAACGCGCGTCACGTGGCGGCAGACCTTTTGTCACAGGCGGAGCATGACAGAATGGCGAGCGCAGTTCTCGTTACTGACTCTTACGCACTTGCGGAAGCGGTAAGTACCGAGCTTGAGAGACAGATACCTCTGCTTGAGCGCGCCGAGATAGCAAGAGAATCTATCGATAAAAACGGAAAGATAATAGTCGCGGATACTCTTCTTGCGGCTATCGATATAGCAAACGAGATAGCTCCCGAGCATCTTGAGCTTTGCGTTGACAATCCATTTGATTATCTTGATGCTATACGTCACGCAGGTTCGATATTTATGGGCAGAAATTGCCCCGAGGCTCTCGGAGATTATTTCGCAGGTCCTAACCATACGCTTCCCACGAGCGGAACGGCGAAGTTCTCAAGTCCTCTTTCGGTCGATGACTTCGTTAAGAAAACGCAATATACCTATTATACAAAGGACGCCCTCGAAAGAGTCGCACGCGACGTAGCCTTCTTTGCCGAAAAGGAAGGTCTTACCGCCCACGCAAAGAGCGCGGTGGTCAGATTAGAGGATTGAGAGGACGAGTTCGAGAACTTTCTTAAAAGAAAGTTCTCGAACTCTCAAAGAATTTTTTGCAAGTTGTTTTTTGTGTTTGTTTCGCTGTAATTGTTTGTAACGGACAAGCGAGGACGCCTGTCCCTACATGGTTAAGGGAAAAATTCGTTAAATTATCTCTCGCCGTAGGCGACGGTGTAACAACACAATTTTAATTTTTACATTGTAGGGACAGGCGTCCTCGACTGTCCGTTTACGAAAGAAAAAAGGAACTACAAACCATGAGCAGATTTTTCAGCAACAAATACGCATCTTTAGTGCCTTACACACCGGGTGAGCAACCGAAGGAGATGCAATACATAAAGCTCAATACGAATGAGTCACCCTTTCCGCCGTCGAAAAAGGCGCAGGAAAAGGCGGCAGAGGCGGCAAAGAAGCTTCAGCTTTATTCCGACCCCGAATGCCGCGCTCTGAATGCGGCTATGGCGGAGCGTTTTTGCGTGAATACCGACGAGATACTCATGACAAACGGCTCGGACGAGATATTGAACTTTGCTTTTATGGCGTTCTGCGACGATAAAACGCCTGCGGCGTTTGCCGATATAACCTACGGCTTTTACAGTGTATTTGCCGAGATAAACCGTTTGCCGTATCGCATAATTCCGCTTAACAAGGATTTTTCTATAAATGTTGACGACTATATCGGTATAGGCTGTACGATATTTATAGCAAACCCGAACGCGCCGACGGGAATAGCTCTTCCAGTAACGGAGATAGAGAAAATAGTCAAGGGCAACCCTGATAACATAGTTGTCGTTGACGAAGCTTACGTCGATTTCGGAGCGGAGAGTTGTGTGCCTCTCATAAAGAAGTACGACAATCTTCTCGTTACGCAGACTTTTTCAAAGTCGCGTTCAATGGCGGGTGCACGACTTGGCTTCGGCATAGGAAGCCGCGACCTTATCGCAGACCTTAATACTATCAAATATTCTACAAATCCCTACAACATAAACTCAATGACTATGGCGGCGGGTATCGGCTCAATAAGTGATGACGATTATAATATGAATAACTGCAAAACTATCGTCGAAAACAGAGAATATACTGTCTCCGAGCTTAAAAAATTAGGTTTCAGCATGACCGAATCTTCGACGAATTTCATATTCGCCAAGAGTGACAGGATAGAGGGCGGGGAGCTTTACCGTAAGCTTAAGGAAAGAGGTATTCTCGTGCGCCACTTTGATAAGGCGGCGATAAGCAATTACAACCGCATTACGATAGGAACTCGCGAACAGATGCAGACACTTATTGATACTATTGCAAGTATTCTGGAGGAGAGATAATGAGACAAGCAGAGATAAAGAGAAACACTAATGAAACGAAGATAGAGCTTACTCTTGACCTTGACGGAGTTGGAAAGAGCAAAATAGCAACGGGCTGTGGCTTCCTCGACCATATGCTAACTCTTTTTGCGCGTCACGGCAGATTTGACCTTGACGTTAGCTGCAAGGGAGATACTTGGGTCGATTACCACCACACTGCAGAGGACGTGGGAATTTGTCTTGGCAAAGCCTTTGCCGAGGCTCTCGGAGAAAAGAGAGGTATCGTTCGATACGGCTCGATGACGCTTCCCATGGATGAAACGCTCGTAGTTGCGGCGGTAGACCTTTCGGGAAGAGCGTATCTTGGATACGCGCTCGATATCCCGTGTGAGAAGGTTGGCGACTTTGATACCGAACTTGTAAAGGAATTTTTCTTTGCGTTTGTAAGAGCGGCGGAATGTACGCTCCACGTAAGACAGCTCGCGGGAGAGAACTCGCACCACATAATAGAGGGTGCGTTCAAGGCGTTCGGAAGAGCTATGAAGCAGGCGGTAGCCATTGACAAGGATTTTGCCGATGAGATACCGTCTACCAAGGGGGCTCTTTGATGATAGCTATCGTTGATTACGGAGTCGGAAATCTTTTTTCGCTCAAAAGCTCGCTTATATGTGTTGGGGCTGATACGGTAGTTACAGCGGACAAGCAGGTCTTGCGAGATGCGGATAAAATACTTCTCCCCGGTGTCGGCGCGTTTGGCGATGCGGCAAGGAAGCTGTGCGACTGCGGACTTGCGGAAGTAGTCATTGATGAAGCGAAAAAGGGAAAAAGGATACTCGGTATCTGTCTTGGTATGCAGATGCTTCTCGATAAGAGCTTTGAGTACGGAGAACACGACGGACTCGGACTTATAAAGGGCGAGATAAGACCTATCTCCGACGTTATACCAAAAGGTCTTAAAATTCCGCACATTGGTTGGAACGCTCTTCATTTCGGAGAGAAAAAGAACGAGCTTTTCAAATACGTAAACGAGGGTGAGCACGTTTATTTCGTACACTCCTATTACGGTGCAAACTGCGAGGAGGCGGTAATTGCTACGGCTGATTACGGCGCGCCTTTGACGGCGGCAGTCGCTATGGATAACGTTTACGGCTGTCAGTTCCACCCCGAAAAGAGCGGCAAAGTAGGACTTTCTATTTTGCGCTCCTTTAACGAAATGAAAGATTGATAAAAAAGAGGCATTCACACATGAATATTTTTCCTGCAATAGACCTTTTCGGAGGTAAGGCGGTCCGTCTTTACAAGGGAGACTACGCGCAGATGACGGTCTATAACGACCGTCCGCTTGAGGTGGCAAAGGATTTTGAGCGCGAGGGCGCGAAGTTTTTGCATCTCGTTGACCTTGAGGGCGCGAAAAGCGGACTAACTCCGAATCTTGAAACGATAAAGGAGATAGTTGAAAACACCGACCTGTTTTGCGAGGTCGGAGGCGGTATTCGAAATATAGAGACCGTTAAGACCTATCTCGATGCGGGGGTTGACCGCGTAATACTCGGAACAGCGGCGGTGACCGACCCCGATTTTGTGGCAAAAGCTACCTCGGAATACGGCGAGCGTATTGCCGTTGGCGCTGATATAAAGGACGGAAAGGTAGCTATCAAGGGTTGGACCGAGACGAGCGACCTTACGGCAGAAGCCTTCTTTGCGAAGATGCAGAGTCTCCACGTACGTACTATCATTTGCACCGATATATCAAAGGACGGTGCGATGATGGGAACGAACCACGAGCTTTACCGAGAACTGTCCGAGAAATTCGATATGCAGATAGTGGCGTCTGGCGGAGTTTCGTCTATCGAGGACGTAAAAAAGCTTGCCGCTCGCGGACTTTACGGCGCGATAATCGGCAAGGCGTATTACACGGGAGCTATTTCGCTCCGTGAGGCTATCGAGGTGGCAAAATGATAACTAAACGTATTATTCCTTGCCTTGACGTTAAAAACGGCAGAGTCGTTAAAGGTGTTAATTTTTTAGGACTTAACGATGTTTCCTCTCCCGTCGAACTTGCGAAATATTACAGTGACAACGGTGCGGACGAGCTTGTGTTTTACGATATTACGGCTTCTTCCGAGGGACGAGCTCTCTTTACCGATATTCTTTGCGAGGTGGCAAGTCAGATATTTATTCCGCTCACAGTCGGCGGAGGTATCAATACGCTTGACGACTTCGACAGAGTTCTCAAATGCGGTGCGGACAAGGTAAGCGTTAATTCGGGAGCTATCCGCAATCCCGAGCTTGTGCGCGAGGCGGCAAAGCGTTACGGCGACCAATGCGTCGTTATTTCGGCAGACGTCAAGCGCGTTGACGGTGTGTTCCGCGTGTTTGCAAAGGGCGGACGCGAGAACACGGGTATGGAGGCTATCTCGTGGATAAAGCGTTGCGTTGATATGGGCGCAGGTGAGGTCGTACTCAATTCTATCGATACCGACGGCGTAAAGCAGGGCTTTGACCTTGAAATGCTTGACGCTGTCTGCAATGCGGTATCCGTTCCCGTTATAGCATCGGGAGGCGCGGGCTGTATCGACCACTTTACGACCCTCTTTAAAACTCTTCCAAAGGTGGACGCGGGACTTGCGGCATCTATCTTCCATTTCCATGAGGTCGATATTTCCGATCTCAAGCGTGAGCTTTTAGCAAACGGAATTCCTATGAGAATATAAAGGAGAAAAACAATGATAAACATAAATGAACTTAAATTTGATGAAAAGGGACTTATTCCCGCAATAGTAGTCGATTCTATTACGAAGCGTGTTCTGACACTCGCTTACATGAACCGTGAAAGTCTTGAAATATCTATGGAGAAGGGACTTACCTGCTTCTTTAGCCGCTCCCGTCAGGAGCTTTGGCTTAAAGGTGAGACGAGCGGAAATTATCAGCATATCGTAAGCATCACAGCCGATTGCGACAAGGATGCTCTTGTCGTTGTCGTTGAGCCTGACGGACCTGCTTGCCATCTTGGAACTACGTCTTGCTTTGAAAACCCTCTGTGGCAGAGCGACGAAAGACATGAGTTCTCCTTGCAGAGCCTTATGAGCCTTATCGAAGGCAGAAAGACCGAGAAAAAGGAAGGCTCTTATACCACCTATCTCTTTGAAAAGGGAATAGATAAGATACTTAAAAAAGTCGGCGAGGAATCTACAGAGGTCATTATTGCGGGTAAAGCAGACGATAAAGCCGAAACGGTCTACGAAATTGCAGACCTTACCTATCACCTTATGGTGCTTATGATACAAATGGGCATCTCTCTGGAGGATATCCACAAGGAGCTCGCCTCCCGCCACGTTATCGACCACAAGGTCAAGCAGGAAAAGATGACGAAGTGAGGGACGCGAGGGGACGCGTTCGACCCTTTCCCCGCAAGAAAGGGTCGAGCCCCAAAGAACTTCACTAAAACAGCTTTATATGTAGCCATTTGTTTTGTTTTGATTGAATGAAACGGACAGTCGAGGACGCCTGTCCCTACGAAGCTATATAAAATCGAAAGTTTTTCTATCGCCTTGCGGCGAGAAATATGCAAACGATTTTTTCACATCTTGTAGGGACAGGCGTCCTCGACTGTCCTAAAAACAAACAAATATAAATTTTACAAACGGTTATATTTATATAACCTCTGTTTTGCTTTCTTTTTTTGCTACTTTTTTCTTTCGCGAAAGAAAAAAGTAGCATAATTCGTTCTTACTTACTAACAACCTCAATACTGTCGATAATAACGGGAGTTTTGGGAACGTCCTGCATATACCAGCCGAAGTTGCCCGTTTTAACGGAAGCGATAGCATCGAGGACATCAAGACCCTCGGTGACTTTACCGAAGCCTGCGTACTGCGCGTCGAGGTGAGGAGCGTCCATATGCATAACGAAGAACTGCGAGGAAGCGGAATCGGGGTCTTGAGTACGAGCCATAGAGAGAACTCCGCGAGTATGCTTAAGGTCGTTCTGCATAAAGCCGTTAGCCTTAAATTCGCCTTTGATAGCTTCAGCTTCCTTGTGCTCCATATTCTCGTCGTAACCGCCGCCTTGGATCATAAATCCCTTAATGATACGGTGAAAGATAAGACCCGAGAAGAAGCCTTCTTCTGCGAGCTTTACGAAATTGGCGACTGTTTTAGGAGCTTTTTCGGGATAGAGCTCTGCGGTCATAGTGCCAAAATCGCGTACGTTGATCTTAATAATAGGGTTGTTCATTTTGTTATTCCTTTCGATGTATAAAATTTAATTGATTTCTTCTGTGATTTGAGGATAAGCGAGCGAGAAAAGCTCGTTTATTCTCTCTTGTTTTTTTGCGAGATACAGATATCCGAAAAGTACTTCCATACCCGTAGCGGCTCTGTACTCGGCAACAGTCGCGGACTTTGGGGTACTTGAGTGTCCGAGATTTCTTCCGCGCTTGAATACGGCTTCCTCTTCCTCGGTAAGATAAGGTAAAAGTCTTTTCATGGCTTCTGCTTGCATGGGCGCACGAACGAAATCGAGAGCCGTTTTGTTTAGCTTTGCGGACGAAGATATACCCGATTTCACGAGATATTCGCGAACGCATATTTCTATCACACTGTCGCCAAGATAGGCAAGCGCGTGAGTAGAGTAGGTGTTAAGTAATTGCTCCATAGATAAACAAAGCCTTTCTTGTCAAAAAGTTACCCGCTCGACGTGTATGACTTTCATACTGTCGGTGTCAAGAGTAAATAGTGCGCCTTGAGCTCGGACGTCTCCGCCCGCGACGGTGAATCTTACGGGCATTTTTGTCCGCATTTTTTCGATTACAGCATCAATATCCGTTCCTATAACGCTATTGACAGGTCCTGTCATACCGATATCTGTTATGTATCCGCTTCCTTTTGGCAAAATCTGCTCGTCGGCGGTGGGGACGTGTGTATGCGTACCGAAAATAACGTGTATGCGGCCGTCAAAATATCTGCCGAGCGCATTTTTTTCACTCGTTGCTTCGGCGTGGATATCAAGTAGAGCAATATCGTAGCTTCCTCTTTCGCGTTCAAGTATTCTGTCTACCGTTGCAAAAGGACACGCCATGGAATCCATGAGCGCCGTTCCGAGAATATTTATTCCGAGTATGCGCCAACCGCAGATGTTAAGGATAGTATAACCGCTACCGGGGGCAAGCGGAGGATAGTTTGCGGGTCTTATAATGTTTTGCGAATCGGATAGCAGGGTACAGATATCTCGTCTGCCGTAAGTGTGGTTTCCAAGTGTGATGAGGTCAACGCCCGAGTCAAACAGGTCTTGAGCATTGACTGCCGATATGCCGTGTATGTCTGCGGCGTTTTCTCCGTTTGCAACGACGAAGTCAGCGCCTACGGAGCTACGAAAGCTCCAAAGATTGTTTTTTAAGTATTCGACGGCAGAAGTGCCGACGACGTCGCCAAGGGTAAGAATTTTTATCATGGGTATTTTCTTTCTATCAGGTTGTTAGTTGTTTTTTTTGTTGTTAAATTTTGATTTGTCGGTGTGTTATGTTCGCATAAATTTAACCGAACGGCAATGGACCGTCGAGGACGCCGGTCCCTACAGTGTGTAAAAATTGTACACATATACCTCGCCGTGAGGCGATGGGAAACTCTAACGATCATAATTTATTTTGTAGGGACCGGCGTCCTCGACGGTCCTAATACAAACGATTTTAACCAATCAATCGATATAACGATCTCCCCGACAAACTGCAATTTGTTTGAATTATTTAGGAAAAAGAGAGTTCTATCAAAGCGAGTATATTATCTCCGCGATAGCGCCGCCGACCTTTGCTTCTGTAATGCGGTCGGCTATTTTTTTCAGAGGCTCGCAGGCATTTGCGACGGCGTAGCCGATATCGGCTTCTTTTATCATAGAGACATCGTTTTCGTAGTCTCCTACGCAAATAAGTTTTTTTCTTCCTAACATATTTGCGACCTTACGGGCAGATAGACCTTTAGATGCGGCAGCCTGTTGGATCTCAAACCCCGTTTTCCAACTGCGTGAGAGCGCAAATTTTTCGGGTGTCAGCGCAATTATACGTTCAAGCGCTTCGTCACAATGCTCGGGAACTATGTGAAATACTATCTTATATACGCCTTGTTCTATAAAGTCTTTTATTTGATCTGTTTCATATGGGGAGCAATAATTTGTTTCTGAGATGTTGTTGTGTATAGGTAAAAATATTTTTTCTATATGCTCGTTCTTTTCGCATATTTTAAGGATAACTTCGGTAACATCGACACTCATAATTTCTTCAAAGAGCTTTTTTTCGCTTTTCAAATCGTATATAAGCGCACCGTTCATGCATATCATAGGCGCGTTTAGGGTTACGTTGGTAATATTTTTGTCTCTCAAAACAGATGGGAAACGTCCTGTGCAAAGTGTGAACGCTCCGCCGTGTTCTTGAAAATAGCGGATCGCCTCTGCATCTGTATCGGAGACACATAGTCGCTTGCCGTGATAAAGCGTTCCGTCAAAATCCGAACATATGAGAATATCCGAGAAATCTTTCATTTTTGTCCTTTCATGTTAACCGAAGCGGCGGCTCTTTTGCGCGAATTCGGTGGGAGTTATACCAACTACCGATTTGAATACCTTGCAAAAATAAGATGCGTTTGCAAAGCCCGTAGAAACAGCGATATCCTCAATAGAACCGCCCGAGGAAACGAGAAGCTCCTTTGCCTTATCTATTCTGAATTTTTGTATGTAGCGTGCGGGGGGCATATGGAATACCGCAAGGAATATACTGCGGTAATAGGTCTCGCCGATGCCCGACATTTTGGCAAGTGCGGGCGTGTAGAGGTCTATTTTGTGATAATTCTTTTCTATGTATTTTACAGAGCGGTGAATAAGCGGATATTTTCCAACTAAAGAATCCGCGCTTGACATGATGTTTGAAAGCTGGGTTATGAGGTCGTAAAGCTCGGAGAGACATTTTGAGCGGTACGCAGGACCTTGAAGCTTCCAATAAAGCAACAGATTTTTAGCAGAAGCGGCAATATCTCCCTCGCTGTCCGAGTAAAATTCGCAAGGATAAAGAGCTTCCGCGTCTATAACGTCAAATTCAATTACCGTGCACTCGCCCTCTTCCTCTATCTGCATCTCGTATTCGCAGTTTGCGGGGAGAAAAAGAACGCGTTCCGCATCGGCGGTAAAGCTCTTGCTTCCTACCGTGTATTTAGTAGCGCCTCGGCGTTTTATAATGAGGACACAATGCTCACAGACGGATTTGGTTACGGTCTCCTCTTCCAAGGTATAACTGTACGCGTCGCAGATCTGTGTGATGATAAGATTGGATATGTCAAATTTTTTCATTACTTTAAAAGCCTCCGATACGTATTTTATTTTTCAACACATAGATATATTAAAAAAATCCTTATTTAACAAGGATATTGTATCATATATGTCGATATTTGTCAATTGATAAATGAAATTTTACAGTGTTGATTTTTGCTTTTTTATAACGGACCGTCGAGGACGCCGGTCCCTACAAGATTTGAGAAAATCGTTTGTATGTCCCTCGCAGTAAGGCGACAAAAAACGATTCATCTTTCATTTAACTCTGTAGTGACAGGCGTCGACTGTCCGTTTCATTCAATTAAAACAATACAAAACGGCGACACATAAAACCTTTTTAGTGAAGTTCTTTGGGGCTCGACCCTTTCTTTAAAAAAGCGAGTTTTAACTTAACAGTAAATAGACTATACCCTGCTCATGCTTTTTCTTTGGTTACTTTCTTTTTCGCGAAAAAGAAAGTAACCGCGTCCTTAAATACCCATATATTCCTCAAGTTCGCTCTTAATTACCGAGACTCTAGGACCGTAGATGACCTGAACGCCGCTGCCGCTCTTGATAACGCCCGCCGCGCCGCTTGCTTTGAGTGTTGCGTCGGACACCTTTTCGATATCCTTTACGGTCACGCGCAATCGTGTTGCGCAGCAGTCAACGCTCACGACATTGTCCTTGCCGCCCAGACCGTCGAGTATCATCGCGCTGATCTGGTCGCCGCCCGCGGCTTCCGAAGCCTTCTTTTCATTATAATCGGCACGGGTATAGAGTTTGGTTTCCTCAAGGTCGTCCTCACGTCCGGGGGTAACGTAGTCAAGCTTTCTTATCATAAATCTGAAAAGGAAGAAATAAATAATGAAGTAGACTATACCGACGAGGGGAATCATTATCCAATTTGTTTTTTCGTTGCCCTGAAGCACACCGAAGAGGAAGAAGTCAATAAGTCCGCCCGAAAAAGTCATGCCGACGCCAACGTTCAAGGCGTGCATGAGCATATAGGAAAGTCCCGCGAGTATCGAGTGAATGACGTAAAGCACGGGCGCAACGAAAAGGAAGGTAAACTCGATAGGCTCGGTAATACCCGTGAGCATAGCGGTCAGCGCCGCCGAGAGAAGAAGACCTCCCGCAACCTTTTTCTTTGTATCCTTGGCGCAGCTATACATAGCAAGAGCTGCGGCGGGTAGACCGAATATCATAAATGGGAACTTTCCGCTCATGAATCTCGTCGCCGATACCGAGAACTGTGTCGTTGTACTTGACGCAAGTTCGGCAAAGAAGATGTTTTGCGCGCCGAATATGCGAACTCCCTCGATTATAGCAGAGCCGCCGACTCCCGTTTGCCAAAACGGAAGATAGAATACGTGATGAAGTCCAAAAGGAATGAGTATTCGCTCGATAAAACCGTATATAAGCGTTCCCGCGTAGCCCGATTTCAGTACGAGGTCGCCGAGCGCATAGATACCGTTCTGCACCAAGGGCCAGATAAAGAACATGAGAACACCGACGAGAATATATACAGTCGTTGAAATGATTGGAACAAAGCGCGTACCGCCAAAGAATGAAATGACGTTTGGAAGCTTTATCTTGTAAGTCCTGTTATGCAAAAACGCAACGCCAAGACCGACGATGATACCGCCGAAAACGCCCATCTGCAAGGATTCGATGCCTACGACGTTCGCAATAGTTCCTTCCTGCATAACGCCTTCTTCAAACTTTCCGCTTATGGAGAGAAGCGCGCTTATCGTTTTGTGCATAACGAAGAACGCGATAGCGGCGGACAGCGTTGCCGTACCCTTTTCCGCTTGCGCCATACCGAGCGCTACGCCCAAGGCAAAGAGAAGAGGAAGGTTGTCGAAGATAACGCTTCCGACAGAGGATAGAACGGTAAAGATGGAATAAAGCAGAGTACCCTCGCCCATTATACCCGTAAGACCGTAGGCTTCAAGCATTGACGCATTAGTAAGCGACGCGCCCACTCCAAGCAAAAGTCCCGCTATGGGTAGGAGCGCGATAGGAAGCATAAATGCGCGTCCAACGCGCTGAAGTACGCCAAAGGAATCACCCTTGCGTTCTTTTTTTGTTTTTTTGTTTTTAACAGCTTCTGACATAAGTTTCTCCTTTTGAGGATATTTCTTCATACCAATATTGTGGCAGATATGAGAAAAGTTATTCAGAAATTTTATTGGCGCATAAAAATCGTTTTTGTGTTGACAAAATAAAGGATATGGTGTATTCTTAAATAAATAGAAAAAAGGAGCTTTCTTAATTATATGACACAGACGAAAACAATGATAGATTTCAAGAGAATAGAGCTTTCGGACAAGCCGCTTTACGACAGTTATCTTGAGAAAGAGACGGGGCGCGGCTGTGAGTTCTCATTTGCGAATCTTTATTTATGGGGAAGACAGAGCTTTGCGGAGGTACACGGACATATCGTGATATTCTCGCAGTTTAACAGACGGAGCGTTTATCCTTATCCGCTTGGAAGCGGTGACAAAAAGGCGGTCCTTGACGCTATAATCGAGGACTCAAAGGCGAGAGGGATACCGTGTCGCATCACGGGAGTTAACGCGGAGGGCAGACGTACAATAGAGGAGCTTTATCCCGAAAGATTTCGTTTTCATTGTGATGAGGGCGCGTTCGATTACGTTTATTCGATAGACGATCTTGCCGAGCTTGTAGGCAAGAAATATCACGCAAAGAGAAATCATTTAAATCGCTTTTACGAGAGCTACCCTAACTATTTCGTCGAGCCGCTATGTGACACAAATATAGAAAAAGTTAAAAAAATGGTCAGTGAATGGTACGAGGACAAGCTTGCGGCAGACCCTAACGGTGACTACTATATGGAAAAGGCGGCAATAGAGAGGGCGTTCCGAGACTACAAGGCTCTCCACATGGACGGACTTGTTTTGCTTGATGGAGAGACGGTTCTGGCTGTAACGCTTGGCGGTAAGCTTTCATCGGATACCTTTGACGTAAATTTTGAAAAGGCGCGTGCGGGTGTGAACGGCGCGTATGCGGCTATAAACAACGAGTTTGCTAAATATATAAGAAAAAAATATCCGAATATCAAATATCTCGACCGAGAGGAAGACATGGGGCTTGAGGGGTTGCGCAAGGCAAAAAGAAGTTATTATCCTCACCACATGACAGAAAAATGCTGGGCGTGTCTTTTGGAGGACGGCTATGATTATTGATACGCCAAATAACGAGCAGATATCGGAATTGCGAGAACTTTGGAAAGAAAATTTCGGAGATACCGATGAATTTTTAGATCTCTTTTTTGGCATGGCGTTTTCAAAAGACCGTTGTCGTTGCGTGAGCATTGACGGCAAAACAGTTGCCTCTCTTTATTGGTTTGATTGTGAGTATGACGGCAAACGCGTGGCGTATCTGTACGCTATCTCGACGTCCGTTTCACAAAGAGGAAAGGGAATATGCTCCGAGCTTATGAGGGATACGCACGCTTATCTTGAAAGTCAAGGATACGCCATGTCGATTCTCGTTCCCGCTACGAATCCTCTGTTTTCATTTTATGAAAGACTCGGATACGTTACGTGTACTTCGGTGTCGGAAACGCTTGTCTGCGCGTCTTATGATAAGATAGAGCTTGAGCGTATAGGCTCAAAGGAGTATGGGGCGTTAAGAAAACAGATGCTTCCTGACGGCAGTGTCATTCAGGAAGCAGAAAATCTTGCGTTTTTGAATATTTTAGCCGACCTTTATAAATGTGACGGTGCTATATTTGCGCTTCAAAAGGGAAATGATACCGAGACTTTACGTGTAGTCGAGCTTCTCGGAGATAAGTCAATTGCGCCGAGTATTATCGGAACGCTTGGATATGAAAAGGCTATCGTGCGCACACAAGGAGAGGAAAAAGAGTTTTCCATGTGTTTTTCTCTTTGCGAAAAAGATATTGCCCTGCCTAAATATTTCGGACTTGCATTTGATTGAGTTGTGTTGTTGATTCATACATTTCGTCAAATCAAACCCACCGACAAATCAAAATTTGAAATCAACCTACATTTAAATGTTATCAAAAAAGACGAGCTGTGAACAACTCGTCTTTTTGTTTTAAAGTTCATTTATAATATTTCTCGCAACGTGGATACCGCTTGCCGAGGCGTGAGAGAGCGAATGTGTGATACCGCTTCCGTCACCGATTATATAAAGTCCCTTATGGCAGGATTCAAGCTTTTCGTTGACGTCTACCTCCATGTTATAGAACTTGACCTCAACGCCGTAAAGAAGCGTGTCATCGTTTGCCGTTCCGGGCGCGACCTTGTCAAGCGCATATATCATTTCGATTATGCCGTCAAGTATTCTCTTGGGAAGCACGAGGCTCAGGTCACCTGCGGTCGCTTTAAGAGTGGGTGTTATAAATGCCTCGTCTATACGGCTCTGTGTTGAGCGCTGACCTCTGATAAGGTCGCCGAATCGCTGAACTATAACTCCGCCGCCAAGCATATTGCTAAGTCTCGCGATAGATTCTCCGTAGCCGTTTGAATCCTTAAATGGCTCGGAAAAATGCTTTGCAACGAGAAGCGCAAAGTTCGTGTTATTTGTCTGCTTTGAAGGGTCTTCATAGCTATGTCCGTTGACCGTGATTATGCCGTTTGTATTCTCATTTACGACAGCGCCCTTCGGATTCATGCAGAATGTACGGACTCTGTCGCCGTATTTCTGGGTGCGGTAAACTATCTTGCTTTCGTAAAGCTCGTCTGTGATGTGGGAAAAGACCTCGTAGGGAAGCTCTACGCGAACTCCGATATCGACACGGTTCGAGCGAGTTGGAATGGCAAGGTCGTTGCATATCTTTTCCATCCACTTGCTTCCTATCCTTCCAACTGAAATGATACATTTCTTGCAGGTGTAGGAGCTATCCTTGCAGTTGATACGGTAACCGCCGTCTATGATCTCTACCGAGTCAACGGGGGAATCAAAGAAGAAATCGACTTTGTTAGCCAGGTAATTGTATAGGTTTTCGAGCACAACGTAGTTGATATCCGTTCCCAGATGACGTACAGATGCGTTCAAAAGGTGAAGGTCATGCGTGATGCACTCTTTTTTGAAGGATGAACCCGCGGTAGAGTAGAGCTTTGTGCCCTCACCGCCGTAAGCCATATTTATGTCGTCAACGTACTTCATAAGTTCGATAGCGCAGGTCTTACCTATATATTCGTGCAACGTACCGCCAAAGTCGTTTGTGATATTATATTTGCCATCGGAAAAAGCTCCCGCACCACCAAATCCGCTCATAATAGAACAGTTTTTGCAGGTTATGCAGCTTTTTACTTTATCTCCGTCAATAGGACAACGGCGTTTGTCGAGCGCGTGTCCCGCTTCAAAAACGCCAACTTTGATATTTGTATCTTTTTTCGTTAGCTCATAAGCCGAGAAAATACCACCGGGGCCAGCGCCTATAATTATTACGTCATAATTCATTTTGATATCCTCCAAAAGAAAGAAATTGAGCTTTTTATTTTTAAAAATCGTATTTTGTCAAAAGTATTTTTTAAAAGGCAAGGCATCGCCAAACGTCCATATTTTTTCGAGTATTTTTGTGAACATTTTAATGAGCGTACCGTTCAACAGCGCGCAGATGACAGTGCCTACATTGATGCCCTCAAAATGCCAGAATCCGAAAAACGCAAAGGAAAGAGCTATTGCAATAAGACAGCTTGCGCAATCGTATATCGTTTTAAATTTATGTATATTGATATTGTATTTTGCGGAGATCTCCTTTACGAAAAGCTCGTATGCTTCGGGTGAGATGTAGGTGTGGAAGAGCAGAGCAACACCGCAAGAGCATAACAGCATGCCAAAGACATAGAAAAGTATCCTCATGAGCATCGTATCAAAGGGAACGAAGGAAATAAGTGCGATAGAGCAATCTAACAAAAGACCGTATATTACTGCTGTTACAAGTGAGAAAAGGTAAGATAGCTTAGCTTTGCGTAAGAATATCACCATACATAGAAGAATTATCGCCTGAAGTGTGTATTCAGCCATACCGAAGCTGAAAAACGGAAGGAACTGCGATATTTTTAAATGAAGAATGTAGGCGGGCGCGACTACCATGGAGACACCGAAATCGGCGCGTTCTATAAACGCTGTTCCTATGGCTAAGATCAATATGCCGAAAACGTATGCAAGCTCGGAGTAAAATACTCTTTTTTTCATAAGCTCTCCTTAAAATGAAAACAACTCACCGTATTTGATATAGAAACACGGAAAATTGTACGATAGTATTATATACTATATTATAAAATTTGTCAAGATATAATTTTGTTTATACATAGCTCTTGTTTTTATGTGAAAAATATGATATACTAATAAACAGTATATTCGTATAGTTTTTGAGAGGAGGGGTGAGAATAATGGCATTTGCAAATAAGGCGTATGAGCGCAGTAGAATAATACGTGCCTTTGTAAAAGCTCAGAACTCGGTCTTATATCCGATCATCATTGCTGTGCTTTGTATCTTTGCGGGGCTTAACGATAAAACTGTATATCTGCCTATTATGTGGACGATGTGCGCGTTAGTGATACTGTCTGCCATATTCTCAACGGACAACAAGGTCTTTCTTGCCCCTATGCTCATGGCGTACTACTCCTTGGGAAGCGATTCGGAGACTTTTGTGTTCAACGATGATGGTTCGCACACGTATTTGCAATCCTTTGATACCGAGGCTTTTAAGCAGATATGTCTTTGCGGCGCGGTCATGGTTCTTGCCATTATCATACGCTTGATCGCTGACGGCTCGATAGCGAGAGCATTTAAAAAGAAAGGCTTGTTTACTCTTGGAATTCTTTTGCTTGACGCCGTATTTCTTATAAACGGTATATTCAGCCCGAATTACGAGATCAAAAATCTTGGTTACGGAGCTTTGTTTGTCTTGACGCTCACAGTGGTCTACTTTATAGTTCTTGCCATGCTCGACCGTTCGGAAAACGCAATAACGTATGCTTGTAAATGTCTTGTGTGTGCGTCGTACGTTGCGCTTTGTCAGCTTTCTGTGTCGGCATTTAAAATGCATAAGGCGGGAAGCTTATTTATGTACGGCGAGAATCTTGAGATAATCGGAATAAACCGTCAGACACTTGCGTGGGGCGTTGCAACTATCGTCGGCGCAGTTGTTGCCGTGGGGATACCCGCGGCTATGTATTTGGCTAAAAACTGTAAATTTTCTATCGTGGCTTACGTATCGGCACTTTTATTCTTGGCAGGAACAGTGCTCGTAAATACGCGCTCGGCTATGATAGTGGGAACGGTGTTCTTCCTTATTTGCGTGATCATATGCTGTGTAAAAGGAAAAAACAGATGGCTCAACCGTATTTACACGATATTTTTGATAGCAATTATTTGCGGAGCTTTGCTATATATAGATAAAAATGTTATTCCGTTAAACGAGTTTTTTGGCAAGATACGTGATATACTTCGTTTGGACGAAATTGAAAACGACTCAAGAATTCCTCTCTTCAAAAACGGAATGGAGGATTTCAGATCGTCGTGGCTGTTCGGTGTTGGCTTTAACGACGGCGGATATACTGCGGATATCGTTAAGAATAACGTTTACAGCCGAATGTATCACAACATTATAATACAGTTCCTTGGCTCTATGGGAATAGTCGGTATAGCGGCGTTTTTCGTGCATATAAAGCATTTGGGAGAAGCTACTGTAAGACGCTTTTCACTCGATAAGCTTTTGCTTGTGTTCGTGCCGTTTATGATAATCGGTATGTCGATGGTCGATAATTTCTTCTTTTATGCGAATTTCCAGATAATTTACAGCGTATTTTTAGCGATAGCTGAGATCTCTCTCGAACAGTCGAGGGCAAAAAAGCTTTCGGAGCATAGAGCCTCGGAGGAAGGACGAAAGCCGAGAGTAGCGTTTACATACGTGGAGGCGGGAAAAGGGCATATCGTTCCCGAGGAGGCGGTCCATAAACGCTTTGAAGAGAAGTACGGTAACGAAGCCGAGATAGTAGAATCGAGCTTTTATAACGAGACAAACGATAAAAAGCTTAAAAAGACCGAAACACTATTTATAAAGACCGTCAAAAATCAAAATAAGAGCTTTATTGCGGGTATGATGTGCCGAATAGGCACTTGGTTTTGCGGAGACGCTCTTTCTTTGAGTTGGGTAATGGCTTGTACTCCGAGCGGAATAAGCTCGTATAAGCGTGCTAAAAAGCATCTCTGTGAGCTTGATTGCGACGTTTTGTTCACGACGCATTGGTCGGTAGCCTATTATGCGGCTCATATGAAAAACGCACCGTATACCGTTCTTCTTTGCCCCGACCCTTATTCAAACGGAATGTTTAATGTTGACGTTAATAATTTTCTCATAACGTCAGAGGCAGGGAAAAAGCAGGTAGACCGCAGAAGAATGTATGCGGGAGGAAACGTAAACGCAGTTCCTCTTCCGATACGCAGCGGGGCAAGAAAGTACCTTGGAAAGCGAGACGAGCTTCGTCTTAAGCACGGTATCTCAAAAGATTCGTTTACAGTCGTACTGCTTGACGGCGGATACGGTATGGCAAGACTTGAAAATACTATAAAACGTCTTTTGAAGTCTAAATCGGATATAACGATTATCGCTTTGTGCGGTACTAACGACAAGCTTAAGGAGGATTTGGATAGCCTTGAAGCTCCCGAGAATATAAAGCTTATGTCGGTAGGTTATTGCCCCGATATCTTTGAATACATTGCGCTTGCCGATCTGTTTTGCGGAAAGTCGGGCGCGAATTCACTTGCCGAGGCGGCGTATTTCGGCGTGCCGATAATGGTCAATAAATGCATTACTTATATAGAAAAGCATAATAAAAATTATTACGTGAGAAAGGTCAAGGGAGCGTTATACGTTCCGTCGGCGTATCTTGCCGCAAGGAAGATAGAGCGGTTTGCAAAATCTCCCGAGCTTCTAAAGCCTTATAAAGACAATATATCTGTGCTTTACGGTATATCGGGCGAGGATATGATCGCGGATATCATTTACAAGGCGGCAAAGAATAAATAAAAACAAGGACGGTTCTGTGTGCTTTAGCACACAGAACCGTCCTATGTATTATTAATTATCTTACAGAGTCTCTAATATTTCCTCAAGTATTTTTTTGCTCTCCAAAGGATCACCTGAGACTTCGAGAACGACAAGACCGTCATAGCCGTGCTCAAAAAGCAGACGGCAGACTGCGGCAACATCAAGAGAGCCGTTTTCGCTTGACAGAGGGCAATGCATTTTTTGGTTAACGTTTTGGCTAAGATGTACGTCGAAGAGAGGGAGCTTGAGTTTGCTAAGGTCGGGCAGACCGATACCGTGAGACGAGTAATGCGCAAAATCTATGGTCACACCGAAGTATTGATTGTTTTCCGCAAGATGAGCAAAGCGATTGAGATCATCTATTGTGTAGACGAGCTCATAAGGACGGAGCTCCATGTTTTCAATAGCGACAAAAACTTTCTTTTCCTTTGCATACTGTGCAATTTCGGAGACGATCTCCATCATTCTCTCCCAGTTTTCCTCGGGTGATTCAGTATCGTCCGAAAGTCTGCCGGGATGAAAAGCGACAACACCAAGACCATGTCTTGCCGCAAGATCAATGGAGTGTTTTACGTTTGCAATCGAGGAAGCGCGGCGGTCGGGATCGGATGATGAGATGTTATTTATACCGTAAGGTGCATGCAGATTGAGTGTTAATCCATGAGAAAGCGCGTATGTAATTATCTCATCCTGCTCTTTTTCGTCCTCGGGAAGCTTGCTGACCGCAATTTCCATATACGAAAAGCCACAATTTAAGCTCTCATCGGTAAATCCTTTAATACCATTTTTAAATATACCACCATCGGTACGAGCGATTTTCATTTGTGTTCTCCTTTGAGCTTTTTTACTTGTTTTTATTATTTTATCATAAAACTTCAAGGTTGTCAAGGTTTAATAACAAAGGAACAGCTATATGTGTTAGAACCTGTTCCTTTGTTATTAGTTTTTGAACGCATCTGAATTTAATTAAAGAAAACTGCGGATGTCGACGGCTAATTTTTCTTCAAGATTTATCAAACGCTTGGCGATATCCTTTGATATCTCGTCTGCTGCTTTATATTGATTGAGATAACGGTTTAAGGACTTTACGCCCATATTACAGCCGTCTGTTATAAGGTCAGCGATGGTATGATCGGATTCGTGCATGCCAAGCTTCATATTTGTTTTTATCCAAGACATACCTTTGGCGATGGGATTGGGGTCTTTTCCCTCGTCCTTATATTTATCGAGAAGCTTTTGAACCTCCTCGTTTAAATTGTCATGTTCGCGTTTACACTCACTTAAAAGTTCTTTCAGCTCGCTGGATTTGACGTAATCTAACACCTCATCGATAGAAGCGACACCCATTTTGATTCCCGCGTCACATTCGCGAAGCAGTTTTATCGTATCTTGCTCGATCATGATAAATTATCCTTTCGATTGTTTTAAAAATAGTATGTCCGATCATAAGCTTATTATAACAAAAAAGCTGACCGATTTTTCGGTCAGCTTTTTTGATTTTAATGATGGTTGTAAATTAAAGTATCACTTTACATATTTGAAAAATCCGCTTGATTGTTTTCTCGTTCCGTCGCGGAATACCCAAATAGCCTCCGCACCGTCGATAGCTTCTAAAATTGCGAGTCCTTCTTCGTAAGACATACAAAACAGGGCAGTCGAAAGACCGTCGGCAAGCCCCGAATCCTTACACACTATCGATACAGAAAGGTATCTTTCGGCGGGCATATTTGTAGCGGGGTCGATTATATGGTGATAATTTTTACCCTCCACCGTGTAATATCTCTGATAAGAGCCGCTCGTTACAAGAGATTCTCCCGAAAGATTCAGATAGGCTATATAAGGCTCATTTTCGTCGTCGTTGGGGTTTTCAATTCCTGCGACCCACGGCTTTCCGTCTCCCTTTATACCGACAGTACGTACGTTTCCGCCAACGTTTATAACGTATCCCGTGACTTCTTTTTCTTCAAGAGATCGAGCTATCATTTCAACGGCATAGCCCTTTGCGATAGCTCCGACGTCAAGGCTCATTTTGGGGTCGGCAAGGAAAACAGTGCTTTTTTCTTTGTCGATAATGACGTTGTCGATGTTCGTATGCTTTGCGGCTTCGGTCAATAGCTCGTTTGGAGGCAGCTTTGCGTCGGCTGGCTCATTCATGCCCTCGGTTCTGTAATCGTGCCAGATAGACAACACGCTACCCATGGCGACATTTACCTTGCCGCCCGTTTTTGAGTAAACATCCTTTGCGTAAAGCAGAAGGTCTATAATGCGCGGATCGACGGTAACCGTTCTGTGCGCACCGTCCTTGAGCTCGTTTACAGTGCAAAGATTTTCAATGCCGTTGTAACGATGATAAATAGTGAACAGCTTGTGATATTCTGCGAGCTTCGAAAGTATTTCTTGACTTATCTTGTCAAATTCCTCGCGAGTTTCGGCATAGCCCGTGATAGTCGTTGCCGTGTCGAAATAATCGAGAGAATATTCCGAAAATTTTTCGGTCTTTTTTTTGTTGTTGCCTTCATTCTCGGATTTTTTGCAAGCATAAAGAGAAACGCAGGAAATCAAAAGAGCCAAGAGCAAAAGCAAAGAGAGAAAACGTCTTTTTTTCATAAAAACCTCACGGTCTGAAAAAGGGAGGATAAGCCTCCCTTTTTGGTGTTTTTAATTAGCCGATCTTGGAAGCAGCCTTAACGAATCCGTCGACAAGGATCGTACAGCCTGCGCTCTGGATATCTGCAACACCCTTGTTGTCAGCGCCCATGAGAGCCTTTATCTCGGTAACGGTCTTGCCAACACAAGCAGCATCGAAAGCAGACACCTGCTCGTACCATTCTTTAGCCGCGCCACCGTAAGCCTTCATACCGTAGTTATCGCCAGCTTCCTTTTTTGAAGAAACAGCCTTGGTAGCGTCAAAGGTAGAAGCTCCCTTGTTGTCAAAGGTGAACTTGACCTGAACGCAATCGCTGGCAGCTGCAACTACCTTGCCCTCTGCGTTTACCGCAGCTGCAAAGAAGGTGGTCTCAACCTGATTGTATCCAGCCTTATCTTCGGTTGCGTCAGCAGTGGTCTGGTTAGTAGAAACGCCAAGCTTAATGGTATCCTTTGCGGTAGCGTTGGATTCAACAGCATTTGCGATAGCCTTGTCAACAGCCTTTGCGAATTCATTGATAAGAATGGTGCATCCGGCATTGATAACGTCTTCAGTACCCTTATTGTTTTCCGCTACGAGAGCTTTTACCTCAGTTGCGGTCTTGCCAACGATAAGAGCGCAGAAAGCGTCTGCCTGCTCGTACCACTCCTTAGCCGCGCCGCCGTAAGCCTTCATGTTATAGTCATTACCGGACTCATATTTTGTCTTGAAAGATTCATTTGCAACAGCTTTGCCTTCATTAGTGTAAGCAACCTTACTGTCAGCGCAGTCAACGAATGCTTTAACGATCTTGCCGTCGTTATCAACGAGAACAGCAGCGGCAGTTGTAGTTGCCTGACCGTTTCCGTTCTTATCGTCAGTTGCGTTAGTAGCGGAAACAGCAGTGTAAACGCCAAGTCCAAGCTTCAATGTAGCTTCTTCGGCAGCTGGTGCGGAAGTTTCTTCAGAGTTGTTTTTCTTATCTCCGCATCCAAAGAGAAGAAGAGTAGAAATAAGCAGGGTCGCACAGAGTAAAATGCTTAAAAACTTTTTCATTTTAAATTCTCCTTAAATTCTATTTTGTAAAAAACTAAAAACAGAATACCATATAAATAGATATTTGTCAATACCTATTGTTAAATTATTGTTTTTTTATTGTTTTTTGAGAGAAATGCGCTTTATCATTAAAGCTCCGCAAAGTCCGATAAACGCGCCGGATATTGTTCCCGTGACTGTTAAAACTATCAAGTAATAAGCTATCTGCGGAGTATCAAGAAGCAACATGGCGACAAGTATCTGACCGATGTTGTGGCAGATCCCCCCCGCTATACTTACGACAACTGTCGAAAAGATATCAAGCTTTTTTAGAATTATCATTACGGCAAGGCTTAAGACTGCGCCCGCAAGGCTATACGCAAGAGTTATAACGCTTCCAAACAAAAGCGCGGACAACGCAAGTCTTACAAATGATACGGTCGCGGCATCCCATAAGCCGAAGCGGTAAAGCACAAATATGATCACTATATTCGGAAGTCCTAATTTAATACCGGGAACTGCCGCAAACAAGGGAGGGAGCAGAAATTCCACGTAAGAGAGCAACATTGCAAGGGAAGCGAATATCCCAAGAAACGTAAGTCTTTTGATCCTTGAACTGTTGTTTTTCACCGTTTCCCCCTTATAAAATAATGTCAGGCGCGCTTGCGTCCTGCTTATCGATAGAGACGACGACCTTGTTTGGTAAGCAGATAATACTTTCGCCATCGTAAGAGATAGGTCTGTGTTTCGAGCATATTCCGTCGGGACAGCTTGCGCTCTCAACGTAAGCCTTTCCGTCCTTTATGACTAAAAGGTTGAAACCGTACTCGGTCTTTATCTCAACGGAGCAGTTTTGGTCGAGTGAATATTCTCCGAAAGTCTTACCGTCTACCGTTACCGTCACTGTATCGCCCGAGGTCCTAAAAAGGAGCATTCCCAATACGGCAACAAGAATGACACCAAATAAAGCAGAAACGAAAATTATATCGTTTTTCATTTTTCTGTTCTTTTTGGTTTGGTCAAGCTTTCTTGCTTTTGTTTCACGCATGAGAATGCTCCTTATTCAGAAAACTATTTTATAAAACTCCTTCTTCGAGGTCGGGGAAGAATACTGCCTTCAAGCAACCCGTAGGACAAGCGCTTACGCACTCTTTGCAACCGCTACACTTACTGTAATCAATTACAGCGCAGTTGTTTACTACCGAGATCGCACCGTTAGGACAGGTCTTTTCGCATTTTTTACAACCGATACAAGCATTTTTACAAGCCTTTCTCGCATCAGCTCCCTTATCCTTGTTGCTGCAGAATACGGCTGCTTTCGTATCCTGAGGCACCATCGAGATTATCTTCTTGGGGCAAATGTCCTCGCACAGACCGCAACCAAGGCAGCGGCTCGTGTCAACGCGGGCAATACCGTCCTTAACGCAGATCGCGTTTGCGGGACAAGCGTTAGCGCAGTCTCCGCAACCGATACAACCAAATCGGCAGGCATTAGGTCCGCCATATACCATAGAAGTTGCCTTACAAGAGGAGACGCCCTCATATATCGATTTCTTTGCGACCGCGTCGCAAACTCCATTACAGTGAACGAACGCGACCACGTCGTGAGGAGCTTCAACCTCTACGTTAAGTACCTCTGCAAGCTTCTGAGCAGTCGTTTCCGCACCGGGAACGCAGAGATTAGGCTTTGCTTTGCCCTCCGCGAGAGCTGCGGCATAATCGTCGCAACCCTTAAATCCGCAAGAACCGCAGTTTATTCCGGGGAAGCATGCTCTTATAGCTTTTGTTCTTTCGTCGTCTTCTATTCCAAAGAATTTAATGAAGACTGCAAGAAGGATGCCGAGTATCAAGCTTATTGCGGCAACCACCGCAACTGCTATCAAAATATCAATTACCATGTCTTTCCTCCTTACGCAAAGATCTTATCGACGATTCCCGCAAGTCCCATGAACGCGAGAGAGATGAAGGATGCCGCGATAAGAGTGGAGGCGACGCCGCGGAAGCATTTCGGAATGCCCGTTTCATCGATACGTGAGCGAAGTCCCGAGAAGAGGAACATAGCGAACAAAAATCCAAGTCCGCAACCAAGGGAGCTTACCATAGACTCAAGGAAATTGTAGCCGTCGGTGATGTTGTTTATTGCAACACCGAGGACCGCGCAGTTTGTCGTGATAAGGGGCAGATATACGCCAAGACCCTTATGAAGAGCGGGGGAGAATTTTTTGAGTATTATTTCGAGCATCTGGACAAGCGCCGCGATCACGAGAATAAATACGATGGTCTGCATGTAGCCGAGATTCATCGGTTCAAGCACGAGATACTGGATAGGCCACGTTACCGCGGTAGCGAGAAGCATAACGGCGGTAACCGAGATTCCCATGCCTACGGCTTGGTCGAGCTTTTTGGAAACGCCGAGGAAGGGACAGATGCCGAGGAATCGGCTTAAAACGTAGTTATTAACTAAAACAGAGGATAAGAGAATGACTATCAATGTCTTGAAAGTTTCCATTTATATCTCCTCCTTTTCTTTTGTGCAATCTGCGCTCTGGCAGTTTGCCGCATTGGGACAGCCCGCGCAAGAAAAATCCTTTTTCTTCGGAGCTTTTCCCGAGGTCACAACGTATACAAGAGCAATTACCAGTCCGTAAACGACCATACCGCCGGGAGCTTTTGTGAGAAATGCTATTTTATAATTCTCAAGGAAGGGTATCGGAATACCTGCAAAGCTTGCGTTTCCGAGAACCTCACGTATAGTGGAGATAACGCAGAGTGCAAGAGTAAAGCCGATTCCCATGCCCAAGCCGTCAAGCGCGGACTTGCCAACGTTGTTTTTACTTGCGAACATTTCGGCTCTTCCGAGAATGATGCAGTTAACAACGATAAGAGCAAGGTAAACACCGAGCATAGTGTAAAGCTCGGGGAAGAACGCCTGAACGATCATCTGAACGACAGTAACGAAGCCTGCGATAATAACTATATAGCATGGAATACGTACGCTATCGGGAATAATGTTACGGAGCAGGGAGATAAGAACATTTGAGCAGATGAGAACGAGCATAGCCGCGATTCCCATTCCGAAAGCTCCGAAAACGTTAGTTGTTGTTGCAAGCGTGGGACAAGTTCCGAGGATCAGTACAAGAACGGGATTTTCTTTAAGAATACCGTTTGTCAAAACCGAAAGAGAGCTATTCTTTTTCATTAGTTTGATCCTCCTTCAAAAATTTTTACTGTTTTAAACGCACGCTCGATAGCCTTAGTATATCCATTGGTAGTGAGCGTTGCGCCGCTTATAGCATCGATATCAAGATAATTTTCTTCGGTCTTTCCGTCAAACTGACCGTAGAAGGACTCGTCTGCGCAAACAGAGCCGATTCCGTTCGTTTCAGCTTGAGAAACGGTCAGACAGTCGATTATCTTTCCGTCTTTGGTCATAGAAACGCGGATAACGATATATTCGTTAGACGCAGGGTGGTATTCGTCGCCGCCCTGTATTCCGTAGCCCGCGCCCTTTATTTCAATTATATAGTTTTCGGTCGCGGTCTTCTTTGCCGAGATAAGCTGGCTCGGAAGTCCTTCGTACTTCGTAAGGTCTATATCTTCAGTAGTGGTCTTGCTGATCCTATCTATTGCGGCACTTACTTTAGCGGCGGTAGCCTCGTCACACTGAGTAGTTGCCTTGCCCGCAGCGTCTGCACCGATAAACTGTTCACCGATAATGCAAACGTAGCCCGTCTTGTTTTCTGCCTCGTAGATAGCGTCAACGCCCTCTACAACTTCAACGAAGAAGTGCTGTTTGAATTTGCCCTCGGCAGAGGGAAGAGTCGCTGACAGATTGTCAAGGAATATTTCCTCCTCGGTTCTTATATCGACAGAGCCGCCGCCTAAAATAATGGCGGTGTTAAGAGCGTCCTTTATAGCCGACTTGTAAGCCGCAGTCGTCTTGGTAGCTCCTGCGATAACGTCTACTGCTTCAGCTGATTCGGTATTCTTTCCGACAAAGTTTTCACCGTAGGTCTTTTCATAGCCGAGCGTTTCGGTCGATTCAAGGCAAACGACACCGCTAACGGTTCCGTCCGCATTGATTCCGCAAAGAAGGATCATTCCCGCGGAATAACCCGTAGTCGTAAGTTTTACTACGTATCCTCCGTTCTTTGCGCAGTAGACCTCGGAAACAGTTGCGGGAAGAGTAAATGCGCTGAGGTCTACCTTTTCAAAGCTTCCGCCTTCAGGCATTACCTCAAGCAGAGCCGCGTTTTCTGCGGCGTTTTGGTTTTCTTTTATAATGGGTGCGGTAAATTGATTCGTTACTGCCATAAGAATTGTAACTACAAGGCAGATGCACACGAGGACTACGACACTTTTAATTTGATTTTTCATGCTCGTTTTCCTCCAAATACATTATGTGCTGTTAACTTTTCAATGTAGGGGTTAAGTATGTTCATAAAGAGGATAGCGAAGGATACGCCCTCGGGATAAACTCCGAAGTAACGTATAAGGAAGGTCAAAAGACCCGCGCCTACACCGAAAATGATCTTTCCTGCCGCCGTGGGAGGAGAGGTCACGTAGTCGGTAGCCATAAAGATAGCGCCGATCAGAAGTCCGCCCGAGAGGACGAGCGCTAGCGCTCTCATAACGTCAAAGCCTTCCATGAGGAAAGAAAGAACGAAAACGCTTCCTACAAAAGCGACGGGAATGTGCCATGTGATAACGCGGCGGATAAGGAGATACGCAAATCCGACGAGCAACGCGATAGCGCAGGTCTCACCGATAGCTCCGCCCGTAGTACCGAGAAGAAGATCCTTGAGCGCGGGAGCGTTACCGTTCTCTGCCATCTGGGCAAGAGGAGTCGCGCTTGACGCGGTATCTACTATCTTCGGGAAGGACTGAACTGTCATGCTTCCGAAAGCTACGAGCATAAATACTCTTGCGGTGATAGCGGGGTTAACGAGGTTGCAGCCGATACCGCCGAAGATACACTTAACGAGAAGGATAGCGAACGCGCTTCCTACTACACACTGCCATATCGGAATACCTGCGGGGAGATTGAGAGCCAACAAAAGTCCCGTTACCGCGGCACTAAAATCACCGATAGTCTGTTGCTTTTTGGTTATTATATTGAAGAGAGCTTCAAACAATACCGCCGATGCTACCGTTACAGCGATGACTAAAAGAGAACGAAGTCCGAAAATTACCGTTCCCGCGATAGCGGTGGGCAAAAGCGCGATTATAACGTCACGCATTATAGTTGCGGTAGAACGTCCGCTATGTATATGCGGTGATACCGACAAATGCATCAAATTATCCATTATTTGTTCGCCTCCTTTGCTTTTTCTTCTCTCAAAAAGAGCTTTGCGAGCTTATTGTTCTGTACTAAAGGACGGTTTGCAGGGCAGATAAAGCTGCAACAGCCACATTCCATACAGGTATTTACGCACAATTCTTCAAGAGCATCTGCATCTTTCTTGGCAAACGCTCTGGCGATAGCCGCGGGGTCGATACCAAAGGGACAAGCGTTGGTACAAGAGCCGCAACGGATACAAGCCGTCGTTTTGGGCAATCTTGCTTCCTTTTGAGTCAATGCAAGAATGGCGTTTGTATTCTTAAGGATCGGAGCGGTGAGATCGGGAACTGTAATTCCCATCATAGGACCGCCGTACAAGGTCTTGTAGGGGGTAGAGGTAAGACCGCCGCAGAATGCGAATACGTCCTCCATCGAAGTTCCGATAGGAGCTATTACGTTTTGAGGTTTTTTTACAGCGCCGCCGTCAACGGTAACGCATTTTTCAACGAGAGGCATACCAGTTTTCAAATAAGTACCGATAGCGGCAACCGTGGTACAGTTGCAAACGATACAGCCAACGTCAATGGGAAGCTTGCCCGTGGGTATCTCCTTCTTTACGGTGTGGTAGACGAGTACCTTTTCACCGCCTTGAGGATAAACTTGGGGAAGGACCTTGACCTCAACGCCGTTCATGCGAGAAGCAAGAGCGTTCATAGAAGCGATAGCATTCTTTTTGTTGCTCTCGATTCCGATGACGATACGTTTTACTCCGAGATACTTTTGGAAAGCGGTAAAAGCGTATTCCATGTCGTCAACTCTGTCGGTCATAGTGAGAGAGTCGCTCGTGATGTACGGCTCGCATTCCGCGCCGTTGATAACGATCTCCTCAATACGAGAGGGGTCAACGTTAAATTTTACGTGCGTGGGGAAGCCCGCTCCGCCAAGGCCGACTACTCCGCTGTTTTTGATAGCCTCAATAAGCTCCTCGCGGCTGTTTACCGTTGGAGCGCACATATCGTCGCACGGAGAAAATTCACCGTCCGATTCAATGGTGATAGCGGGTACTGTACCGCCCGTAGAAATAATTATGTCGGATATTTTTGTTACCTTGCCCGACACGCTTGAGTGAATGGGCGCAGAAACAAAGCCCGATGCTTCCGCGATCAAAGAACCCACCTTAACGAGATCTCCTACCTTTACGACGGGGGTGGCAGGAGCGCCTATATGCATAGACATAGGAATAGTTACTGATTTTACTTCGGTCATTCTAACCGCGCTCATATCTGCGGTATGCTTTCTATGAGGAACGTGAACACCGTTTAAAGAAAAAAGCATTTTAAAACCTACCTTTCTTTTTTATACCACTTGTCCATTTTATCACAAACTTTTTGGTTTGTCAACATTATATTAATTATATGAGCGTATTTGGTAAAATATTTCAACAAAAAACAATATATATTGACAAATTTATAGATGTGATGTATAATAAAATAAATAAATTTTTAGGAGAAAGACATATGAATGCCATACATCGCGTGATAGAGATATTTCTTCCTTACGCAATATCTGTTCTTGAAATAATTGGTATTTTTGTAGTGTGTTGGTCGGGGATCCACGGCTTCTGGCAATATATTCAGAATACCTTTATGAAGAAAAGATTAGATCTTCAGACCAATCTCGCAAAGGGTCTTGCTACGGGACTTGAATTCAAGATGGCAGCTGAGATACTTAAAACTGTTCTGATACAGAGCATGGAAGAACTTTATGTATTGGGAGCGGTTATTTTGCTCCGAGCATTACTCAGCGTTTTGATACATTTCGAGCTTAAGGAAAAACCCGAAAAGTCTAAAAAAGAGAAGAACGAGTCGTCGGATAAATAATAAAGATCGCTTTACACATCAAAAGGACAGATAAAGCGATCTTTATTTGTTATTTTTGGATTTGACCGTTTTTAATAAAACGTATTGAGGGGCGTATAGCAAGCACTATGCATATTATTGTGATAACCGACAAGATTATCCAGATCGTAGTTACCGTGGGCCAACCATAGCTGTCGGCAATAGAACCGAACAGACAGTATTGCAAAGCAAAGCCCAAGGCTGATGCCGCATTGATAATGCCCGCCGCCGTACCGTTAAGGCCGAATTTCGTATAATGCATATTAAAGTAGTTTGTCAAAAGACCAATCGCGGTGAAAAACAGACTTATCATACAAAGTGAAAAAACGATCAAGCCGACAGACATTTTACCTACAAATCGTAGAGTGAATACGAAAGGGAAGGATAGTATCAGCATCAGCAGATAGCAGACGATCTCGTTTTTTATCAAACGCGGAAAAATGACAAATTTTATGAGAAGCGACCCTGCAATACCCGCAAGAATGATAAGTATACTTAAAAGATTACCGAGTGTAGGAGAAATATGCTCATAGCTCTGACTCAGCATGGTGGAGGAAAGAGTATTTACGCTTTCTCCGATCATCGTTCTGAGGAGCGTGGCAAAAAGCAACGCGAAAAATCCGCTTATCAGGAAAATATGCCACATTTTCACAGAGGATCTTTCATTTTTTTCTTCACTTTCATTTTTTACAGGCTCGGGTAGTTTGTCATTTTTCATCATAGGGTCTAAAATACGGCAAAAGATCAGCAAGATAACAGCCAACACGGTTAAAGTAACAGAGGAGATTATAAAATTATACTGCCACTTTGGAGTAAAAGCCGATACTATATAGACGAATATCAGACCGACGGAACCTGAGAATGACATAAAAAATACCATTTTTTGTCGGTCGCTTCGCACAAGCTGTGATGACATGACTTTAAAAACGCCCGGCCAAAGTCCAAATTGGATTATGGCGTTGAATATCCAACAAAGAAGTATGACCGTAAAGCTTTGGTTAAAAAATATGACAAGATTAGCGGCAGCGCTTCCCAGAAGACCTATGGTTATAAGCTTTTCGGGACTGTATTTGTCAGCAAAAATACCTCCAAGTACTTGCAACGGCGCATAAACAAAGTAGAAAGCGGCATTTATCCAAGTTGCCTGTGTCAAGGTCAAAGCCCCTTCTGCCACTATCTTGGAAAGTGCTCCCGTAAAACAATTTTTAGTCATATAGACCAAAGCGTACATTATCAATAAAAATATGAAAAATATACGGCTAAGACGTTTGTTTTCTAAATGAATATTTGTATCAGACAAAAGGTGACGCATTATATTGATACTCCTTAAAATTCAAGGCAGGGAAAGGACGTAGCTCTTCACCTGCCTTTTAGATATGCTAAAAAGTTTTAAAAATAACTTTTATTCGGCAAACAGGGCGTTTATCTCCTGAATAGTCTTGCGTACGAGCAATTCGCCGCCCTCGTGACCCGAGTTGCCGCTTCCGACGAATGCGGAGTAATGGCTTCCTTTTTCCGCCTTTTCGGTAGGAAGATAAGCAAATGAACCGCAGCAAAGCTGAACGAGGAAGGTCTGCTTTGCCTTGCTACGTGCTCTTATCTGGTTACCGTAATTCAAGAAGAGCTCATAGGGATTGGTCGCAAACGCAACGTCTCCGACGCGAAGAACGTGTACTTCTATAGGATAGAGCGACTTTGTTTGCTGGAGCTTATATCTTGCAACTATACCGCTGTATATCTGAAGTCTTGCGTTGTCCTCGTAGTTAATATCGCCCTTACAAGTAGCAAAGAAGTCGCGAATGATCTTTTCCGCATTCTCATATTCCGCGATAGTAACCTTACGGATAGGCATATCTATAGTAAGATTCTTGTGCGTGATCTCGGTTTCGGTTACGTATTCCGTAACGTCGTCAAGTGCCCAGAAGATCTCGTTTGCGATACGCTTTGCCGCCTTTTCGCAGCCCTTTATATCGAACATTGAGGGGTCTGCGCGTCTTTCAACTACTTCATCGCGGTGAATGTTGGGGTCGTTCTTGCAAACGGGAGAGTCTACCCAACGGATAAGGTCTCGGGGACACATGTCGCCAGCGGGAGAGATAAGTCCGAGAAGATTTACGTCCTTGCCGTATTTTTCGCGGATAAGCCCCTTAAGCTTACCCATATAGTCGGAGGAAATAAAGCTCTGATGCTCAAGCACCTGCGCGGGACAAGCGACGTTTGCGACAACACCCGTCAGCTTTTTGTCTGTGTCATATGTGAACATAAGCTCGATACCCGAATCGTTGCCCGATTCAAGCTCGGTGAAGTTTGCGTGATTTGCGTTGCCCCACATCTTCGCAGAGCCGTCGTCGTAGCAAACACGGCGGCAAAGACCAACTGCCGCACGTCCGAATCCGCAGGCATACGCGCCTTCTGCGCGGTTGTTCCAAGCTTCTGTAGCGGCGCGCGCGATCCTCTCAATAAGGAAGTCTCTTGCTTCATCGTCTCTCATTATATCGGGCGAATCATCGTGTGTAAGAGGAACGTATTTAATGTGGTCGGGTTTCATTTCATTAAGCACAGCCAAAGTTCCGGCACCCGAGTTTGCCTTCAGCGCATCGGAACGATTCGTATAACCCATTGATGTGTGTGTATGGATAGCGTTTGTTATGAGCTTGCTCTTGTCAAAGCCGCAATCGTCGGGAATATAGGCTCTTATCTTTTGCAGCATGACATTGCTGATGGAAACGAGGTCGCAGGAAACGAATATAAAATGATCGTCTCCGCACTCCATAGCAAGAGCGGTAACCGAAATGGGTGTTTCTACCTCGCCTGAAATTCTTTCGTAGAACTGACCGACAAGGTCAACTCTTCTGCCCTCGGGAACGATACTTACCTCGCTCCAACCGATCTTTATCTTATTCATTTTTTACTCCTTTTTCTTTTAAAATTCTATAAGAACAACGTCGTTATTCTCCATAGTCTTTACAGGCGCGCTCCAAGAAAGAAGTCTTTCTTGGTCAAGAATATACCAGCGCGCGTCGGTGAGGTCAACCCCTTCGATATTGAGCTCCTGCTTTTCACCCGTGAGATTGGAAAGCATGAGATAGCTTCTCTTTCCGTCACTCGCCGCGGCAGCATAGAGTCTTGCGTTGTCACACTCGTGAGCCACCTGCGTTCCCGCGCGATAAAGATGGTTGAACGCAACCATCGAATAATACGCGTGTATCGGCTTATGAGTCTTTATATCAAACAGCGGGCAATACGGCGCGTTATTTGTCCTCATATCGTAAATACAGCAAATATCCGTATGACCGTTCTGAAGTGCTAACATCATTGCCGCTACCTCCGCGCTGTGATGCGCCGTACCAAACTCCTTGGGATACGGATCCCATTCATTGAGATGCGTCTCAAGTCCGCCGTAGCCGAGGATCTCAAGCTCATTATGAAGCCACTCGTCCATTACCGCAACGCGTGACACATCGGCATAGCTATGCCATGAGAAGAAATCTATGGGCGAATTATGCTTCTTTATATAATCGAAGAAGCCGTAGAAGAAACGCATAAGCTTTTCCTCATGCTCGCTCGGCGGGATAGTTCCGACAAGATTCGTCTCGGGGTCTATCTTTACCTTGGGTGCTATCGCGTAAAATCCGCATGAAGCATAGCCGCCGACCTTTATCTTGTCGCCAAAGCAAGCTTTAAGATGCTTTGCTGCTACGTCGTAAAGTTCAAAATATTCTTCGAACGTACCGCACCACATCATCTCTTTCTGAACCTCGGGCTCATTCCATATCTCCCAATAGGTGATATTATAGTTAAATCCGTCTGCCCAGCCCTCTGTATAGTGGCGAATGATATGCTCGCAGATACGCGCCCACTTTTGATAATCCTTTGGAGGATAGGTATAGTAGGGCTTGATATACGCTTGATTTTCTATAGTGATACCGAGTCTGTAATAAGGCTCTACGCCCGCGTCGATAATAGACTTTAGCAAATGATCGGTAAACGTAAAATCGTAATTTGCGGGATCGTCAACGTCAGCGTCAAAGTTTCTGAAAATATTGGGGATATCAACGAATCGGTTGCTTCCAAAAGCTCCGTTTACGTCGTGCAAACGGGAATAAGGGATTCCCGCTTCGGTCATATAGTGGAAGAACTCATTCATATTCTTTCCGCCAATGGGTGGCTGACCGCCCGCGTGCATAGGTTTGATCTTGCCGAGCTTTTTCTGTGTGTTGATTTTGATCGTTGTCATTTTTGTTACCTCTTTTTATGAATACGGGTATTATCAAAAATCCAAAATGGTCTTATCGCCGTATACGCCCTTCCAATCTTTTTCAAATCCTGCAATTGCGGCATCTGTCATAGGATGAGAAATGAGTGTCTTCATGATATCGTCGGTAACGGTAACGCTGTGACAACCGTAGGATGCGCACTTATGAACCTGCTCGGCGTTCTTGAAGCTTGCGGCAAGAACCTTGCAGTCCGAACCATAGTTTTCAAGCTGGCTGACGATCTCCGCAACAACCTCGCAACCGTCTCCGAGAATGTTATCAAGACGGTTTACGTAAGGCGCTACGAAGGACGCGCCCGCCATTGCGGACATAAGAGCCTGCGCGGGAGTGAAGATGGCGGTCATCGTTACGCCTATGCCAAGCTCCTTGAGCATCATAGTTGCCTTAAGTCCTTCCTCGCCTATCGGGATCTTTACGTAAAACTCTCCGCCAAGCTCCTTCTTAAGAAGCTTCGCTTCCTCAACGATCTTCTCAGCTTCGGTCTGGGTCGTCTGAACATGAAGCATCTTATCCTCACCGATAATAGCTCGAATGTCCTTGACGAGCTTCCAGAAATCAGTTTTCGCCTTAGCGATGATAGAGGGGTTCGTAGTTACTCCTGCAAGGGGGTAAAATTCGTTACAGTGTTTAATTGCCGCAAGGTCTGCGGTATCAAGAATGTAGATCATTATAAGTCTCCTTATATAATAGGAAATTAGTATTTAACAAACTTCGAAAAATTCAATACCGAGGATAGAGCAGAGGTTCTTTATCTTTGCTCTGTTGTCTCCGTAGGTAATGATATAGTGCTGGCAAGCTACGTTGTCGGCAAAGGTCTCAACGTTGCCGATCTCTATCTCAAGAGCGGAAAGCTGAGGCGCGGGCTGATCCCAACCGCACTCTTCCCACTTAGGAGGATTCTTGCCGTTGCCGAGAATCACCTGCATGGTGTACTTGCCGTCAGCATAAACGAGACGGCTCATTGTTACAGTACCCGTCTTTACCTTTGAAATGTTGAGTATACCCTGAGTGAGCAATCCGAATGCCGCGGGAAGCACGGTATATGTGTCGCCGTCGATCATATCAGATGCAACAAAGTCGGGAACACCCGCAAGAACGCTGTTGTCAAAGAATTCGTAGAATTCAAGATAGCCTGCGAGCTGACCCGTAAGTCTATTCATCATAAGCTGGGTAACAGCTCCCAAAGAGTCGTTCTCGGGAATTGTGGTATATCCGTCCTCGGACAAAAGCATGAATATGGGTGCTGGTGGGAAGCCGCAGAGCTTCTTCATACCGTCAACGTCCTTGAGCGAAATGGACTTGTATCCTCTCTCGTCCGCTATCTGCTTGACCGCAAGATAATATCCCGCAGCCATCATCATTCCCTCGTCCTTTGCGGGCTTTAGGAAGTTCCACTTCAAAATTCTGTTGTTGACTACATCGCGCTTTGCCGCTTCGTCAAGAGCTTCGTATCTCTGCTGTATCTCAAGCATCTCAAAGGTCTCGATCTCAACGCCCGTAGTCTTTTTGAGTGACATTCCGTCGTAAAGCGTACCGTAAAGATTCATGTCACGGTATCCAGCCATACCTACCTTGTCGGTGATGAGTTGCTTTGCGGCAATAGCTGCTTTGCAGTAATCCGCAACTACGTCGCTTCTCGTCTTTTTGCCGATTATATCGTATACGTACTTAAACTTGTAGCCAAGGCCCTCAAAGGTAGCGCGAAGTCCCGTAGTACCTGCCTGATCGGCGGTAGTAACGAGTCTGTCTCCCTCATACCAGCCGCAAAGCCCCCAAAGCACCATAGGAAGATGTCTGTAATGCTCGGTGACCTTAACGACAGCGTGAGTGGGTATCCAACCCGCAACGCAAACTACGAGCGCGTCAAAGCTTTCTTTTGCGAGAGCAGCGACTGCGCCGTTTACCTGAGTTTCCTCGTAATCGTCCGCAACGGGATATACGGAAACGAGGTCAAGCCCCTCTTCCTTCAATGCTTTTTCCGCAGCAGCGCATTTTCTGATGATGACGTCAACGGGGGTATTAACCTCGCCAAAGCCAACAAATCCTATTTTAGCCATAATTTTACCTTTCTTGATTACGTATTATTGTGTAATGTTAAGAAGCTTGTCGTAGCTTGTATATCTTTCGTAGCACTCGGTGTAATCAACACCGCGGCTTTCAAAGACTTTGTCAAGCTCGATCATTTTCGTAGCTTCCTCAACGTTTGCAAAGAAACTGACACCGACTGCCGCCAAAATGGCAGAGCCGAGACAAGCGGTCTCCTTGTTTTTTAGAGTAACAAGCTTTTTGCCCGTCATATCCGCTTTCATCTGACACCACAGAGGGCTGTTAGCACCGCCGCCCATAGCTCGTATCTCCTCAACCTCAAGACCGAGATAGTCGAGATTTGATTTCAGCATACAAGCGACAGATTCCATGACCGCGCGGACAAAGTGACCTCTGTTATGCTCGGTGGTAAGACCCGTAAAGCTTCCTCTTGCCGCGGGATTGTACTTCGGCATGGTCGAGCCGCACAGATAGGGAAGGAAGGTAACTCCGTCGCTTCCTGCGGGGACGGCAGACGCGAGCTCGTCAAGCTCTTTGAACGAGAAATTCTCGCATAGCGCGTTTCTGAACCACTTCAAAGCCATACCTGCCGTGGGCGTCCATGAAAGCAGACAGTATTTGTCGTCATAGTTGTAATGACAGGGAACTATGCTCTTTTCGTCATATGCGGGGACATTATCCGACGGCAAAAAGATAACCATCGTCGTACCCGTCATAACGCTTACGATGCCTTGCTTTACAACCCCCGCGCCGATAGCGCCTGCTATCTGGTCGATAGCGCCCGTAACAACGGCAGAGCCCTCGTATTCGCCGACCTTTTGCGCGCTCGAATAAAGGGCGGGGAGCATTTCTTTTTCAACACCGATAAAGGAGAGCATCTCGTCCCACCAAGCGCCCTTGTGTATATCAAAGTAGATGGTGGAGGATTGCAACGTCTTTTCGGATATGAATCTACCCGTCATTTTGTAAAGTATCCAGTCCTCAAGCAAAAAGACCTTCTTCGTCTTTGCCCAGACTTCAGGCTCGTTACGCTTGACCCATAACAGCTTACAAGCGGGCCACGTTGCCGTTATCTCGGGCTGCCCCGTGATCTCGTACACCTTTTTGTGACCGAAATGATTCGTAATTATCTCCGCTTCTTCAACCGCTCTGTTGTCAAGCCAAACGATAGCGGGACGAACGGGAGTACCGTTTTCGTCGGTAAGTATCAGAGTTTCGCATTGTGTGTCAACGGCTAAAGCGTCAACAGACATCTCTGACTTGATCTTTTCGATCTCGCCCTTAACGATAGTCCAGTACTTTTCACCGTCAAATTCAACTATGTCACCGTGAGAATCCAAGGTGTAATCGGCGGTCAAGGATATTTTTTGTTCAAGTTTCTCGTTGAACACTGCCGTCTTTACAGACGTAGTGCCAATATCGATTCCTAAAAAATTCATAAGAGTTCCTTTGTTATCGCAACAAAAATAATTATCTCTGCTGCTGGAGCTCGTAGTGGATATCGTAAGCCTTTTCTTCGTCGGTAAACTTGTGCTTGGTGTCGATGACCTGACCGTCGTTCCACTTTCTGTCCTCAACGTCGTCGGTAGTACCCATAACGGTAACGTTTACCTGTCTGCGACGAGCGATAACGTGGTCCCAGTCAATGAAGTAGATGTGAGCGAAGAGACCGAGGTCGAGCTTGCCGTCCTTGATGGTGAGGGTCTCGCTTCTGCCAAAGAATACGGAACGGAGATGACCGTCGGTGTTCATGCTGGAATAGTCGCCGGGCTCGTTAACGTATCTGCCGTATTGAGCGTGGATAGGACCGGGGTGACGGTACTGATGCTCTTCTGCAAAGTCGGGGATCATCTTTCTCATGATGTCAAGAAGGTCGTGCTGGAGGTACTCGAGGTCGAACGAGTCGATGTCGTGAGAGCACTCCTGTACCATAACGGAGCAGGTGGTGTGGTGAGATACGATAGCAACAGTACCGTTCTTAACGCCCGATGCCTCAACTATCTCGAGGATCTCTTTTCTAATGTCGTGGAAGGTGGGGATCCAGCCTCTTGACTGAAGTTCGATCTCTTTCTGAAAAACTTTGAATTCCATAGTAAAATTCTCCTTTTAATTTAAATATTTTTTATTTTTAATTTTTTAAAAATTTTTACTTACTGTATGGGATATAAAACAACCCCATGTATTGCTTTCTTTTTGGTTACTTTTTCTTTCGCGAAAGAAAAAGTAACCGCGTCCCCTGCGTCTTATTTGTTAAGGCGCTCGCCGACAGCTCCGCCCGGGTGGATAAGAGCAAATTGCTCGTTTTTGTAGTCTGTTTCCTCGATAAGCGCGGTCTGTAATGCGTGGAAGATCATGCAAAGGGCAGTCGAGGAGGTCGTGCCCTGCGAATTGTACTTGTCGGTCTCGCGGTTCACATACTGCTTGAGCACTACGTCAGCTCCCGTAGCGAGAGGCGATTCGAGATTCTCGGTTATTGTAATGACCTTTACGCCCTTTCTTTTGCAGATGTCGAGAATGGGCAAAAGCTCCTTTGTTTTACCGCCGCGGGAGGCAAAAACCATTACGTCTCCCTCTTGCAAAAATCCCATACCGCCGTGAACCGCTTCCGCGGGGGAAACAAATCTTGCGGGTTGCTCGATGCAACACATAAGGTGCGCGAAATGTTGGCAGATAATGCCCGAATGTCCGCAGCCGCTCGCTCCTATACGGGGAGCGTTCTTCAAAAGCTCTACGGCTTTGCCGAATGTCTCGTCATCAAAATATTCAACCATGCTTTTGATACATTCGTATTCGATCTCATACGCCGCGCGTGCGGCTATAAGGCTCTCCTTTTTCATGTTACACCTCAAATGTGAAGCTCGTCCCACGCTTTGCGAAGGTTATAGAGCATTTCCTCAACCATTGCGTAAGGATCAGCCGCTTTCAGAATACCGCTCGTAGAGCCCGTAGCCTGCGCGCCGAGCTTTATTGTGTTGTAAACGTCCTGACCGTTGGATATACCCGCGCCCTGAAGCACCATTATATCGGGGTTTATCTCGTTTACGGTCTTGATAGTCTCGATAACGTAGTTCGAGTCACTCGTTGTTCCCGTACCGATAAGCTCTGTCGGTTCTGCGACGATAAGATTAGGCGCCATGTGAGCGATCTTCTTTACGTCCTCTACCGTGTCTGCGCAAACGATAGTCGCAAGACCGACCTCGTCAGCGCGGCGGATAGTTTTTTCCAAGGTCTCCATGTCGAGAGGTTTTTCCGCATGATTGAGCATAACGCCCACAGCCCCCGAAGCTTTAACTGCCTCGGGCAGTACGCTTCCGAGTCCGCGTCCGGGAACTAAAGCATCCATGTGCTGCGCGAAAACAAGAATTCTTTCGGTATTGTCTGCAAGCAGCTTGATGTCGGTGTACTGGGGGGTGACAATGACGTCAACGTCGTACTTCATTGCGGTCTTGTCGATAACCTTTGCAAGAGCAAGCATTGCATCTCCCCAGATTATCGCCTTAGGTCCAACCTCAAAGAAAGGCGGTTTGATGTCAAAATTTTTTACCATTGTTTAACTCCTATCTTAACTACAAATTTATACAGTTACATTATACAATGGACATATTCTGTTGTCAAGAAAAATTTCTTTATACTTTCGATTTTTTGAAATACACAACAAAAACGAAAGTTTTGTTGACAAAAACGAAAGCTGATGTTATAATAATTGTAATAGTTATATCTATATCGATAAATTGCGGTTTATTTGAAGTTTAATTTTACAAGGAGATAAGATAATGAAAACAGAAGAGAGAAAGCAAAAGATTCTTGAATTACTGAAAAAAAACGATTCCGTGCGCGTCAGCAGTCTTTCGAGGCTTTTCGGGGTCAGCGAGGTAACTATCCGCAGCTATCTTGAAGACCTTGAGAAAAAGGGGCTTCTTTCCCGTATTCACGGAGGGGCGGTAAGTAGCTATAAGCCCTATTACAGTATGAATTTAAATCAAAGACTTGAAACGAACCAGCAAGCAAAGGTAGCGATAGCCGAGCATGTGTCAGAGCTTATCCAACCAAACGATACGGTCATGCTTAATGCGGGTACGACAACTCTTTTGGTATTTCGTCGCTTTCCTGCCGAATATAATCTCAGTATCGTTACGAATTCTATTTCTATCGCGCTTGAAGCATCGGGCAATCCCAATTATAACGTAATTCTGTTGGGCGGTTCGGTAAATACAAAGTATCAGTTTACCTACGGCAGTGACGTTATCGAACAGCTGGAAAAATACAAAGCCGATAAGCTTATCCTTTCGGTAGACGGTATAGATATGCAACAAGGCTTGACCACCTATTACAACAAAGAGGCGGCGGTCGCGGCTACCATGATAAAGCAATCTGATTGCTGTATCGTGGCTGCCGATCATTCAAAATTCGGACATAGCGCGTTTGCAAAGATCAGCGGCCTTTCGGTAGCGGATTATATAGTCACTAACGGTCAGTTAAATCAGGAGCTTGCGGAAAAGCTTAACTCCAAGGGAGTAACGCTATTGCAGTAAAAAATAAAAATCACAGAGGGCAGTTCAATTTGAACTGCCCTCTGTGATTTTTATATAGTTATACTTTGTCCGCAGGACAGATAATGAAGCGACGGCAAATATCGACGCATAAATTCGAATTGCTCACAGCCCGTACAATGACAGGTATAAAATTCGGTTTTATAGGACGCAAGCTCCTTTGCGGCATTTTCAAGATAGCTGTCAAGCGCAAGCTTTGAATAATGAAATCCGCCAATGATAACGTCGGGGCAGACCCAATGCGTAATATCGAGAATACCCTTGTGAGAACAACCGCTTATCAAAATGCTCTTTCCGTTTTCTTTTATCAGAAGATATTGCTCGTGGCGAAAATCGTCTGGGACAAAGGAATCACCGACCTTTTCTGTAAGTCCCGACTCAAGCATTTTGTGCTTTCTCTTTCTATCGTTGCATGAAAACAGAGAAAGGGAAGCGTTGATGCTGTATTCGTCATAGGTGAATATGATTCGGGAATTAATCGCAAGACTCGTATCAAGTCCGATATATTTATCCTCTCCGTTGTAATGCGGAAGAAAAGCATCTTTGTTGATATAGATAGGCGCGTGATCGTTTATCTCCAAAAACTTTCCAAGTCCTCCGCCGTGGTCATAATGTCCGTGTGAGAGGATCGCAATATCAACGTTCGCAAGATCAATGCCGAGCGTTCTTGCGTTTTCATAAAAATAGTCTGTCTGCCCCATATCGAACAGAATTTTGTGGCTGTTGGTCTCTATATAAAGAGACAAGCCATGCTCGACCTTTATGTCTTCGCGCTCGGTCGTGTTTTCAAGAAGTGAAGTGATTTTCATACGGAAGCTCCTTCTTTTTATTTTATTACCGTCCTTTTAAGGGAAAAATTACGAGTAAATTTTATCACAAAAGTTTTTGTTTGTCAATAAAAGTAATTATAAACCTATTGACACGCATATTTTTTTATGGTAAAATAACAAGTGATATATAACAATTGCTATTTAAAAGGAGATACGTTATGCCGCCTAAAGTAAAAATAACGAAAGATGATATAATACAGACCGCGCTTGATCTGCTTAGAAAAAACGGAGATGCCGCTATAAACGCGAGAAGTCTTGCCTCCGCACTTAATTGCTCGACACAACCCATATTTTCTAATTTTTCGACTATGGAGGAGTTGCAGAAAGCCGCTCTTGCCGCCGCTTATGAGTTATACCTTGATTTTTTGAAGAGAGAGGTGGAAAGCGGAAAATATCCGCAATACAAGGCGTTTGGAATGGCATATATTCGATTTGCCAAGGAGGAGAGAGAGCTGTTTAAGCTTTTGTTTATGCGCGACAGAACAGGGGAGGATATGTCACCGTCACTCGATTTTGAAGCGTCTGTACAAATGATAATGAAGGCTAACGGTGTAAGCATTGAAAAGGCAAGACTTATGCACATGGAGTCATGGGCTTTCGTTCACGGTATCGGAACGATGCTCGCAACCTCGTTTTTGCCGCTTGAATGGGAGATCATCAGCGATATGCTCACCGACGTATATCAGGGAATACGCGCAAGACACGTTTCGGAGGGAAATTGAAATGACAGCTATAAAAACAGAAGAACTGACAAAACGTTACCGCGACGTAATTGCGGTAGATAGACTGTCGCTGTGTATTGAGGAGGGAGAGCTTTTCTCTCTTTTGGGAGTGAACGGAGCGGGAAAGACTACGACGATAAAGATGCTATCGTGTCTTACCGACGCAACGGAGGGAGACGCCTATCTGCTCGGAAAAAGTATTAGCAAGAATGCCGACGAGGTAAAATCCTTTATTGCGGTGTCACCGCAGGAGAGTGCCGTGGCAACGGGACTTTCGGTGCGCGAAAATCTTGATCTTATATGCGGTATCCATCGCTTTGATAAAAGCAAAAGAATCGCTAAGACCGACGAGCTTATCTCACTTCTCGGACTTGAGGGCGTGGTAAATAAAAAGGCGGGGAAGCTTTCGGGCGGATATCAAAGGAGACTCAGCATCGCGATGGCTCTGATAAGCGAGCCGAAGATACTTTTTCTTGACGAGCCGACTTTGGGGCTTGACGTTATCGCGAGAAGCGACCTTTGGGATATGATACGCGCGCTAAAGGGAAAAGTAACTATCGTTTTAACCACGCACTATATGGAGGAAGCCGAAGCGCTCTCCGACCGTATCGCGATAATGAAGGACGGAAAGCTCCTTGTATGCGACACCGCGGACAAAATAAAGGAGATGGCGGGAACGGATAATTTCGAACAAGCCTTTGTGCGTATAGTTAAGGGGGTGGAGAAATGAGAGCCTTGACGTTTGCGAAAAGAATAACAAAGGAGATACTTCGCGACCCGATCAATCTTTGCTTTGGACTCGGATTTCCCCTCGTTTTGATATTGCTTTTGAGCGCGATACAGGCGAATGTTCCCGTTGAACTGTTTGAGATAGCGCATCTGACACCGGGTATAACCGTTTTCGGACTTTCTTTTATGACGCTTTTTTCGGCAACTGTCATATCAAAGGACAGAGGTAGCTCGTTCTTGCAAAGACTTTACACGACTCCCATGACCGCGGCTGATTTTATATTCGGATATACGTTGCCGATAATTCCTATTGCTGTTGCGCAGAGCATTATCTGTTATATAGTTGCTATATGCCTCGGACTTGATGTTACGGTCAATATTTTGCTTGCGATTCTTTTCATTATACTTATATCGATACTTTTTATCGCTTTGGGACTTCTTTTTGGAAGCATCTTGAACGATAAGCAGGTTGGCGGTATCTGTGGCGCGCTTTTGACAAATCTTTCTGCGTGGCTGTCGGGGACTTGGTTTGACCTCGAGCTTGTGGGCGGAGTATTTAAAAAGATAGCGTACGCGCTTCCGTTCGTTCACGCGGTAGAAATGGAGAGGGCGCTTCTTTCGGGAGAGGTATCTGCCATATTTCCTCATATATGGTGGGTGATCGGATACACACTTTTGGCGTTAGCTCTTGCCGTCGTGTTGTTTTTGCGACAGATGAAAAGACAGTGATTTAAGTTCTATTAGATTCTGATTTTAAGGGGTTGACTTTTTGTCGCCCCTTATTTTCGTTTGACGAGAGCGTTATATTTGAATCATTTAAAAGAATAAGAAAATTGTACAAATATACACAAAAATGCTATTAAACGAGCTGTAATTTTTATTGATATTTTTTTAACAAAGTGATTGACAAATAATTAACGATATGATATAATTATCATGAACCAAAAAGCTTGTAAAAAGCAGAACATTCAAAAACAAGAATAAAAAGCAAAAAGATTTTTATGAAAGGTTGATTTTTATCATGGAAAAGCAAAAGTATCAGGTAGTTGACAGTGTAGATAGCCTTCTTGAAGCGATCGCTCGAGTAAGAGCATCGCAGAAGGTGTTCGCAACCTATACGCAGGAGCAGGTAGACAAGATATTTCTTGCAGCCGCTTCCGCCGCAGACAAGGCAAGAATCTCTCTTGCAAAGCTCGCGGTTGAAGAAACAGGAATGGGTATCGTCGAGGACAAGGTAATCAAGAACCACTACGCTGCAGAGTACATTTACAACGCATACAAAGAGACCAAGACCTGCGGAGTTATCGAAGAGGACAAGGCATACGGTATCAAAAAGATAGCAGAGCCTATCGGAGTTATCGCGGCAGTTATTCCTACAACTAACCCTACGTCGACCGCAATATTTAAGTGCTTGCTTGCGCTCAAGACAAGAAACGCTATAATCATAAGCCCTCACCCCAGAGCAAAGAACTCTACCATAGCCGCAGCTAAGCTCATTCTTGAGGCTGCAGTAGAGGCAGGCGCTCCCGAGGGTATCATCGATTGGATCGACGTTCCTTCGCTCGATATGACCAACACCGTTATGAAAGAGGCAGATATCATTCTCGCAACGGGCGGTCCAGGAATGGTCAAGGCTGCATACTCCAGCGGAAAGCCCGCACTCGGAGTCGGTGCAGGTAACACTCCCGCAATTATCGATGATAGCGCGGATATCGTTCTCGCGGTAAACTCTATCATTCACTCCAAGACCTTTGATAACGGTATGATCTGCGCATCCGAGCAGTCGGTTATCGCTCTTGAAAGCGTTTACGACGCGGTTAAAAGTGAATTCGCGGCAAGGGGCTGCTACTTCCTTGATCCAGAGGAGACCGAGAAGGTAAGAAAGACCATCATCATCAACGGCGGTCTTAACGCAAAGATAGTCGGACAGAAGGCGGCAAAGATCGCGGAGCTCGCAGGCGTTACCGTTCCCGCAGGAACAAAGATACTCATGGGCGAGGTCGAGAGCGTTGAGCTTTCCGAGGAATTTGCTCACGAGAAGCTCTCTCCCGTACTCGCTATGTATAAAGCAAAGAGCTTCGACGAGGCTCTTGACAAGGCAGATAAGCTCGTAGAGGACGGCGGATTCGGACACACATCTTCCATTTACCTTAACGAAATGACCGAGCAGGAAAAGCTCGCGAAGTTCTCCGCAAGAATGAGGACCTGCCGTATTCTCGTTAACACTCCCTCCGCTCACGGCGGTATCGGTGACCTTTATAACTTCAAGCTCGCTCCCTCGCTCACGCTTGGATGCGGATCTTGGGGCGGTAACAGCGTTTCCGAAAACGTAGGTGTTAAGCACCTCTTGAACATTAAGACAGTAGCAGAGAGGAGAGAAAATATGCTTTGGTTCAGAGCACCGCAGAAGATATACATTAAGAAGGGTTGCCTCCCCGTAGCTCTCGATGAATTGAGAACTGTAAGAGGCGCAAAGAAGGCGTTCATCGTAACCGATACCTTCCTTTATCAGAACGGCTACACGAAGCCGATCACCGATAAGCTCGACGAGATGGGCATTCAGCATACCACGTTCTTTAATGTTCAGCCCGATCCTACGCTTGCAAACGCTACCGAAGGCGCGGCTCAGATGAGAGCATTCCAGCCCGATACCATCATCGCTCTCGGCGGCGGTTCCGCAATGGACGCTGCAAAGATCATGTGGGTACTCTACGAGCACCCCGAAGCAGACTTTATGGATATGGCAATGAGATTTATCGATATCCGTAAGAGAGTCTACACCTTCCCCAAGATGGGTGAGAAGGCATACTTCATCGCAATTCCTACCTCCGCGGGTACGGGATCTGAGGTAACTCCTTTCGCGGTAATTACCGACGAAAAGACGGGCGTCAAGTATCCTCTTGCAGACTATGAGCTTCTTCCCAACATGGCAATCATCGACACCGACTTCCATATGTCCGCTCCCCGTGGCTTGACTGCTGCTTCGGGTATCGACGCTGTAACTCACGCAGTTGAGGCGTATGCGGCTATGCTCGCAACCGACTATACCGACGGACTTGCTCTTCAGGCACTCAAGAACATCTTTAAGTATCTTCCCAGAGCATACGATAACGGTCAGACCGACGTAGAGGCAAGAGAGAAGATGGCAAACGCGGCAACTATCGCAGGTATGGCGTTCGCGAACGCATTCCTCGGCGTATGTCACTCTATGGCTCACAAGCTCGGAGCGTTCCACCACCTGCCTCACGGCGTAGCAAACGCTCTTATGATAGAAGAGGTTCTCAGATTCAATGCATCTGAAGCACCTGCAAAGATGGGTACGTTCTCGCAGTACGATCATCCTCACACTCTCGCAAGATACGCAGAGATCGCAGATTACCTCGGACTTGGCGGAAAGAATGACGAAGAGAAGCTTGAGAATCTTATCAAGGCAATAAACGACCTCAAGGCTCGCGTAGGCATCAAGGAGACCATCAAGGACTACGGCATTGACGAGGCTGACTTCCTTGCACGTCTTGACGATATGGTAGAGCAGGCGTTCGATGACCAGTGCACAGGCGCTAACCCCCGTTATCCTCTTATGAGCGAGATCAAGCAGATGTACCTCAATGCTTACTACGGCAAGCACTTTGTTGAGCAGGATATGCCTGCTACCTCTATAAATACTACCTCTCGTAAGACTAAAAAAGCATAATTTTAGGAGGAAAATAAAATGAATCTTGACAATGTAATTGCAGTAAGAAAAAATAAGACTATCTATCGTGACGGTAACAGATGTATCAAGGTATTTAACACAGAGTATTCCAAGGCAGACGTTCTTAACGAGGCGCTTAATCAAGCAAGAGTAGAACAGACAGGTCTTAATATCAACAAGGTCCTCGAGGTCACTATGGTCGATGGCAAGTGGGCTATCGTTTCCGAGTACGTTGAAGGAAAGACCTTGGCACAGCTTATGGAAGAGAATCCCGAGAAGAAGAATGAATATATCGAGCTTCTCGTGGATATTCAAATGGAGGTCCACTCAAAGACCTGTCCTCTTCTTAACAAGCTTAAGGATAAGATGAACAGAAAGATATCCGAAACCGAGTTTGACGCTACTACCCGTTACGATCTTCACACTCGCCTTGAGGGTATGCCCAAGCATAAAAAGGTATGCCACGGTGACTTTAACCCTTCCAACGTTGTTATTACCGAGGACGGAACGCCCTATGTTATCGACTGGGCTCACGCAACTCAGGGTAACGCTTCTGCTGACGTAGCGCGTACTTATCTGTTGTTCTGCCTTAACGGAGATATTGAAGGAGCAAAGTTCTATCTCGATACCTTCTGTAAGAAGAGCGATACCGCAAGACAGTACGTTCAGAAATGGATGCCTATCGTTGCCGCTTCTCAGTCGGTAAAGGGAAATGAGGCAGAGCGCGAGTTCCTTGCTCATTGGGTAAGCGTTGTTGATTATCAATAATTAAAAACCGGATCAAGGAGCTGAGTCATTCAGCACAGAACAAAACACACGAATAAAAATATAAAGAAAAGACCGCTTTTTCTATCAAGAAAATGATGGAGAAAGCGGTTTTTTGTGTTTTTTTGAGATATATTTGTTAAATTTGATTTTTTGAATATTCAAAAAACTTATTGGCTTTTGTTTTTGCTGTTGACAAACTAAAAAAAATTTGTTATAATATTTGTCGTAGCAAATTTTAAACATATCGTGTTCGCCGATTGACGAGCATACATTTATGCGAAGACAGAGGCGTAAACGCAACAGGGCGTGTAGCTCTCGCGGGCAAAGGTGCGCTTTGCGCCAAAAGGCAAAACCTTGAAATTCCTTGCAAACATTGAAGAAAAGCCCCTGTAAACACTGACTTTTTCGGCACTATGCTCTCTCGCAAAATCTTCTATAAAAGCGGTTTGACCACAAATTTGACCACTTAGAGAAAAAATGAATAACAATTTTGCATTTTGCATTTATCTCGGGGTGTGGCGCAGTTGGGGACGTTTCCGAGCGCACCCTGTGGGTGATAGAGCGAGGAATAAGGAGTGGCAGCCGTCGCAGAACGCGAGCAAATTTTTTTGCGATGCGCGATGCGGTAACGGCAACAGGAAGCGCAACGGACAACTGCTGTAAAAATTTTAAATTGAATAAATCGGGGTGTGGCGCAGTTGGTAGCGCGCGACGTTTGGGAGCAGGACACCGACTACACTCTTCGAGAAAACAAAAAACGCCGAAAGCCCTTGAAAACACTGGCTTATTCGGCACTC
>SVUA01000054.1 GCA_015063485.1 Oscillospiraceae bacterium | reverse complement strand
CTCGACCTTGGCAAGGTCGCGCTCTACCAAATGAGCTAAATCCGCATATGGTGCCTCCGGTCGGAATCGAACCAACGACACGGGGATTTTCAGTCCCCTGCTCTACCAACTGAGCTACAGAGGCATACAACTGCAAGGGCTGTACTTAAAATGAATGGCGACCCGAAGGGGACTCGAACCCCTGACCTCTAGCGTGACAGGCTAGCGTTCTAACCAACTGAACTACCGGGCCATTCATGGTGGGAACAATAGGGCTCGAACCTATGACCCTCTGCTTGTAAGGCAGATGCTCTCCCAGCTGAGCTATGCTCCCATGATCACCTCGCGGCGACTTTGATATTATATCATATCCTTCTGCGTTTGTCAATACCTTTTCAAAAACTTTTTTAAATTTTTTTCAAGGTTTGACTTCCATCGCCGTCGACGGTGATTATTATACCACAATCAATTATTATTGTCAATACTATTTTTCTAATTTTTTTGAAATTTTAACCTTTTTATTTTGCCCTTTTTATCATTTTATCGATATCCTCGCGTGTGAATATCTCTTTTCTGTCACAGAAACGGCAGTTTACCTCAAGCTCCTCTGCTTTTCCCTCGGCTACCTGCTCCGCAAGCATTTTATAAAGCTCCTTCTCTCCCAAAGTTATAAGCGCTCTCTCTACTCTTTCTCTGTTACAGTCGCACACGTAGTCTACGGGCAGCTCATCAAAAACGTCGTAAGGGATATCCTTCAGAGCGATATCCGCTATCTCTTTATTCGAAAGCCCTCTGTCAAAGAGCATGGATATATTCGCAAGCGCGGGAATGTTCTTCTCTATTGCCGAAATAGTCTCCTCCGCGGCGAAAGGCAAAAGCTGTATCATGATACCGCCTGCCGCGCGGCAGGTACAATCTGTGTCAACTAGAACGCCAAGCGCACAGACCGTCGGCACTTGCTCACTGTTTGCGTAATACGCCGCGATATCCTCCGCGACCTCTCCGCTCTCAAGCGGAATAGAACCCGTATAGGGCTCTCCGTCACCTATATCGCGGATTATCGTCAGAAGTCCGTGTCCGACAGCCGCTCCAACGTCAAGCTTTCCGTTTGATTTTCTCGGAACGTCCGCCTCTGGATTCTGGATATATCCCTTTACGTTTCCGTAATAGTCTCCGACGGCTATAACACGACCCGCGGGTCCATCTCCGTTGAGCGTAACTGTTATCGAATCGTTCTTTTCTCCGAGCATACAACCCATCATAGAGGTAACGGTCAAAAGTCTGCCGAGGGTTGCCGTTGCCGTGGGAGCGGTCTTATGGTACTCTACCGCCTTATTTACTATATCCGTTGAACGTATAACGTGTATTCTTGCGCTTCCGTCAGCGGTCATCGCGCGCAATATCTCACAACCTGTTTGCTTTTTCATATTTTTTCTTCCTTATATATTTTTATTTCTTTGCTCTTGCTACAATGTAATATCTCTCGGTCGTTTCGGTGATTTCCGAAAGATCAAAGTCCGACCACGCGCCCAAAAATTCAAAGCCCGTCTTTTCAAGCAGAGCCTTCAAGATATCGAGCGTATAGCAACGCTCTCTTTGATGCTCGTCGGAACGCGCGTACCTTTCCTCGTCCGATATCTGCTCGAACAATGACAGATAAAAGTCGCAAATTCCCGTTTCCTTATCGTAATGATTCTGCCAACCGCAGAATATCGCGCTTCCGTCAGTCTCGTTCTCCCCCTCGAGAATATACGCGTTATCGCCGTATATATTTAAAAATTTATAGGGCGAATTTACGTCGAACATAAAAAGTCCGTGGGGGTCGGAATAGTTATGCACAAGTGAAAAGGTCTTTTCGATATCCGATTCGGTCAGCAGATAATTTATACTGTCAAGACAACACACGGTCGCCCCGACAGTACCGTAAAGTTCAAAGGAGCGCATATCCTGACACAGATAAAGTATACCCGAAACTCCCTCGTCGTCCCCCTTGATATATGCTTCGGACAACATATCCTCGCTCCCGTCCACGCCTATCATATCGTATCCGCGCCGTGCAAGTTCTCGCGTCATAGTTCCCGTTCCGCAGGCAAGGTCTAAAATTATCTCGGGTCTTTTTTCAAGATATCTGTCAAAGTGACCCTCAAAAAAGTCCGCCCATTTTTTGTAATCGATATCGGCATTTAAGCGGTCGTAAACGCCCGCTATCGCGCTATATCCTTCGTACTCACTCATTTTATTTCTCCGTTTTTATATGATCGAAAACGCGCCAAACGTCCCCAGCGCCCATAACGACAGCAACGTCGCCCGATTGAAGCTCGCGCTCAAGGAATTCCGCCGCTTCGCTAAACGACTCTGCCGCTGCCGCGCCGTTTCCAACGGCTTTTGCGAGTCTTTGTGCGCTCACTCCGAGCGTATCTGTCTCACGCGCCGCGTATATCTGCGAAACTATCACTCTGTCAGCAACTCGCAAGGCGTCGGCAAAATCGTCAAACAACGCGCTCGTGCGCGAATACGTATGCGGTTGGAAAACGCAGAAAAGTCTGCCGTCCGTCATATCCTTTGCGCCCTTGAGCGTAGTTTTGACCTCTGTTGGATGGTGTCCGTAATCGTCGTAAAGCGACGCGCCGTTGCACTCGCCCTTATATTCCATGCGCCTCTTTGCTCCGCAAAAGGCGGCAAGTCCGCGTCTAACGGCTTCTCCGTCTATTCCGCAAACGTATGCGACCGCGGCGCTTGCCAAGGCGTTATATATATTATGATATCCCGTTACCGAAAGCTTGACGTTGCAGTATAGTTCACCGTTACACCTAACGGAAAAGCTATATCTTCCCTTTTCTATGCGTATATTCTCGGCGCGAACGTTTGCGTTTTCATCGTCTATTCCAAAGGTTATGATCTTGCCCTCGAAATCCTTTACCGCTTCCATTACGTCCGAATCATCGGAATTAGCAACGCACACGCCCTCACTTCCCGCGATAGAAGCAAAGCGACCGTAAGACGCGCGTATCTGCTCCATGCTCTTGAAATAATCGACGTGGTCCATTTCTATATTAAGTATGACCGCTATGGTAGGGTTAAAATCAAGAAATGAATCCATATACTCGCAGGCTTCAAAAACAAATTTTTCATTCTTTCCTATGCGCCAAGCTCCGCCCATGGAGTCAAGCTCCGCGCCCGACAGTACTGTCGGGTCGATGTCCGCCGCCATAAGTACCTCGGCGCACATCGAAGTACAGGTGCTTTTGCCGTGCATTCCCGATATTCCTATCCTCGTTTTATATTCGGTCATTATGTATCCCATGTAGTCGGCGCGAGAAATACATGGGATACCGCGTTCCCTTGCCGATACGTATTCGGGATTATCCGCCGACACCGCAACCGTATAAACGAGAGCGTCGTAGCCCGACAGATTTTTTTCGTCGTGTCCCTCGAATATTTCTATTCCCTCACGCGCAAGTCTTTCGGTCAATCTGCTCAAGGTTCGGTCAGAGCCGCCGACACGGTATCCACGCGTATGCGTGATATGGGCGAGAGACGACATATTTATGCCGCCGATACCCAAAAAATATACGCTTTTGCAGTCGAGGAGCATCTCTTTTATACGCTCTGCCCCGTAATGTGTGTTTTCAATAGACATGTCATAAACACCTTTCTTTTAAATTAAAATTAAAAAAGTGCTTTATTTAATGTGATTTTTGCTTTTCTTCACAAAAAAAACTTATTTTCATTGTATAACTGTCAAAATCAAATTGTATAATATAACTGTAAAGTAAATCTAAACTTTATTTATCTCACATGGAGGAACAAAAAATGCAGATAACAGACGTAAAAGTAAGAAAGCTTTTTGACGAAGGACCTATGAAGGCTATCGTCTCGGTAACCTTTGACGCTCAGCTTGCGGTTCACGATATCAAGGTGATAAACGCGCGCGATAAATTCTTTATCGTAATGCCGAGCCGTAAAAACCCCGATGAAAGCTACCGTGACATCGTACATCCGATAAACGCGCAATTTCGCGGAATGCTTGAGGAAGCGGTCATTTCCGCTTACCGCGAGGAATGCGCGAGAGCAGAAGCAGAAGCCGCGAAAGCAGCGGAAAATATCGATGAGATCGCTCAAACCGTTTGAAATTAAATTTTAGATAGAGGATCGTTGCCGTTAGGCAACGGTCCTTTTTTATTTTCATAGCCTTCCGTGAGAAAAAAGGATATCCTTTCCGCGTATCTCGATATATCCGAACGAGGACTCGCCAAGGCTTCCGGGATTGAACGCATACATAGGTCTTTCAAGCGTTATTCCGTCAACAACGCTGCCCTCGGGAAAATATTTCTCAAACGGCATATGCGTATGCCCAAAAAGCAAGATATCCGCTCCGCGAGAGTACGCGTAAGAAAGCGCATTTTCAAGACCTCCCTTAACACCCTTCGTATGTCCGTGCATCATAAGTATATGACTATCACCGAAAACAATCGACCTTTCTTCAGGAAATTCATTTTTTTCGACAGAAAATAATGAAAACATATCGCAATTACCCCGAACGGCACAAACGGCTCTTGATGCTACGGGATCAATGATCTCAAGGTCGCGTATCCCATCGCCGAGAAAGAGTATCGCCTCGGTGTCTTTATGGCGAGAGGCAAGTTCTCTTACGCGGTCTGCTCTGCCGTGACTGTCCGATATAACGAGAAGCTTTACAGTCTTTTTCATCATAACGCGCAAACTGCTTCTTCTTTCGGAATATTCTCGGAGATAGGCATCGCTCCGTTTGGAACAAGGAAGTTCATAGCTCCGCAAAGCAAAGAAAGAACAAGCTCGCTAACGGTAATTATCTCTCCGTCAACGCTTACGTTCGTAGGCTTGTCAAACGAAAGCTTTATCTCGTCGCACTTTCCGTTTCTTATTATATTCTTGAATTTTTCGGTAAGATGAGTTCCCTTTTTATAGTCACCTACAAGGCTTATAAATTTAAGTCTTGAAACATTCGATACGAGAAGCGTGTCTATCTTTCCGTCAAGCAGACTTGCAAGGGGATTTGAGTGAAATCCTCCTCCGCAAAACGCGCCGTTTGCAAAGGTGGTCAGCAAAAGCTCCTCGCGCACACTCTTTCCGCCGTTTATCGAAATATCCGCCTTAACACCGGGCTTTTTTATAAGAGTTACGACAAGTCCGAGAATATACGCAAGCTTTGAGGGCACGAGCGGACTTTTCTTTATACTCGCCGTTTTACATACGACCTCGCAGTCAAATCCGATATTCACCATATTTATTGCGTGGCGGTCGGCAGCTTTGATAAGGTCGACCTTATAAGGAGTCGAATCTATCTGCGCGCCAATATCAAAATATCGTTCAGAGGGCGCAAAATTACGAGCGAAATCATTTCCCGTGCCTATCGGAATAAGACCGAGATATATTCCCTCTCTATCTTCAAGTGACATTATTCCCGTCACCGTCTCACACAGAGTTCCGTCTCCGCCGCAGGCAAAAAAGGATATCTCGCCATCTCGCAGAGTAGCAGTTCTTCTTATGTAATCCTCGGCATCTCGCGGAGCTTTGGTGTTGTATATCTCATACTCAACACCCTTCTCCTTGCAAACTCTGTCGATATTCTCCTGAAGCTCACTTGCTCTTTTGCCTTTTCCCGCCGCGGGATTGATTATAAAACAATATTTCATCATGTCCTCCGTGCGTACTTTTTTATTTTAAGCATACATAATTATTATAACACACTTGACGAATTTTGTCCATAGGCAAATATTAAAATAAGAATAAGAGCAAAATTTTTATTTTTAGGAAAATCTATGTCTCATAATATGGTTGAAAATTTAAAATTTTGATTTATCGGTGGGTTTGCTTTGACGAAATGGCAAGGCACGAATGAAACGGTTATCATAAACTCTGTAGGGGCTGACGTTCTCGACAGCCCGAGACAAATGGCAAAAAACGGACAAAACGGGAGGCTGATAGCCTCCCCTACAAATACCATATATTCTATCACCGTAGGGGAGGATATTATCCTCCCGCAAAACAAACGTCAAAATCCAAACGAAACGTGCTGTCGAGGACGTCAGCCCCTACAGAGTTTATTCGTCGATATTTCGTTCAATTTTGCATTTTGCACTTTGCATTTTGCATTTATCAAACTCCCCGATAAACCGCAATTTGTATTATTTATCCACCATTTAAGTATTTAAAACAACAGAGTAAAAAACACTAAAGCCTCTCGGATCTTATCCGAGAGGCTTTAGGTCACAACGGTAATTGCAGCAAGAGTGAGCTTCTCCGCTCGTTATCCAAATGATCAGGATAGTATTATTAAGAAAGCCAACCACCAAACAGTCAAAGGTACACAACACGCGAATACTACTATACCCGCAACCATCATTAATATTGAAAATAGGATTTTCATTTTCCCTGCTTTTAACACTATCATTGTTATCATGCCTATAACACCGCATATTATTAACGCATATGCAAAGAACGGAAACGAATTAATTATGACTATAAGCAAATCAAACGTGCCCTCATACAGTGTACGTACACAAGTCCATACACAACTAAAAGCAAAGCTTACAACATACAGTATTCCGAACAACTTCCAGCCGAAAAGTTTCTTGATCTTTTCTTTTGTCTCAATTTTCATTTTCATACCTCGCCGTTATTCCTTTTATTTCATTATACCACGCGATAACAAATTTGTCAACAATAAATTATCGAAATACAATAAATTTGCGCTTTAAACTTTTCACAAGCATCAAAACAAGTGCAAAATCGGCACTAATATGAGCTTTGCCGCATATACTTTCTATAAAGACACATAAAAAAGTCACGGAGGATAACCCTATGCAACTTGACAGAGCTTCTCTCGATAAGCTTCTCACACTGAACGACCGTCAGCTTCAGACTATCATGACCCGTCTCGCCGCGCAAAGCGGTATCGATCCAAAGGAATTCAATATCGACCTTGCGAGTGTGGCAAGTATCCGCAAGGCTCTTATGACCGCTACCGACGAGGATCTTCAGCGGATAGCCGATCAATACGAGGCAAACAAAGGAAAGAAGAGGTGAGAGGGCTTTTGGAGGGTTCGGAACATAAAACAAACTCACCCGAAAACACGGGCGCGCCATTACAGCTTTCCGATGCTATCGACCGTCTGCTTGCCAATCCCGAGCTTCTCTCTACTGTCGCTTCCGCCATAGGCGCGCAAAGTCCTATGGGAATTAGATCCGATATACCAAAAGCAGATACTGACAGCGAAAGCTCTCAAAGCACCGAAAAAACCGACGAAGCCGTCGCAAACTCTCAACCCGATCAAAAGGATATATCGGCAAAGCTTCCCGACCTTATGGCAAACGCCGCGCCGATAATAGCCGCTCTGTCGGGCACAAAAGGCGGAAAGCTCCCCGATGACGACAGAACAAGGCTTCTATGCGCGCTAAAGCCCTACGTAAATCCGCATCGCAAAGAAGCGATAGACACCATTGTAAATCTCGCGCGTATATCGGAGGTTATAAAAACTATCAAGTAAAGGAGGGCGTAAAATGTACGCAAGATCCGGGCAAGGTCGATTTCCGCGCGACCTTCGCGTTCCAAAGAATTACGCGGGCAACGCCTTTCGCGCTTCCCCGGCGGAAAATGAGACAAAAGAACCGATATTTATTGACGAAAATACAGACGAACACCAAGCCCCCATACAAGAAGCCATAGCCCAAGAAACAAAAGAGACTCTAAAAGAAGAAGCAAACGACACAAAAGAAGCGGAGCAAACGGAAGAAAAAAGAGAGACAAGGCAAACAGGACTCTTCTCTTTTCCAAAGCTCGATATCGGACTTGGAAAGCTCTTCTCGCGCGGCGGCTTATCCCTTGGATTTGAGGAGCTTTTACTGCTCGGTCTTATACTTCTTATCGCAAATGAGGGCAAGGGCGACGATCTTATATTGCTTTTGATATTGCTTTTGTTTGTTCAGTAACTTACCGGTTAATTAAAAAACGATATTCAAACAAATTGCGGTTTAGCGAAATGTCCCAAAGGGACATTCTCGCAATGAATTGCAACCTTTGGATTGCATGAATTAAGCGTAAACGCTTATGAATTGGCTTCGCCATGAATTGCGCTGCGGC
>SVUA01000053.1 GCA_015063485.1 Oscillospiraceae bacterium | reverse complement strand
CGCCCATCAGCGCGTGAACGGTACCGCGCCTGACGGTGAGAGAAACACCGTCAAGCGCCTTGACTCCGGGGAAATATTTTGTGATGTCCTTCATCTCGAGAAGAACGTCGCTTTTTTTATTTTCCTTGTTTTCCATAAAAATCAAGCGGGTCAGCCAAGATATTTTTCATAAGGTATTCTTATTTTGGCAACGCCCTCATCCTTTATATAATCGTCTGTTCCGTCAAGCAAATCTTTTCCGTCGATAGCGTTTTTTGCAAGGAGCGCAAGAGCTTTTGCCATACCCTCGGCATCCTGCTTGATGGTTCCCGCCATTTTTCCTTCCTTTATAAGGTTAACTGCTGCATCCGTTGCGTCAACACCGAAAACAGGTATTTTTTTGTTCCCTCCGGTGTTATATCCAACAGTGTTGAGCGCTGTTATCGCGCCCTCCGCCATTCCGTCGTTATTGCAGATAACAAGCTCTACCATATTTTTATTTGCCTCGTTATATGACGCAAGAACCGTCGTCATATACTGATTTGCCGCCGACGCGCTCCATGAGCCCGCCTGGTCAACGAGATAACCGTTCGTATTTGAGGGGTCGTAGAATTTAAGCTTGTTTTTACCCGCCGCCGTCAGTATCTTGTTTGCATCCTCAACCGAGTATTGAGTACGGTAGATAGCCTCGTTGTTCCCTTCCTCACCTTTAAAAAGGATATAGCTTATATATCCGTCGCCGTTGAGATCGAGCTTGTCAAAATTATCCCTGACGTACTCACCTATCATCTCGCCCTGAAGATGTCCCGCTTCTTCAGCATTAGTACCTACAAAAGCGCATTTGTCATAGCTCTTGACAGCATCGTCGGGAACTTCTCTGTTGAAGAAAATTACGGGGACGCCCGCTTTTTTTGCCTCGCCTATAACCGCGTTGGCGGCATCAGCTGAGCCCGTATTGACGAGATTTACAAGCAGTGCCTTTGCTCCCTTGGTTATGGCCGTTCTTACCTGCTCTGTTTGTGTTGTCTGGTTGTTGTTTCCGTCATAGTTCTGATATTTAATTTTATTATCGTCAAGCTGCGTTTTCAGAGATGAGCGCACACTTGTAATATACGTGTCGCTGTAATTATAGAAGAATACGTGTGCGTCACCGTCGTCATTTTTACGTGAACAAGATGTTAAACAAAACGCTTGACATACTATTGTTACAAGCAAAAAAAATGCTAAGAATTTCTTTTTCATTGATTTTTATTCTCCTTTGAAAAATTCAAGCTTCTGTATTATCATACCCAATAATCTCAAGATGATGTTATTTTGAGCTTTTTTGCGTCACATATAATATTTTCCGAAAAAAATGGAAAAGATATGGAAGAATAAACGGTCAAAGACCGAAAAGAAAGGATTTTTTGCCATGAAAAAAGATTTTATCGACACAAACGATTTTACGAGGCAAGAGCTGATTGATATGATCGAGCTTTCCCTCGCAATCAAGAAAGCGATCTCTAAAGGATATTATCCTCCTCTTATGAAAGATATGACACTCGGAATGATCTTTCAGCAATCCTCAACAAGAACGAGAGTTTCTTTTGAAACCGCGATGAGCCAAATGGGCGGACACGCTCAGTATCTTGGTCCCGGAATGATTCAGCTTGGAGGTCACGAAACAATAGGCGACACCGGAAAAGTTCTCTCTCGTCTTACAGACATAGTTATGGCTCGCGTTATCAGCCACGAAACTGTTATTGAGCTCGCAAAGTCTTGCTCTATTCCTGTGCTCAATGGTATGTCAGACTACAATCACCCCACTCAAGAGATCGGGGATATGTGTACGGTGTTTGAAAATATCCCGCGAGGCAAAAAGCTATCCGATATAAAAATAGTATTTGTTGGGGATGGTACTCAGGTGTGCGCATCTCTTGGATTTATTACGACAAAGCTCGGTATGCATTTTGTCCACTACGGACCTCAAGGTCATCAGCTTAACGAACATCACAAAGCTATACTTTCTGAGAACTGTAAGCTTTCAGGCGCTTCTTTTGAGATAACTGATGACAGAAATTCTGTTCGTGACGCTGATTTCATATATACTGACGTATGGTATGGACTTTATGAAAACGAAATGCCGAAGGAGGAGAGAGTACAGGTTTTTCATGACTATCAAGTAAACAGAGATCTTATGCAGCTCGGTTCGCTCGGTTGTAAATTTATGCATTGTCTCCCTGCTACAAGAGGCGAGGACGTTACGGATGAGGTCGCAGATTCCGATGCATCGCTTTGTTGGGAGCAAGCAGGAAACAGACTAACCGCGATGCGAGGACTTCTCGTCTATTTTACAAGATTCCGCGAATACGCAAGCGATATTCAAATTGCTGCCGCAAAGGAGGAGCTTGACAGCTTTATCTGCCGACGCATAATAAAATAATTATGAGTAATAAAAAATTTCGTCTGATCGACGTTATCCTATCAGTTATCTGTGTGGTTTTCGTTGCCGAAGCTGCTGCGCCAGTCGCGTCGATCGGAAACAGCCAGTTCTTCTGGTGGATCCTTATGATAATTGCTTTTCTTCTTCCCTACGGACTTATATCTTCGGAACTTGGAACTGCATATTCAGGTGACGGTGGTATTTACGACTGGGTCAGTACGGCATATCCGAAAACAAAATGGGGTGCGAGGGTTTCTTGGTATTACTTTATAAACTTCCCTCTCTGGATGGCATCGCTTGCCGTTATGTGTCCCGATCTTCTAGGAATTATTTTCGGAGTTGATATAAACCCCTGGATATCGCTCCTTATACAGCTCGCATTTATATGGATAATCACGCTTATCGCTTGCTACCCTGTTTGTGATAGCATAATAATCCTAAACATCAGCGCGGCTATAAAAATATTGCTTGCCCTCGTTATCGGGATTCTCGGAATTTATTTCGTAGTTCAAAACGGTTTTGTAAATGATATGGCCCCCTCAACCTTCCTTCCCTCGTTCGATCTCGGAAGTCTTTCTTATATTTCTGTAATAATTTTCAATTTTCTCGGCTTTGAGGTCGTATGCACTTACGCAGACAGTATGCAAAAGCCAAAAGTTCAGATCCCTCAAGCTATCATTACCGGTGGTATCGTTATTGCGGCGATTTATCTTTTCTCCGCTTTCGGAATAGGCGCGGCTGTTCCCACGAATGAGATCAGCGTAGATTCCGGCATTGTTGATGCCGTTGCGCTGATAATAGGTGATAGCGGTGGAATTTTAGTTGTTGCCGTGGCACTCCTTTTTCTTATAACCCTTTTCGGAAATATGATATCGTGGTCTATGGGGGTAAACTCTACGGCCGCCTACGCCGCAGACAAAGGAGATATGCCTAAGCTCTGGAGTAAAAGATGGAAAAGAAACGATATGCCGATAGGTTCGGCTTTTGCGTCTGGCATTTTAGCGTCGATCATATGTGCTCTCGGTCTTGTTATTGAACTCATCTCTCCCGAATCCTCGCTTTTCTGGAGCTTCTTCGCATTGAATCTCGTAATGCTTCTCTTAAGCTATATTCCAGTATTCCCTGCTTTTCTTAAACTGAGAAAAAATGATCCCGATACTCCGCGCCCATTCAGAGTACCAGGAAAAGGTATCTTTTTAAGAATTTTAGCTTACGTTCCAATGTTACTCACCATCGTGTCTATATTTTTCACTGCTATCCCTCTCTCAATGGATACCGAAACTCTGTCGTACTATCTTCCTATAACGATAGGATCGGTTATAACGGTCATCATAGGAGAAATAATAATAGCATCTCTCCGTGCAAAGAAAAAACGAAAAAATAAAATTAATGAGGTAAACTAAATGGCAAAAAGAATTATAGGCTCAACACCAAAGAAGGATGGCTACCGTATGCCTGCGGAATTTGAGCCTCAAACGGGCTGTTGGATGATCTGGCCTGAACGCAACGATAATTGGCGCGACGGCGCTAAACCTGCTCAGCGAACCTTTACAAAGGTTGCAGAGGCTATTGCAAAATACGAAAATATGACGGTAATAGCATCACCGTCGCAATATCAAAACGCGCGCGCACGACTTTCTCCAAAGATACGAGTTGTAGAAATGGTCAGTGATGACGCTTGGGTGCGAGACTGCGGACCTACCTTTGTTATCAATGACAAAGGCGGCATACGCGGAGTTGACTGGAAATTCAATGCGTGGGGCGGACTTTATGACGGACTTTATTTTCCATGGGCAAATGATGATCAAATAGCACGAAAGATCTGTGAGATAGAAAATATTGATTCATACAGAACCGAGGATTTTGTGCTTGAGGGCGGCTCAATACACGTTGACGGAGAGGGTACCGTTATGACAACGGAAATGTGTCTTCTCTCCGAGGGAAGAAATCCCGCGATGAGTCGCGAGGAAATTGAAAATATGCTTTTTGAATACCTCGGCTGCGAAAAGGTGATCTGGCTCAAAGACGGAATCGATCCAAACGAAACGAATGGTCATATAGACGATGTAGCCTGCTTTGTCGCCCCGGGTGAGGTTGCCTGCATTTGGACTGATGACGAAAACAATCCTTTTTATGATGTAGCTCAGTCCGCATATAAAACTCTATCCTCCGTAACCGATGCTAAAGGAAGAAAGCTTAAAATTCATAAGCTCTGTCTTACCAAAAAGCCCTGCCTTCTTCACGGAGCTGATACGATAGATTCGGTTGAGGGCACGCTCCCCAGAGAAAACGGAGAGGTGTCCATCGCCTCCTATATGAATTTCCTTATAATCAACAACGCTGTTATTCTTCCACAATACGGCGACGAAAATGACGAGCTTGCCGTGCGTCAGGTAAAGGAAATGTTTCCGGGCCGTGAAATCGTTGGAATTATGACAGATGAGGTCGCTTTCGGCGGTGGAAACGTTCACTGTATCACCCAACAGCAGCCTGATCCAAACGGCAAAGCACGCTGATGGCAAGGATAGTTATAGCACTCGGAGGTAACGCGCTCGGAAACACCCCCGAGGAGCAGCAGAGAAAGGTTGATGAAGCCTGCCCCGCGCTCGTAGGTCTTATCAGCCAAGGACACGAGATAATCGTCAGTCACGGCAACGGGCCGCAGGTCGGAATGATAAACCTAGCCTTTGATCTCGCGGCGCGGGATAACGATAAGATTGCTGAAATGCCGCTTCAGGAATGCACTGCGATGAGTCAGGGATATATCGGTTATCACCTGCAAAAAGGCATTTTTCGCGAGCTTCGTGTCAGAAATATGCCGTGGCAGGTGGCGACCGTCGTAACGCAGGTCGTTGTCGATCCGAACGATCCCGCGTTTGAGGCTCCGACAAAACCGATCGGCGCGTTTTACGATGACGAAACCGCTAAAAAAATGATGCTTGAGGATAAAAGCCTCAAAATGAAAGAGGACTCAGGGAGAGGATGGCGGCGGCTCGTCCCCTCACCCGCGCCCGTCGATATAGTTGAGAAAAAATCAATTCTTAATCTTCTCGATAATGAATATATAGTTATCGCCGGAGGCGGAGGTGGAATTCCTGTTGTGAAGGATGAAAACGGATTTTTTCACGGGGTTTCGGCAGTCGTTGATAAGGATTTCGCTTCCGCAAAGCTTGCAGAGGTCATTGGAGCTGACTATCTTTTCATTCTCACCGCTGTTGACAGAGTATGTACAAACTACGGTACTCCAGAACAAAAGGAGCTTGTTTCTATAAGCTCTGGAGAAGCAGAAAAATATCTTCAAGAGGGGCATTTTGCTGAAGGCTCCATGAAGCCGAAGGTTGAGGCTGCTATAAACTTTGTGAGAAGCGGTTGGGGTAAGCGAGCCGTGATAGCGTCACTTGAAAAGGCCCCACAGGCGATGAGAAACGAAAGCGGAACACTTATAACGCTTTAGGCTCTTGACAAAAAACAAAAAAATGATATAATATAATGGTAACTTTGCTAAACGGTCGCGCGGTATCACGCCGAAAGGTATTACCGTGAGGAAAGTCCGGGCTTCATAGGGCAGGATAGCTGATAACGTCAGCCGCAGGTGACTGCCGGGAAAGTGCAACAGAAATAAACCGCCCGCATCGCGGGTAAGGATGGAAAGGCGAGGTAAGAGCTCACCCGTTCTTATGGTAACATAGGTCCGCTGTAAACCCTATCCGAAGCAACACCGTAGGGGGATCGTTTGCCCGACTCATATCCCCGGGTGGCACGGCTTTTGCCGGAGCGTATTGGCGACAGTACGCAAAGATAGATGACCGTTCACGACAGAACCCGGCTTACAGGTAAAGTTAAAAAACTACCGAAAATTCATTCGGTAGTTTTTTTGTGTTCTGACGATGATAAGATCTTACGTCCTGTTGCAAGGTCGCGAAATCGTTTTGTAAATATGCCTCTTGATATTTTAGAACGTCATATTTCCCCCTCTGCTAAAATCAACAAAATTCTAGGCGGCTTTCAGTTAAATGCGGCATAACTTTTAGTTAAATACAACAAAAATGAACGCAGTATTACTTTTTATACTTTACATATGTGTAAATATATGATAAAATAATCACAGTGTCGAAAATTATCGACAAAATAAAAAAACAGGAGAAAAAAGATGAAACTTATCTACGGTGTAAAAGACAAGCCGAAATTCGGCGCTATGATCGTCTTCGCTTTCCAGCAACTGCTCGCCATTATGGCAGCTACCATTGCCGTTCCCGCGATCGTCGGTAATGGTATGACAGCGGCAGCCGCTCTTTTCGGAGCCGGTGCCGGAACAATTATTTATCAGCTCTTCACAAAATTCAAGAGTCCCGTATTTCTAGGATCATCATTCGCGTTTATCGGCTCAATGGTGGCCGCATTCGCAGGAGCTACGTCAATGTCGCTCGGATTCCTCGGACTTATAATCGGTACGGTTTTTGCCGGTATTGTTTATGTTATTCTTGCTATAATCGTAAAAATCGCAGGTGTTAAGTGGATAAACAAGCTTATGCCCCCTGTTGTTATCGGTCCCACAGTCGCACTTATCGGTCTTTCTTTGGCTAGTGCCGCCGTTAAGGACGTTTTTTCTTACGGCCCTCAGGATTCTAACGGTTCATTTATTATGTCCACAAGAATCTGGCTCTCTGTTATCTGCGCTCTTGTAACTCTTATCGTAGTTATTCTATGCTCCACCTACGGCAAGAAGATGGCGAAGCTCATTCCCTTCATCATAGGTATACTTTCCGGTTACGGTGTTGCTCTGATCTTTACACTCATCGGTGTTGCTACAAACAATTCTGACCTTAAAGTTATCGATTTTGCTCCCTTCCAGGCACTCGTCGCAGACGGAGTAGGAATAAAGACTTTTGTTGCTGTTCCCGAGTTCACATTCCTTACCGCGGTCAAGGGATTCGGTGATTTCAGCTGGTCTTACGTTGCAACTATCGCTGTTGCTTATATTCCCGTTGCTTTCGTAGTTTTTGCGGAGCATATCGCTGACCATAAAAATCTCTCTTCCATAATTGAAAGTGATCTTATTGAAGACCCCGGTCTCCATAGAACTCTTCTTGGTGACGGCATAGGATCTCTCGTTGGTTCCGTGTTCGGCGGATGCCCCAACACAACTTACGGCGAATCCGTAGGTTGCGTAGCGATCACAAGAAACGCATCCGTTGTAACAATTACAACGACGGCTATCCTTTCTATGCTTATCTCCTTCGTATCTCCCTTTGTAGCATTCCTTGATTCTATTCCCGGTTGCGTAATGGGCGGCGTTTGCGTCACTCTTTACGGATTTATCGCCGTATCGGGACTTAAGATGATCCAGAAGGTAGACCTTGAAGAGCACGCTAACCTCTTCACCGCGTCCGTTATCCTTATTACGGGTATCGGCGGTATGGCAATGGCCATCGGCAAAGTAACTATCACAGCTATCGCTTGCGCGCTTATTCTCGGTATCATCGTAAATCTTATTGTTTCAAAAGCGAGAAAGAATAAGGATTCCGAAAAATAATTCATAAAAAATACAGCCTCCGAGTTTCTCGGAGGCTGTATTTTTTATGATTAAATTCCAATTACTTGGAGAGTCTTGCTTCAAGAGCGTTGAGTTCTTCGTACATCTCTACGGGAACGCTGTCACCGACGAAAGCGTAGAAGTCCTTGATGTTCTTGATGTCTTCAAGCCAAGAAGCGTTATCAACGGAGAGAAGCTCCTTGATAGTGTCAAGAGTAATACCCTCAAGACCGTCAAT
>SVUA01000052.1 GCA_015063485.1 Oscillospiraceae bacterium | reverse complement strand
CCTACAGTGTAGAAAAATTTGTACACATATTCCTCGCCGTGAGGCGACGGTAAAACCTAACGATCATAAATTATTTTGTAGGGACCGGCGTCCTCGACGGTCCGTTACCATTCGGTTAAATTTATGCTAACATAACATATCGACAAATCAAAATTTGAATTACCGTCGAACGAAAACGGGAGGCATTCGCCTCCCGTTAAACAAACTTCATTTATTCAATTAAACAAATAATTCACGTCACCTGCAAGAAGAGCAACGACCCCACGGTATACAGCCTCGGGGCGTTCGTAAAAATTCTCCTTCATACGAGTGGCCCTGTCGAGCGTATCGACGGTGAGCGTTTGCGAGAAGATGCAGACCTTATTTTCGGTGAACGAGCATATGACGTTGTATCTTCCGTCGTCAGTTTTTTCCACAGCACACCTCGGAACGATACCGCGCTTTTTAAAATCGAGATAACGGAGCGCGTTTGCGAGTGACTGGTCAAGGATACTTGAGAGAAGGTCGCTTTTAAGCTCACGAGCCACGTATCTGCCTTTTTCGGTAACGAAGTACTTTTCCTCGCCGCCGTCAAGCGTTTTTTCGATAAGACCGCCGTCGAGCATTTCGTTAAAGGCAACGGCAAAATCGAGATACATAACGTAATCTGTCTGCATCACTATGTCGTTTACGGTCACGAGATCAAGCGGATAATTTATATTTTCCATAAGATATAGAACGAATATCTTGACGTTTTGTATGTTTCCGATTGCTGAGCTCATAGGAAAAACCTCTTTTCTTTGGGTTTGCAATAATATTTTACCATATTTTTTATATTTTTTCAATAAAGTATTTGCATTTTCTGAAAAAATGTGGTATTATATATGTATAATAAGCAAAATCTATTGTTTTTTATGCAAATTCTCAAATGAAAGGATATTTTTAATATGATAAATATCGCACTTCTCGGATTCGGAGTGGTTGGAAGCGGTACTGCCGAGGTACTTACAGAAAATAAAGCGCTTATCGAGGCTCGTCTCGGTTGCGAATATAACATAAAATATATTCTCGATCTGCGCGATTTTCCCAACAGCCCATTCTGCGACCGAATAGTACACGATTTTAATACGATATTAAATGACCCCGAGGTCTCGGTCGTTGCCGAGATGATGGGCGGCTCTCACCCTGCGTACGATTTTACCAAGGCTTGTCTTGAAGCAGGGAAGAGTGTGGTTACGTCGAATAAAGAGGTCGTTTCGACCTTCGGCGTCGAGCTTTGCGCTATCGCAAAGGCTCACGGCGTTCGCTATCTGTTTGAGGCGAGCGTTGGCGGCGGTATCCCCGTAATACGCCCCATGATAAACGACCTGTCGTCAAATAAGATAAATAAGATAAGCGGAATACTTAACGGTACGACGAACTTTATCCTAACCTCAATGCGTGACGCTGACGCGTCCTTTGACGCGGCGCTCAAGGAAGCGCAGAGACTCGGATACGCGGAGGCAAATCCTTCCGCTGACGTTGACGGTATAGACGCGGCAAGAAAGATAGTTATTTTAGCGGCTTTAGCTTCAGGTAAGCTTCTTGACCCTAAGTCGATATCCACCACGGGTATCACTAAAATAACGCTTGAGGACTCAAAACTCGCGCAAAGCTTTAACTGCTCGATAAAGCTTATCGGATATGCGGAAACGATGGGAGATAAGCTCCTTGCCTTTGTTTCTCCGAGGCTTGTTCCTATGTCGAATCCGCTCTCAAGGATCGACGGAGTGTTCAACGGAATACTTGTTGACGCGAATATGGTGGGCGAGGTAATGTTTTACGGTCCGGGAGCTGGTAAGCTTCCCACGGCGAGCGCGGTAGTTGCCGATATTATCGACGTTATCGCGAACAGAGACGCTGACGTTAAGCCTCTCGTTTGGGAGAGCGCAACTGACGCTGACCTTGCGGATATGGGAGAATACTCATGCCGCAGAATGTTTGTGTTTAATACCATGGACGGCGTTCCTATGCTTCGCGGAGCACAGGTCAAGGAGTGCGGCGGCGTGTTTGGCGTAATGACTGACGAAATGACCGAAAAAGAGGTCGAAAAAATAACGTCCGCTTGCGGCAACAAGCTCGTCTCGGTTTACAGAGTTCTTTAAGGACGAGGTGGACGCGAGGACGCGTTCGAGAACTTTCTTAAAAGAAACAACACAGAGGATATTTTGTCCTCTGTGTTTTTTTGCGGAATTCAAATTTTGATTTGTCGGTGTGTTTGATTTTGACGAAATGGCAATGTACGAACGAAACGATTACCACCAAAAGCCTTCTCCAGCGGAGAAGGTGTCACGAGTTTACGAGTGACGGATGAGGAGATCGCCATTTAGTTTATACGTAATTTGCTCTCCTCATCAGTCACCTTCGGTGACAGCTTCTCCGCTGGAGAAGCCTCTTATCCTAATCGTTTGCTTTTGTTCTCGCCATTTTTTATATTTCAACCTGCTCGATAAACCGCAATTTGTCTGCTTCAAATTTTGATTTATCGGGGAGAAAATAAATGAATTGATGCGCAAAAAGCGCATCATGAATTGAAGCCAAGGCTTCATGAATTCTTCCATGAATTGAATTGCAACCTCAACGCGCCGCAGCGCAATTCATGGCGAAGCCAATTCATAAGCGTTTACGCTTAATTCATGCAACAAAAAGGTTGCAATTCATTGCGAGAATGTCCCTTGGGGACATCTCGCTAAACCGCAATTTGTTTGAATCTTGATCAAAAAACGGCAGAGTGCATACCGTATTTTCGGTACGCATTCTGCCGTTTTGTGTTATTTCTTCAATTTTCTCGCGCCTATCTTGTCAAGGATCTCACCGCAGATATCGGGGTCGTCGCTCGTAAAGCCGACAGCACCGTTTTCAAAAGCTTTACGGTGATCCTCGATATTTGTATTGAGTTTATAATAAACGCAAGGCTTAATGCCCATGAGGGCAAATTCGGTGAATCGCGCCTTATCGGCAACGGGCGTATCGTGAACGATAGGAAAGCCCTGCGGGTCTTTTTCACCGCTGTTGAAGAGGCAGACCTCGTCGTAGTACTTGTAAGGCTCGTCCTTTTCCCAGCCTCTCATTTTTGTCTTGGGGTAGAAGCCGTGGATAGAGAAATCTTCCTTTGTGTATCTTGTTCTGAGCCACGCGCAGATACCGGTCGAGAAAGTTATAACGGTAAGTCTGTCCTTGCCGAAGATACCGTATTTTCTGCAAAGTGAGAGCGTAAGCTCTGCCGAAGCGTACGCGAAATCGCCAAGCTCCTCGGGGTAATCCTTGAGCTCAAGCAAGAGCTTGAGGTCGGGGCGAGTAGCCATCAATTCGAGAAATTCCTCAAAGGTAGGTATCTTTTCGCCCTTGAATTCCTCTCCGAATTTGATTCCCGCGTCAGCGGAGCGGACTTCGTCGAGTGTCAACTGACAAATGCTTCCGCTTTTGTCGGTGGTGCGGTCAAGAGTTGCGTCATGGCAAACGACGATGTGATAGTCTTTCGTCATGTGAGCGTCCATTTCAATGGCATCTATGTCAAGCTTCAGAGCTTCGCGGAAGCCTCTCATAGTGTTTTCGGGATATTTTGCGCGCCAGCCTCTGTGCGCGGTAAGAGTAACTTTTCTTTCCATAATAAACCTCTTTAACTTTCTATTTTAGTTCTGAAATATTCGCCTGTCTTGCGTATCGTTTCAAGGAAAACGGGCAGAAGCTCTTCGGGGAGATACGAAGCGCGCGTCTGACTGAACGTCTCAAAGGAAAGGTCTCCGTCGTAGCCTATCTTGTTCATCGCGTCAAGGAAATCGTTCCAAAGGACAGTTCCCGTGTAAGGCATAAGGTGCTCGTCGCCCTTTGCGTCGTTGTCGTGCAGATGCAGACACTTTATGCGCTTTCCGAGAGCAAGTATATACACCGAGGGACGTTTGCGGATAAGGTGAAGATGACCTATGTCAAGGCAAATACCGAAGCACTCTTTTCCTGCCTCGCCATTGAGGGTATCGATGTATTCGATCGCTTCATATGGGTCACAGCACGTGCCCTCAAAGAAGTCGTTTGCGCAGTATATCTGTTTGTTGCTCTTGTAAAGATTTTCAAGGCAAACTGTCACGTTGGTTTTTTGAAGCGTGGGAATGAGCGAACGGCATAGCTTTAGATTTAACTCCTTGTAATACTCGTACGGCTTGTTTTCCTCGCTTATAGAGCCGGATATTCCGTGGATAACGACGTATTTACAGCCGATGGCATCGCAAAACTCGATAACGCGGTGGTAAATGCTTATGCAGTAGTCGAGAATGTCCTCGCGACCGGGGAAATATGCGGGGAACGGCGCGTGAGCCTGCGATATTTTAAGACCGTTGTCGCGCAAAGCCTTAAGCTCGGCTTCGAAATGCTTGAGGACATCGTCAAGTGGCTTTTCGAAAATACAGAGGTCGTGAAGCTCCTTGGCAGAGCTCAAAACGTTGACCGGAAGAGCGCGGTTTAAGTTCCAATCTACCGCGTCAAATCCTGCTTCGCGAAGCATCTTCGCGCCTTTTTCGAAGCCGTATTCGTATAAAATAGATCCTGTCTGAATGCTTATGTCCATGATTTTCTCCTTGTGTAATTTGTTTATTCCAATTTATTTGCTTCAAATTTTGATTTATCGGTGGTTTGAATTTAACAATTTGATATCCTAACGTAGATAAAACGAATCATTCCTCTTCGTTCTTGGACTCTTTTCTTTTAAGTACCACAAGCTCGTCGCGCTTATACGTTTTGGGCGGAGCGTCGGGAGTAGCGAGCAAGCGCACCTTGACGGTAGCCGCAAGCGGATTTGTTTCGGTGACCGAGCCCTTTCCGTCGGGCGTTTCGACCAAGGAATCAACGGGCGGAGTGAGTTTTATCTCATGCTCGTACGTTTCATGCTCATAGCGCAGACAGCACATAAGTCTGCCGCAGATACCCGAAATTTTCGCGGAATTGAGCGAAAGACTCTGTTCCTTTGCCATCTTTATGGACACCTGACCGAAATCGTTTAAGAAGAGAGAGCAGCAAAGAGGTCTGCCGCAAAGTCCAAGACCGCCCATAAGTCTCGCTTCGTCGCGAATACCTATCTGGCGAAGCTCGATACGGGTACGGAAAACAGAGGCAAGGTCCTTGACGAGCTCACGGAAATCGACTCTGCCCGCCGAGGTAAAGTAGAACAAAAGCTTTGAGTTATCAAAGGTGTACTGCGCGTCGATAAGCTTCATGTCGAGCTTGTGAGCGGTTATCTTTTCGTTGCATATCTTAAATGCTTCGTCCTCTTTTGCTTTGTTTTCAAGGTGATGAGCTTCGTCGGCTTGCGTAGCGGCGCGTATTACGGGGCGCAGAGGGGGAACGACGTCGCTTTCCTTTACGAAGGTGTTCGGGAGAGCTACCTCTCCGTATTCCTGACCGCGCGCCGTTTCAACGATGGCGTGGCTCGTGCGCGAATAGCGTTTGCCTTGCGGGTCGAAATAGTAGACCTTTCCCGAGCTCTTAAAGCGGACACCGACTATCTCGATGTGCTTTTCGTTGTCCGTGCTTACAACGGGAATAGTGATAGAAGCGGGGGATTCAAGAATATCGGAAGGGATATCCGCAGGGTCAACGGGTTTTGACGAAACTATTGCGGGTTCTTCCTTTTTTTCGGGGATAACCGACAGACTGTCGCGGAGCATTGACGTGTTTTTGTTATCGTTCGCAGGATATCCGCCTTTGCCTCGCCTTTGATTCTGATGATGCTTGTTATGAGAGCGCTCGCCCTGATTTTGAGGAGCGGATATTGGCGCGTTGTCCGTGCTTTCTTTGCTTTGTACGGCGTTTTTCTGTTCAGCGTTTTGCGCCTGAGGATCGCGCTCCTTGTTATGATGGCGATTGTTATATCTGCGTCGGTTGTTACGTCCGCCCTTGTGTTCGCCGTGGGCGTTGCCTTGCGCGTGAGTATTGCCTTCTTGTGCGTTAGGCTTTTTTTCGTTAACGGGAGCTTCTTTGTCCTGCTTTTTTTCTCCCTTGTTTGCTAAAGGTTCTATAAAATACCCCTTATGCTTTTGACGGCGGTTCTTTTTGAACGAGCCGTTTTTTTCGGGAGTTTTCTTGTTTTCGTTATTCATTTTATATCCATGCCTTTCTGTAATTTATATTATTTCCGCCGAGGAAGCAAGGCGCGTGAGCGCAAGGCGGACGTTCGCGTTTCTCGCGTTGTCGTCCAAAGCCTGACGGACGCACTCGCCAAGGCGGAAAAGGAAGGGAAGAGAAGCTTTGTCGCAAAGCTCGATAGCCTCGTTTCTGTCCGCGAAAAAGCACAGAGGAGCGCTATCGCTCTTTTTTAGGAGTATGAGGTCTCGTATCGCGTCGGAGACTGTCGAGAGCTGGTCGCGCAGCGCATCTCGCTTTTGCGGGAATTTCAAGACGATAGAAAGTACCGACAGACTTCCTTCCGCGTGTGTCGCCGCCCGTGTGAAATCGAGCGCGAGTCTGCGCCGCTCAAGAATTGGCGCGAAGCGTTTGGGGTCAAGGTATTCAAGGGCGCAGCCGATACCTACTCCCGCCGCGCATAAAAGCTCGTCGTATTCCCGCCTTGACGAAAGCTTCATCTGCGCGGCTCTCTTGTCGGTCGCGCAAAGGTATTCGTCGATCTGCTTTTTGGTCAAGGGCTCTGTTCTGTGAACGGGAGCGCGGCTTCGTATCGTTTCAAGAAGAAGCCGTGAATTTTCGCAAAGCAAGAAAAATCTAACGTATTCGGGCGGTTCTTCAAGCGTTAAGAGGAGCGCGTTCTGCGCTTGTACCGTCATCTTGTCGGCGTCCTCTATGACGTATATCTTGTAGTCAAGGTCGTTAGGTACGACTCGTACGTCCTCACGCAAAAAGCGGACCGTGTCAACGCCGATGGTAGCCTTGTCCTCAAGACCGATAAAGATAAGGTCGGGGGATTTGCCCTCAAGCACCTTTTTGCAATCGGGACATTCGAGACAGGGAATAGGCTTTGAGGAATCATGCTTTTGTGAACAGGCAAGAGCGGCGGCGCACATACGCGCAAACGTGTGTTTGCCCGTTCCGCGCGGACCCTCCAAGATACACGCGTGAGGGAGAGTTCCCGCCAGAATATCGTTCGAAAGCCGAGCTTTCAGGTCGTCGTTTCCGACTATTAAAGTCATAGGACGCTTCATGGCGTTCACCTCCGTACAAATTTGCATACCTAAATTATATTATATCAAAAAAATATATTTCTGTCAATAAAAATGAGTAAACATTGCGCAAAAAAGAGCATATATTTGAATAAAAAGCTTCGTAACGCAAAAAGAGTGAAATTTTAATATTTCAAACAAATTGCGGTTTGTCGGGCAGATTGTTATATCGTTTGATTGGTTTAAATCGTTTGTATTAAGGACCGTCGAGGACGCCGGTCCCTACAGTGTGAAAAAATTTGTACACATATTCCTCGCCGTGAGGCGACGGTAAAACCTAACGATCATAAATTATCTTGTAGGGACCGGCGTCCTCGACGGTCCGTTACCATTAGGTTAAATTTATGCGAACATAACTCCCCGACAAATCAAAATTTGAATAATCTACCACAAAAAACTAAAGAAGAGAGGAAAACAAAATGCCAGAAACAATGCGCAAAAACGACATCGAAAGCGTATACGCTTTTTTGTATAAGGACCGAACGCCGTTCGCAAGGGCGCGGCTTTTCGGCGAGGGTGAATACGCAAGTATTTGCGGAAGCGTGTCGTTTTACGAGACACCGCTCGGAGTCCTTATCCGTGCCGAGCTTTGCGGACTTTCAAAAAGAGCATTTGGCAAAAGGAAATCGTACAATTTTTGTGTGCGCGACGGAGAGCAAAGTGTTTGCGGTTGCGCAATTATGGGGAATAAACGCTCGTGGTGCGCTCTTATGCCGACGGCTTACGAAAAGGACGGCTGTGCCGATTGCGTTATAATTACGCGAAAGATAAGCCCTACGGATATCATTGGCAAGACCGTCGCGGTGTTCGAGCGCACGAACGGTTGCCCGAAAAGCATCTCCGACACAGTAGCACGAGGGAGAATTGAAAGGTGAAAATTGAACAAATTGCGGTTTATAGGGGAGATTGAATTTGCAAATTGGCAGCGCAACGGAAACGGGAGGCTGATAGCCTCCCCTACAAGCAATATATATCCTATCACCGTAGGGGAGGATATTATGTCAAGAGAAACATGGTTTAC
>SVUA01000051.1 GCA_015063485.1 Oscillospiraceae bacterium | reverse complement strand
TGCTTTGTACTTCTCTCTTGTTGTTCAATTTTCAATGACCGTTCCGCAGCCCGCTTCCTCGCGGACAGCTTGACTATTATACCACATCTCTTCTATCTTGTCAATACCTTTTGCAAAAGTTTTTTGATTTTTTCAAAAAGTTTTTTGACACAGAAATATAGTGGATAGTGTTGATATTTTACCACCTTTATCAAATATTGTCAAGTATTTTTTGAAAATATTTTTCATAAACGGCATCAAGCACAAAATGTCGTATATTTTGACATATATCAAATAAGCAAATCGTACAAACGCCAAGCATTTTCGGAGTTTGACCGAAAGCGACAATAAAACCCATTGACATTTTTAAAAAAACTTGCTATAATTTATACATCATTATTAATATATAAGGACACGCATATGATAAACAAGTCTTTAAAAATAATTTTATTTGCCGTGTTTATACTCACATTTGCAACATTTTTCGTCTCGTGCGAAAAAGAATGCACTCATCCGTATTTTACAGACACGGTGATCGCGCCCACGTGTGACATCGAAGGAAAGACAGTCCACACCTGTACGGACTGCGGATTTGAGTTCAGCACAGATCACGTCGCACCGACAGGGCACACACTCTCCTCTGCTGTTTTCGCGCCAACCTGCGAATATCCCGGTTACACTTATTATTCCTGCGAATGCGGATATTCATACACCTCGGACAACATTTCCCCTCTCGGTCACACAGGTGAAGAGACCGTTGTCCCCGCGACTTGCTCTGCCGAGGGGTACACTCTCGTTTTGTGTGAAACCTGTCAAAAAGATTACAAAAAGGATATAATTCCGCCTATAAGTCACAATATTGAATCAACGATATTTGAACCTACATGCGACGAATGCGGATACACCTTGTTTTCTTGCTCGGAATGTAGCTTTTCTTACACGGGCAATCTTGTTGAACCAAAAGGTCACAGCTTTTCACAAACAAAAATAGGCGCTTCCATCTCTCACCCCGGATACACCGTGAATACTTGTGAGTGCGAATACTCCTACAAAAGCGACGTGTATTATTATAATGAAATATTGAACACGAGCTACGTTGAAAGCTCCATACCGATATCAAAAGGACTTGATATTTCAAAATGGAATCACAAAACAGGAGCTACGTCAAACGATTTTTTGCCGCTCGATTGGAACGAGCTTCGCGCCCAAGGCTTTGATTTCGTCATATTAAAAATAGGAAGCACGTTGCGCGAATCGGACGACGGAAACGGAAACACGATAACGCTCGGCGGACTCGAGCCAACATTCGAAGCAGACTACAAGGCGGCAAAGGAAGCGGGATTTTCGGTCGGCGTGTATTTTTACACCTATGCGACAACGGTCGAGCAAGCTCTTGCCGATGCCGACATGGTAATGGAATGGCTTGACGGAAAGCAACTTGAGTTCCCTGTTTTTTACGATATGGAAGACCACACGCTTGAAACTCTTGGAAAAGACTTGCTTACAGATATGTGCATAGCTTTCATTGAAAGATTGCAAGAGAACTTCTATTACGCCGCTCTTTACTGCAACAACGATTGGCTGACCTTGATACTCGACAGCACAAGATTGATCAACAAGGTAGATATCTGGTACGCTCGTTGGCTTTATCTGACCGATCCCGTTTCGGTCGACCAAACATTTGAGTGGAACAAAGAAAAATACGGAAAGCAGCTCTCCATGTGGCAATACGCGCAAACGGGGGTTATCGACGGATTTACTCACGCGGGCGGCGGAAGCATACATTTCGACTTCAATTATTGCTATAAGGATTTTACTTCAATAATAAAAGAATGGCATCTTAACGGATATTGATAAAAAACAAAAGGGGCGGTTTAGTTGAAACCGTCCCTTTGTGTTACCCCATCGGATAGAAATCCGATGGGGACTACATTATTCGTGACAAATAACAGTCAAGTTTTTATTGATTATCTGTATATCCTCTTCTTTTAAATTAGTAACACTTAACTTTGGACCATCCTCCGCAAAAGTATAATAGAATTCATATCGTTTCTCGTATTTTTTGTTAACATCATAAATTGTATTGTAATATTTATCTATACTTATCCAAAAATCATCTCTTTTAGAATCTCCATCTCCCGCATACCAACCACCTTTGATCTTCTCTTTAGGAAGATCGCCCAAATAAGGCGGAGTGGATTCAAGTGCACTTCTATGTTGAGTGAAATAAGAAATATCACAAACAAACTGAAATTCACCGTCAATAGCAAAAGCAAGGCTATAAATATGTTCATCACGCCGCGATATATGATCTGCTTTGATTTGATATATATTTACCACATAACCAAAATCTGATTCATAGCTATACAAAAGAGGCATTTGGGTTATATCCACTTGATTTCTGTTTCGTTCAAAAATATAAAAACGATTGACTTCCCATATCAGTATAACATTAGTCAACAAACTTACACACGTAACAGTTATCAATAAAATTAAACCAATTCTTTTTAATGTACATTTAAACTTGCTCATTTTCAATACACTCCCATATATAATCACTAAAGGCCGTTGCTATTGCGCTTCTCTCGCTTTTTATACCCATATCTCCCCATCGGATAAATTCGATGGGGGACAGACACGCTGTTATGGTTTAAATTATTAAATATAATGACAAATAAAATGTTTTTGAAAAGGAATACCATGCATACCAATAAAATCCATAACATATAGCAACTATTAATATACCGGATATAATAGTAAGTATTGAAAATTTTATCTTATTTTTATCAGCTTTTACTACTATCATTGTTATTGTACTTATAATACCTATTACTCCCAAAATAAATCCGTATAAAAATACCGTAAGTATTAAAGCTTCATCATATTGTATTTCTCCCCCTGCTATCCCATAGCCTACATTTATAACACCGCACAGCAAAAGAACTATAACAGAAATATAACATACCGGCAAAAGCAATAACAATCCTACTGTCATTTTTCGGGTAGATAATTTTTTTATCTTATCTTTCATTTTCATACCTCGCCATTATAAAATCCGTAAATGCTTGAGTTATCGCACTCTTCAATCTTATTATATCACAGACAAACAAATTTGTCAACAATAAATTATTGAAATGCGATAAAAATATATTATTGCATTGACAAATGCTACGCTTCATGATATAATAAAAGAAAGCAATAAAAATTTCAAGGATTAAAGCTTTTGGAGAACTACCACTATGAAAAAACTATTAACTTGCATATTTGCACTATGTTACAGCGTTCTTGCGGGATTATTATTTTGTTGTTCTGTAACTTATCTCCTTATAAGTCCCGCATACTATCCCCGATTATTTTGGTTTCGTTTAATAGTGGGAATTTTAGCGGCTATTCTTATTGGGGTGCTATTGATCATTAATTTTTGCTACTTTTCCAAATTCAAAAGCGGCGTTTATATTTTCTTTGAAATCTTGATCGCCGTTTTATTAATATTGCCGTTTTGGGATATGTGGAATCTTATCTTCGAACAACTGCAAATAATATTTTAATTTATTGAAAAAGGTGATAAAAGCATGAACAATAAAAAGTGTAACTCGTTTTTATGGATAAGCCTTGCTTTTTCTATAATTTCGACAATATTTATAATATCAATGCTTATAGTGAGCTATAACCAAGCCATATCAAACATTAATATTAATAACGATACGCAGCTACGGGTAGGATATGAAGAGTCTCTGATCTTTACGATATTTGTCATACTTTCTTCGTTCGTTTTAGAGCTTTCTTGTATCAGAAGCATTTATAAAATTTTAAAACACAAGCCAATCGGCTACGTCAAGATATGCTATATAATCTCCTCTCTTTTGGCTTTTCTTGTAATTGTTTTTATTCACCTTGTTTTATTCGGATCGATCCACCTTGCAAGTTCAAGCGGACGTGACTATACCGCAGACGTACTTTTGCTTACCCCATGGTCATCTTTCATAGTATCTTTCGTATTAGGAAGCATACCTGTAAAGCATGACGATCGATAAAAATAAAATTTTTCAAAAAACTATTTACAAACGCGCAAAAAGCGTGTATAATATTATTATGATATGAAAAGTCTGCGAACGGGAAGAAACCGACGATCGAAAACACAGAGAATCACCGCCATCGGCTGAAAGCGGTATATGAGAGGATCGGCTTGTGCGCCCGCGAGACCCAAATGTGAACTTCAAGTAATGTTTGGCGTTTGCCCCGCGTTAAAGGGCATCTGAGATGGAGAATTTTCTCCAAGCAGAGTGGAACCGCGTTTACACGCCTCTGTGCCTATGGGCATAGAGGCGTTATTTTTTGTATAGGAGGAGTACTATGGAACTCTCAAAGAAAAAAATCGGTAACGAAAGCAAAAAAAATGAAAAGCTTGATGAGCTTCAAGCAAAGCTCAAAAAGAAGCTCGGCGAAATAAAGGGTGGAATAGAAAAGACCGTCTCCGACATAAAGGACGATGTAAAGACCACGCGAGAGCGTGACCCCGCCGCGAGAAGTGACCTTGAGGTCTTTCTGCTCTATTCGGGCGTTCACGCGCTTATGGCGTACAGAGTCGCGCATAAACTTCACGAAAAGAAGAAATATCTTCCCGCAAGAGCTATAAGCCAAGCCGCTCGTTTCTTTACGGGTATTGAGATACACCCGGGCGCAAAGATAGGCAAGGGACTCATGATAGATCACGGCATGGGCGTGGTCATAGGCGAAACTACCGAGATAGGCGATAACTGCACACTGTATCAAGGCGTTACCTTGGGCGGTACAGGTAAGGATGTCGGAAAGCGTCACCCGACCCTTGGCAACAACGTAATGGTAGGCGCGGGCGCAAAGGTCCTCGGTCCTTTCAAGATCGGAGACAACACGAAGATCGCGGCTAATGCCGTAGTTCTCGAGGAGATCCCCGACAACTGTACGGCTGTGGGAATTCCCGCGAAGATCGTTCGCAAGGAAGGAATGAGAGTTGACGACCTCGACCAGATACACATTCCCGACCCTGTTGCGCAAGAGCTCGCAAGACTTGAAGCAAGACTCGGAGAGCTTAGCGAACAACTCGAAACACTCAAAACTGAAACTCCTAAAAAGAAATAAGATAAAAATATAAAAGGAAAAGAAAATGCTACTTTACAACTCACTTACAAGAACAAGAGAAGAATTTATCCCCAATGAGCCCGGAAAAGTAAAGCTCTATACCTGCGGTCCTACCGTTTATCACTATGCTCATATAGGAAATCTCCGTAGCTATATCATGGAAGATGTGCTTGAAAAGTACCTTCGCTACGCGGGATACGACGTAACGCGTGTTATGAACATTACCGATGTAGGACATCTGACGAGTGACGCGGACACGGGCGAGGATAAGATGCTCAAGGGCGCGAAGCGCGAGAAGAAGACCGTGCTTGAGATAGCGAAGTATTACACCGACGCGTTCTTCGCGGACTGCGCGAAGCTTCACATCAAGACCCCCGACGTAGTCGCTCCCGCAACGAGCTGCATAGACGAATTTATTAAAACTATCGAGTCGCTTATCGAGAAGGGCTTTGCTTACGAGGCGGGCGGAAACATCTACTTTGACACCTCGAAGCTCAAGCAGTACTACGTTTTCAACGATTTCAAGGAAGAAGACCTTGAGGTCGGCGTTCGCGAGGGCGTTGAGGAGGACTCGAACAAGAGAAACAAGGCTGACTTCGTTCTTTGGTTCACAAAGTCAAAGTTCGACGACCAAGAGCTTAAATGGGATAGCCCTTGGGGCATCGGTTACCCCGGTTGGCATATCGAATGCTCGTGCATCAGCATGAAGTATCTGGGCGAATATCTTGATATCCACTGCGGCGGTATCGACAACGCTTTCCCCCACCACACCAACGAAATAGCTCAAAGTGAAGCGTTTGTGGGTCACAAGTGGTGCAACTATTGGTTCCACGTTCACCACCTCAACACAAACAGCGGAAAGATGAGCAAGAGCAGCGGCGAGTTTTTGACCGTTTCCCTGCTCGAATCAAAGGGATACGACCCTCTCGTTTACAGACTCTTCTGCTTACAGTCACACTACCGCAAATCTCTCGTTTTCTCTTACGAAAATCTTGACAACGCGGTCATCGCTTACAAAAAGCTTATCGCGCGTATCGCTTCTATTATGAAAGAAAACGCGGGTGACGTAGACCAAGCTGCGTTCGACGAGCTTAAAGCTAAATTCTGCGCGGCTCTTGACAACGACATGAACACCTCCCTCGGTGTAACAGCGCTTTACGACGTACTCAAGGCAAAGACCTCTCCCGCTACAAAGCTTGCGCTTATTGCCGACTTTGACAAGGTTCTTGACCTTGACCTTATCGCAAAGGCAAAGAAAGAAGCAGAGCCGAAGGTCGAGGACGACGGTATCGACCACAACGACCCCTTTGTAAAGGAGATAGAGGCTCTTATCGCGGAGCGCGCTGACGCAAAGAAGGCGAAGAACTACGCGAGAGCCGACGAGATAAGACAGCTCCTCTCTGATAAGGGTGTAACGCTTATCGATACTCCTCAAGGTACGAAATTCAAATTTTAAACAAACTTTGAAATATCTTGAAATCAAGTCAGCTTTGTGATACAATATAAGGTAACACATAAGAAAAGGAAATATCTGAAATGAAAAACAAAAAGATCTTGAAAAGCGCCATAGCGTTTCTTCTCATAGCAGTTGTTGCGTTTTCCTTCAGCGCGTGCGGCGGAACGCCTAAAGCATCTGACGCTAACGGCACGGCGGGAACACTTAATTGGAGCTACACCTCAAACGACCAGACTCTGACCATAAGCGGAAGCGGAGATATTCCCTCTTCTGCAAGTGCCGACGACGTCTCTTGGGCAAATGTGCGCCAAAGCGTTGTAACTATTAAATTCGTTGGAAGCGCGGAAACGGGCGGTATCACGTCTATCGGCGACTACGCATTCTACTACATGCCCAATCTTAAAACAGTCGAAATTCCCGCAAGTGTGACTACCATTGGCAAGAGCGCGTTTGCTTTCTGCGAAAAGCTTGAAAATATCACTATTCCCGCAAACGTGGCAAATATCGGAGAAAGAGCCTTCGAAGGCTGCTCCGCGCTCAAAGCGATAGTTCTTCCCACATCGGTCACCGCTCTCGGTCAAAGCGCATTCGCTTACTGTAATTCTTTGACCGACGTTAGTATTCTCGGAAGCGTCTCTCTTCCCGCGTACGCGTTCAGGAACTGCAAGTCGCTCTCTAATCTTAACGTAAGCGAAGGCGTTACGGCAGACGCTACCGCATTTGATGGCGCGGCAAAGACACTCGATAATTCAAATGCAATAGGCACTGAAGGAACTATCACGGTAAAGTACGTTCTTGAGGACGGAACGACTAACGCGTTTGAACCGAGTCAAGATAGATCCGAAGTAAAGCCGCTTGGCGAAGCTTATAGCTACGCATCTCCCGAAAAAGAAGGCTATATTCCCGACCAAACGGTAGTTAGCGGAGTATCCGCGGGCTTGAACCGTGAGATAATCGTTAAATACATGAAAAACGCCGAGGAGACCGCCGCAGAAACGCAGGCGGAAACTCAAGCTCCCGCAGAGACCGAAGCTCCTGCCGACAACGAGAAAGAGGGCGTGACCGCAAGTACGATAATCGCTATCGTTATTATGGGCGTTGTTATAGTAGCCATCATAGTAGGCGCTGTATTGCTCATGCGCTCCGATAAAAATAACAGATCAAAGGGCAAAAACAACTCCGACAAAAACAAAAAATAAAAAATAATAAATGATACAGAGGGAGCTTTCTCCCTCTGTATTTATAGGTGAAAAATGAAAAACAACTATAATATAGAATTCAAGGTATCCGACGAGCTTCTGCGCAAATTCTTGTTCGTCGCCGAAAAGGAAAAACGCTCCCCTGCCGCGCAATTCGCGTTTATGGTCCGCAATAACGTCGCTTATTACGAAAAGACAAAGGGCAGAATTCCCGATGCGGAGCTTAAGAAAATAGATATTGAGCCGTATTCGGAAAAAGAAGAATAATAAAAAAATAATCCGTCCTTACTCAAAGGACGGATTATTTGTTTGTCATTCGTGAATATTTATAATTTGGAATTTAAATTTTGATTTGTCGAGGAGAAAATAAATGAATTGATGCGCAAAAAGCGCATCATGAATTGAAGCCAAGGCTTCATGAATTCTTCCATGATTTGAATTGCAACCTCAACGCGCCGCAGCGCAATTC
>SVUA01000009.1 GCA_015063485.1 Oscillospiraceae bacterium | reverse complement strand
AAAAAAGCCCAGAAGCCTTACGACATCTGGGTTTTTTGGGGTGGCATCCATTAAGGATGCACAATATGGTTGCGGAGGTGGGATTTGAACCTCACGACCTCCGGGTTATGAGCCCGACGAGCTACCAAGCTGCTCTACTCCGCGATATGAAATTTTCACCCGTGGTGGTGCCGGTGACCGGGGTCGAACCGGTACGATACTTACGTATCACGGGATTTTAAGTCCCGGGCGTCTGCCAGTTCCGCCACACCGGCATTTTGCCATGGGAGCGTTCCTACTCGGTTCGCATTAATTATTATACCATATCCGCCCCTTCTTGTCAACCTTTTTTCGAAAAAATATCAAAAAGTTTTTCTCTTCTGAAATTGTCTTTAAAAAAAGCCTCTCTTTTTGTTTCTTTTTGTCGCTTTTTTGACAACGAGCGTTATTGTCGCTCCCACAAAACCTATCAAGCATATTACCGTCCATGGTTTCGGGATGGAAAGAAACGCCTTTATATCCGTTCCTGCACGAAATGACAAATTTGGTTTGAAGACTCTTAAATAAGCGCACATGAGCAATGCGTTAACTCCTCCTTGAGCCGCTTTTGAGAGAAAGTACGGACGAAAGCTTATTTTGCAATTTCTGCATATCGCCATTATCTGAAAATGTACCGAAATTCCCGACCAACCTACTATAAAAGCGCAGAGCAAGAGCGCCCCCTCTCCACGCAGATTCGCCGACACGTGCGTTACTCCTGCGGTCAGTTCGAAGAAGCCTTTTATCGCCGCAATTACGGAGTCAGGAGCAGAGAGCGGCTCAAAAGCGGCGTTCAGAGTGCCGAGCAACGCCGAAAAAAACACGATAAAAGCGCAAACTGTGAGCATTGCCCCAGCGGAATCTGCGACGGCGTTAGTAAAAATATGTATTCCCAAGCTTTTATTTTCTTGCTTTTCGGTTGCGCATTTTTTTATCTCTGTGTGCTTTTCTTGATAAATGAATCTTAAAGATATCCCTATGATCAAAGCCGATATCAGCGTAATGATATAAAGCGCGATCCCAAATTTTCGAGAGCCAAACAGAGAGACTCCTACCGCGCTTATAATGAAAGCGGAGCTTGGGTTATTGCAAAAGCACAAAACGTGAGTGAGTTCTTTTTCGTTTAGCTTTTCTTGTTCGTAAAGCGATACTGCCGTTCTCGCGCCCACGGGAAATCCGCACAGAGCACCAAGCAAAAAAGCAGAAGCGCCGTGTTCATTTAATTTGAACAGAGGTCGAAAAACGGGAGAGAGGGCTTTGCCAAGATATTTTGCCGCGCCGAGCGATACTGCAAGCTCGGATATGACCATAAAGGGAAAAAGAGAGGGAATGACCGTTTCTGCGCAAAGCGAGAGAGCGGTCTTTACCGAATCTATCGCGGAATTTGAGTACTTTATTACGAGAGTAAAGGCAATAACCGAAAAGACGGTCACAAAAACGCCGCGAGAAGTTATACGAGTCTTTTTTGCGGTCATGCGCACGCCTCCTTCGTCATAAAATATTTTACACCCGTTTGATGAAATTTTATGGACAGATTATCAAAAATATGACGGGGAAAGTATTTCAGAAACGAAAAAGTGCTATAAGGGAGAGAAATTTCATGAGCAACATCGAAAGAAAAAATACAAAAGACGGAAAGCAAAGCTTCCCTGAAAGGATATGTCGAGCGCTTGATATAGAGCCCGACGTTCTGCCTCATTCAAGTCTTGTTGAGATACGCGGAAGAAGCGCTGTGACCGTGAGCGGCGGCGGAAAGATACTTGACTATACGGATGGTGAAATAAAGCTTGCGCTAAAAAAAGGCGCGATATCGATACGCGGAAAACGTCTGGTTTGCGCATCCTTTTGCGCGGGAAAGGTAAGGATAGAGGGGCGGATAGAAAGCGTGAGCTTTGAAGAAGATACTAAAAATAGGGGTAAAGATATATGTTAAGACCTTTTTCCTTTTTGTTCGGCAGTCGTCGTTTGAGAGTTTTAAAATCGGCGGCAGGCGAGGTAATGAATCTTTTTCGCGTTAGCGGATACACCTATTCAAATTTTGAGTTTTGCGGAGATTACGCTTGCTTCTCATGTTCCGTGTCGGTGTCGAAAAGCATTATCGAGGCTTGCGCGGCGCGCGGGATATCGGTAAACGTTACGCGCGAGAGCGGTATTCCTTTTATTTTGAATAGATACAGGCACAGATACGGTGTATTTATCGGCGTATTGCTTTGCTTTTTTCTGATATTTTTGTCGGGCAGAGTGGTTTGGGATATACGCGTTGAGGGCAATCGAAGTATGAGCGAGGAAGAGGTCATTTCAGAGCTTCGGGAATGCGGATTTCAGATAGGAGCGTTAAAAAGTGAGCTTGATATAGATGCTATCGAAATGCGGACGCTCGTATTTTCGGATAATATATCGTGGATAAGCATCAATCTTCTCGGAACTGTTGCAAACGTGGAGATAAGGGAAATGGATACGCCGCCTGAGGACAATGTTTCCGACTTTGCGGCGGCAAATCTCGTGGCGACAAGAGGAGGAGTGATAGAGGACTTCAAGGACGTTCGCGGAGAGGTCGTTGTAAAGATAGGCGATATCGTCGGTGAGGGTGACCTGCTTGTCAGCGGACTTTACGGAGACGAGAAAACTTCCTTTCGCTATACCTGCGCCAAAGGCGAGGTCTTGGCGCGTACCACGCACGATCTTTCGGTGGAGATACCCCTTGAATACACGGATAAGGTCTATTCGGAGCGGGTAAAATGCGAAAAATATATTATTTTCTTTGAAAAAGAAGTAAAATTTACAATAAATAGTGGAAATTTACCCCCAAGTTGTGATACAATAGATACAGTAGAATATTTGGAGACACCGTGGGGCACTCGTTTGCCTATCGGAGTGCGTACCGTAAGGTATTACGAGTACGAGGAAAACGAGAACAAGCGAAGCGAAGAAGCGGCAGAAAGACTTGCTCTTTATAAGCTTCGGTTGCTTATGGAGGAAGAACTGAAGAATTCAAGTCTCGTTGAAAAGAAAATATCGGGCGAGCTTGTCGGGGATAAGTATATCCTCCATTGCCGCGCCGAGTGTATAGAGAACATCGCGATAGTAAAAGAGATAGAGATAGAGGGACTTCCGCCTGTAAAACGGTCGGAAAGATGAAACAAAAACGAAAGGTGATAGCTGCGAATGGAGCAAAGGACTGTAAAGATCGAGAATAGCGAAATAACCGCAAGGCTTTTCGGAAGCTTTGATATCAACGTGCGTATCTTGGAAAAAGCGTTTGACGTAAGTATCCAGAACAGAGAGGGAGATGACGGAGATGCCATTACGGTGCGCGGAGAGGACCCCGAGAACGTGAGAATGGCGGCTGACTCCTTGAAGTATCTTAAGGATATGGCTCGATATAACGAGCTTCTTACCGAGCAACAGGTGGCGTACGTCGTCGATATGGTACGCGCGGGTCAGGAAGAGGAGCTTGCGGGACTTGACCAAGACTGCATATGCATTACCACTCGCGGAAAGCCCATAAAGGCAAAGACGGTAGGACAGAGAAGATACGTAAAGGCGATAGAGAAGAATACCGTGGTGTTCGGCATAGGTCCTGCGGGAACGGGTAAGACCTTCCTTGCCGTTGCTATGGCGGTACGCGCTCTGCGTGATAAGCAGGTATCAAGAATAATCCTTACGCGCCCCGCTATCGAGGCGGGTGAAAAGCTTGGATTTCTTCCGGGCGACCTTCAAAGCAAGATAGACCCCTATCTCCGTCCGCTTTATGACGCTATGTATGAGATGATGGGACCCGAAAACTACCAGCGTCAGCTTGAAAAGGGAACTATCGAGATAGCTCCTCTTGCGTATATGCGCGGACGAACGCTTGACGATTGCTTTATCATTCTCGACGAGGCGCAGAACGCAACACCCGAGCAGATGAAGATGTTTCTGACGCGTCTCGGATTTAACTCGAAAGCCGTCATAACGGGTGACCTTACACAGACCGACCTGCCGTCAGGTCAGAAGAGCGGTCTTTCGGTGGCTGTCAAGATACTTGAGGGCATTGAGGATATAGCCGTTCACGCGTTCAGCTCACGTGACGTAGTAAGACACAAGCTCGTTCAAAAGATAATCGAAGCATATGAAAAGCACGAAAAGCGTCCGACGGAAAAATCGGAGACGAACGGACGGGATAAAACCAAAAACGAAAGGAACAAAAAGTGATGAAAAGAGATTTGATGATATATTTTATGAATGATCAGGATAAGGAAGCAATAACCTACTCGCTCAAAATTCTGCTTCGCAGAGCTGTTGAGGCAACGCTTGACTATGAGAAATTCGAAAATGACGCGCAGGTGTCTATGACGTTTACCGATAACGAGGGTATAAAAGAGCTCAATTTTGAACATCGAAATATCGACAAGGAGACCGACGTTCTATCATTTCCGCTAATTGACTTCGAGGGCGGCGAGGAATCACCCTTTGACGATCCCGAAATGATGCTTGGCGACATAGTTATCTCGCTTGAGCGTGCGAGAGAGCAGGCAGAGGAATACGGACACAGCTTTGAGAGAGAGACGGCGTTCCTTTGCGTACATTCAATGCTTCATCTTTTAGGCTACGATCACGTGAACGGCGGAGAGGAAGAGGCGGATATGAGACGCCGACAGACCGAGATACTTGAATCTTTGGGACTCGGAGTAAAGTAAGGACAATAGAAAGGTTAAGGAAAAAGATATGAAAAGAACGGGATTTATAGCTATCGTAGGACGTCCGAACGTTGGAAAATCAACGCTTATGAATCAGATACTTGGAGAAAAGGTGGCTATCGTTTCAAGTAAGCCGCAGACGACGAGAAACAGAATAACGGGAATACACACGCGTGGTGAGGATCAGTTCGTATTCCTTGATACACCCGGTATACACAGTCCCAAAAATTCGCTTGGCGAATATATGGTAAAGGCGGCGGATTCGACTATGCGCGACGCTGACGCGGTCGTGCTTGTAGTTGACACGGGCAAGGAGATATCAAAGGTAGAGGAAAACGTTATAGCGTACCTCAAAAAAAGCGGGATCCCCGCGGTGTTGGCACTCAATAAGATAGACCTTTACCGCCGTGAGCAGATAGCCGAGACGATATCTGCGTATGCGAGAAAGCACGACTTTGAAGCATTCGTGCCGATAGCGGCAAAGAACGGCAAGAACGTTGATGAATTGCTTGACGAATGCGGAAAGTTCCTTACCGAATCGCAGTGGTTTTTCCCCGAGGATATGATAACCGACCAACCCGAGCGACAGATAGCAGCAGAGATAATAAGAGAAAAGATACTTCGTACGCTCAACAAGGAAGTTCCGCACGGAACGGCTGTCGTTATCGAGGAATTCAAGGACGAAAAAACGCTCGTCCGCATACGCGCGGAGATATTCTGCGAAAAGGCGTCTCACAAGGGAATTATCGTCGGAAAGAACGGCGAATCCTTGAAGCTTATCGGAACGTACGCAAGAGAGGACCTTGAACGGCTTTTCGGAACAAAGGTCTATTTGAACCTTTGGGTAAAGGTCAAGGAAAATTGGCGCGAGAGCGCAAGAACGGTGCAGAATTTCGGCTACCGCGACGAAGATTGATAATAAGTACGTTAAAGGAGGTGTGATATATGTCCGTAAAGAAAACTGCCGACGGCTTGGTATTGCGTGAAGTACCCATTGGCGAGAGCGATAAGCTTCTGACCGTGCTTACGTCAGACGGACAGATCACACTCATGGCAAAGGGCGCGCGGTCAATGAAGAGCAAGCTTTTACCGATATGCAGACTTTTTACATACGCGAATTTTGAATACTATGAAAAGGGCGGATACTGTTGGGCGTCGGGCGGTTCTGTAAACGACAGCTTCTTTGGTATCGGCTCGGATATAACAGGCTTTGCTCTTGCCTCGTATATTCTGCAATTAGCCGCGGAGATAACGGGAGAGGGAGTTGAGGCAGATGAAATTTTGCGAATGACTCTGAACACCCTTTACGCCATTGAAAAAAAGCTTCGCCCATACGAGCAGATAAAGGCGGTCTACGAATGGTTTGCCGTAAATATCTCGGGTTTTTCACCAGACCTTTCTGTCTGTTCTGTCTGTGAGAAAAAACAGGACGGGGAAATGTGGCTTGACGTAATGAACGGATGTCTCATTTGCGCCGAATGTCAGTCAAAGCGTTCGGGCGGAAGCGTTCCGTTGCCCGATACCGACGCGTATGAAACGAGAAATATTCTCGTTCCCATAGACCCATCGGCTCTTGCCGCTATGAGATACGTTCAGAGCGCGCCTATGGCAAGGGTATTTTCTTTTTCACTAACAACCAAAGAGGCACTGGCATCGTTTGCTCGTGCCGCAGAAACTTACGTAATAAATCATCTTGAAAGAAGCTTTGATACGCTTGACTTTTATCGAACGGTAAAGGAATGATAGGACAATTATGAAAATAACCGAAAAAAATTTATGCATACTTGAATTTGATAAAATACGCAATATGCTCGCCTCGGTCTGCACGACCGAGGGCGCGGCGGCTCTTGCCCTTGCTCTTTTTCCCGACGACAGAGAGGACATTATACGCGCCCGTCAGACACGCACGACAGATGCAAAAAAGCTGAGCGATGCAAAGGGAATGCCGTCGTTCAGCTCTGTAAAGGATATAGGAGACGTTTGCGCGAGAGCGCTAAAGGGCGCGATACTCTCGCCGCGAGAGCTTATGGACGCGGCGGCGGTCTTGCGCGTTTCCCGCGCTCTTCTCGATTACAGCAGAGCGAACAGAACGTTTACTACCGTTCTTGACGAGGTATTCGAACGCCTTTTGCCAAACAGATTTCTTGAGGACAAGATAACGCGGTCTATCCTATCCGAAGAGATGATAGCGGACGAAGCAAGTCCCGCGCTTGCCGATATAAGACGAAAGATACGCGCGGCGAATTCGAACATAAAGCAGACCTTGGCAAAATACACGAGCGGTTCGTACGCTAAATATCTTCAGGAAAATATCGTAACTATTCGTAACGGACGTTACGTTGTGCCCGTAAAGGCAGAATGCAGAAACGATATCAAGGGTCTTATTCACGATACGTCATCGTCGGGAGCGACTATTTTCGTCGAGCCTATGGCGGTCGTCGACGCGAATAACGAGCTTCGTATGCTTGAATCAAAGGAGCAGCACGAGATAGAAAGAATACTCGGAGAGCTTTCCGCGGAGGTCGCGGGAGTCGCGCCTACGCTTAGCTTGAATTACCGCAATATAACCGAACTTGCCTTTGCGTTTGCGTGCGCTGAACTTTCGTACAGAATGGACGCGTGTGAGCCTATCATATCCGAAGAGCGCGTTTGTGAGCTTAAAAACGCAAGACACCCGCTCATAGACAAAAAAAGCGTCGTTCCCATAACGGTGACGCTTGGCGGCGAGTATGATACGCTTATAATCACAGGACCTAACACTGGCGGTAAGACGGTAACCTTGAAAACGCTAGGTCTGTTTGCCGCTATGGCGCAATCCGGTTTGCATATCCCCGCGGACGACGGAAGCCGTGTTTGCGTTTTTGAAAAGATACTCGTCTCTTTAGGCGACGAGCAGAGCATAGAGCAGTCGCTCTCGACATTCTCGTCGCAGATGGTCGCTATCGTTTCGATAGTAAAGGAGCGAACCGACCGTTCTCTCGTTCTTTTTGACGAGCTTGGCGCGGGAACTGACCCCGTGGAAGGCGCGGCTCTTGCCGTTGCGGTCATAGAGGATATCAGAGGCGCGGGCGCGCTTTGCGCGGCTACTACGCACTATGCGGAATTAAAGACCTATGCGCTCGATACAGAGGGCGTTTGCAACGCTTCCTGCGAGTTTGACGTTGAGACTCTGCGCCCGACGTATAGGCTTATGATAGGTATGCCGGGTAAATCAAACGCTTTCGCTATCTCCGAGCGTCTCGGACTTCCCGCGGAGATAGTAAGGAGAGCAAACATTCTCGTAAACACCGAGAACAAACAGATGGAAAGAATACTCGGTGAGCTTGAGGAGGCTCGCTTCAGAGCCGACAAGGAGCTTGAGGAAGCGAAGCGTATGCGCGAGGAATACGAGCGCTTTAAAGCTGAATCCGAAAAGACCTTGAGAGATCGTCTTGCGGCTTCCGAAAAGGAGATCGAAAAGGCGAGAGCAAAGGCGCAGAGTATGGTAGAAAGCGCGAGAGCATCGAGCGAATTTATAATGGAGCAGATGGATAAGCTAAAGAAAGCCAAGGATAGCGAGAGACTATCCGAAGAGCTTGCCGCGGCTCGACGCGAGGTGCGTGAGCATTTGCGTAACAACAGTCAGAATTTTGACCCCGTTGAAGTTAAGAAACGCTCCGAAAATTACGTTTTGCCCAGAGCCTTGAGAAAGGGCGACGAGGTAATTATCGTTTCTTTAGGCAAAAAGGCTGTCGTGCTTGAAACTCCCAAGGGAAACGAAAAGGTGAGCGTTCAGGCGGGTATAATCAAGACGAAGATAGATAAGTCCGACCTTCAGCTTATCGACGAGGACGGAGGAATATCCGTCGAGGAAAAGAAAAAGCGCGCCGACGGCTACCGCATGAGCATATGCAGAGATTTCCGCGACGAGATAGACCTTCGCGGAATGACGGGAGACGAGGCGTGGAGCAAGGTAGATAAATATTTTGACGAGGCGTCAATAGCGGGATTCCATACCGTTCGCCTTATTCATGGCAAGGGTACGGGTGCTTTGCGTAACGCGCTTTGGGCGTACCTTAAGACCGATCGACGTGTCTCAAGATTCCGTATCGGACAATTCGGCGAGGGCGATGGCGGAGTTACTGTTGTTGAATTGAAATAAATTGGGACGCGCAAGGGGAACTTTTTTGAAAAACTCCTTCGCTACGCTACGGGGCATGAACAAAGTTCATGCTCGTCCCCTTGACCCCTCGAAAACTTTCTAAAAGAGGACGAACAATGCTTGATATTAATTTAAGAAAACGCTTTTGGGCGGAGATAGACATGGATGCGGTAAAGCACAATTTTTTGTGCATTCGCTCATGCGTAGACAAGGAAAAAAAGCTTTGCTGTGTAGTCAAGGCTAACGCATACGGACACGGAGCAATAGAGCTTTCAAGACTTTACGCGGAGCTTGGCGCGGACTTTTTTGCCGTTTCAAATATAGAAGAGGCTATACAGCTACGCAAAGGCGGGATAGCTTTGCCAATACTTATTCTCGGATATACGCCCACGGAGTGCGCAAAATATCTTGTTGAATATAAAATTGAGCAGGCGGTGTATTCCTACGAATACGCAAAGAGCCTTAATGAAAATCTCCTCGCGCTTGGCAAGGATATAAGGCTTCCCATACATATAAAGCTTGATTCGGGTATGGGAAGGATAGGCTTTTCCTGCAAGGATAGCATTGGTCTTAACGAGGTCGAGGCAGTTGCTAAAATGGAGAGCTTTGTTCTTGAGGGGGTATTCACGCACTTTGCAATTGCCGACGGCGGCGACGCTGGTGAAGAATATACGAAAGAGCAGTATAGGAGATTTACGAGCTTTATAGATGCGCTTTCACAAAAGGGAATAACCTTTAAGATAAAGCACTGTTCAAACAGCGCGGGAATTATTGATTTTTCCGAATACGCGCTTGACGGAGCGCGCGCAGGGATAGTTCTTTACGGATACGCTCCGTCAAACGATATGCGAAAGAATTTGCCCTTGAAGCCCGTTATGTCGCTGAAAACGGTAGTTTCACACGTTAAGGATATCGAGGCGGGCGACTCTGTAAGTTATGGTTGTACTTTTGTTGCCGATAAAAAAATGAGAATTGCGACCGTTCCCGTGGGATATGCCGACGGATATCTGCGCGCAAACGGAAAAAACGGCGGATATATGCTCGTTAGGGGAAAACGCGCTAATATCGTAGGGCGCGTGTGTATGGACCAGCTTATGCTCGACGTTACCGATATCGACGGAGTGTGTATGGGTGATGTCGTTACGGTAATCGGCAGAGACGGAGACGAACAGATAGGCGCGGATACCATAGCCAACCTCAACGGAACGATACCGTACGAGATACTTTGCGACGTTGCTATGCGCGTCCCGAGATTTTATATCTCGGGCGGAGAGATCGTAGAGGTGAAGGATAATATCGTTGTGGAGATATAAAAACTTGAGAAAACGGACAGTCGAGGACGCCTGTCCCTACAAGGTTTGAGAAAATTGTTTACATATACCTCGCCGTAAGGCGACGAAAAAACGATTAATTTTCACTTAACTCTGTAGGGACAGGCGTCCTCGACGGTCCGATAAAGCAAACAATTTTATTCATAACATAAAAGACGGTTTTGCGAATTGTCACACGCAAAACCGTCCTTTATATTTTCACAAACAAATTTAGTTATATAAACAGTTATTATAAATAACCTTATGTATTGCTTTTTCTTTGGTTACTTTCTTTTTCGCGAAAAAGAAAGTAACCCCGTCCTTATTCCTGCGGATAAACAAAGGTCTGTTCTCGGCTGTTGAGCGCCGCAAGATATCTTATGCATTCTGTCTTTGCCGCGTCAAGCGACAATTCACGGTAATTTCCGCATTCCTTTCTCGATGCGCCGAACATCTCGCCGTCGTGGTCGATGACCTTTTTCAAAGCCTTTTTGACCTCTTCAAGCACTGTTTCATTGTCAAGATCGCGAACGAGAAGATAAAAACCCGTGCGGCAGCCCATAGGTCCGAAATATATCACGTTTGCGCCTATATCGGAGTTTCTTATATAAGTCGCGAACATATGCTCAAGTGAGTGCATGGTTATGTGATCCATGTAATCGTCCGCGTTCGGTTTGCGCGTACGCAGGTCGTAGGTCGTGATATCTCCGTCAATACGAGACACGTATATTCCCTCGGTTATAAAATCGTGATCAACGCAAAAGCTTGTGATCCTTTCCATTTTGTGACTCCTTTTTATTGTAACTGTGTGTAAATATTATATCACGGCGCTTCATAAAAGTCAATCGGTAAAGCTATTATAGAGTCAAGCCTTTACAAAAAGGTTGAAATGTGATATAATTTACAGAGTAAAAATATTAAAAAGTGAGAAGAAGATGACAAACCGAAAAAAACTTGGAATATATATTCACATACCGTTTTGTTTGCGGAAATGCTTTTATTGCGATTTCTGTTCTTTTCCATATCTTGACGGGGAACTTGTGGAAAAATATTGCTACGAGCTTTGCAGACGGATAAAGAAAAAGTCCAATGACTGCCGAGGATATACTGTCGATACCGTATATTTTGGCGGCGGCACACCAACGCTTCTGCCTATAAATGAATTCAGAAAGCTTTTTTCGGCACTGAAAGAAAGCTTTGATATAGAAAAAAATGCGGAGATAACCGTCGAGTGCAATCCCGCCACGGCAGATAAGGCATATTTTGACGAGCTTTTGTCGCTTGGCGCAAACAGGCTCAGTATAGGACTGCAAAGCGCAAACGAAAACGAGCTTTCAGCTCTTGGCAGAGTACATGGCTTTGACGATTTTCTCATAGCTTTTTCGGACGCAAGAGAGGCGGGATTTAAAAATATAAGCGTAGACCTTATGTACGGAATCCCAGAGCAAACCAAACAGAGCTTTGAATATTCCATTGACAAGGTTTTGGAATTAAAGCCCGAGCATATCTCCTCGTACGGCTTGAAGATAGAAGAGAATACCGCTTTTGCGAAAACAAAAGATAAACTCGTTTTGCCAAACGAGGACGAGGAGTTTTTATTTTATAAAATTCTTACAGATAAACTCGAAAAAAACGGGTATCATAAATACGAGATCAGTAATTTTTCACTCAAAGGCTTTGAGTCAAAGCACAATACGCGCTATTGGAAAGGCGAAGAATATATCGGCTTCGGCGTTGCGGCGCATTCGTTTTTTGACGGTGAGAGATACGGTAACAGCCGAGATATAAGATCCTTTATTGAAGGCAAGGATATAACAGCGGAGCGAAGAAGGCTTACGGAGCATGAAGCGGACGAGGAATACGTAATGCTTCGAATGAGGCTCGCATCAGGGATAGATACGGCGGATTTTGAGAGAAGATTCGGCGAGAGTTTTACGGACAGATATCCATACGTTGATTTGATGCTTAAAGAGGGCTTTATGCAGGAGAATGACGGATATATAAGCTTTACGGATAAAGGCTTTTTCGTCAGCAATTATATACTTTCGGAAATGCTCGACCTTGAAGGATAGAATTTTTAAAAGTATCAAAAACATATTGACAATTCACGAAAAATAATATAAAATATAATCAGTAAAGATAAAAAGGAGACAAACCATAATGGAAGAAAAAGAAATGAACGAAATGTCCGAATATATCACGCTTACCGATGAAGAGGGCAATGAATACGAGTTTGAATTACTCGCAGAATGCGAAAAGAACGGAAATACCTATTACGCAGTTATCGAGGTAAAGGATGAGGCTGACGGTGCAAACGAGGATATCCTTGAGTACGTTGTTCTTAAGCGCGCTGTTGAGGACGGGGAGGAGATACTCGCTACTATCGACGACGATGACGAGCTTGACGATATCGCGGATTATTTCGACGACCTTTTCTCGCAGGAAATAGATTACGATAATAATTGAAAATAAGGGTTCTTAAAAGGCTTTTGGAAGCATAATTTAGATTGTGCTTGATTTTAATTTAACTAATGGGGAGAGATAGAACCCATGTAGCATTTTCTTTTTGCTTACTTTTTCTTTTTTAAAGGTAAGGATATAGATTTTAATTTAACTAATGGGGAGAGATAGAACCCATGTAGCATTTTCTTTTTGCTTACTTTTTCTTTTTTAAAAGAAAAAGTAAGTCCTGCTTAGTTTGTGATGGTCGGCATAAAGACCCACATCAGATTAAAGGAGTCCGAAAGTGAGTTCGACTGTGGTTTGCAGACCTCCCTTTTTCCTCCTCGATTGACTTGTCTCGACAGGGAAAAAGGACGTTGGGAGCAGTAAAGCATGAGATAGGACACCGCCTTGCACAAGCAGGGTTTCTCTATTCCGAACACACGGCTCGGTGGGATATCTAAGAGTTATATTCGCCTGTGGCGAGTTATGCTGCAAAAGCAAAAAAGAACGAAACGGTTTTGCCGTTTCGTTCTTTTTTGTTATTATCTTTGATCGATCGGAACGTAATTCTGCTCCTTGAATATATACTTGTATGCGGGACGAATGATCCTCTTTGCAGTTTGGGATTCTTCGATCCTGTGAGCGCACCAACCCGAAACACGAGCGATAGCGAAGAGAGGAGTATACATCTCGACGGGAATATCAAGCATACGGTAAACGAGACCCGAATATAAGTCGACGTTTGCACACATTGGCTTATTTATTCCCTTGTATTTTGCAAATAACTCGGGCGTCGTTCGCTCGATAGTTTCAAGAAGCTTGAAATCGTCGCCGTAGCCCTTCTTGTAAGCAAGATCTCTTGCGTATTTTTTAAGAATAACTGCACGGGGATCAGTCTTTGTATAGATCGCGTGTCCCATGCCGTATATCTTGCCGGATCCGTCGCCGCCTTCATGATTCAAGATCGCGGTAAGCATATGCTTGACCTCTTCTTCGTCATTCATGTCGCGGAGATTTTCCTTCATGTAATCGAACATTTCCTGAACCTTGATGTTCGCGCCGCCGTGAAGCGGACCCTTAAGCGAGCCGATACCTGCGGAGATAGCCGAGTACGTGTCTGTACCCGATGATGAAAGAACGCGGCACGCGAAGGTCGAGTTGTTACCGCCGCCGTGCTCTGCGTGCATTACCATACAGAGATCAAGGAGACGCGCTTCTTCCTCGGTGTATTTCTTGTTGGAACGAAGAATACGCAAGAAGTTTTGCGCTGTACTCAGATCGTCGTGCGGAGTATGCAGATTAAGGCTCTTGTCAAAGAAGTAATTTCGGTAAACTGCGTAGGAGTGCGCCGCGATAACGGGCAGACGCGCAATTATCTCAATGCTCTGACGGAGCATGTTCTCAAGACTGGTATCATCGGGGTTTTCGTCGTAAGCGTAAAGCGCAAGAACACCGGTAGCCATCTTGTTCATTATCGAACGAGAAGGAGCTTTCATAAGGATATCCTCGGTGAAACGAGGAGGGAGATGACGGTAGTGAGATATGAGAGCGTTGAAATCGTTAAGTTCATCTGCGGTCGGAAGCTTTCCAAAAAGAAGCAGATAGACACATTCTTCAAATCCGTATCTGTTTTCAGCGCTGAATCCGTCGATCATATTGGACATATCAAATCCGCGGTATTCAAGCTTTCCGTCGTCTGCGCACTTTTCACCCTCGTAAACGACGTAACCGTGAACGTTACCGACCTTGGTAACGCCTGCCATAACACCCGTTCCGTCCTTCTCACGAAGACCGCGCTTTACGCGGTAGTTTTCAAAAGCTTCCTGAGGGACGGTATTAGTTTCCGCTGCTGCGGTCGCACATTTATCAAAGACTTTGGTAAAAGTCGCTTCATCTGCATTATTTACATTAGATCTGTTCGGGTTGATCTTGTTATCCATACGGTACCTCCGTGTTGAGTTGAAAATGTAATATTTAACATTATATCATGCAAGAAGGTTTTTTGCAAGAATAAAGACGCAAAAATTCAAAATGTTTACAAATAGTTAACAAAAGCCACGATACTATAAGAACTTTGGTTCGTTTAAATGCAGGTTTTTAACCAAAAAATTCAACTAAACGTCTAAAAGATAAGGCCGTTCATTTGGAACGACCTTCCTTTTTTAAAGAGAATCAATTATATGTTTCATTTCATCAAGTTTTTTGTCTATATCCTGCATAAGACGGATCTGCACGCGGGTGCGGAAGATATTATGCTCTGGATATTTCGTTTTGAAATATACGTCTCCGTTAAGATAATCTGTCATGAAGCGGAGCGCAAGCTCATACGTGAGAACGAATACCGAAACAGGAAGAAGCTCCTTTTCCGCTTCTGTTATAGCTTCTCCGATGCCAAGCAGAAAGCCGTCGGCAAATTCTTTGAATAGGTCAAGGTTAAGCCAAACGTTCGAAAGATCCTTATCGTCCTCCGTGCCGTTGTTGGCGGCAAAGCGAATACTGTCTCCAAAGTCGTAAAGCAGAGAACCGGGCATTACTGTATCAAGATCGATAACGCAAACACCTTTTCCCGAAGCATCGTCGATAAGAACGTTATTGAGTTTTGTGTCGTTATGAGTAACACGTATTGGAATAGTTCCGCTATCAAGTGCGCTCGTAATAACGGAAGCACGGTCTGCATACTTGCGAAGAACGGCAATGTCTTCCGAAACGAGCTCGGCTCTGCCTGCCGCATCAAGAGCGACTGCATCCTCAAATGCTTTATAACGAGCGACCGTATTATGAAAATCCGGGATGGTTTCGTATAACGTTTCGGCAGGGTAATCTCCAAGCTGACGCTGGAATTTTCCGAACGTGTAAGCCGCTTCAAAAAGAAGTCCTTCTTTTTCTGCGGAATCATACGCGGTAGCTTTATCTACGTATCGGTACATACGCCAGGCGTTGCCGTCGGGATCAACGTAAAATTTCTTTCCTTCTTTTGTTTTGATGAAGTGCAGTGTGCCGCGCGAGACGTCCTCTCCGCACTTTTTTAAAGATTCGGCGACGAAGTTGGTTACGCCGAAAACGTTATCCATTAATTGTTCCGGATCCTTGAAAACATAGGTATTGATGTTTTGCGCTACGTAAAGCTCTCCGTTTTCAAGCGTTACGATAAATGTGGAATTTATGTGTCCGTTTCCAAAGGGAATAGCTGAAACCGCTTTGCAATTTATATCAAATTGAGAACAAACTGAAAGCGCTTTTTCTGTCGGCATGTCTTGTTTTCTCCGTTCAAATATGTTTTTTTGTTTTTATGAATACCTTTTAATATTTTAACACAGTATGTGGATTTTTGCAATAGCTTTAACAAATTTATTATTAAAAAGAGTCTCTAAAATTCGAAAATAAATGAAAACTATTGACAAAATCTACAATATAGTTTATAATATCTGCAAAGGCGGCAGGAACGGTTTTTGAAAAATCGGTATCCCGGTGCCTAAATTGTGTTACTTTGAAATTTTCAAACGAGGTATAAAATTATGACCGTAAAAGTTCCCGAAATATTTGGATGTATGGTATTTAACGATGACGTAATGCGTGAGCGTCTTCCCAAAGAGGTATACAAATCTCTGACGAAGACTATCGCGACGGGACGTGCTATCGACGCTTCTATCGCGGACGTAGTGGCAAACGCCATGAAGGACTGGGCGATAGAGAAGGGAGCAACTCATTATACTCACTGGTTCCAGCCTCTTACGGGCGTTACCGCGGAAAAGCATGACTCCTTTATATCTCCTATCGGAAACTGTAAGGTCGTTATGGAATTTTCGGGCAAGGAGCTTATAAAGGGTGAAAGCGATGCTTCATCTTTCCCCTCGGGCGGTTTACGAGCTACCTTCGAGGCGAGAGGCTATACCGCTTGGGATCCCGCGTCCTACGCGTTTGTAAAGGACGGTACTCTTTATATTCCCACCGCTTTTTGCTCATATACCGGAGAGGCACTTGATACGAAGACTCCGCTTCTTCGTTCTCTTGACGCGCTCAGTACGCAAGGTTTGCGTATCCTTCGTCTTTTCGGAGATACGACTTGTAAGAGACTCGTGGCAACTGTTGGCGCGGAGCAGGAGTATTTTATAATCGATAAGGAAATGTTTGACAAGAGAAAAGACCTTCTTTATACGGGAAGAACTCTTTTCGGCGCACCCGCACCCAAGGGACAGGAGCTTGAGGATCATTATTTCGGACCGCTCAAGCCGAGAATAAGCGCGTATATGGCTGACCTTGACGAAGAACTTTGGAAGCTTGGAATAAATTCAAAGACCAAGCATAACGAGGCGGCTCCCGCGCAGCACGAACTCGCGCCTATCTATGCGACTACCAACATGGCGGTCGATCAGAACCTTCTCATTATGGAATATATGAAGAAGATCGCAGAAAAGCACGGACTTGTATGTCTGCTTCATGAAAAGCCTTATGCGGGAGTAAACGGTTCGGGTAAACACAACAACTGGTCGGTGTCGACGGATTCGGGCAAGAATTTGCTTGATCCCGGAAAGACCCCCGCTGAAAACGTAAAGTTTCTTTTGATACTTGCCGCTATAATCAAAGCGGTAGACGATTATCAGGATCTTCTTCGCATTTCGGTAGCTCACGCCGGAAACGATCACCGTCTCGGAGCTAACGAAGCACCGCCCGCTATCGTGTCGATATTCGTGGGCGAGGAAATCGCCGAGATAATCGATTCAATAGTTAAGAAAACAACTCTGAAGCATACAAAGGCGGGGATCATGGACCTCGGTATTCCTTCCGTTCCTACATTCCGCAAGGATACGACCGATAGAAACCGCACGTCTCCTCTTGCGTTTACGGGTAATAAGTTCGAGTTCCGTATGCTCGGCTCGTCGCAGAATATCGCGCTTCCTAACGTAGTTCTTAATACGGCAGTAGCAGAAAGCTTTAAGCAGTTTGCAGATGTACTTGAGGCTGCGGACAACTTTGACGAGGCACTTGCTAAATTGATACGCGACACCTTTAAAGCTCACAGAAGAATACTCTTTGACGGAAACGGCTATTCGGTCGAGTGGGAAAAAGAAGCGGAAAAGCGCGGACTTCTCAACCTCAAGAGCTCGGTTGATGCGTATAAGTGCTTTAATCTTGAAAAGAACGTTAAGCTCTTTACCGACCATGGCGTTATGAGCGAGATCGAGATAAACTCCCGCGAGGATATTCTTTTCGAGAATTACTCGAAGATAATAAACATAGAGGCTCTTACCATGATAGAAATGGCGAGCCGTGACATTCTTCCCGCAGTAAATGCTTATATTGCGGAGATCGCGGATACTGCGGCGGCAAAGCTTGCGGTTATTCCCGACCTTTCCTGCAAGATGGAGAAAGAGCTTATCAAGCGACTTTCCGCGCTCATAGATAACGCATACGAAAGTCTTGAAACACTCAAGCGCGTTGAGCGCGAGGCTGCGGCTATTTCAAATAATGTAGAGAGAGCCGAGGCTTACCGTGATAAAGTTATTCCCGCAATGGACGAGCTTCGTGTATCTGTCGACGAGATGGAGAAGCTTACTTCCTCTGAATATTGGCCCATGCCAAACTATGGCGATATGATGTTCCGAGTTTAAATTTTACAAATTTTGAGGGCTGAAAATGAAAAAGACTTTATCATTGATAATTGCAGTCGTTTTGCTTGTAATGGCGTTTTCAATCAACATTGTTGCAGAAACGGGATATTCGAATGGGGCTACCGTTTGGACTGACAACAATGTAATAGCAAAATATTATTCCAATGACGATATCGCAAGAAACAACGGTATGGTCGCAAAGGCGGAAATACCTGTTGGCGAAAAGTACGTGACCGCGTACTTTGGCAGCATGGAAGATGTAATGGCAGCCGGTGAGACCTGCGGCGCGAATTATTTTGAGGTTATCGTTGACACGCTTTCGTATAATGGAACAGTAACGTGGAGTTCTGGCAAAAGATCTTTTACCGTTGACGGAAACGGTTGTGTTATTAATAACACAGGAACTAACAAATACTTTGAATTCGTTGGAGAAGACGGCACGACGGAATTTCCTGACGGTCAGAATTATACGGGGTTGCGCTTCAAAGATTTTGAGATCACGGGAAAAGGGTCTACTTACCAACTCGTTCAGATAGGCGAGAACAATGATTCCAACAAAAGACCTGTGGCGGTGACTTTTGAGGATACCGTTATCAAAGCGCAAGATAATGACAGCTTTTCAAAAGGGCTTATCGTTGTTTTCAGTAATTCCAAGATGGTGATGGATTCCGGAAGCTCTATCGTTTACAACTGTCAAAGCGTAAGTAAAGACGATTCCTGTCGGGGAATTTACGCCGCTTTCGAGGGGGCGCAGATCGAGATAAATTCGGGCGCACGTATCGATATTTCCGGTTGTCCCGTTAATATTACGGCTCCTGATGTAAAACTTACCGTAAACGGCGGTACGATTATATCAAAGAACGCGGCGGCAATTTGCGCGTCAAACGGTAATGTTATTATAACCGGCGGTACGTTTGGCGTTTTGAATGAGACCAGAACGGCTTCAGGTGTTGTAATTGCGGAGTCTGCTGCATCTGTCACCGTAAACGGCGGTGATTTTTACGACGATAAGGGAAGCTCTGATTGGATATTCAATAATCTTTCTTTGTCAAACGCAAATTTCGTGTTGAATGCGGCGACGACGTGGGGAAACAATAACGTATTTTCAGGCAATGGAAACGGAGGCGTAAAAACGGGAGTTATGCTCGAAGGCGCTTCGGTGCGTACCGCACCTGACAAAACTTCGGGTATCCGTTTTCAGTCCACTATTGACAAAACCGATGTCGATACTATAAAAGGCATAGACGCAACCGCGGTCATTGGTACTCTTATCGCTCCATACGACTACGTTGAAGAAGCGAACGGAGTGTTCACAAAGAACGCGCTTTCCGCTATTGGAAAGACTTATCTTGACATTCCCGCTAAAAACGGAATGAATGAAAAGGATACGTACTACGTTATAAACGCGGCTATGGTAAATGTCAAGGAAGAGAACTATACCAAGGATCTTGCCGCAGTTCCTTATATAAGCTATAAAACGGCAGAAAATATGACTGTTACGGCATACGGCGTATTTGATAGCGATAAAAACGTACGTAATATCAAAGAAGTCGCGTATTGCGCTCTCTCCGACGTATTTATCGACGGAAGAGTGATAGACGACGGCGGAACGCAGGTTACCGTAGATGAAGAATATGCAAAATCCAAGGGATACGTTACTGCCGTATATGATTGGTACGAATACGACAGAGTAAACGGCGTTGCGACTCCTATGCAAGTTAAAGCCTACTCGGAATATTCCGACGCACAGTTGTCTGTAATAAAAGGCTATATCAAGGAGGTTCAGTCATGAAAAAGACTTATACATCTCCCGATATCTCGACAATAGAGCTTAATTCCTTGGATATAATCAGAACAAGCGGCTACGATACCAAGTTTTTCGGATATGACGATTACGCCGAGGATATTTTTTAAAGATAATAACACAAAGAGCCATCAAACAAGCGTTTGATGGCTCTTTGTGTTATTTAATATCAAAAAATTTTATCGCCTTTATTGCTGTTCCCGCTTCATACTCCTTGACCTCTCCGAGAGCAAAGAAATTTCCGTTTTTATCGGCGATGCGAACGCACTGCCCGATATCTATTGATGTGTTTATCTTTTTTTGATATATTTCGCAGCCGTTTCGGCAGAGCTTTTCGTAAAAATCCGAAAGAGATACCTTTGGCAAGGTATCAAACAAGCTTTCTGTGGGCTTAAGATGCGAGATGCGCTCTTCTTCTGACATTTTCTCAAGTTCTTTTACGGTAATCGAATCCTCTATCGAAAATCCGCCGGCATAGGTCCTTTGAAGCGTCGCCATTATTCCGCCGCATCCAAGCGCTTTTCCGATGTCTGCGCAAAGCGTTCTTATATACGTTCCAGAAGAGCAATAAACGTCAAGTATATAGTCGGAATCCGTTTCGGTAGTGGAGCAAAGAAGCTCAAATACAGTGATCTCACGAGCTTCTCGCTCGACAACGATCCCTTTCCTTGCAAGGTCGCAAAGCTTTTGACCGTCCTTTTTTAAAGCACTGTACATTGGCGGGGTCTGCTTTATTTTGCCTATGAAATCCGAACAAGTTTTTTTAACGGTTTTTTCACTCGGAATATTATCGCAAACAGTCAAGACCGTTCCGCTCGCGTCCTCTGTGTCGGTGGTAAGACCGAGGCGCAGAGTCGCTCTGTATTTCTTTGTATCCGACACGAGATATTCCGCCGCCTTTGCGGCTCTGCCTACGAGTACGACGAGGACTCCCGTGGCATCGGGGTCGAGCGTTCCCGTGTGTCCGACACGCTTCGTGCCATAAAGTCTGCGGATACGGTTTACTATATCGTGAGAGGTCGTGCCCGCGTGCTTGTTGATTATTAAAATACCGGAGGGTTCTGTCATAAAGACCTCCTTTTTTGCTTAGATTATTATTTCATCAATGGGTCGCTTTGGAACGTAGTGAACGTTATTTTCGTCGCGGTAATACTTTACCTTGCCGTCGACGGCTTCCAAAAGCTCTATTGTGTCGTCGGGAAGTCCGAGCGCGATAATGAGCTGAGGCTCAAGATGATCCGCTATTTTAAGCGTTTTCTTTACTTTATCGGCAGGGAAAGCGCCTAACATACAACCGCCAAGCTTCATTTCCGTAGCGGCAAGCATTATCGTCTGCGCGCTGATGCCGACGTCGATGGAGTAAAGATTCGGGTTCGGAGCAAGCGAGGTATCATGGCATATAACTATAAATGCCGACGGCTCGTGATCATCGGGCGGAAGCTTTATACCGAGAGAGCCTGCCCAATAAGTTAACGCAAGCAGGTCGGAAAGCTCCTTTTTGTCGGTCACAAGGCGGTATTTAAGCACCTGAAGATTTCTCGCGGCAGGGCAGAAGCGAGCCGTGTCGATAAGATCTACAAGCACCTCGCGCGATATTTCAACATTCGGTCTGAACGATCTGCGAGTTCTTGAAGCCTTTGCAATATCCTTAATCATTGTTTTTCTCCTTGAATCTTACCCATGCCGAGCATATCGAAAAGCCCTTTTCGGAGAAGTTCTTTTCGTACTCGGTCATTACGTTATCGTCTGCTTTTTCGGAGCTGTGAAGATCGCGTGTTTGCCAAATTATCTCAAGACCGCATTCTTCAAATTCCTCAAGGCTGAAATCAAAAAGTCCTACGTTGTCGGTCTTGAATTTAAGTATTCCGTCCTCCTTCAAGAGCTTTCTGTATATCTCAAGAAACGCGCGGTAGGTCAGGCGGCGTTTAGCGTGTCCCGCTTTTGGCCACGGATCGCTGAAGTTGAGATAGATGCAGTCAACAGAGTGTGGCTTTACACATTCCGAGAGTATCTTTGCGTCGGCAATTATGAAGCGGAGATTGTCGTTCGGACGGCTCTCCGACATAGCCTTCGCCTTCTCAAGAGCGACACAGCAAACGTCGGCTACACGCTCCATTGCTACGTAGTTTACGTCCGAGAGCTTTTCTGCCATAGCACAGGCAAATCCACCCTTGCCGCAACCTATTTCAAGGTGTACGGGACGCTCTGTACCAAACACGGAAGCAAAGCCGTCTGCGAGTACGGCGGGATCTTTTATCAATAGCTCGGAGCAGGCTTCAATGCGTTCAGCTCCGTGCTTTTTCTTTCTCATTCTCATAAAGAAAACTCCATTAAAAGATTAAACGTTAAATCTGAAAAGAACGATATCTCCGTCCTTCATGACGTACTCTTTGCCTTCGCTTCGGTAGAGTCCCGCTTCGCGAACGGCGTTCATGCTTCCAAGACGCTCAAGGTCTTCAAATGATACGACCTCCGCGCGAATGAATCCGCGCTCAAAATCACTGTGTATCTTACCTGCCGCACCCGGAGCTTTCGTGCCCTTGACTATCGTCCACGCGCGGACCTCGGTAGGACCTGCCGTTAAGTAGCTGATAAGTCCGAGCAGAGAATAGCTTGCTTTGATAAGACGGTCAAGACCGCTTTCGGCAATTCCGAGATCCTCAAGGAACATCTGCTTTTCCTCGCCCTCAAGCTCCGCGATCTCGGCTTCAAGCTGAGCGCATATGGGGAGTATTTGCGCGTGCTCACGCTCTGCCTGCTCTTTGAGAGCGGCGTATTCACGGTTGGAGAGAGGCTCTTCGCCGACCTCGTCCTCGGATACATTCGCAACGTAGATAACGGGTTTCATCGTAAGCAGGGGAGTGTCAAAGAGATATCCGCGCTCGGTCTCGTCAAGCTCGACCTCGCGGGCGCACTTTCCGTCGGAAAGTGCCGTGTGCAGACGCTCAAATACCTCAAGCTCGGAGGCAAGCGTCTTGTCGCCCTTCATAGCTTTTTTAGTGCGGTCGATACGGCGTTCTACCATCTCGATATCCGAGAATATAAGCTCAAGATTTATCGTTTCAAGGTCGCGCAGAGAGTTTATGTTTCCGTCAACGTGAATGATGTTTTCGTTTTCGAAGCAACGGACAACGTGAACGATAGCGTCGACCTCGCGAATGTGAGACAGGAATTTGTTTCCGAGTCCCTCTCCGCGAGACGCGCCCTTTACGAGTCCCGCAATATCAACGAATTCGATAACTGCGGGGGTGTATTTTTCGGGGGAATACATGTCCGCGAGAAAATCGAGACGGCTGTCGGGAACCGCAACGACACCTACGTTTGGCTCTATCGTGCAGAATGGGTAGTTTGCCGACTCCGCGCCCGCGTTTGTCAGCGCGTTAAAAAGCGTGCTTTTTCCAACGTTTGGAAGACCTACGATACCAAGTTTCATTTTCAAAATCCTCTTTTTTGTCAAATAAATATTTCTAACTACAATATTATACTATAAATTTAAGTTTTTTTCAATAGTATTGCGCAAAAACGTTTCTGATTTTGTGCGCATATATTGCAAAAAATGTTTAGTTTGTGTGAAAAATAAGTGAAGAAAAACAGAAATATAAGAAAAAAGCAAAAAAAAGTAAAAAAACTATTTACAAATCAAGGAAATATATGTTATAATAAATAATGGTTGATAATGTCCGCAATTAAGCAAGAAAAAACTGGGAAAGGGAGGTAATCTTGAATGCTGGATACAAAGATTCTTGTCGTTGATGACGACACAAACATATGCGAGCTACTTAAACTTTATTTTGAAAACGAGGGATACGGTGTTAAGATCGCGAATGACGGTGTGGAAGGACTTAATTATTTTAAGATATACGAGCCCGACCTTGTTCTTCTTGACATTATGCTTCCCAAAAAGGACGGTTGGCAGGTCTGCCGTGAGATCCGCGAGATGTCGGGAAAGCCTATCATTATGATCACCGCAAAGGGAGAGGTATTTGACAAGGTTCTCGGACTTGAGCTTGGCGCGGACGACTTCGTTGTTAAGCCCTTTGATATGAAGGAGCTCAGCGCGAGAGTAAAGACCGTGCTTCGCCGTTATCAGACTCACACTAATCAGAATGACGAAGAGGTCATCAAATTCGATAATATCGAGATAAGCCACCAGAAATACGAGCTTAAGCTCAAAGGAAAGCCCGTTGACGTTCCGCCTAAGGAGTTGGAGCTCCTCTATTTCCTTGCATCTAATTACAATATCGTATTTACGAGAGATCAGCTTTTGGATAAGGTATGGGGCTTTGATTATCTTGGAGATTCCCGTACGGTAGACGTTCACGTAAAGCGTCTTCGCGAAAAGCTTGAGGGCGTATCTGACAAATGGACGCTCAAGACAGTCTGGGGCGTAGGCTATAAGTTTGAGCTTTTGGGTTAATATAAAAATGGGCTGTCTTTGACAGCCCATTTTTAAAGTAATAGGTAAAAGTGAAGAGTGAATAAGTAAGAGGAAAGGAGGAACGTCGTGTTTAAGAGCGTTTTTGCGAAATATATTTCTGCGTTTATGTTTATAATACTTTTGAGCTTTACCGTTATTATAGTCGTTATCGCTTCTATAATCGCAAGCTATTCGGAGCAGGCAAAGACCGATATAATGGAGACCGCGGCGAGATCCTCCGCTATCTTTCTTGAGGGAAAATTTGAGAGCGATGATGCTCCCGAGCTTGCCGTCCTCGTAAATAACGAGGCAGAGGATATACGTGCGATGCTTTCGGTGGTGTCCTCTAACTCCGATGACGTTACCGTTCTTATCACCGATAACGGAGGGCGCATACTTCTTGAGGCTGGGCGTGACCGAGCGGAGATATCCGAGGGATTTACTATTCCAAAGCCGCTCATGGACGAGGTGAACAACGGCAGCGAGATCTTCGAAAAGGCAAGTAATTATTCGATATTTTCTCAAACGCAGGCGGTTTATGCCGTTCCAGTTTATAATAGCAACAATTCGGTATGCGGAACTGTTTTCGTTTGCGCATCGTCTATGATGCTGACACAACTGCTTGAGGTAATTATAAAAGCCGTTGTCGTTTCGATACTCTGGGTGCTTCTCGCGGCTCTTATAGCGGTCTACTTTATCAGCGACCGAGTTATCTCTCCGCTGAAGGATATAAGCCATGCGGCTAAAAAGTTCGCATCGGGAAAATTTGACACCCGCGTTACCGTAAGAGGAAGTGACGAGGTGTCCGAACTTGCGATCGCGTTTAACAATATGGCGGAATCTCTCGATAATTACGATACGATGCGTAATACGTTTATGTCAAACGTTTCGCACGATCTTCGTTCTCCGATGACGTCGATATCGGGATTCGTAGACGGTATACTCGACGGAGTTATTCCCCCTGAAAAGCATGAATATTATTTACAGATAGTATCTACGGAAATAAAGCGATTGTCCAGACTCGTTGCATCCTTGCTTGACCTTTCGCGTATTCAGGCGGGCGAACGCAAGTTTACTATGTCTCCGTTTGACATTTGCGAAGTCGCTCGAGAGATACTGATATCCTTTGAACAGAAGATAAACAATAAACGGCTTGAGGTCGAATTTAATTGCGACGACGACCGTATGATAGTCCTTGCTGACCGCGACGCTATCTATCAGATACTTTACAATCTCTGCGACAACGCAGTTAAGTTTGCGCGCGAGGGCGGGATTTTGAGCCTGAGCGTAGAAAAATTAAAAGGACGAAAGGTTCTTGTGTCAGTGTATAACGAGGGACAGGGCATATCCGAAGCGGATATACCTTACGTATTTGAGCGTTTTTACAAGAGCGACAAGAGCCGCGGACTTAACAAAAGCGGAGTGGGACTTGGATTGTTTATATCAAAAACCATAATCGAGGCTCATGAGGAGAAGATATGGGTCGAGAGTGATTTCGGCGAGGATTGTTGTTTCCATTTTACGCTGTCATGCGAATAATTTTAATTGTTTTGTGACAAACTTAATAATACCTATACTTTGACTCCTTTGCATATGCGAAGGAGTTTTTTAATGAGGTTTGTTATGGATATGAATGAAAATAAAAAAGAAGAGCAACAGGGAAGAGATATAATTCCAACCAACAGGGCGGAGGTAACCGTCAGCAATAATAACGACGAAATTGATATACCGGACGAAGAAAAGAAGAAAAAGAAAAAACGGAAAAAACGTCCCAAAATATATCTTGGGTATATGGTAACCTCTGCGTGTGTAGTAATAGCCTTTGCCGTTATGATGACCGCTATGATATCAACGCCCGTACCGAATGACAATGGAGAAATTCCTGCGTTTAAAAATGAGGAGACTGAAGAGGAAACGAGAAAGTTTATTTACGTGCGAGAGGTTTCTGACGGAGGGCTCAGTACTGCCGAGATATATTCAACGTGCGCGCAGTCGGTAGTTTCGGTCGTTACCGAAGGCTTGCAAAGCTCGGGTATAGGCTCGGGATTTATTATATCCGAGGACGGATATATAGCTACCGCAGAGCATGTGATACGCGGAGCTGAACGCATATCGGTGATACTTTCCACGGGTGAAGAATACTCGGCGCAGCTTATAGCGGAAAATGATCTTACAGACCTCGCTCTTTTGAAAATAGATGCAACAAAGCTTCGCGCCGTAAAGACGGGAGATTCATCGGGACTGGTTGCGGGAGAGAGAGTGGTCGCTATAGGAACGCCTGCGTCGCTGGATTTTGCGGGCAGCGTTTGCTCGGGAGAGATATCATTTCCAGATAGAGTAGTCAAGGTCTACGGCGCGGACGGTGCGCTTGAAAAGAAAATGACCTTGATACAGACCGATGCGCCCGTGAATCCGGGCAACTCGGGATGTCCTTTGTTTGATTCGGAGGGGAAGGTTATAGGCATTGTGACTATGAAGCTTGGTCAAAATTTTTCGAACGTTGGTTTTGCGATTCCCGTGAACGAAGCATTAAATATTTTGAATCGAATGATGTTCGGACAGGAGATAGAAGAGGAGCTGATATCCGCTATAAGTATTCGCGCGGCAAAGCTTGGGGTGGTCGGAAACGCCTTTGATATCAATGGTTTGAGGGGAGTCAGAATAGAAAAATTCGCATCGAACGAATTTGACTCCGCCGTTAAATTGAAGCTTGGAGACGTGATCACTCACGTGGGAGATACTGCCGTTACGAGCGCAAAAAAGCTTTCCGAAGCGATAAATAAATACGCTCCGAACGATAAAATTGATATAACGGTTTACAGAGACGGACAAATTTTGACCTTTGAGGTGATACTTGGTGGTTAAAATGCCATAAAAAAGTGACAAAATAAACAAAAAATAAAAAAACTATTGAAAAAATCCTTGAGATACGGTATAATTATTTAATATCGCATCTCATTTTTTGTTTTTTTATATTTATAAAGGAGTTTTACAATGAACGGTTTTCCTTTTTGGGATATGCTGCTTCGGCTTTTAGTGGCTTCTCTGTGCGGCGGAATTATAGGAATCGAGCGAGGAAGAAAAAATCGCCCCGCGGGATTTCGTACATACATGCTCGTGTGTATGGGCGCGGCTCTGACTATGGTGCTTGGTACGTATCTTTCAAATATGATAGATAACGTTTGGATGCTTGAGGGTGTTACGACCGACGTTGCCCGTTTTGGTGCGCAGGTAATAAACGGAATAGGCTTTCTTGGCGCGGGAACGATAATCGTTACGGGTCGCCAGCAGGTAAAGGGAATGACTACGGCGGCAGGTCTTTGGGCTTCCGCTTGTATGGGACTCGCGATAGGCGCGGGATTTTACGTTGCGGCGGTCATCGCTTGTTTACTTATTATTTTAACGATAGTCGTTTTCTCAAAGCTTGAGGCGCTCATACTTGCGCGTTCGCGCAATATAAATATCTGTGTCGAGTACGAGAGAGTGGACGATATAACGCAGATAGTCGCTACGATACGCGAACATGATGTTCGGATATTCGACGTTGAGTTGAGCAAGGCTAAGGGACTTGAAAGACCTTATCCCAGTGCCATCTTTTCTTTGCAGTTGCCAAAGAAGAAGCCTCATACTATCGTTATGACGTCTATCGCAAAAATAAAAACGGTACGCAGTATCGAAGAGCTGTAAGAAAGGAGAGGTAAAATGTTAAGCTTTTTGGATTTTTTAAGAGACGGTTCGCTTGATATCGTTACTATTACGGTGCGCCTCGTTCTTGCGGTGCTTTGCGGAGCGTGTATAGGTCTTGAGCGTGAACGCAAAAGACGTCCCGCGGGTTTCCGTACGCATATTCTTATTTGTCTTGGCGCGGCTATGACAACTCTGACGAGCCAATACATATCGCTCAACCTCGGCTTGTTTACCGACATGGCGCGTCTTGGGGCGCAGGTCATAGCGGGTATCGGATTTATCGGCGCGGGAACTATTATCATAACCAAACGCCGTCAGGTAAAGGGACTTACTACCGCCGCAGGTCTTTGGGCTGATGCGGTTGTCGGTCTTTGCTTGGGAGCGGGATTCTTTGAGGCGGCTATTGTTGCTACCGTTATAATTCTTCTTGCTGAGATAGTTTTCTCGCGTCTTGAGTATTTTATCGTGTCAAACGCGCGTTCTTTCAATATTATCATTGAATATACCGAGGGCGGAGACCTTGGACGTATCGTTGACGAGGTAAAGGAAACGGGAACGGATATTCTTGACCTCGAGGTCACAAAATCAAACAAGGAAGAGCGTACCTGTTGCGCTACCTTGTCGCTTCGTTTGCCAAGAAAGGTCAGACACGGTGAGCTTATGTCAAAGGTATCAAAGCTTAGCTGTGTTATTAACGTAGAAGAGCTTTGATAAACGGAATATGAAAGATCGCAACCTGTTTTAAGGTTGCGATTTTTTTACTGTATATCGCTATTTCGTTTGATTTTGCACTTTGCACTTTGCATTTTGCATTTATCAATCTCCCCGATAAATCGCAATTTATTTGATTTTACTATTCGTAAAATAGCGTATTTTTTCCAAAAAGGCATTTGCAGATTTTTGTTTTTGCACGATTTCTGATTCGTTTTGAAAAAATATCGAGAAAAATATAACAAAAAAACATTTTTTTAACAAAAACACTTGAAAGATTTGAAAGTTTGTGGTATATTATATAAGGAAAATATTTTTTGAAAGGTGGATATAAAAATGACCTACAACAAGAAAACAATCGAAGACATCGACGTTGCCGGCAAGCGCGTTCTCGTTCGTTGTGACTTCAACGTTCCGATCCAGAACGGCGTTATTACCTCCGACAAGAGAATCGTTGGTGCGCTTCCTACCATCAAGTATTTGCTCGATAAGGGCGCAAAGGTAATTCTTTGCTCTCACATGGGCAAGCCCCACAGCATCTTTACTGAGGGATTCGGTCTTACCAAAAAGGAGAAGAAGAAGGTAGAGGCTCTTCCCGCAGACGAGCAGGCAGCAGCTACCGCAGAGCTTCTCGCAAAGGCAGCAAAGAACGACAAAAAGGCGTTTACTCTCAAGCCCGTTGCAGACAGACTTAACGAGCTTCTCGACGGCAAGGTCACTTTTGCTGAGGATATCATCGGAGACGATGCAAAGGCAAAGGTTGCGGCTCTTGAGGGCGGCAAGGCAGTTCTTATCGAGAACGTTCGTTTTGACGCAAGAGAGACCAAGAATGGTGCGGATTTTGCAAAAGAGCTTGCTTCTTATGCAGACGTTTTCGTAAACGACGCGTTCGGTTCTGCTCACAGAGCTCATGCTTCTACCGCAGGTGTTGCTGATTATCTTCCCGCAGTTTGCGGATACCTCATTCAGAAGGAAATTTCTGTTATGGGTAAGGCTCTCGCAGAGCCCGCTCGTCCTTTCGTTGCTATTCTCGGCGGCGCAAAGGTTTCCGACAAGATCGGTGTTATCAACAACCTTATCGACAAGGTAGATACCCTTATTATTGGCGGCGGTATGGCTTACACCTTCTACAAGGCAAAGGGCTACAACGTTGGAACTTCTCTTTGCGAGGACGACAAGGTAGAGCTTGCTAACGAGATGATGGCAAAGGCCGCCTCTAAGGGAATCAACTTCTTGCTTCCCGTTGACAACCTCGTTACTGCTGATTTCGCGGCTGATGCTGAATACAAGATAGTTGAAGCAGACAACTTCCCCGGTGATTGGATGGGTATGGATATCGGTCCTAAGACCCGTGAGCTCTTCGCAAACGCTATCAAGGGCGCAGGTACTGTCGTTTGGAACGGACCTATGGGCGTTTTCGAGTTTGCAAACTTTGCAGGCGGTACTAACGCAATAGCAGACGCAGTAGCTGAAAGCGGCGCTATCTCGATAATCGGCGGCGGTGACTCCGCATCTGCGATCGAGAACCTCGGTTACGCAGACAAGATGACTCACATCTCTACCGGCGGTGGAGCTTCTCTCGAGTTCCTCGAGGGCAAGGAGCTTCCCGGTATAGCTTGTCTTCTTGACGCTTAATTAAAGAATTTTTTTCGCACCGCCTAATGCTTTGGCTTTGGCGGTGCGACTTACGAAAAAATAAGAATTTAAGAAAGATGAGGAATAAAAAATGAATCCTTCAAAGAGAAGAACCGTTATCGCGGGTAACTGGAAAATGAATTTCACTCCCGCAGAAGCAACTGCTTTTATCAATGAGATAAAGCCCATGGTCGCGGGAAAGGACAACTGCGATATCATTTTTTGCGCTCCTTACGTAACTATTTCTGCCGCTATGGATGCCGCAAAGGGCTCTAACATAAAGATCGGCGCGGAGAACGTACACTACGAGGCAAAGGGCGCGTATACGGGAGAAGTTTCCGCAGATATGCTCAAGGCTATCGGTGTTGAGTACGTTATTATCGGACACAGCGAGAGACGTCAGTATTTCGGCGAGACCGATACTACTGTTAACCTTCGCACAAAGGCTGCTCTTGCCGCAGGAATGAAGGTAATTCTTTGCCTTGGCGAAGTTAAGGAGCAGAGACTTGCGGGAATTACCAACGAGGTAGTTTCTATGCAGACAAAGCTTGACCTTGCTGACGTTGACGCAGAGGCGCTCAAGAACGTTATTATCGCTTACGAGCCTGTGTGGGCAATAGGCACGGGTCTTACCGCTACTCCCGAGCAGGCAGAAGAGACTTGCGGAGAGATCCGTAAGGTTCTTGCTTCCATGTACGGCGCAGACGTTGCAGAGACCGTTACCATTCAGTACGGCGGCTCTATGAACGACGCGAATGCCGCAGAGCTTCTCGCAAAGCCTAACGTTGACGGCGGTCTTATCGGCGGAGCTTCGCTCGTTGCTAAAAAGTTCACCGCTATCGTTGATGCCGCACAGTAAGGGGAGGGACGCGTTCGAGAACTTTCTTTAAAGAAAGTTCTCGAGCTCTCAAAGAACTTCACTGAAGAAGTTTTGGTTGAACTCATATAGTAAAAATCAAAAAGCACAGTTTTTTATCTCCTGTCGATTATTCGACGGGAGATTTTTTATGTTCAAATATCTTGATTTTATAGAAAAAAAGTGTTATACTATATTTAGTTATAAAAATAAACAAGAGGTTAAAAATTATATGGCAAATTACAGAAGAGGACGTATTAATGACGAGATGCAAAAGGAGCTTGCATCTGTTTTGCGCGACGTTAAAGACCCGAGAGTCAGCGGAGCGTTTATAAGTATTACCGCGGTCGACGTTACGGGCGATCTGAAATTCGCTAAGGTATATTATTCGGCTATGACGGGCGACAAAAAGGAGATAGCGAAAGGACTTAAGTCCTCGGCGGGATTTATTCGCCGCGAGATCGCGCACAGACTGAATCTCCGAATGACACCCGAGCTTACCTTTTACGAGGACCATTCGATAGCTCACGGCGCTCATATCTCAAAGCTTCTCAACAGCATAGAGATATCCGAGGAAGATGAAGAAGGGGAGACCGAAAATGATTGATTTCAAGTCTCTTACCATGGACGAGCTTTGTGAGCGTATATGTAAAAACAAAAATACGCTTATCGTATATCACGTTCGTTCCGACGCAGATGCGGTCGGATCAGCGTTCGCTTTGCGCGAGATACTTATAGCTATGGGAATACCCGCCCTTTGCGTGTGCGCTGATGAAGTGCCCGACCGATTGCGTTTTTTGACCGATAGCGCGCAGGGAAGCGTTGTTATCGAGGATGGCATGGAGCTTGACCATGACAGAGTTATAAGCGTTGATTCGGCATCGCCTACACAGCTTGGTTCACTTTACCAAAAGCTTTGTCGCGACATGGACGTTATGATAGACCATCACGGCACGGGAACGCCTTACGCCGATAATTATATAGATCCCGATGCGGCGGCAACGGGTGAGATAATCTATACGCTTGGCAAACGTCTCGTTGAGAGGGGCGCGCTTTCCGCGATACCTAAGCGCGCGCTTATGTGCATTTACGCGGCTATATGCTCGGATACGGGCTCTTTCCGATTCGCAAACGTGACACCCACGACCTTCCGCATAGCCGCAGAGCTTTTGGAGGCGGGCGTGCAGGGCGACGAGGTGTGCAGGGCACTTTACGAATCGAAATCGGCAAAGCAGGTAAGGGCAGAGGGAGAGGCGGCGCGACGCCTTTTATTGCATGACGGCGGAAGGATAGCTTCGGTGACCTTCCCATACACGTCAAAATTTTCTCTCGCCCTTTCAGACGAGCATCTTGAGACGATAATAGACGTTCCGCGTTCTATTTATGGCGTAGAGGTAGCATTTTGCGTGAAGCAACCCGAACAGGATAATAAATTCCGAGTTTCGATGCGTTCGGCGGGAGAAGTTGACGTTGCGGCTATCTGCGCAAAATTCGGCGGAGGCGGTCATACTCGCGCGGCTGGTTGCACTATAGAGGCGCACCATATCGATGACGTAGAAGAAATGCTCGTTGATATTATAAAAAAAGCTATTAGCAAGTAATTCTCCTGTTTATGCTTATTTGCGTATTTCGAGTTGCATATTTGACAAATTTCGCTCGATATTGACGGAGTTCGTTTATGCAAACTTACGTTTTGATAATTTTTAAACGAAATTTTGGAAAATTGCTTGGCAAATGTCGAAATATATGCTATAATATATATACCATTCAAAGATCGAAAAAACAAAAATTAATATTAACTTGCGGAGGGGAAGACGAATGAGGGAATCACAGTTTGCGGAATTGAGTGTTATAGGTATGAAAGGCTGTGAGCAGTTTGCTGCTCAGGTCGATTATTACCTTAAGGAGTGGCGTCGCCACGGCGGAGAGGAATCTTATCTTGTAAAGGTAGATTGTCCTCGCTTTGGTACAGGTGAGGCAAAAGCACTGCTTCATCAATCGCTCAGAGGACACGATCTCTACATTATCTGCGATATGTTCAACTACGGTGTTACCTACAAAATGTACGGTCAGGAAGTTCCTATGAGCCCTGACGATCACTATGCGGATCTTAAGAGAATTATTGCGGCAAACGCAGGTAAGGCTCGCAGAATATCTGTTATCATGCCCATGCTTTACGAGGGCAGACAGCATAGACGCTCGGGCAGAGAATCGCTCGACTGCGCTCTTATGCTTCAGGAGCTTGTCAATATGGGTGTTACCAATATTATTACCTTTGACGCTCATGACGCAAGAATTCAGAATGCAATCCCGCTTTCGGGCTTTGACGACGTAAGACCTACATATCAGATGATAAAGGCTCTTGTCAAGGCTGTTCCCGACGTTTCTCTTGATAAAGAGGATATGGTCATTATTTCTCCCGACGAGGGTGCGATGGGCCGTTGTATGTACTACTCATCGGTTCTTGGACTCGATATCGGTATGTTCTACAAGAGACGTAACTATTCTATCGTTGTAAACGGAAGAAACCCCATTGAAGCTCACGAGTACCTTGGAAGAGACCTTCACGGCAAGGACGTTATCATAGTTGACGATATGATCTCGTCTGGCGAATCTCTCCTTGACGTTGCGCTTCAGCTCAAGGAAAAGGGCGCAAAGCGCATCTTCGCGTTTGCTTCCTTCGGTCTTTACACCGACGGTCTTGATAAGTTTGATAAAGCGTACGCAGAGGGAACTATCACCCGCGTGTTTAATACGAACCTCGTTTACCGCCGTCCCGATCTTTACGAGCGCGAGTGGTTCGTTGAGGTAAATATGTGTAAGTACGTTTCTTATATTATCGATACCCTCAACCACGACGATACCATAAGTGAGCTTCTCAATCCTATCAAGCGTATCCATAACCTTATGGACAAGCATAAGAAGGAACAGGCTTCGCAGATGAAAATGGAGTTTGAGGACTAATTGAATAAAAAAGAACCGTTTTCGGACGGTTCTTTTTTGTACGCATTTTTTGTTTTAGTATTTACTAAAACAAAATTGTTAGAATCTATTGACAATTTATAAAGCGTGTGATATTATATAAGTGAGGAGCTACTCATTAAAATATTAGGAGGACTTTTTATGAATCGCGATCTATTCAGAAAAATGGTCAAATGGTTTGGTTTGTTGTTATTGTTTCATTTAATGTCAATGATACTGTTCGGAGTGATCTTTTCGAGCTCTGTGGCGCGAATGATAGACGATAAACTGCAAGCAAGGGTAAATCTTACCGTACTTATTTATAATATAGCTGTCTTTGTTATTTTTTCGATAGTATATTCAAAGATAGAGTCATCATTTAGCGAGTATAAAAAGGGAATAAAGGAAACTGTCAGAGCGAATGAGTTTTCCACTATAAAATATTTCAAAGCAACTTTTTTGAAAGAGCATTTGATAAGACTCGGGATATATTTTGCTTTTCAGTTGCCGTTTCTTGTATTCTGCCTCATATTCGGAGTGGAACTGCAATATCCTACCATGTTTGAACAGTTTTATATTACCGAAACGGGATTCTATCTTGTCACGGGCTCTGCTATCCTTGGATTGTTGCTGAATACCGTAGTGTTCGGAATAATTTTTACATTGATAAGAATATTGTTTGTGCTTATAACGAAAAAAGACGTTGAAAAGGATATAATGCATTGACAAATAAAGGTTTTTGTATTATCATATAAAGAGAGTGTTTAGAAAGTGTGAAAATCTATATGCAAGAACATATAAATGAAATTTTGGTATGTATAACAGTTTCTTTTTTATCTTGAAAAATTAACCAATACGAGATTAATAAATTTTATTCTATTAAAAAGAGAATATCTCCATAATCGCTCTATTGACTTTGCTGTCGATTTCGTGTATAATGTTTTTCAAGCTTCTAAAATTGATTTTTTGCGAAGTGAATATGTTTTGTTGTGCTATTATATCATTCGGAGGATATTTTTGTGAAAAGTAGCATTATTAAAAAAATATGCTTTAATTTGTTGAAATTTTGGGGTGCGTCTTGGTTAGGTATTGTTTTAGCTTTGATTCCCTTCAATATTTTAAAACTTTTTACAGGTGATAATCCAAAGCTTGAAACAATATTAATATCGTTTATTTCCTGTTTATTTACTATGATTCTTATATTCGTTATGACATATGACGAAACATATAAACAAAAAAATGCTAAATATAAAATTGGTTATCAGCTCTTATTTGCCGTAATTCCTGCGATATTACATATGTTGATTTGTATTATTACCGGTGGGAGTTCTTTTGTAATGGTAGGTGCTAAATATTTTACCATACATATAGCAAATTTATATATTGATGCAATAACCATTTATCATATTTTCTTGACGTGTACTATATTTGATACAGCTTATGCGCTCTCTTGTTTTGCAGGAGCATGTTTGGGAACAAGAAAAAGAGAGAAGAATAAAGAAGATCTCAATCATGACGGTTCTTTCGGACATGTATATACAGAAAAAAAGAATACAGACTATGAGCATGTTCCACTATACCGTTCTTATGGTGTTTTTCGCAAATTCGGACTTCCTCGAAAGATATTAGAGACCTTTTATAAGGTAATGGCTACAAGTGTTCTCGCGCTTCTTGCTTTTGCGGCGGCACTTACAATTGTTACCGCTATTATCTACGCGCCTGTTCTTATTTCCACCGCTATCGTCGTTATTATTGCGTCGTTTATTCTTTACAAGCCTGTTCGTTTGCTTCATAAGAGATTCAGATTCATGCGGAAGCTAAAGCGCGTATGCCGTAAAAACGGACATACGCTTATAATAAACCGACGATTTCCAAAGTATTTCGTACACAACAAGGAGCAAGAGGACTTTTGCGTTGATACGGGAAGAAAGATATATTACGGTTGCTTTCTTACTATTCCGAAACGCCTTACGCACGTGACCTTTCTCGATGAAAAAAGGATAAGACTTACCACTCGTATAAATGCCGAGAGAAATAAATTTTATCAGATATATGATCTTCAGAAAAAACATAGGGAAAAAGAATTTTATTTTCCTTACGTTTATTCAATGTCAAAGCGCCCCGTCGTAAAGGTGGTCATTCTGAATCCCTCTCCTCACGCGATCTTTGTAAAAGACAAGGACGGCGTTGAGCGTGAATCGGGAACGGGCGAGTTCACTTGCGGATATCATATACATACGGGTACGGGATTTATAAATACGATAGAGCGAGAATTTAGTGAATAAAAACTCCGCAAAATCTATTTTTTGAAAGTTTTTGAGGGGAGTTTGAGGAGGACTTTTTGAAGAGTCAATCTTAAAAGATTGACTCTTCAAAAAGTCCCCCTCATCGCGTCCTCATCGCATCTCCGTGCTTTCAAGCGTTCCCGTGCCTATTAAAATGAGAGTTTTATCATAATTGCTTTCATTTATAAGAGAAAAAACATCGCCGCGAAAATACCGTGGGTCGACAACGTCGAGGTCAAAATGCCGAGCAAGAAAGGGAATGACGGAGTTTGCAAAGCTATCCTTGATAAGCAGAAGCGTGGGACGCGATTCGTCCTCCGCGCGTATCTGTATTCGGGAATAATTTCCGCCCAGAAAGACGAGATATTTGTCCTTTTCTTCGAGCCTTGAGAGGTCGTAAAAGCCTTTCGTTTCTGCTCCTGTTTCCTCATTATATACGCAAAATTCGTAGTCACCGTCATAGCGATAGAGCGTTATCGAATCGGACTCTGCCGAGTGAATCCCCGACTTTGAAAAGGACGTGCCTAAAAAGCTGTCGGACACGGTCACACGGTAAAATTCATTTATCGAATAAGGCGTGATATCAAGCTTTTCGGCAATACTCGAATACGCAAGATACGCTCCGTCGGTCGTCCAATGGTGGTCGGTCTTGTACCATACGTATTCACCGTTTTTGGAGGCGTTTTTTATCGTATTTGAAATAGTTATGCAGCTTGGCAAATAAGCTTTGATGTCGGTATTCGTTCGTTCTTCAATGCTTACGTCGCATAGCTTTGGAAGCTTGTCGGACAATACGTCAATGGCTCTCGGAGCGATGAATATACAAATCTCGTTATTTTTTGAAAGCTCTTGCAGATACGCGAGATTTTTGTGCAAAATATCTTCGTTTCTATCTCCGCGAGCGATAAGATATCCGTCCTTTCCGAAAATTATGCCGTTGTTTTCTTGCTTTAAAAGAAAACGCTCGGAGTTAGCCTTTAGGGTGGTAAATCTTTCTCGAAAAGGGAATTGGTCGGAATAAAAATCACCGAGGCGCGAGAAGAATTTTCCGTTCATTATATTATCGGTATTGGCTTTCGGAAACTGCGCGAGCACTCTATTTTCGGTTTCGGAAAAGCTTTTTGGTGGCTTTATGAGTATAGCGATACCGAATGTAAAAATTATCGCTAATGAAATAAAAACTGTAAGTATATCCGAAATTTTTGCTTTTTTCATTTTTTGCCTCCGAAAGTGTTTATTTTAGGATTCACACTCGCGGCTGAATTTATTCCGAAAAAAAGCTCCGCTATCACTTGATAGCGGAGCTTTGCTTATTTATTGGTTGTAGAATAGGTTACGATATAACCGTCCATATTGTTACCGCTGACAGTATAAGAATCCTTATACTTTTCGGGGATCATGGGCGTTTCTGACTGCGGGATATAATATACCTTGTAAGAGATCTTATCAACGGTAGCACCTAAAGTTTTCTTGAAATTGGTGGACTTCAAAAGCTCGATATAATCAGCCAAGGTCGCACACTTTTTATCCTTCATAAGCTGTGCGTGTACCTTTCCGACGTAACGGAAGATATGCGTCATATCCTCGGCTGTTTCTGCACCCTCTGCGGTGCTTGCTTCGGGAGCGGAGTAGAGCTGGACGAAGCCGTACTTGTAAGCGTTATTGAATATCCACTCGTACTTTTCGTTCTCACTTATCTTTGCATATGTCGTAGCTTCTGCGCCGTTTTCACCATTTATAGTAGCGTAGTACTTAAACTCAAAGGTGTTGCCGTACTCAATGTTTGAAATATAGATATTGCTATCCTTATAAAGATTTCCGTCTTTGCCTTTGGCGGTGTTGTAGAAGTCAACTATCATTTTATCAAGAGCGTCCATAGCGTCAGCGTTCACATCAAAATATTGGTTGGAAGCAAAGTAAATGTTTTTGTCATCTATTTTGCTGCGTCCTTCGCTGAATTTTTTAGTCGTAACGTCAGCGTTAGCCTCGGCAATATAGGGGTGAAGCTCGTCAACTATCAAAAGGTCTCCCTTGTGAAGCTGATTTTGAGCAAACGTAGTGGTCACGAATCCGCGGTTGGGGTCAACCGTTCCTTCTTCATTGGGGTTATTACCTTTTTTAACGGCGTTTACGATACCTATGACCGCAAGCGTCAAAAGGCTTATTACGAGCAGAGCCGCGACAACGGCTATCATGTAGCAGGCAAAACGTTTTTTGTTCTGCTGAGCGGCAGTTCCGCTATTTATCCAAGCAAAAAAATTATTCATGCGAGATATTCCTCCATTATGTATTTTTTTGTTTTACCTCGGCGGTGTTTCCGCCGAGGATATTGTTTTTAATTATTCTGCGTCCTTGATGGAGAAGTCCATACGGCCCTTTTTGTCAAGACCCATATACTTGACCTTAACGGTGTCGCCAAGCTTGAGAACGTCCTCTACCTTCTCGATGCGCTTGGGCGCGATCTTGGAGATGTGGACCATTCCTTCCTTACCGGGAGCGTACTCAACAAAGCAACCGAACTCCTTGATGCCGGTTACCTTACCCGTGTAAACTGCTCCAACCTCGGGCTCGAATACGATAGCGTCGATCATAGCCTTTGCTTTTGCGGCGTTCTCGCCGTTAGCGGAAGCTATGCAGATAGTTCCATCGTCTTCAATGTCGACCTTTGCGCCCGACTCGGCGACGATCTTCTGGATTACAGAGCCGCCCTTACCGATAACCTCGCGGATCTTATCGGGGTCTATCTTGAAGGAAGTCATCTTGGGAGCGTATTTGGAGACTTCTGCTCTCGGCGCGGGAATAGCCTTGAGGATAACCTCGTCGATGATATAATCTCTGCCCTTGTGAGTCTGCTCGAATGCAGCCTTGATTATTTCGGGCGTAAGACCGTCTATCTTAAGGTCCATCTGAATGGAAGTGATACCCTTGTGAGTACCCGCAACCTTGAAGTCCATGTCTCCGTAGAAGTCCTCAAGTCCCTGAATGTCAAGCATCGTATCCCAGCTTCCGTCCTCTGCGGTGATAAGTCCGCAGGAGATACCTGCAACGGGAGCTTTGATCGGAACTCCCGCGTCCATAAGAGCGAGGGTAGAACCGCAAACAGAGCCCTGCGAGGTAGAACCGTTAGAGGAAACTACGTCGGAAACGAGGCGGATAGCATAGGGGAACTCCTCGGGAGAGGGAAGAACGGGAACGAGAGAACGCTCTGCGAGTGCTCCGTGACCGATCTCGCGGCGTCCGGGGCTTCTTGTAGCCTTTGCTTCACCCGTGGAGAAGCCGGGCATGTTGTAGTGGTGCATATATCTCTTTTCGGTCTCGTTGTCGATTCCGTCGAGCATCTGCGCTTCGGAAAGCATACCGAGTGTCGCGACTGTAAGGACCTGAGTCTGTCCTCTTGTAAAGAGACCCGAACCGTGAGTTCTGGGAAGAATGCCGACCTCGCTTCCGAGAGGTCTGATCTGATCCATTCTTCTTCCGTCAACACGCTTCTTGTCAACGAGCAACCAACGGCGAACGATCTTCTTCTGGATCTTGTAGATAAGCTCGTCCATCATTCCGCTTATTTCGGGGTATTCTTCACTGAACTTTTCTATGATAGCATCGGTTATCGGAACTACCTTTTCGTCACGGATATTCTTGTCGTCGGTGTCGAGAGCTTCCATCATGTCCTTCTCGCAGAATGCGAATACCTTGTCGAACATATCGTGGTCAAGCTCGCAAGAGGGATAAGCAAACTTGGGCTTACCGATCTCGTCGATGATAGCGTTGATGAACTCAAGAAGATCCTTGATCTCCTTGTGAGCTACCATGATAGCTTCAAACATAGTGTCGTCGTCAACTTCGTTAGCTCCCGCCTCGATCATAACGACCTTCTGCATAGAAGCCGCAACGGTGAGTTGAAGATCGCTCTTCTTCTGCTCTTCTTCGGTGGGGTTAACGACGAGCTTACCGTCAACAAGTCCCATAAATACGCCGCCGATAGGTCCGTTCCACGGAATATCGGAGATAGCGAGAGCGGTCGATGCGCCGATCATAGCGGTGATCTCGGGCGAGCAATCGGGGTCTACCGACATAACTGTCAAGGTAAGAGCGACGTCATTACGGAGATCCTTGGGGAAGAGGGGACGGATAGGACGGTCGATAACACGGGAGGTGAGGATAGCCTTTTCGGAAGGCTTACCCTCGCGCTTGAGGTAACCTCCGGGGATCTTTCCCGCTGCGTACATTCTCTCCTCGTAGTCGACTGAGAGGGGAAGGAAGTCGATACCGTCACGGGGCTTTGCGGACGCGGTAGCGCAGCAAAGAAGAACGGTCTCGCCGTAGCGGATAAGGATAGAGCCGTTTGCAAGGCCTGCCATCTTACCCGTTTCAATAACGAGAGGTCTGCCCGCAAAGGTGTAGCTGAACTTTTTGTAGTTCTTGAATTCAATGGGGGTGCTGATCTGAGACATAATAGTCCTCCTGTAAAAATTTATTTTATCTCACAGGGTTTAGCACTTAACGCTCTGCAAAGCTTGTCCGTCTTTGCGGACCGTTAACTGCTAATCCGTTGTGAGATGATTGCGAATTGATAAGTTTTTTATTAAAAACCGTTAAATAAGAATAGGGAGTGAGGAGTCGAGAAATCTCCACTCTTCACTCCGGCAATTTTGATTACTTTCTGAGGTTCAGCTTTTCGATGATCGCGCGGTAACGCTCGATATCGGTCTTCTGGAGGTAGCCGAGAAGGTTTCTTCTGTGGCCGACCATCTTAAGAAGTCCGCGACGGCTGTGGTGGTCCTTGTGGTTGGACTTGAGGTGCTCGGTAAGATTGTTGATTCTGTAGGTAAGAAGCGCGATCTGTACCTCGGGCGAACCTGTGTCTCCCTCGTGCGTAGCGTACTGCTCAATAATTGCCTGCTTTTCGTCTTTAAGCATTTTCTTTTTCACCTTTCTTTTTTATTTATTGATAACACAGGCATCGGTGGGTGAAATGACGCACAGCGACCTTTTATCCGAGACCCGAGTTAACAACATACATATTTATTATACCACGATTATTATTATTTGTAAATAGTTTTTCGCAATTTTTTTACATTATTTTAAAGTTTTTTTGCTTTCGACTTCGTCAGCGAGCTTTCTTGCCGCATCAGCCGCTCTTTTATAGAACGCATCGGGGCCCATATCTATATATTCTTGGGTACGGTGCGCCATGATCTCTAACATAAGAGATCTGTCATAATTTGCGTTCGCTATCTCGGTCGTTACTCTGTCGTAGTCAATGAGCCCGTCAAATGGTATCATATGAAGATCTTCCTTGTGTCCGCAGGGATTATCATGAACGTGCATAGCCACAAGTTTATCGCCAAAGAGCGGCATATACTGTCTGCCGTGTGTGTATGCCTTTTCGTGTCCGATATCCCAACAAAAGCGCGCGTCCTCGAATTCCTCGAAAGCATACGCAAGATTTCCGAGTCTTGACAGGTTTTCGAAAGCGATAATAACGCCGTTTTCCTTTGCGTGAGCCATAAGTTTTTCAAAGCGCGACATACCAAGCTCGTTAATAGGCGCTCTTCCGCCTGACAAGTGTACTATGAGAGTATCAACTCCGTATTTTTTGCAGTTATCTACACCGTCTAAAAGCTCCTTTAGCATCTCATCGCCCTCGGGAATATCCAACCACATATCGTTGATATGCGAGAACGGCGCGTGATAATTTTCAACTTTGAGCTCATATTTTTCGCACAATTTCATTATTTCTTCGATCTTCGGGTCATTCGAAAAGAAAAATGTAGTTTCAAAGCCGTGCTTTTTCATAAATGTGAGTTGTTCCTCGACAGAACAGGGGTAAGCGTTTAAATTGACACCGATTTTCATATGTAACTCCTTCAAATAAAATGATTTGAAGTAATTATATCACAGTATTTATTCAAATGCAAGTATTTATATAAAAAGTCCGAGGATATTTTAGCAATATCCTCGGTAAATACGTTATTTTTTTCGTCTGTGAGACATTATTTTAAAGTTTTTTTGCTTTCGACCTCGTCAGCAAGCTTTTTGGCGACCTCCGCCGCTTTTTTATAGAAGGCATCCGCGCCCATTTCTATATAGTGCGGTGTCTTTTTCGCGATAAGCTCGAGCATAAGCGACTTGTCAAAATTCGAATCCGCTATTTGAGAGGTTACTCTGTCAAAATCAATGCACGCGTCGTAGGGGATCATATGATCGTCGCCGTTGTGAACGCAATGGTTGTCGTGTATGTGGAGAGCCGCAAGCTTATCTGCGAAGAGAGGCATAAACTGTCTGCCGTAAGCGAAGCAAGCCTCGTGCCCCGTATCCCAGCAGAAGCCGGCTTCGTCGTACTGTTCAAATACGTAAGCAAGATTTGCGAGCTTTCTTTGATTTTCATAGGCGATGGTAACGCCTTTTTCTTTGGCGTATGCCATAAGCTTATCAAAACGAGAGAATCCGAGGTCGTTCATTCGGGGAGGTTTATCTCCGCTTGAAAGATGTACAACGAGCGTCGGAACTCCGTATTTTGCGCAGTTGTCTATACTGTCGAGAAGCTCTTGAAGCATACCTTCGCCCTCGGGAATATCAAGCCAGATATCGTTTATATGCGAAAAAGGCGCGTGGTAGTTTTCAACTTCGATCCCGTATTTTTCGCACAGTTTCATTGTTGTATCGAGGTTTTGATCGATCGAACCGCAAAAGCAGGTTTCAAATCCGTATTTTTTCATAAGACTGAGCTGTTCTTCGAGGGGGCAGGGAAAAGAGCCTAATTCCATTCCTATTTTCATAAGTATTGCTCCTTAAATAAAAAATATTTCAAATAATTATATCACAGTATTTATTCAAATGCAAGTATTTATATAAAAAGTCCGAGGATATTTTAGCAATATCCTCGGTAAATACGTTATTTTTTCCGTCTGTGAGACATTATGGTGACTATGATGATCACGGCAATAATCGCGGCGACGGCTAAAACGATAAGGGCTATCTGTCCGACCTTGCTCATCTTACCGTCGTTTGCGGAGGTATCGTTGTTCGTTTCGTTTCCAATAATTCCTTCGCTGTCCTCTACCTTGCCGTCCGACATATCGTTGAGCTTGCTTTCCGCGTCGGTGATGACCTCCTCGACCTTGTTCTCACCGTCTCTTGCCGCATCGGATACTTTGCCGCCTATTTCTTCACCCGCGTTTCTCGCACCGTCTACGATATTAGCGGAGCAGGGGAGTATAAGTGTCTGTGTGACTGCTGTAAGAAGAACTACGAATATAAGCCCCCAAACGCTTAAACGTCTTTTTGCTTTTCTTTTTATATACATGCTTCTTTTCCTTTCGGATATTTTTGGAGTTGTTTTTATTTTATCCGAAAGAAAAACAGATTATGACATGAAAAAATTTACAGAATTTAATTAAGAGATTCCTTTATAGCCTTTAATACACCCTCAGCGTAGTATGAGAAGCCTTCGTCGTTCGGGTGAAGAATGTCGGGGCTGAAGCAAGCGGGATCGTGCGGAACAAAATCAAAGCAATCTATTACGTGAAGATTCGGAATATCCTTGGCGATATCTTTGAAATGTTCCGCGGTATGCGAAAAATCGTAGTTTCTGTCACTCTTGTCGTAATTTCCTCTCCAGATAGGAGCAAGAGCAAATATCTTTGCATTAGGATAATTAGAGGAAAGATTTTCAAAGAACTTGCGGCTGTTCGTTTCAAAGCGTTCAAGATCGCCTTTACTCCAGTCGTTAGTACCGTAAGCAACGGTAATGATATCGGGTTCGATATCGTCCTTGAACTCGGATAGTGCGGGGAAGAATATCTCACCGCCGATTCCTTTGTTTATAGAATATGCGTCAAGCGCGTCGGCAACGATAGATGCGTAAGACGCCGCGGGCGCTTTCGCATCGTATCCGTGAGTTATCGAGTCGCCGAACTGTATCATTTTGCAAGACTTTTCAACGGGAATGACAGTAGCGCCGTCATCAAGAGAAAGGTTTATGATTTTAGACGCAACTGTCCACGGGAAGTAGACGGCAACAGTTTTTTCGCCCTCTCCAAGCTCAAATTCCTTTGAGAATACGCCCGTGTTGGTCTCATATGATGCAAGGTCGCCTATATGCTCTCCGTTTACGTAGACTGCGTGGCAGAAATAATTTCTTGAAGAACCCTTGCAAACGTCTACCTCAAGGAACATCTTTTTACTGTCAGTAACGAATTCAAGTCTTATACCTGCGGTTGCAAAAACTTTATTATAAAAATCGGCGTTATAATTTTTGTAAGCCTCTGCCTGTTCTTTTGTGAATCTGAAAAAATGAACTTCGCCGTATATTTCTTCAACATAAGCAGCTCCGACAACTATTTTGCGTATTTGTTCTACCGATAATTTCATTTTCCGTCCTCACTTTTAATTTTAAATTATTTCTATTAATCTTTTGAGAATTAGCCAGAATTGCTCACATGAGTCAAGGTCCATCATTTCCTTTGGAGAGTGAGCGTTAGCACCGCTCGGACCTATCGCGATAGCGTCCATTTCGGGAATTGCGTTACAGATAACACCGCATTCAATTCCTGCGTGGATTCCTATCGGAACAGGATCTTCACCGACTATTTCACGGTAAACGCGGCGGTAAGCCTCGCGCACGGCGGATTCCTTGTGATATTCCCAACCCGGATATCTTCCGTAATGCTCTATCTCTGCGCCCATCATAGCGGCAAAAGCGTCAAGCTCGTTCTTGGCGGAGTCAAGCTTTGAGTTCTTTACCGAACGCGTGGATATAAGGAAGCTTATAGCGTCTTTTTCCGTCGTTACAGTGCCGAAGCTGCGCGAATATTCAATGATAGAGGGAACGTCTCTACACATAGAGAATACACCTGCGTGCATACAAGCAAGAATACCGCAAACACGCGCGGTGTCCTCACGAGTCATCATTGCCATCGCCTCGCAAGGCTCTACGCTAACGTTGAAATTCTTGTCCTCTGGAATAAGCTCGGTCGCGATATCGTCAGCATAGCTTCTGATAACGGCAGTCGCTTCATCAACATTCGGAACGGCAAGGATCGCCTTACACTCACGCGGAATTCCGCTGCCCTTGGATTCGTTGTCAACAGAAACGATGCGAACGTCGCAAAGAGAAGTAAGAGCGGATATCAAACGTCCCATGATCTTGTTTGCGTTAGCTCGTCCGCTATTGATATGAGCGCCCGCATGACCTCCGATAAGACCGCTTACGGATACGCAAATAGCATGCATATTCATAGGCTCTGTCTTGTACGAAAGATTTATTTTTGTACGCAAAGCTCCCGAACAGGAAAATACGGGATACTTGGGATTGCTTACGTCTATATTGATGAGAGTACGCGCGGAGATACGGCTGAAATCGAATTTCGGCGCGTTAACTATTCCCGCCTCCTCTGCGGAGGTGAAAAGACATTCGAAGGCGGGATGCTCTTCCATTTCTCCGTCAAGGAGCGCAAGCATGGTGGCAACGCCCTTGCCGTCGTCAGCGCCCAAGGTCGTTCCGCGGGCCTTTAAAAAATTGCCGTCTATGTAAAGGTCAAGCGGGTCTTTAAGGAAATCGTGCTCGACTCCGCTTTCCTTTTCGCAAACCATGTCCATGTGTCCTTGGACCAAAATGGGAGGACGATGCTCCTGTCCCTTTGATGCAGGCATTTTTACAAGTACGTTGTGCCACTCGTCGCGGTAGTATTCAAGACCTCTTTCTTTTGCAAAATTGACGACGTAATCGGCAATTTTTTCTTCGTGAAAGGACATACGCGGTATCGCGCTTATCTCCTCAAAATAGTGAAAGAAAGATTCGGGCTTTCTGCCTTTAATGATGTATTCCATTTTTTTCTCCTAAATATTTTAATATTTTATTTAAATGATTTCTAACATTCTTTCAATGATACGGCAAAATACCTCGCATGAATCAAGGTCAAGGCATTCTTGCGGAGAATGTCCGTTAGCCATATTTGGACCTACCGAAACGGCATCCATACCGGGAATAGCCGCACAAATAACACCGCATTCAAGTCCCGCGTGAACACCTACGACAGGTCCTGATTTCCCAACGATGTCTTGACATGCGTTAAGATAAGCGTCACGAATTGCGGAATCTTTTGAAAATGCCCAACCGGGATAGCGATTGTAGTGTCTTATTGAAGCTCCAGCCATAGCGGCTATCGCATTTAACTCGCATGTGTTGGCATCAAGCTGACTTTCCTTTAGAGCATGACAGTAGAAAACGAAGGTTATGGAGTTGTCTTTTGTATAGGTTACACCGAGATTGCGAGAATAATCTACAAGGTAGGTCATTTCATGATTCATTGCAAACGCTCCGTTCGGAGTACCCGCAAGAATTCCGCAAATGCGAATTGTGGTATCACGGCTCGTCATATTTTCAAACGGTTCAACCTTGTTTACGGTGATTACGCAATTTTTATCATCGGACGAGAGCTCTTTCTCAATACCTTTGTAGAGAGCGGTCAATATATCGGTGGCTGCCTTTGAATCGGGAACAGCCAGATACATATTGCAGTCACGGGCGATAGCGCCTTCTTTCGCTCCGCCATCGAGTGAAATAACACGCGCGTCGCAAGTTTGCACCAATGCCGCAAGTAAGCGTCCCATAAGCTTGTTTGCATTGGTACGTCCTTTGTTGATATCAACTCCCGCGTGACCGCCCATAAGTCCGCTTATGCATATATGTATAGCCTCGCCCTCAAACGATTCGGTTTGAAGCGGAAGAGTTATATCGGAGCACATTCCGCCTGCGCAGCAAGCAAGTACGAGAGTGGTTTGACCGCAGTCAAGATTTAACATCTTACGAGCCGATATGCGACTGTAATCGAATTTGAGCGAACCGACAAGCCCCGGCTCTTCGGTCGCGGTAAATAAGCACTCATATGCGGGATGCTCCTTGACCATTCCGTCAAGAAGCGCAAGCATAGTGGCAACACCCATTCCGTCGTCAGCGCCCAAGGTCGTACCGCGTGCGCGCAAAAATTTTCCGTCTATGTAGAGATCGAGAGGGTCGCGGCTGAAATCATGCTCTACATCGGGCTCTTTTTCACAGACCATGTCGGTGTGCGCTTGAAACAAGACCGTGGGCTTATGCTCCTGTCCTTTGGTTGCGGGCTTTTTGATAAGTACATTTTGCGCTTCGTCGCGGTAATATTCAAGTCCGCGCTCTTTGGCAAAGTTTACAAGATAATCAGCGATCTTTTCTTCGTGATAGGATTCGCGCGGAATAGCGCTTATCTCTTCAAAATAACGAAAGAAAGCTTCGGGTTTTCTGCCTTTGATAATGTATTCCATGATCTGCTTCTCCTTGGATCTTTGTTAAAGTATTTCTATCATTCTTGCAATTATGCGACAGAAGACTTCGCAGGAGTCAAGATCGAGTCTTTCTTTCGGTGTATGTCCGTCATAGAAGTCAGGAGCTATGGATATAGCGTCCATTTCGGGAATTGCTTTACGGATAACTCCGCATTCGATTCCCGCGTGAACACCGATCGGAGCTGCATCATCGCCCGTTATCTCCTTGTGTGCTTGGCAATATACGTCACGAACGTGAGATTCCTTGTCATATTCCCAACCGGGATATCTGCCGTAATGTTCTATCTTCGCGCCCATCATAGCGGCAAATGCGTTAAGCTCGTTTTGAGCCGCATCGAGCTTTGTGTTCTTTGCTGAACGATTGGATATCAAAAAGCTTATAGTATCTTCCGTAGTCGTTATAGTACCGAAACTGCGTGAATATTCAACGAGATAGGGAAGATCACGACACATTGAGAATACGCCGGAGTGCATACAAGCAAGAATACCGCAAACGCGAGCAGTGTCTTCACGGGTCATCATTTCTGTGGCTTTCACAGGTTCAACCTTTACGTTAAAATTCTTATCAAGGTCTATAAGCTCGGTAGAGATAGCATCAGCATATTGTTTTATAATGGCAGTTGCCTCATCAACGTTCGGAACGGCAAGAACTGCCTTGCACTCACGCGGGATTCCCGTTCCCTTTGATTCATTGTCGACCGAAACGATACGAAAGTCGCCGAGAGACATTAAAGGAGCTATTAAACGCCCCATGAGCTTATTTGCGTTTGCGCGTCCGCTATTGATATGCGCACCCGAGTGACCGCCGATAAGACCGCTTACAGATACGCAAATTGCCTGCATAGTAATGGACTCTGTCTTGTACGCAAGGCGTATTTCGGAGCGGAGAGCGCCCGAGCAAGAGATAAGAGGATACTTTATGTTTCCTGCGTCCATGCTGACAAGCGTACGCGCGGAGATACGGCTGAAATCGAATTTCGGCGCGTTAACGATCCCCGCTTCCTCCGCAGACGTGAAAAGACACTCATATGCGGGGTGCTCTTTGACTGTCCCGTCAAGCAGTGAGAGCATAGTGGCAACGGCAATGCCGTCGTCAGCTCCCAAGGTCGTACCGCGCGCGCGCAAGAACTTTCCGTCTATGTAAAGGTCAAGCGGATCGGTGAGAAAGTCGTGCTCAACTTCAAGCTCCTTTTCACAAACCATGTCCATATGTCCTTGGAACAAAATGGGCGGACGATTTTCCTGACCCTTGGTCGCGGGCATCTTTACAAGTACGTTGTGCCACTCGTCGCGGTAGTATTCAAGACCTCTCGCTTTTGCGAAATCCACGATATAATCAGCGATCTTTTCCTCGTGAAAGGATGCGCGAGGTATCGCGCTTATTTCTTCAAAATAACGAAAGAACGATTCGGGTTTTCTGCCTTTGATCATGTATTCCATGATTTTTTCCTCTTTTTTATTATTATTTTTTAGCCGTTGCTTTGGCTTTTTTGTATTATAGCATATTTGAGGGTAATGTCAATAGATATTGAGAAATATATCAAAAATATAATTTATTTTTTCATTTTGACTATGTACTTGAGAAACGCAGTGGCTTTTTAAATGGGGCTTTTTTACGTTGCTTTCTGCCGTTTCGCAAAGCCAAACAAACCCACCGACCAATCAAGATTTATTTCTCAAAAGCCAAATTTACAAGCGTTTCGCAAAGCTCGTCGTAGCTCATGCCGACCGCCGCCGCTTCTTGCGGAAGCAGACTCGTGGGGGTCATACCCGGGAGTGTATTTGCTTCAAGGCACCAAGCCTCGCCGTTGTCATCAAGAATATAATCGAACCGCGCATAAGCGGAAAGGTGTAAGGCGCGGAAGCCGCGAAGCGTCGCATCATTTATTTTCTTTAACGCTTCGTCTGATATAGGCGCGGGGCATATTTCGGTAGTAGCTCCCGCTTGATATTTGTTTTCGTAATCGTAAAAGCCCTGCTTTGGAATTATCTCAACGGGGGGCAGAACGCGCCCTCCCACGATACCGCAGGTAAGCTCACGGCCGAATATTCGCTTTTCTATGAGCACGTCGTCCTTAAAGGCTTGCGCCGCCGCTATCGCGTCCGCAAGTTCTTCCTTGGTGTCAACGAGAGATACTCCGACGCTTGAGCCGCAAGCCGTAGGCTTTACGACTGCGGGCAGTCCGACCTTTTCATATATTTCGTCTATATCAGGGGTGTCGTTTTTGCCGACTCTTATTCCAAAGGGAACTTTGATACCTTCTTTTTCAAGAAGTATCTTCGCGATCTCCTTGTCCATAGCGAGCAAACTTCCCGCATATCCCGAGCCTGTGTAGACCACGTTATGTACGTCAAGCGTTGCCTGAAGCTGACCGTTCTCACCCATAGCGCCGTGGAGCGCGAGGAATGTAACGTCGGCGGTCTTGCAAAGAGAGAGCACGTTTGGACCTATAAGCTCCTCACGTCCGTTATTTTTAGCCTTTATGAGTTCAATATCGGGAACTTCACGAGATACCGAAAAGCTATCGTTTCCGTCAGAGGTAAAAAGCGAGAGCGGTTCTGAAACGTCGCCCTCAAAGCCCTCGTAAACGTCAATGAGCAATACCTTGTGTCCGCGTCGGCGTAAAGCCGCCGCTATAAGACTTCCCGAGGTCAGAGAAACGTTGCGTTCGGGCGAAAGACCGCCCGCAAGTACCAAAATATTCAAAATATATCTCCTTTAAAATGGCGTTATTAAAAGTATATGCATCAAATTATCGGTTGTTCGATCTTGGTTTCGGGGCGCGTAAGATAGGCTACTCGGTCATTTCCTCCGTAATCCTTGAAAACTTCGCAACGGAAACCGTTTGCCGCCGCTATCGTTGTTATGGCTTTAGCTTGATCGTGACCTATCTCAAGAAGCATAAAGCCGCTTGGGAAAAGATATTTTCCGTATTCCGAGATGATAACGCGGTAAAAATCAAGACCGTCGTCACCGCCGTCCAGCGCGGCATTGGGCTCGAATGAAAGCTCTTCATCGAGCAAAGAGAGCTTTTCTCTCTCAATATAGGGTGGATTTGAAAGGATCGCGTCGAATTTTCCAAGGCTTTCCATAAAAGACGGCTCAAGCACGTCTGCCTGCATAAAGCCGAGTCTGTCGCCAACACCGTTCGTCTCGGCGTTTTCTCTCGCTATCTCGAGCGTGTTTGGGAAAAGGTCTACGGCAACGGCGCGGCAGTCCTTGCGGTTTGCAATGGTAGAGATCGCAATACAGCCGCTCCCCGTACAAAGATCGACGAAGCGTGAGTTTTCGGGAAGAAAGCGTATCGCAAGCTCAACGAGCTTTTCGGTATCTTGCCTTGGAATGAGAGTATCTTCGGTCACTCTGTACGTTTCGTGGCAAAAATCCCAATATCCGAGAATATATTGAAGAGGGTAGTGAGAGATTCTTTTTGCAACCGCCGCTTCAAGCTCGGGCGAGACAAAATCCTCGTCGTGACGGAGAAGAAGCTCTGCTTTATTCACGCTACAAAAATGGCAGATAAGCATAGCCGCTTCGGCTCTGTTATTTTCTATTTCGGCTTCTGCAAGAGCCATGGCGATCTCGTTATAGGTCATTTGCGGTCCTCCAAATCAAGTTTACATACCTTACTATATTATAACAGAAATCATTCTTAAAGGGAAGTGTAAAATGTAATTTTTTTGACTTTTTTTAAAGTATTTTTCGACTTTTTTAACCCTACGAAAACATTGTGTGAATTTTTGAGGTAGAATGAAAAAATTTTCAAAAAAAGTTTGGATTTCTATTGCTTTTTTTAAAAAATATGGTATACTATAAATAGCAGGATTGCAAATATCCATAAAAGAGGAGGAACTAACATGAAATTCTTTCAGAAGAAATCTACCAACTACGGTAAGATCATTGCTATAACCGTTGCTTGTGTTGCGGCTGCAAGTGCTATTGCTTTCGTAATCTATAAGCTGGTTAAAAAGTACACCGAGGATCTCGTTTGCGATTGCGACGATCTTCTCGATGACGAGTGCGGCGATTGCGAGCTCGTACTTGACGAGGCTGAGGCTGAAGAGGTTGAGGCTGAAGAGGTTACTGAGTAAGTCCGCGTTAACGGTCAGGCTGTTCCTATAAGATGGAACGGCCTTTCCTTTTTATTGATTTGTTTCGGAGGTAAAAATGAAGCTCCTTGATACGATAGCCGCCGTCAGTACGCCGTATGGCAAGGGCGGAGTCGCGATGATACGAATTTCGGGTGCGGACGCGTTTTGTGTGGCTGATAAAATATTTAAGGCGGCAAACGGAAAACCGCTCTCGGACACCGAACACGGAAAAATGACATACGGCGAGATATTTATGCCGAGCGAAAATATTTCGATAGACGACGGAATGGCGGTCAGATTTTGCGCTCCGCGCTCTTTCACGGGAGAAGACACGGTCGAGATAACCTGTCATGGCGGAATACTCGTTACAAGAAAGGTGCTTTCAGCCGTTTTGGCGGCGGGCGCAAGACACGCAGAGGCAGGAGAGTTTACACGCAGAGCGTACGTTTCGGGGAAAATGAAGCTGACGCAGGCAGAAGCTCTCGGAGATATGCTTGAAGCCGACAGCGAGAGCCGACTTTTACTTGCGCGTAACGGTATGCGCGGAAATCTTGCAAAAGCGGCAGATAAGATATACGTATCTTTGCGAACCGTTCTTGCTTCAATGTATGCGGCAATAGACTTTCCCGATGAGGACCTTGCGGAGATGAGCCGTGAGGAGATATCCGAAGCACTTTGTAAAGCAAAGGCAGATATAGTTAAAATAGCTAATACTTACCGCACAGGACGAGCCGTTAACGAGGGGATCGCTACCGTTATCTGCGGAAGAGCGAATGCGGGTAAAAGCTCGGTGTATAACAGGATACTCGGATACGATGCCGCTATCGTTACCGATATTGAGGGTACGACACGCGACGTGTTGCGCGAAAAGGCAACGCTCGGCAGCGCGACACTTCTGCTTTGTGATACGGCGGGACTTCGCAAGACCGATGACGTGGTCGAAAATATAGGTATAGAGCGTACTTTAGGGGTGCTCAACGAAGCGGAGCTCGTACTTGCTGTATTTGACGCGTCCGTTCCGTTGACAGATGAGGACAGAGAGCTTATTGATATAATAGCAAATTCTAAAAAAACAGCGATAGCTCTTTTGAATAAGACCGACAGAGGAGCAGAAACGCTCGTTTCGCTAAATAAAGAAGTATTTGCAGAGGTCATTCACCTTTCTGCTCTTACGGGAGAGGGCTTTGATACACTTGCAAAAACGGTTGACTCTCTGTTTATAGACGGAAGTATTGACATAAGCAACGATGCCATAGTTACGGGGGCGCGGCAGTATGCCTCTCTCATTTGCGCCGCGGAGGCGGTTACGCAGTCAATAGAGGATATTGATGCGGAACTTCCGCTTGACCTTGTGTCTGTTGGACTTGAGAGCGCGATGGCGGCTTTAGGCGAAGTTGACGGACGAGAGATAGGCGAAGAGGTCGTTTCGGAGATATTCTCAAAATTCTGTGTTGGAAAATAAACATCTTGTTTGACACAATATAAAATTAATGAGGTACGATAATGAATACGAATGTTTTTGATTTTAATATAAGCTGTGACGGCGTGACACTTTGTACCGAGGCAATACAGTCCGCAATAGACACCTGCGCAAGATCGGGAGGCGGTGTTGTTACTGTGCCTGCGGGAATTTACAGAACAGGTACAATTTGGTTACGCTCAAACGTAGAGCTTCACCTTGAACACGGAGCGGTGATAAAAGGAAGCGATAATTTAGACGATTATAACGCTGAGGACGCATATCCTCAGAACTTCTCCTGCCGTGAAGAAGGCTGGCTCGGAAAGCATCTTATCCTTGCCGTCGAGTGCGAAAACGTCGCCATTACGGGAACGGGAACGGTCGACGGAAACGGCGAAGCCTTTCTCGGTGACGAGTTAGAGCTCCGAAGCTGTTATATGTGGAGCTGCGGCGGACGAAGAGAAAAGGACAAGGAGCTTTTGCGCCCCGGACAGCTTCTTTGTTTCGTTGAATGCCGTCGCGTTAAGGTAAAGGATATCACTATTACAAACCAACCCGCATGGGGCTGCTTTTTACACGGCTGCGAGTACGTATCTGTTAGCGGAATAAAAGTATTTAATCCGAAAAATGTATTTAATACGGACGGGATCGACATAGATTGCTGCAAAAACGTCACTGTTTCCGACTGTATAATCGATACGGGTGATGACGGTATTGCGATCCGTGGAGCAGGTTCTAAGCTGAAACGTACATCTGCCGTATGCGAATACGTTACCGTTACAAATTGTATACTCGGATCTTCGGCTTGCGGATTTCGCATAGGTGTCGGAGACGGCACGATAAGACACGTCAGAGTTTCAAACGTATGTATAACTCGTTGCGGCGCGGCTATAAAATTCATGTCGGCATATCACGGCATAGGAAATACTGTAATAGACGACGTTTATTTTTCTGGAATTTCTATTACCAAGTGCTCCAAGCCCTTTGAGCTTGTTGAACAATCGCTGAACAAAGCTACTATCACAAATATTCTTATCGAAAACGTGAATGCGGAAATATATGGATTTGTAGAATTCAACGTTCAAAATACGGATACGGTAAAAAACATAAAGCTTAAGAATTGGCGCATGAAAACATATGACGGCATGAAGCCTTTTTCGGATAAATGCTATGAGCAACAGGGTACATTTTGGTTTCGCGCCGAAAACACGCACGATCTAAAGCTTGAAGATTTTTCATTGTACGATGAGATAGGTCATCTTGCAAGGTGGAGTGATGGGACTTTTTCATTTAAAAATTGTCAAGACCTCTCTTTTGTAAATGTTACTGTAAACGACAAAACAATAGAAACGATCTGACTTTTACAATGTGTAAATAAATGAGGACAGAGAATGTTACATTCTCTGTCCTTTTTTAGGTGGATAAAAATTCTATGTAATTTAGAAAGCTTCCCTCAAAAACTTAAAAAATGAGTTTTTTCATAAGCAATTATGACTACATAAAAAATGCTTTTTAGGAAGTTTCTTGCCAAGCTTTTTTAAAAAAAGCGGAAAATCGCGTCCACGACAAATCAAAATTTGAAGCTACACTATAAAAAAGCAAGTGTTATTTACTCAAATAATCAATAACCGATTGCATTTCGGGGGTTATCCATTTATCTCGGTGATAAAGGACCTGTTGCCAAAGCTCGATGTCAAAATCCTTGACCGAGAGTCGAGTAAGCGCGCCCGCGCGAACTTCTTTTTCTGTGACATAATCGGGAAGGAAAGAAAGCCCCGCTCCCTCTTTTATAAGGTCGCAAATGAGGTCTGCGCTTCCTATCTCAAGTACGGGAGCAACCTCGAGAGACATTTTGGCGAGCTTTTCATCAAGCATTCTGCGGTAGCTCATGCCTTTTTCGGTAAGGATAAAAGGGAAAGCCAAAAGGTCGTGTATCTCAAGATATGTAGCCTCGGTAAGAGGAGAGGAAGAGGAACAGACGAAATGCGCGCCAAGCTTTTCCTCGCTCGAAACTACGTAAGACATATTGTAGATATGCGTGTCAAGCGTACAGACTATATCGGCATCGTTGTGGTCGAGCAAACGAAAAAGCTCGTCCGTTCCCGCGGTCATTATTTTTAGAGAAATATTTTTGTGCGTTCTGCGAAATTCAGAGAACTTTTCAACTATCAACGGACCGCAAAGAGAGTCCGCCATGGCTATACGTATAACGCTCTTGTTGCGGTTGCTTTTTATGGCTTCGGAGGACATTTCGTTAGCTATTCTGCATATGCTGTGCGCATAATTCAAAGCCTCGCGTCCTTCTTCCGTCAGAGAAACGGTGTGTCCTATCCTGTCAAAAAGGCGTACGCCAAGCTCTTCTTCAAGCTGACGTATCTGAAAAGAAACGGTTGGTTGAGAGTAACCCAGACGCTCGGCTGCCTTGGTGAAGCTTGAAAGCTCCGATACTTGAATAAATGTATTTAAACTGCGCAGATCCATAAAAACCTCCATAAATTTTATAAATGCTTTTTATAAAAACAATCAATTTGACAAATACTTGAACTTATTATATAATATAATCAATAAAAAATCAAGAGGTAAATTGAAATGTCTGAAATTTTTTTATCAATAGTTTCTGCTATTTATAATGTCTTTTGGGGCGATTGGATACATATTCCGCTTCCCGGCGGAACAACACTTAATATTTCACTGCTTGTTGTGATACTTATTCCCGTCGGTATTTACTTTACGATACGTACGGTATTTTTGCCGATAAGAATGTTTCCTGAAATGATACATATCACTCTTGAAAAGGGTGATAAACAGGGAGGAGCACTCTCCGGATTTCAGGCTCTTATAGTTTCTACGGCGACCCGTGTCGGTATGGGCAACATGGTCGGAGTCGTTGCGGCGGTCGCTATCGGAGGCGCGGGCGCGGTATTCTGGATGTGGATAACGGCGCTTATAGGTGCGGCTACTGCGTTCGTTGAGGCAACTCTTGCGCAGATGTACAAGGAAAAAGACCCGCTTTATGATGGCTACCGCGGAGGCCCTGCATATTATCTTCATGCCCTGTTTGCAGGGAAGAATAATAAAAAAAGCGTCGCAAGACGTATAGTTCCGATACTTTTCGCTGTTTCGGGACTTATCTGCTGGTGCGGAGTCAGCCAGGTAGTCAGCAACTCGGTGACCGATGCATTCAAGAGTGCGTTCGACGTTCCTCCGATCATAACTACCGTTATCATAGTCGCGTTGGCGGCAGTAATAGTTTTGCGTAAAAATATGACCGTAAAGGTTCTTGATATCATGGTTCCGATAATGGCGGGCGTGTATTTCGTAGCCGCTATCGTTGTTATCGTAATGAATGCGGGTGCGCTTCCGAGCGTATTTAAGCGTATAATCGATTCGGCTTTTGATTTCCGTGCTGTTGCGGGTGGCGGAGTCGGCGCGGCTCTCGTTATGGGTGTAAAGCGAGGACTGTTCTCAAACGAGGCGGGCTCGGGTTCAGCGCCTTGCGCGGCGGCAGCGGCAAATGTAAGCCACCCAGCAAAAGCGGGACTTACGCAGGCGTTCGGTGTTATAATCGATACGATAGTTGTTTGTACGTGTACCGCTATGATAATGCTTTTAGCTCCCGCGGAGATACTTGACGGCGCGCCCAGCATGGGTATGCTCGTGTCGGCTATGGGTCATCATTTCGGAGCGTTTGGCGTTTGGTTTGTTACGATAACTCTCGGACTTTTCTGCTTCTCTACGTTTATCGGAATACTCTACTACGCCCGTTCCAACGTCGCGTATATTTTCGGCGACAATTGGGCATCGCAGACGGTTTATAAGATAGTCGCGCTCGTAATGCTCTTTATAGGAGGACTTGCCGCATATACGTTCGTTTGGGATATCGGAGATATCGGTATCGCGCTTATGACGGTATTTAATATGATAGCGCTCTTGCCTATGTCAAATCAGGCTATACGCTCCTTGAAGGATTATACCGCCATGAGAAAACGCGAAAAGGCAGAAGCAAAGGCGCAAAAGGCTAAAACGAAATAAAAAATATCTCCCGCCGTGGTTCATTCGGCGGGAGTTTTTTCATGGTTGGCGGATAAAAAATAACCTACGACAACTGTTGATTTTCGGAATATTGTGTGATATAATATAAATTGTAATATCGATATCGTTCCCGATAAGAACGCATAATGTGGAGGTCCTAAAAATGATCGATTTTACCAACATAGAAAAATATAAAGAAAATAATCGCATCGAAGCGAAAAAGGCAATCGGCGGTCTGCCCCGTAGCATTTGGGAAACCTATTCTGCCTTTGCCAACACGCTCGGCGGTATTATTTTACTTGGTGTTGAGGAGTTTGCGGACAAATCTTTGCACCTCGTTGACCTACCCGATCCCGAAAAGCTGATAAAAGACTTTTGGAATATTGTCAATAACGCGAACAAGGTGAGTGCCAATATTCTCTCCGATAAGGACGTAACCGTTGAGAGTATCGATGGTAAGCACATTGTGGCTATCCGTGTACCTCGTGCACAGCGCAGCGATAAACCCGTGTATATCGACGGCAATCCTCTTTCGGGAAGTTATCGCCGCAACGGCGAGGGCGACTACAAATGTACCAAGGAAGAAGTGCAAGCGATGATGCGCGATGCGGCAATCAAGACGCAGGATATGCTCGTGCTTGAAAATATGGAGCTTGACGCATTCGATTATGACAGCGTGAAGCGTTACCGTATCCGTATGAAGACCTACCGTCCCGGACACGTTTGGGAAGA
>SVUA01000050.1 GCA_015063485.1 Oscillospiraceae bacterium | reverse complement strand
TCCCTCACCCGACTTCGTCGTCAGCTCCTCGACGTTTGCTCCGCAAACTCGACTCCGCTTGCGGAAGCTTTACACAAGGGAGCCTCAAGTTCGTGCAAACATCAACGCACCGACAAACCGCAATTTGATCGTTTTTCATTACTTATAAGAGGCTATTCTGTCCAGATCAGACAAAAAAAGCCGAAAATTAGCACAGTTCATAAATAATTAACAAAAAAATCGTTAGAAAATTTCAAAAAACTCTTGACAAAAGAGCAAAAACATGATAAATTTTATACAGTGATTAGCACTTGGCACAAATGAGTGCTAAAAACGCACTGGAACTAATAGCGAGGGAGGTAAACAGATGGGCGAAGATATGGTAACCAAAAACGAACTCAGCGACAGAAAAAAGCTTATACTTAAAGCGATCGTTGAGGCTCATATAGAGGGCGGAGAGCCCGTAGGTTCTAAATATATCATGCAAAATAATCTTCTCACCTGTTCTTCCGCGACTATCAGAAACGAGATGGCGGAGCTTGAACAGCTCGGCTATCTTCAACAGCCTCACACTTCGGCGGGAAGAGTGCCAAGTGAGAAGGGATACCGCTTTTACGTTGACAGTCTTGTCGAGCAATACGCAAAGACCACCCGCGAGGTCGCTCAGATAGGACAGATAATGAAAATAAAGATGTCCGAGATAGACCAGATACTCGAAACGGCATCAAAGCTTGCGTCCTCGATGACCAATTATACGGGAATCGCGATAAAGCCGCGTGCCTCTGCTGTTACTATGCAGAAATTCGAAATGATCCGCATAGACGACAACAATTTCGCAATGGTAATGATAACGTCGGGCGGCGCGGTAAAGACGAAAAAGGTATCGGTAATGTCAAGAGTTACCGAGCAGGGACTCAGAAAGCTATCGGATATCTTCAATCTCGCCTTGTGCGGACTCAGCGCCGACATGATAACGCTTCCTATAATAATGGAAATGGAAAACGAGATGGGAGACGAGGCGTACCTCGTAAATCCTTCTGTAAAATGCGTTTACGCGGTAATGAGCGAGATAGACGGCGGCGAGCTTCGCTTGTCGGGAATCAACCATCTTCTCAAATACCCCGAATATTCGGATACCGAAAAGCTCGGTCAGCTCCTCGGAACGCTTGAGAGTCAGGACGAGATACTCGACCTTGTCTCACAGCCCGAGACCGACGACATAAACGTTCTTATCGGTTCGGAAAGTCCCGTTAAGGTCATGAACAATTCGTCACTCGTATTCAAGCCTATCAAAAAGAACGGAAGAACGGTCGGCGTTATAGGAGTTCTCGGACCTCGCCGTATGAATTATAAGCAGGTCTTGCAGACGATAGATGAGATAAGCGGAAGTATTTCGGGAATGATAAACGAAGAACCGAATAATAAGATAGAAGCCGCAAAGGAAGACAAAGAAGGAGGATAAAATGGAAGAGAACAAGAACACGGAAATCGAGACTAATGAAGATATGACGGAAGAGATAAATACCGAAGAAACGCCTGTGACCGAAGAGACGGCAGAACCCGTTTGTGAGGAATCTGCGGAGGAAAAAGTTTCAGGAAAAGAAAAAAGAAAGGCAAAGAAAGCCGAGGCAGAGGCGGCAAAGCTTGAAAAGGCACTCGCCGAAAGCGCGGCGGCTCTTGCCGAGGCGAATGACAAGTATATGCGCGTGTGCGCAGAGTACGACAATTTCCGCAAACGCTCGGCAAAGGAGAGAGAGGGCGTTTACGCCGACGCGTATATAGACGCGCTGACGCAGATACTTCCGATACTCGATAACCTTGAAAGAGCCGCGCAGTATAGCGGAGAGGACGCTGAGCATCCTCTTGCAAAAGGACTTGAGCTTACACTCAAAAGCTTTAAGGAAGCTATGGAAAAGATGGGAGTTAGTGAGATAGAAGCGCTCGGAAAGCCATTTGACCCCAACGTCCATAACGCAGTAATGCACGTCGACGACGAAAATTACGGAGAGAACGAGATAATCGAGGTCTTCATGAAGGGATATATCCGCGGAGACAAGGTGCTTCGTTACTCAATGGTAAAAGTAGCAAACTAAAAACAAACTTAAAACGAAAGTTTTGCCGAACTTAAAACGGCTAATAATATAAAAAAACAAAATTAAAACAAAACCCATAAAGGAGGATTTGATCATGGGAAAGATAATAGGAATAGATTTAGGTACAACAAACTCTTGCGTAGCGGTATTTGAAGGCGGCGAGCCTATCGTTATACCCAATCCCGAAGGAGCGAGAACGACTCCCTCGGTAGTAGCATTCACAAAGACGGGCGAGAGAATGGTAGGTCAGGTCGCAAAGCGTCAGGCTATCACAAACCCCGACAGAACAGTTATCAGTATCAAGCGTGAGATGGGCTCTGCATATAAAAAGGAGATAGACGGCAAGTCTTATACTCCTCAGGAGCTTTCCGCAATGGTTCTTCAGAAGCTTAAGGCAGATGCTGAAGCATATCTCGGAACGAGCGTAACGCAGGCGGTCATCACCGTTCCCGCATACTTCTCGGACGCGCAGAGACAGGCGACCAAGGACGCTGGTAAGATCGCGGGACTTGAGGTCCTTCGTATAATCAACGAGCCCACAGCCGCAGCTCTTGCTTACGGCATGGATAAGGAAGCAGACCAGAAGATAATGGTATTCGACCTTGGCGGCGGTACGTTCGACGTATCCTTGCTTGAGATCTCCGACGGAGTATTCGAGGTTCTCGCTACCGCGGGTAACAATAAGCTCGGCGGTGACGACTTTGACCAGAGAGTTATCAACTGGATGGTTGATAAGTTCAGAGCGGAAAACGGCGTTGATCTCCGTAACGACAAGATGGTAATGCAGAGACTTAAGGAAGCGGCAGAGAAGGCAAAGATAGAGCTTTCGGGTATGTCCAGCACGAACATCAATCTGCCCTTTATCACGGCGACCGCGGCAGGACCTCTCCACTTTGACGCAACTCTTACGAGAGCGGAGTTCGACCGCATCACCGCAGACCTCGTAGAAGCAACCATGGGTCCGACAAGACAGGTACTTTCCGACGCGGGACTCAGCGTTTCCGAGGTAGATAAGATACTTCTCGTCGGCGGTTCTACAAGAATCCCCGCGGTTCAGGAAGCTGTTAAGAAGTTCCTCGGCAAAGACGCGTTCAAGGGTATCAACCCCGACGAGTGCGTAGCTATCGGTGCGGCAATTCAGGGCGGCGTTCTTGGCGGCGACGTTAAGGACCTTCTCCTTCTCGACGTAACACCTCTCTCTTTAGGTATCGAGACTCTCGGAGGAATCTCCAATAAGATAATTGAAAGAAATACAACCATTCCCGTAAAGAAGAGTCAGGTATATTCTACCGCGGCTGACGGTCAGACCTCGGTTGAGATCCACGTTCTTCAGGGTGAGCGCGAGATGGCGGCTTATAACACAACGCTTGGCAGATTCATTCTTGACGGTATTCCCGCAGCGCCCCGCGGAGTTCCTCAGATAGAGGTAACCTTCGACATCGACGCAAACGGTATCGTAAACGTAAGCGCAAAGGATCTCGGAACGGGTAAGGAGACGAACATCACCATTACTTCTTCTACAAATATGTCTCAGGAGGATATAGATAAGGCAGTCAAGGACGCAGAGAAGTTCGCGGAGGAAGACAAGAAGCTCAAAGAGCAGGTAGATACCAAGAACCGCGCGGATTCTATGGTGTTCCAGGCTGAAAAGACACTTAACGAAGTAGGCGACAAGGTAGACGAGGCTGATAAAGCTCCCGTTAAGGACGCTATCGAGAAGCTTAAGAGCACTATCGCGGGCGGTAATACAGACGCTATCAAGGCTGATACCGAGGCTCTTGAAAAGGCATTCTACGCGCTTTCAGAGAAGCTTTACGCGCAGAGCGGCGCGGCACAGGGTCAGGGCTTTGACCCGAACGCTGCGGCAGGCGGAAACGACGGCGCAAACGGTGACGGCACTTATTACAATGCCGACTACGAGGATAAGACCAACAACTGATAATTTTAACCCACGGGAAAGCGCCGAAAGGCTCTTTCCCGTATGGGCGTATTAGGAGCATATAAATGGCAGATAAAAGAGACTATTACGAGGTCTTAGGACTAAATAAAAGCGCGGGAGAAGCAGACATAAAAAAGGCTTACCGTTCACTCGCGAAAAAATATCACCCCGACGTAAATCCGGGCAACGCCGAGGCAGAAGCCAAGTTTAAGGAGATAAACGAAGCGTATGCCGTTCTTTCGGATGCCGATAAAAAGGCAAAATACGACCAGTTCGGTCACGCGGCGTTCGATCCCGCGGCGGGAGGCGGCGCGGGCTTTGACGGCGGCTTTGATTTCGGTGACCTTGGCGATATCTTCGGTAGCTTTTTCGGAGGCGGCTTTGGCGGCTCTTCGCAGAGAAACCGTAACGCTCCAATGCGAGGCGAGGACGTTGGCGCGAGAGTTACTATCACGTTTGAGGAAGCGGCGTTCGGCGTAAAGAAGGACGTTTCCTTTAACAGAGTTCAGAAATGCGACGATTGCGGCGGCTCGGGAGCTAAAAAGGGAACGAGCGCGGAGACCTGCCGTGTGTGCGGAGGAAGCGGACAGAGAAGGATCACGCAAAGACTTGGAGGCATGGCGTTTCAGTCTACAACAACGTGCGATAGCTGTCGCGGAACAGGTAAGACGATCAAAGATCCGTGTACCAACTGTCGCGGAACGGGATACGTAAAGGTAAATAAAAAGCTCAGCGTTTCTATCCCCGCGGGAATCGACGACGGAGAGCGTATCGCGCTTCGCGGACAAGGCTGTGACGGACGAAACGGAGGTCCTGCGGGTGACCTGATAATCACCGTTATCGTTAAACGCCACGCGATCTTTGAGCGCGACGGATATAACCTCTATTGCGAAGTACCTCTTACTGTTGCCGAGGCAACGCTCGGCGCGGAGATAGACGTTCCGACTCTCGAGGGCAATATCAAATATACCATACCCGAGGGAACTCAACCTGGAACGACCTTTACCATAAGACAAAAGGGACTCCCGTATATCAATAATCAAAACCGCAAGGGAGACTTGATATTTACGGTAAACGTTGAGATACCAAAAGGTCTTAGCGAAAAGCAAAAGGATCATATGCGCGCATTCGCAGATGCTTGCGGAGACAGTAACTACTCCAAAAAGAGCGGATTTTTTAAGCGTATATTCGATAAAAAATAACCGAAAGGTATGTTTATAAAAATGGATAAGGATTATACCTGCGAGGATTGGGGAGAGCAATCCGAATGGACACAAATAAAGGTGACCGTCAAGCTTGAACAGCTCGATGAGCTCGTCGCCGTTATGAATATGATCTCCAATTACCTTCAGATAGAGGATTACAGCGACATCGACCTAAAGACCTGCTACGGCGATCTTATTGACGAGAGCATACTTAACGCAGATAAAACGATCGCTTCGGTCAGCGTGTATCTTCCCGCCGATAGCGGAGTAAATGATACGCTCGTGTTCCTTCGCGAGAGATGCAATACGCTTTCAATTGATGCGAAAATAGACGTAAGCGGCGTTAACGAAGAGGATTGGGCAAACTCTTGGAAGGCTTATTATAAGCCGATACGGATAGGGGAGAGAATAGTCATAGTTCCCGCGTGGGAAAAGTATGACGAAAACCCTGATGATATCATCGTCCGCATGGATCCGGGTATGGCTTTCGGCACGGGAACTCACGAGACGACAAGACTCGTTATCGGTCTGCTTGAAAAGTATACGAAAGAAAATATGCGTGTGCTTGACGTAGGCTGCGGAAGCGGAATACTCGCTATTTGCGCGGCAAAACTCGGCGCGAAAGAGTGTAAGGCTTACGATATCGATCCCGTTGCGGTAAAAGTCGCAAGAGAGAATATCAAGGATAGCGGACTTTCACAAAAGGTGACGTGCGATACGTCAGACCTGCTTAAAGGCGTTGATAAGAGCGGAGGTACGTATGACCTCATTTGCGCGAATATCGTCGCGGATATCATAATCCGCATGACACCCGACGTTGCCGAATATATGAATGAAAATTCTGTGATTCTCGCTTCGGGAATAATCGTCGAGAGAGCGGACGACGTAATAAATACGTTTGAAGCAAACGGCTTCCGTATCGTCGAGAAAGCCGAGGAAAACGGTTGGTGCGCGCTCGTCGTGGCAAAAGCATAAATAAAAAATTAAAAACAGAAAAAGCGTTTGCGGAATTTTAACGTTCTGCAAACGCTTTTTTGGAGAAAACAATAAAAACCACAAACCCGTAATTCTGCGTTGCCAAATTTTGATTTATCGGTGGGTTTGATTTGACGAAATGGCAAGGCACGAACGAAACGGTTTTCACCAAAAGCCTTCTCCAGCGGAGAAGGTGTCACGAGTTTACGAGTGACGGATGAGGAGATCGCCGTTTAGTCTATGCATAATTTGCTCTCCTCATCAGTCACCTTCGGTGACAGCTTCTCCGCTGGAGAAGCCTTTGGTTCTAAACGTTTACGTTTATTCTTGACATTTTAATATTTCAACCTGCCCGATAAACCGCAATTTATTTTATTTTATTTTTCATATATTGACAAAAAATTAAAATCATGATATAATAATTTTGCGAAACAAACTTAATAAACAGAATTAAAGGGGTATTTTCTTTTTAGGGGAATACTATACCCTTTTTTCGTCAACTATACCTTGTGAATTTGGTAAAAATGCAAATTCCACTTTGGTATGGTTGGCAAGATTTTATATCCCCAATTCTGTTAAAGTTTGTTTCGCAGCAATCGGAGTTTGCGTTTTTCGTGCGGTGACTTCGGTTGCCGCACTTTTTGTTTTTAAAATAAAATTTAAAGGAGAAACATTATGCACAAAGAATACGAGCCTCATTCATTTATAAAAGAAGCTCCTTTGGAAACGGAAGATATATATCTTATTTACAAAAGAGCTTTTTTTGAGGATATAACTATAGATGATATGGCAGATACGTTCGCAACCATAGAATATGTTAAAATAGACGAAAAATATGCTAAACATATGCTCAACGCCATAAAAAATGAGGAGCTGCTAAATTCTCTTGATAAAAACACGAAAAGTTATCTGAAAAATATTTTCTCAAAAGCCGTTAATTTAGCCGTAACCACGAGTTCGCAAATCGCTATATATTTGTCAAAAGCGGGAAAGTATGCCGTTGTTGATATTTCAAATCATATTTTAGATATCTTTTATCCCGATTTGATCTTATTTGAGCATCTTACTATCAATGCAAGCGAGATAATGATATCAAACAACTCCGAAAGAGAAGATTTTTCAACTATTTCCTTTTATTTCGACTTTGAAGAGGATTCGTTGAATATTGTTAATTCCGTAAAAAATAAATTAAAGAATATATAAACAAAAATAACACAAGGTTCGTTGCCTTGTGTTATTTGTTTTTTATGTAAAAAAATAGCCGTTATTGCTACATAAAAATCTTTTTTAGGAAAGTTTTTGAAGGGAGTTTGAGGGGAACTTTTTTCAAAAAGTTCCCCTCATCGCATCCCCGCGTCCCCGCGTCCTTAAAGAGACACAAAGCCTATCTTTTTGCGTATCTTTGACATTGTGCGTCGTGCGTAATACGACGCTTCCTCCGCGCCTCTCTTCATCTGCGCTTCAAGTCCCGCCTTGTCGGCAAGAAGCTCTGTATAACGCGCCTGAACGGGAGCAAGGGCGTCAGCGCAGACCTCGCCTACGGCAAGCTTGAAGTCGCCATATCCCTTGCCGTCGAACTCGTGCTCTATCTCCTCCATGGTCTTTCCCGTAAAGCAAGAGTAGATAGTCATGAGGTTGTTGATACCGTCCTTGCCCTCGGCAAAGCGAACGCAAGTGTCGGAGTCGGTAACGGCTCTGCGGAATTTGCGGATCACCGTGTCCTTATCGTCGAGAATATAAACGACAGCGTTTACGTTTTCGTCGGATTTCGACATCTTCTTCGTCGGCTCGGCAAGTGACATTATCTTCATTCCCGACTTTGAAATAATGGGTTCGGGAATGGTAAGCGCGTCGGGGAATACGGAATTGAAGCGGTTAGCTATATCACGCGCCAGCTCAACGTGCTGCTTCTGGTCGATACCAACGGGCACGACGTCGGTCTGATAGAGCAGGATATCCGCCGCCATAAGAACGGGGTAGGTAAAGAGTCCCGCGTTTATGTTATCCGCGTGCTTTGCGCTCTTGTCCTTAAACTGCGTCATGCGCGAGAGCTCGCCGTACATGGTGTAGCAGTTGAGTATCCACGCAAGCTCCGCGTGCTCGGGAACGTGCGACTGAACGTAAAGAGTGTTTTTTTCGGGGTCAAGACCGCAAGCCATATAAAGCGCGAGGGTCTCGTAGGTGCGTCTGCGAAGCTCTGCGGGTACTTGGCGAACGGTTATAGCGTGTTCGTCGACTACGCAGTAAAAGGTCTTATATTGCTCGGAATAAAGCGAGAAATTGCGGATAGCTCCGAGGTAATTTCCGATAGTCAGATTTCCGCTGGGCTGAACGCCCGAAAAACAAATTTTTTGGTCTTTAAACATTTATATTTTCCTCCAAATAAGAAAGTTGAAAATTGAAAGTTGAAAATTGAAAGTTGATAAATTGCGGTTTATCGGGGCGTTTGAAATATTAAAATATTGAGAATAAAAGTAAACGATGAGAGACAAAGGCTTCTCCAGCGGAGAAGCTGTCACCGAAGGTGACTGATGAGGAGAGCAAATTATGC
>SVUA01000008.1 GCA_015063485.1 Oscillospiraceae bacterium | reverse complement strand
CTTTATGCCTTTATTTTACCACAAAATTGTAAACTATGTCTCTTCACATTCTGTAAACTATCTTACCACACTATACATATCAGCCTCCCGTTTTGTCCGTTTTTTGCCATTTGTCTCGGGCTGTCGAGGACGTCAGCCCCTACAGATTTTATGATAACCGTTTCGTTCGTGCCTTGCCATTTTTTTAACCAAACCCACCGATAAATCAAACTTTGAAAAAGCAAAATTTATATTGACAAAAAATCAAAATAATGGTATAATGATTTTGCCACACAATCGAATATTTGATTACACATTATTGGGAAACTATCTTTGGTAAAAAGTGTTTCCTTTTTCCTCATTTTCCTATAGTGTGTAATGAGATTGTGTGGCAACAATTAAGGGACAACACTTTTTCGTGCGTCTCTTAATTGGGACGCACTTTTTGTTTTTTAGAATAATCAAAGGAGAAGCATTATGAAAGACCAATACGATTCGCATTTGATATACAAAAGAGAATATTTAAAAAATTTAGATGATATCATCGACACAATTCCTCCGCTTAATAAAGTTAAATTCAACAAAAGACACGCTAACCATCTGTTAAACGCAATAAAAGAAAATGAAGTATTAAACGCTCTTAATGAGGACGACCGCGAGCGTATTACCAATATGTTCGTCCTTGCCGTCAACATTTCTTCGCTTACAGGCTCTATTTTAGAGATATATGTATTTAAAGAAGAGCGCTATGCCGTTGTTGATATATCAAATGACTTTTTGGATTTATTTTCCGATGCGATAGTAGTATTAGGCAGCTTGTTAATTCAGGCAAGCGAGGTAGCCGTTCATACATATTCTGATGCTGATTTTGAAAATTACGCCACTTTATCACTTTATTTCGATTTTGAAAATGACTCTTCAAATGTAATAAATACATTCAAAAAAATGCTTAAAAATACAAAAAACGAGAGTTGAGCCTTGCTCAACTCTCGTTTTGTTTAATAGTTCTCGATCACTGTTTTTATGACGGTATAAAAATTTTCAAACGACTTTTTGTTCATTTTTTCGTCGGGCGAATGAAGATCAAGTACGACGGGTCCGCAAGATATTATATCTATATTCGGTACTGACTGCGAAATGATACCGCATTCAAGACCTGCGTGAATGACCGTTGTATCGGGACTTCTGCCAAACAAGGATTCAAACGCGCGCGTGTATGCTTCCCTTACATTTGACACGGGCGCAAACTGCCACCCCGGATATCTGTTATAATGCTTTACAGACGCGCCGAGAAGATCTGCGTAGTCGTCAAGCTCCGCGGCTGACGCGTCTATACGCGACTCAAACGAGGAACGCGACGAGAATATAAGCTCCGCGCCGTTTGCGCCGCAATTAACGATTCCGAGATTTCTCGACCACTCGACAAGTCCCTCGATATCGTTATTCATTTCAAACACGCCGTTTCTGACCGTGTGCATAAGGAAAACTATCTTTCTTGCCGTTTGGTTATCGATACAAGCGACATCGCGCTCATTTTCAATATCAAGCGTTATCTCAAAACTCAAGTCGTCCTTGCAAAGTCCCTCGCGAAGCTCACTCGAAAGCTTTTCTATTTTGTCTTTAAGTTTCTTTTCGTCAAAAACAGTGATGACCGCTTCGCATTCACGCGGAATGGCGTTATCCTTCGTTCCGCCGCTCACGCTTACGAGAGCCGTGTCCTTATCCATTATGCCGTAAAGGACTCTGCCCATGAGCTTATTTGCGTTTGCTCTGCCCTTTCCGATATCCTCGCCCGAATGACCTCCAAAAAGACCGCTGATACGTATTTTCGCGGTCTTTGATTTTACCGTTTTAAGCTCGACCTCAAACGCGATCCGTGAGCGCTGACCGCCCGCGCAACCCGCAATAATGAGTGATTCGTCCGCGCTGTCCATGTTTATCATTCTGCGCGCCGCTATCTTCGAGTAATCAAAGTTCGTCGCTCCGTCAAGTCCTACCTCTTCGGAAGCGGTAAAAAGGCACTCTATATCAGGGTGCGCACAAACTCCGCCGTCAAGAACGTAAAGCATTACGGCAACGGCAACGCCGTTATCCGCGCCAAGTGTCGTGCCTTTGGCTTTTATCCAGCCGTCCTCCTCGTAAAGCGTTAGAGGATCGCGCAAAAAGTCATGCTCAACACCCGCGTTCTTCTCGCACACCATGTCGGTGTGTCCTTGCAACAAGATAGGCTCACGCCCCTCACTTCCCGCAGTCGCGCTCTTTTTTATCAATACGTTGTTGTAGCCGTCGCGGTAGCAATAAAGACCGCGTTTCTTTGCGAAAGCTTCAAGATAGTCGGCTATTCCATTTTCATTATACGACCCGCGAGGTATCGCAGATATCTCCTCAAAATACCTCATAAGCTTCGGATACGCGAAATTTTCACACAGATTCATGGTTTACTCCTTTTCAAGAAAGTTTTTGAGGGGAGTTTGAGGGGGACTTTTTTCAAAAAGTCCCCCTCATCGCGTCCTCGTGTCTTTTAAAATTTTCGTCTTATTCGTGACATATCGATAACGCCCTCGGGCATATTGTCAAGCATTGGGAGTATCTTTCCCGTACCCATGGCAACGCATTCGATAGGGTTCTTTGCCACTCTCGTTTTTATGCCAGTTACGTCGGCTATCAATCTATCAAAGCCGTAAAGCAGACTTCCTCCGCCCGTCATAACGATACCGCCCTTTAAAATATCTCCGACAAGCTCTGGGGGCGTACGCTCAACCACGGAGCATATCGCGTCAAGGATAGCGGAGATAGGCTCCATCATAGCCTCAAGCATTTCCTTTGACGAAAGAGTTATCATTTTCGGGAGTCCTTGAATAAGGCATCTTCCCTTTACCTCCATCGTTCTTGCTTCTCCATGCTCGTAGACTGCGCCGATGCGCATTTTTATCTGCTCTGCCATACGTTCGCCTATCGCTATATTATATTTCCTGCGAACGTAACGCATGATAGCCTCGTCAAATTTGTCTCCCGCAACGCGAATCGACTCCGAAACGACAACACCACCCAAAGAAACGACTGCCACGTCGGTAGTTCCGCCTCCGACGTCAACTATCATTCGTCCGATAGGGCTATAAATGTCCATACCCGCGCCAAGAGCCGCGGCAATGGGTTCTTCGATAAGATAGGTCTTTCTCGCGCCCGCCTGAGTACCCGCGTCAATGACCGCGCGTTCCTCAACGTCGGTAATACCCGTAGGGATGCAAATTACCACACGAGGCGGAAAAACAGTATTCTCACACGCTCGGCGGATAAAATACTGTATCATTTTTTGAGTTATATCGTAACGGTTTATAACGCCGTCCTTGAGGGGACGGATAACGTCGATATTACTCGGATTGCGCCCAAGCATAGCCTGCGCTTCTTTGCCGATCTTAACGATACGGTCCGTATTGGTATCTACGGCGACGACCGACGGCTCGTTGAGCACGATCTCCTTTCCCTCGACGTATACCAACACCGTTGCCGTTCCAAGATCTATTCCTATATCCTTTGAAAACAACTGTTTGGTCTTTTTCTTAAACATCCTGCCTCCAATTTTGGCGTATATTTTTACCTCTCCTTATATTATACAATGGTTCTTCGAAAAATGCAATAGTTTTTTGTCGTACAAAAGCTATTTATTCACAATATTTTTCAATCCTGCGCTATACACAGGCAGACGATAGCCTTTGCTCCCGCTTTTCTCAAAAGCTCCGCGCAGGCGGTCATACTCGCGCCCGTTGTCGAAACGTCGTCGTAAAGGAAAACGCACTTTCCCTCTACGCTCTCGCCGTCGATCATAACGAACTGTCCGCGAACGCTTTTAAAACGCCCTTGCTTCGTAAGTCTTTTCTGCTCTTTTGACAATAGAGATGCTCTTTTGACAGCTTTAACGTACGGAATCCCCATATTCGACGAAAGAGCGCTTGAAACGCGCTCGGATTGGTCTATTCCGTATCTTCGGCGCGACTTTATCGAACGTGGAACAGAGGTTATGACCGCTTCATTCTCAAGGTCAATTATTTTCAAAGCATCAAGCTCCTCTTTAATGACTCTTGAAAGCTCATTAGCTAAAAATTCTTCCGCACGTTTATGCGGACGGTGCTTTAAGCGGTAAACTATTCGAAGTTGCGGCGGTGTTCCGTGTCTTTTGTGATAAAATATCAGTTTTCTTAAGCAAAGAGAACCCGTTTTTGCAAGTTCCTTTGGCTGACACGTACACTCGATTGCCGATTGCAAACACGACTTACAGCTCTCGGTCTTTGCAACGCTCCACGCAAGAGCGCAGGAATCGCAAAATATCTCGTCTCGTTCCTCGTATTCAAGTATTTTTCCGCAACCGACACATTTGCGCATCGCAAAAAAGCGGTCTTTGAATTCACGAAAGGTCATTATCTCTCCTTATGCTCGGAAAGCCAATGGCAAAGTCCCGTGTATCTCATGGTCTGACGGTTATTTTCAACCATTTGCGCAATAACGTCCTCGCGCCCTACAAGTATTACCATGCTCTGCGCTCGAGTTACCGCCGTGTAAAGAAGATTTCTTGTGAGAAGCATCTGCGCCGCGCTGCACATGGGAACTATTACGATGGGGTATTCACTGCCCTGACTCTTATGGACCGTAACGGCGTACGCGTGTTCAATGTCCTCAAGCATTGAAAAATCGTATATCACGCGTCTGTCATCGAAAAGCACTGTCATTTCGCTTTCAGGATTGTTTATCTCCTCGATAACGCCTATATCTCCGTTGAATATGCCGTTTCCCGTTTTATCGTCGTATACGCGCGTCCAAACGATATCGTAATTGTTGCGCGTTTGCATGACTCTGTCGCCCTCGCGGAAGATACGCTCCCTGAACGTATGCTCTCTGCGTTGATTTGAACGGGGATTGAGCATTTCCTGCAATATCACGTTCAGGTTTTCAGTACCAGCCTCGCCCTTTCGTGAGGGAGAGATGACCTGTGTACCGTTTCGCGCCATGTCACCGTAGGTCTTTGGCAATCGGTTCTTGCAAAGGTCAGCAACCGTCGCGGCGATATCTCGGTCTGTGCTTCTGCGAAGAAAGAAAAAGTCGTTGTCCTTTATATCAAGGCGTGGCATTTTGCCCTCGTTTATCGCATGTGCGTTCGTAACGATAAGACTCGCCTGAGCCTGACGGAATATCTCGTTGAGTCGGACTGTCGCGAATCTATCGCTATCTATTATATCGCGGAGCACGTTTCCCGCGCCGACTGAGGCAAGCTGGTCGGAGTCGCCTATGATTATAAGCCTTGCCCCAGGCTTTATCGCTTTCAAGAGCGCGTGCATGAGCGCGTTGTCTATCATTGAAGCTTCGTCAACGATAATGACCTGCTCGTCGAGAAGATCGTGCTCGTTTCGGCAAAACGCGGCGTGACCGTTTACGTCGTATGACATTTCGAGCAAACGGTGGATAGTTTTTGCTTCCATAGAGGTTGCCTCGGAAAGTCTCTTCGCGGCTCTTCCCGTGGGCGCGGCAAGGGCAATATCAAAGCCCATGCTGTCAAAAATATGTATAAGCGCGCGTACGACGGTCGTTTTTCCCGTTCCTGGTCCGCCTGTCAAGATCATAACGCCGTACCGCAGAGCATCGGATATCGCCTTTTTTTGCAAATAAGCGTAACGGATACCGCTTTTAGCCTCCTCGTTTTCAATAAATCTGTCTATATCCTCAAGGTCAAGAGATGCGCACATGCGGTCTATCCGCACGAGCTTGTCGGCTATATATTTTTCAGCCTCGTAGGTTTGCGCGTCATATATCATCTGTCTGTCGTTTTGAACGACGTAGCAAAGCCTTGCCTCGCGTATAAGCTCGGTAATAGCCTCGTCGGTTTGCGTATCACTAACGCCAAGGAGCATAGCCGCGCTGTCGCGGAGCTTTTCTCTTGGCAGACAGGTATGACCGTTCTGTATCGCGTTCTGCGTTAAAACGTAACGGATACCGCTCATTATGCGGTCGAAATTGTCGTTAACGACACCGAGTTTTACCGCAAGAGAGTCCGCTTTTTCAAAGCCTATTCCGTCTATCTCATTGCAAAGCCTATACGGATTTTTCTTTGCGATATCTACCGCCGCGCTTCCCCATTTCTTATATATCTTTACCGTGGTAGCAACGCCGAACCACTCTCTGAAAAACATCATAGCCGTGCGTATGCCCGCCTGCTCCTTGAAGCTCTCGGACGCCGACATCGCAAGCTTCATGGATATTCCCTTTATTTCGGCAAGCCATTCGGGGTGGTTCTCAATTACGTCGAACGTGTCCTCGCCGAATTCGTCGACTATCCTCTGCGCAGTTTTCGGACCTATTCCCTTTATCGCGCGTGAGGCAAGATATCGGAGGATAGACGCTGTGTCCGCAGGCATCATGCGCTCGTATTGCTCGACAGAAAACTGTTTGCCGTACTTTTGATTGTGCGTCCATTTACCATAAACGCGCATCTTGTCGCCAACACAAAGCATGGGCATTATACCGACGATGGTTATTATCTCATCGTCATCGATAGCCATGTCGCATATCGTGTAACCATTGTCTTCGTTTGTGTAAACGATATGCTCGATACTGCCCTCGAGCTTCTGTAATCCCGAACGCTCGTCAGCTCTTTCGATGCTTTCGAAATCACTCATACAATATCCTCCTTTTTTGATTAAAAATAATTATGTTAAATAAATTGCGGTTTATCGATCAGTTTGAAATATTAAAATGTGGAGAATAAAAGTAAACGTTTAGAACCAAAGGCTTCTCCAGCGGAGAAGCTGTCACCGAAGGTGACTGATGAGGAGAGCAAATTATGTATAGGCTAAACGGCGATCTCCTCATCCGTCTTTTGCTTCGCAAAATCCACCCAATGTCCGACTTGTCGGACTTGGCTGTTGCTTGCAACAAGATTCTCACGCTGGAGAAGGCTCTTGGTGAAAATCGTTTCATTCGTGCGTAGCTGTTTCGTTAAACAAACCCACCGATAAATCAAAATTTGAAATCTAAAATCCCGTAAAACTTTTAAAGACTTACGCGGCAACAGCCATCTTTGCCACCGTTGCCGCGCGTCACCGTGTCTTTTTAGAAATTAAGCGCTTTTTTAAGCTCCTCTGCCATATCGGTCTTTTCCCAAGGAAGATCGATATCCTCGCGTCCCATGTGACCGTAAGCCGCAGTCTGACAGTATATCGGACGGCGAAGGTCAAATCTCTTGATAATAGCCGCGGGACGAAGGTCAAACAGCTTGTCTACTGCCACCGAGATCTTCTCCTCGTCGACCTTACCCGTACCAAAGGTATCTATCATGACCGAAACGGGCTTAGCAACACCGATAGCGTACGCAACCTGAACCTCGCACTTATCGGCAAGTCCTGCCGCTACGACATTCTTTGCGATATAACGCGCCGCGTAAGACGCTGAACGGTCTACCTTTGTCGGATCTTTTCCTGAGAAAGCTCCGCCGCCGTGACGCGCATATCCGCCGTAAGTATCAACGATTATCTTACGGCCCGTAAGACCCGTGTCACCCGCAGGACCTCCAACAACGAAGCGTCCCGTGGGATTTACGTATATTTTAGTTTCAGCGTCCATAAGCTGTGCGGGAACGATAGGCGTAATTACCTCGCGGATAATATCCTCGCGGATCTGCGAAAGCTCGACCTCCGCGCCATGCTGTGAGGAAATAACGACAGTATCAACACGAACAGGCTTGTCGTCGTGATATTCAACGGTCACCTGTGTTTTTCCGTCAGGACGGAGATAGCTAAGAGTTCCGTTCTTTCTTACCTCTGTAAGTCTTATAGCAAGCTTATGAGCAAGGGATATCGGCAGAGGCATAAGCTCTTTTGTCTCGTTACAAGCGTATCCGAACATAAGTCCTTGGTCTCCCGCACCCGTATCAAGTCCGTCGTTCATCTCGCCCTCTTTAGCCTCAAGCGATTTGTCAACGCCCATTGCAATATCGGGCGACTGCTCATGAATAGAGCTGATGACCGCGCAGCTGTCACAGTCAAAGCCGAACTTTGCGCGGGTATATCCTATCTCGCGGACAGTTTCGCGAACGATGGTCTGGAAATCAACGTAAGCCTTTGTCGTTATCTCTCCCATTACGGTAACAAGACCCGTGGTACAGAAGGTCTCACACGCGACGCGAGACATAGGGTCTTGGCGAAGAAGCTCGTCAAGTATAGCGTCCGAAATTTTATCGCAGATTTTATCGGGATGTCCTTCTGTTACCGATTCTGATGTAAAAAGCATTTTTTTCATTTTTATTTTCCTCTCTTTTGTTTACTTACTTTGAAAATGTTCCGCCGCCCCATTCAACAACGGTAAAGCCATTTCGCTCAAATCCGTCAAAACTTTGAGGCTCGATCTCAACGTATTCGTCACTTGCATAATACGCCATATACACGCGGAGTATGCTGTCGGGAGCAGGAGTTATATCAAGCTCCGCGGAATTTTTATAGTTATCTCCCTGAAACGATATCACATTATAATTATTCGCTTCCAGCAAAGGCAGCCAATATATTATAAACTCGTTTGCTTCGCGTTCATTAAGTCCGATATCGGCAAGTGTCTTTTCAAGGAATTTTGCCGAGTCCTCCCCCTTAACGCAAAAGCCCTTGCTATAATCAACGCTCATATCCGAAACGCCTTCCCAATACAAGCAGTAATATTCCCTTCCGTTTGGAAATACGAGCGTACCGTCAGGTCTCGCCACGAAATTCTGCCAGCCGTCAGCTTCATATTCAGGATAAGTACACGTTACTTCTCCGTCAAGTGTCAGCTTGACCGAACAAATCGTATCAGCCTCTGGATATAGATATATGACAGGTTTGTAATATTTCACATTGCTGAGATCTTCCGTGCATTCATCTGCTTTGGATGTCTCTTCATCAACATCGTCTCCCCCGCAAGAAACAAAGGAGATCATCATAGCAAAACAAAGTAAACAAATTATTAGGCATCTAACAAATTTTTCCATAATTCCTCCTTGTTCAAAAAAATCTCCGAGGCTTTCCCCCGGAGATAAATGTGTCTCATCTTCCGGAATTAGCACCTTACGCTCAAACGCAGGTTGCCGTGGTTTCATAGGGCCTGTCCCTCCGCCACTCTTGATAAGATAATATATATTTCGTTATCTTTTATAGTATATCATATGATCTGTTTTTTTTCAACCTGTTTTTCAAAAAAACAAGAATTTTTCTACGTTAATTAAAAGCTATGCTTCCGCCAAGCACAAAAAAGATTATACAAAGCGACACGATGGCGATGCTTCCGCCGACTATCCATACTATGATAGAGCGAAGCTTTGCCTGTCTTTGTGCCGACGCATCAAGCTCGACATATACGCTTTGCTTTCCAAAGCCCGTTTTCTTCAAAACGTTCGTCAAAGGCTTATAGAGACAGAGCGTCAGCGCAGCGTTAAGCAGTGCCTTGATAGCATTGAACGGCAAAAGAAGCTTTGGTATGTACTCGACCACCGCTGCTCTTGAAATTCCCATATAAAAAGGAGTAATGAAGAGGTTTGCTATCATCATAATTGCTGTCATTGAAAGAACTGCTGCGCAGAGTGCCGCAATAGCACCCGAAAGTGTTTTCTTAAAGCGATAAACAACACTTGCCACTCCTACAAAGGTCACGCTGCTGATTATATTCATTATCAAACCGTAAGGGCCTGTTGAGCTTGTAGGATATTCCAAGATCGGCACTATGAGTGCGACTACCACACCCGATACAGGACCGAAATACATTCCGCAAACCGTAGTTATAACGTCCTTAAAGTCAAGATTCAAGAACGCCACGGGTATGTGAACGAAATGTACCGCATACGCTACCGCCGCAAATACGGCAAGAGCTGTGATTTTTTTTATTTGTTGTGAGTTTTTTGCCTTGTTATTCATAAAAAATTCTCCCTTTATCTAATTAAAGATCTTTGGGAGAAGATACGTATGTATGAGCGTAAATATTCCAGTGTTCACGCATATGATATCTTCTCTCATCCGGACTTTACCGTCGGTGCAGGAGTCTCACCTGCTCGGCTCTGATACCAGAGTTCGCGGACTTTACCGCCGGTATGGAATTTCACCAATCCCTGAAGTGTTTAGTTTATGGGGCTTTGCCCCATACTCCACCAAAAACTTTTAAAAAAAGTTTTTGGATTTCAAAAAATTCTTAAAATGTTTTACATGACCTTTTTTTGAAAGTTTTTGAAGATTCTTAAGCGCGTCCTGCGCATCCATATAAATTCCCGAGGTCAAAAAGACCTCGGGAACAAAAGCGTGTCAACTAATCTTATGCAAGAATGTTGGAAACGACGCCGGAACCAACGGTTCTACCACCCTCACGGATAGCGAAGCGGAGTCCCTCTTCGCAAGCGATAGGAGTGATGAGCTCAACGGTCATATCAACGTTATCGCCGGGGCGGCACATATCAACGCCTGCGGGAAGCTCGATAACACCGGTAACGTCGGTAGTTCTGAAGTAGAACTGAGGTCTGTAACCAGCGAAGAAGGGCTTCTTACGTCCGCCTTCCTTCTCGGTAAGAACGTATACGTGTCCTACAAACTTGGTGTGAGGATGAACGGAACCGGGCTTAGCGAGAACCTGTCCACGCTCGATCTCATCTTTAGCAACACCACGGAGAAGAGCACCGATGTTGTCACCAGCCTCTGCCTGAGGAAGAAGCTTGTGGAACATCTCAACTCCGGTAACGGTGGTGTTCTTCTTCTCGTCGGAAAGACCAACGATCTCAACAACGTCACCAACCTTAACAGTACCACGCTCTACACGACCGGTAGCAACGGTACCACGTCCGGAAATGGAGAATACGTCCTCGACGGGCATAAGGAAGTCGAGGTCTGCCTGACGCTCAGGAGTAGGAATGAAGCTGTCAACCTCACTCATGAGCTCAAGGATAGGAGCGTACTCGGGAGCGTTGATATCCGTATTAGCGGACTCAAGAGCATCACGAGCGGATCCGCGAACGATAGGAGTATCGTCGCCGGGGAAATCGTAGGAAGAAAGAAGATCGCGGATCTCCATCTCTACGAGGTCAAGAAGCTCCTCGTCGTCAACGAGGTCAGTCTTGTTCATGAATACAACGATTGCGGGAACGCCAACCTGACGAGCAAGAAGAACGTGCTCGCGAGTCTGCTGGAGAGGTCCGTCGGTACCTGCAACAACGAGGATAGCGCCGTCCATCTGCGCTGCACCGGTGATCATGTTCTTAACATAGTCAGCGTGACCGGGGCAGTCAACGTGTGCGTAGTGACGAGTTTCAGTCTCGTACTCAACGTGTCTGGTGTTGATTGTGATACCTCTTGCTCTCTCTTCGGGAGCGTTGTCGATCTGGTCATATGCCATGAATTCAACGTTACCGTTCTGAAGACCGAGGGTCTTGGTGATAGCAGCGGTAAGAGTAGTTTTACCATGGTCAACGTGTCCGATGGTACCAATGTTTACGTGGGGCTTTGTGCGTTCAAATGTAGCCTTTGCCATTTTGAATTTCCTCCGTTATTAAAATAAATTATTTTTTGTTTTCTATATATCAGCCTTTTGCACGGGCAGATATAATTTTTTCCTGAATGGACTTCGGAACTTCAGCGAAGTGGCTGGGTTCCATAGAATACTGTCCACGTCCCTGAGTCATAGAACGAAGATCGGTTGCGTAACCGAACATCTCTGACAGAGGAACCATTGCAGTGATCTGCTGCGCTCCGCTCACGGGATCCATAGACTGGATCTGTCCGCGGCGAGAGTTGAATCCGCCGATAACGTCTCCGAGGTAATCGTCGGGAACGATGGTAACGACCTTCATGATCGGCTCGGTGAGAACGGGGTCTGCCTTTCTCATAGCTTCCTTAAACGCCATAGAACCGGCGATCTTGAATGCCATTTCCGAAGAGTCGACTTCGTGGTAAGAACCATCGTAAAGCGTGATCTTAACGTCAACTACGTTGTAGCCTGCAAGAACACCGCTCTGCATTGCGCCCTGAATACCTTGGTTAACAGGCTCGATAAATTCCTTCGGAATTGCTCCGCCCGTAACAGCGTTAACGAATTCGTATCCCTTACCGGGCTCGTTCGGCTCGAGAATGAGCTTAACGTGACCGTACTGACCTGAACCACCGGACTGACGCTTGTACTTGCACTCGTGGTCGACCTTCTGACGAACGGTCTCCTTGTATGCAACCTGAGGCGCACCGATGTTTGCTTCGACCTTAAATTCGCGGAGCAAACGGTCAACGATGATCTCAAGGTGAAGCTCACCCATACCTGCGATAATGGTTTGTCCGGTCTCGTCGTCCGTATAGGTACGGAACGTGGGGTCTTCCTCTGCAAGCTTCGCAAGAGCAATACCCATCTTTTCCTGTCCTGCGCGAGTCTTAGGCTCGATAGCAACACGGATAACGGGCTCGGGGAATTCCATGTTCTCAAGAATTATAGGATTCTTTTCATCACAGAAGGTATCACCCGTGGTAGTGTTCTTGACACCAACAACAGCAGCGATATCTCCGCTGTAACATACGTCGATATCCGCGCGCTCATTTGCGTGCATCTGGAGAATACGTCCAAAACGTTCTCTTGCGCGCTTCGAGGAGTTATACGCGGTAGAACCCGACGAGATCATACCCGAGTATACGCGGAAGAAGCAAAGCTTTCCAACGAACGGGTCGGTCATGATCTTGAATGCGAGCGCAGAGAAAGGCTCTTCATCGGAAGCGTGTCTTACGTCCTCTTCCTCGGTATCGGGATTGATACCCTTGATAGCGGGAATGTCGGTAGGAGCAGGCATATAATCGATAACTGCGTCAAGGAGCTTCTGAACGCCCTTGTTCTTGTAAGAAGTTCCGCAAACAACGGGAACTATCTTGTTATCGATGGTTGCCTTTCTAAGAGCAGCCTTAAGCTCGGCAATGGAGATATCCTCTCCCTCGCAGTACTTCTCGAAAAGCTCCTCGTCGGTCTCGCAAATGGACTCGATCATAGCGGAGCGGTATTCCTCTGCCTGATCCATCATGTCAGCGGGGATCTCTTCCACTCTCATGTCCTTACCAAGATCGTCGTAGTAAACGTCTGCTTCCATCTTCATAAGGTCGATAATTCCTCTGAACTGAGATTCCTTACCGATAGGAAGCTGGATCGGAACAGCATTTGCGTGAAGTCTTTCCTTCATCATTCCGACAACGCGGAAAAAGTCTGCGCCCGTGATGTCCATTTTATTGATATATGCCATACGCGGTACGCCATACTTATCAGCCTGACGCCAAACGGTCTCAGACTGAGGCTCAACGCCGCCCTTTGCGCAAAGAACGGTTACAGAACCGTCAAGTACGCGGAGCGAACGCTCAACTTCAACAGTGAAGTCAACGTGACCGGGAGTATCAATGATGTTTATGCGGTGCGTGTTAGCCTTTGCGGCTGCGGGATCGTTGTGATAGTCAGTGTGCGCCCAGAAACAAGTGGTTGCAGCAGAAGTAATGGTAATACCTCTCTCCTGCTCCTGTGCCATCCAGTCCATAGTTGCCGCACCCTCGTGAGTCTCACCGATCTTGTGCGTCTTACCCGTGTAGAACAAAATTCTCTCGGTAGTAGTTGTTTTACCGGCATCGATGTGAGCCATGATACCGATATTTCTTGTTTTTTCAAGTGAATATTCTCTTGCCATTAATCTTCTCCTTAACTTTATACGTTTATTCGGTTGTAGTTAATGACAGATCAATATCTGTAATGAGCAAACGCCTTGTTTGCTTCTGCCATACGGTGGGTTTCTTCCTTCTTCTTGAAAGCTCCGCCCATGCTGTTCTTTGCATCAAGTATCTCTGCTGCAAGTCTTTCAGCCATGGTGCGCTCTCCGCGGTTTCTGGAATAAGCTACGATCCAACGCAGACCAAGGGTCTGGCGGCGCTCAGCTCTTACCTCCATAGGTACCTGATACGTCGAACCGCCTACACGGCGAGCCTTGACCTCAAGGACAGGCATAACGTTCTCAAGAGCAGCGGTGAATACTTCAAGGGGATTCTCTCCAACCTTTGCTTCAATAGCGGAAAATGCGTCATAAACGATTTTCTGGGCAACGCCCTTTTTGCCGTCGTACATAACGTTGTTGATAAGCTTCGTTACGAGCTTAGAATTGTACATAGGATCCGGCAAAACATCTCTTTTGGATATACGACCTCTTCTCGGCACTGTACTTCCCTCCTTCATTAATAATTATGAAATCATAGGTACTCAAAAGCATTGTTCTGTTAGCGCGCGGCGGCCGTGTAAATAAACATTAAATCTACGCGAACTCGTCATGCGGCTCAATTTGCTTTCTACCTCTTCTTTTGACCGATTACTTCTTCTTCGGTCTCTTTGCGCCGTACTTGGAACGGCTCTGGTTACGGTTTGCAACGCCCTGTGCGTCAAGCGTACCGCGGATGATGTGGTAACGTACACCAGGCAGGTCACGTACACGTCCGCCTCTGATGAGAACGACCGAGTGCTCCTGAAGGTTATGTCCGATACCGGGAATGTAGGTCGTCGCATCAAGTCCGTTGGTAAGTCTTACTCTTGCGATCTTACGGAGCGCGGAGTTAGGCTTCTTAGGGCTGGTGGTCGAGACCTTTGTGCAAACGCCTCTCTTTTGAGGAGAAGACTGGTTCGTCATAGCGTTGTTCAACGAGTTAAAGCCCTTCTGAAGTACAGGAGCCTTTGACTTGTAGACCTTATCCTGACGACCCTGCTTGACAAGCTGATTGAAAGTTGGCATTCTTCCTTTTTCCTCCTTCTTGCAAATTTAATGTTTATTTACAGATGCGCTATTGCGCATATCTGTCATTTTCACGCCGATCGCGAAATGTCCGCAAACGGTCACAGTATATTATACCATTCTCTTCTCCATTTGTCAAGAATCAATATTTTTGAGCGAAAATTTCTCCGTTTTTCACAATTTGTTAGATATTTTGAGCAAAACTTTAGTTCACTTTTATGTATATTTGACAAATTTCCGCAAAAAATCAGAGCAGATTCAATGAACCTGCTCTGATTTTTTATCTTTTTGTATATATTTTTATATACGATTACTTTGCAGCGTTAAGTCTTGCTTCAAGAGCAGCAAGCTCGTCGTACATAGTCTCAGGAACTCTTTCTCCGACCTGTGCGTAGAACTCCTTGATGTTCTCAACATCAGCGAGCCAAGAATCTACGTCAACGGTGAGAAGCTCCTTGATAGTATCAAGAGTAACATCATTGAGACCCTCAATGTTGATATCTTCTGCATGAGGTACGTAACCGATAGGAGTGATATCCGCGCCAACCTTGCCTTCGCAACGGTCGAGTATCCAGAGAAGAACTCTCATGTTGTCGCCAAAGCCGGGCCAGATGAAGTTTCCGTTGTCATCGGTACGGAACCAGTTTACGTGGAATATCTTGGGAGCATGAGGAATGGTCGTGCCCATCTTGAGCCAATGTGCCCAGTAGTCACCCATATCGTAACCAACGAAGGGACGCATAGCCATGGGGTCGCGGCGAACTACGCCGACAGCACCTGCTGCCGCTGCGGTCGTCTCGGAAGCCATGATAGAACCAACGAACGCGCCATTCTGCCAAGAGGTAGACTGGTAAACCAGAGGAGCGGTCTTTGCTCTGCGTCCGCCGAATACGATAGCGGAGATCGGAACGCCTGCGGGATTATTGAACTCGCTAGAGAGGCAGGGACAGTTGGTAGCCTTTGCGGTAAAGCGGCTGTTGGGGTGAGCGCCGCAGGTAGATTTATCTGCCTTGTTGTACTTAGTGCAATCCCAAACGTTGCCCTTCCAGTCGATTGCATTCGTAGGAGGATTCTTGTCAAGACCTTCCCACCAAACAGTGTTGTTGTCAAGGTTGTGAACAACGTTGGTGAAGATGGTATCCTTCATTGTGGTGTAAAGAGCGTTGGGGTTGGAGTTAAGGTTTGTTCCGGGAGCAACGCCAAAGAATCCGTTTTCGGGGTTAACTGCCCAAAGTCTTCCGTCCTCACCGACGCGGAGCCATGCGATATCGTCGCCTACGCACCATACCTTGTAGCCCTTATTCTTAAGGAATTCAGGCGGAATGAGCATTGCGAGGTTGGTCTTACCGCAAGCGGAGGGGAATGCTGCGCAGATGTACTTTGTATCGCCGTTAGGATACTCTACTCCGAGAATGAGCATATGCTCTGCCATCCAACCCTCTTTACGTCCGAGGTAGGAAGCGATACGAAGAGCGAAGCACTTCTTACCGAGAAGAACGTTTCCGCCGTAGCCGGAGTTGACCGACCAGATGGTGTTGTCCTCGGGGAAATGGCAGATGTAACGGTTCTCTTCGTCGATATCAGCTCTTGCGTGAAGACCCTTGATAAAGTCTCCGCTCTCACCGAGAGCCTCAAGAACGTTAGTTCCTACTCGAGTCATGATAAGCATGTTGAGAACGACGTAGATAGAGTCGGTAAGCTCGATTCCGTACTTAGCGAAAGGAGAGCCTACGATACTCATGGAGTAAGGAATAACGTACATAGTTCTTCCCTTCATAGAGCCCTTGTAAAGCTTGGAAAGCTTTTCATAGCACTCCTTGGGATCCATCCAGTTGTTGATGTTGCCCGCATCTTCCTTTTTGGAAGTGCAGATAAAGGTTCTGCCCTCTACACGCGCTACGTCGTTGACAGCGGTTCTGTGAAGGTAGCAGTTGGGGAGAAGCTCTTGATTGAGCTTGATCATCTCGCCCGTTGAGCAAGCCTCTGCGCGCAGAGCCTCTGCCTGTTCTTCGCTTCCGTCGATCCAAACGATCTTGTCAGGCTTTGTCATTTCAGCCATCTCGTCGATCCATGTGAGAACGTACTTGTTGTTGGTCATGTTTCTTTCTCCTCTTTATTTTAATATAAATTTTTTCACTGTTATTATACTTGCTTTAAAAAGCATTGTCAATGGATTTGTGAAATTTTGAAAATTTTTTCAGAAAAATCATTTTTCGAAAACGTCTATTAGAATTCCAACTTACCCCATTTTATATTTTAATATATTTTTTCTCATTTTGCAAGTGGTAAATCACAAAGGTTACATTTTATTAACATTTTTTGTTTTAGTTTGTTTGGTATACGATTTCAAATTTTGATTTATCGGTGCGTTAGATTTAACAAAATGGCAAAGCACAAATGAAACGATTCGCACCAATAGCCTTCTCCAGCGTGAGAATCTTGTTGCAAGCAACAGCCAAGTCCGACAAGTCGGACATTGGGTGGATTTTGAGAAGCAAAAGACGGATGAGGAGATCGCTATTTAGTTTATATGTAATTTGCTCTCCTCATCAGTCACCTTCGGTGACAGCTTCTCCGCTGGAGAAGCCTCTGGCTCTAATCGTTCACTTTTAATCTCGCCATTTCAATATTTCAAACTCCTCGACGCAACAAATCGGTTTTGCGTAGCAAATTTGCGGGACGCAACCGCAACAACTCGGAGTTGTTTTACGAATACGAGTTGTTGACCGAGTTGCTTTGCAACTCGCGTTGACGGAGGTGAGAAGTTAACTACGGTTAACTTCTCACCGACAAACCGCAATTTGTTACCCCCTGCAAAGAACAAGGCAAGGCGTTTAAACTCCCTGCCCTGCTATGTTATTATCACATTATTTAAAAAAATGTTTATCTGAATATCTTCCTTATCGGATACGTGGCGTTTATCACCTGCCAAAGAGGTGCGAACCATCTCGTCCCGTTCCATACGCCGATACCGTCAAGTCCGTATTCTTCAACAAGACTTATAAGCGACGCTATACTGTCTGCGTCCTCAAACCAGACCTCGTGCTCCTCTGCACTTCCGTTTACGCGGTCATAATAATTGAAATAGGGTGCTGCGGCAGTCTCGTCAAATTCTATAGCCGCCCTCTTTTCTCTTGCAAGTTCTACCGCTTGCGTATTTCCTATCGAATACGCGCGGCTCTCGCCTTGAATAAATGGTAACTTCCAATTATATCCGTAGTTTGGTACTCCTAAAACGAGCTTTTCATTGGGTATTCTCGAAACGGCATATTGTACGACCTCTTCAACCTTGTTAAACGGAGATACCGCCATTGGAGGTCCGTAGGTGTATCCCCATTCGTACGTCATAAGAAACGCCCTGTCGGCAGCTTCGCCAAGAGCCGCGTAATCGTGCCCCTCGTAAAGAAGTCCCTCTTGGGTGTCCGACGTCTTTGGCGAGAGCGAAACAAAGACCGAGAAACCGAGAGGCTCAAGCCTTGCCTTCAAAGCGCGTATAAATTGCGCGTACGCGTCAGCATATTCGGCTGGGATATACTCAAAATCAATATCCACGCCTACATAACGCTTTCTCGAAAGCGTCATAACTATTTCCTCTATAAGCGTATTTCGCACGTCAACGTCTCCAAGCACTCGCTCCGCGACAGCACTCGAAAATTTCCCGTTCTCGCCAAGCGTTGCGACGAGCATCACAGGAGCTACACCGTACTCACGCGCAAGTTCGATCACTTCATCGTCGTCTATTTCTATAAGCTCTCCGTCCTCTTCTATGCCATATGTAAAAACGGTCATATAAGTAAGATACGGCAGTGTTCTTCTCAAAATATCACGGTCTATGTTGGGATAAACGTAAACGTTTGTTGATATCTCCTTTGAATACGTTGTATCTTCCGGAATCACCGTAAGCACCTGACCTGCCTCAAGCGTATTTCTTCCTCCCAAAAAGGTGTTGTTTCGAAGCAGAGAATTTACGCTCACGCCAAACTGTTGCGCTATCGAATACAAATTATCTCCGCGACGCACGGTATAAGTCTGACGAGGTTCAAATATCAACAGCTTTTGTCCAACGACGAGCGAGCGCGGGTCATTTATTTCGTTATCACGCGCAAGGATCTGCGCACTCGTTCCAAAACGGCGGGCGATAGTGTATAAGCTGTCTCCTCTGTTTACTCTGTAAATTATCATAACCTTCCTCCTTTTATTTCTTTATACAGTATATGCGCGCGTGGGAATATATTTCCGATATGAAGGATATACTAAAATCACAAAAACTCTGTCAAGAATGTAATTGAAAATTCAAATTTTGATTTGTCTAACAGTTTGATTTGGCGAAACGGTAAAGCACGAATGAAGCGATTTTCACCAAAGCCTCCCTTGTGTAAAGGGAGGTGGCATTTTCGCAAGAAAATGACGGAGGGATTGTAAAAGTAACATTTTCAAAAGAACAATCCCTCACCCGACTTCGTCGTCAGCTCCTCGACGTTTGCTCCGCAAACTCGACTCCGCTTGCGGAAGCTTTACACAAGGGAGCCTCGAATTAGTGCGAACATACTGCTCGAAAAACCGCAATTTCTTTGAATTTCAACAATTTAACGTGACAGAGTAAAAAGAAAAGGAAGTAGCCAAAAATGAACAAACCTCAGATCATCAAATGCTGCGCCCGTGAGATACTCGACTCCCGCGGCAATCCAACGCTTGAAGCAAGTGTTTTCCTCGCCGACGGCACTGTCGGAATGGCAAGTGTTCCGTCGGGTGCGTCAACGGGCATCTACGAAGCACACGAAAAGCGAGACAAAGATGAAAACCGCTATTTTGGAAAAGGAGTTTCCGATGCCGTCGCCTCGGTCTGTCGAACTATTTCTCCCGCTATCGCAGGTATAAGCGCTTGTGAGCAGGCGGAGCTTGACCACCTTATGATGCGCCTTGACGGAACGGAAAACAAATCCTCTCTTGGCGCGAACGCCATACTTGCCGTATCATTGGCAAACGCCCGCGCCGCCGCGAATTTTTATCATACTCCGCTTTACAGATACCTCGGTGGTATCGAAGCATACCGTCTCCCTGTTCCCATGATGAATATTCTCAATGGCGGCGCACACGCCTCAAACAACGTGGAGATACAGGAATTTATGATAGTTCCCGTCGGCTTTAAGAAATTTTCCGAGGCTTTACGTGCGGGAAGTGAGATATATCACACGCTTGGAAAGCTTCTGAGAAAAAAGGGCTTTGCCACGACTGTCGGTGACGAGGGCGGCTTTGCGCCAAACCTTGAAAACGACGAACAGGCAATAGACCTTATATGCGAAGCTATCGCGGATGCGGGCTACGGCATGGACGAGGTTATGATAGCACTTGATGCCGCGGCTTCAGAGTGGTACGAAAGCGACGGAAAATACCGTATGCCAAAAAGAAACACGGAATATTCACGCGACGAAATGATAGAATATTGGGTAAAGCTTTGCGATAAATACCCGCAGATAATGTCTATTGAGGACGGACTCGATCAACGCGACAACGAGGGGTGGCGAATATTGACACAAAGACTCGGACACCGAGTAATGCTCGTCGGAGACGATTATTTCGTCACCAACACCGAACGCTTACGCGCGGGTATCTCTATCGGCGCGGCAAACTCTATTTTGATAAAGCCGAATCAAATAGGAACGCTTACCGAAACGCTTGACGTTATAAGACTTGCGAAGGATGCGGGATATCGATTTATAATCTCGCACCGCTCGGGCGAGACCGAGGACACCACCATCGCAGATATCGCGGTCGCTTTGAACGCGCCCTTTATCAAAACAGGCGCGCCCTGCCGAAGTGAGCGCGTGGCGAAATATAACAGACTTCTCCGCATCGAAGCCGCCCTCAACAGCGGCGCAAAATACGGCTTTGCAGGCTTTGCCTATATGCCCAAAGCCTATCCCGAAAAAACTTTTAAGGCTTGATAGTAACACAAAAAAGCACGAACAAATCTGCTTCTCGTAAGAATGATAAGACCTCGACAGTTTATTCTGTCGAGGTCTTATCTGCTTTTCTATATATGAACAAAGGTAACACACTCCACCATTCTACCCACAAAAAAAGGATCAGACTATAAATATACGTTTCTCCTTCTGTGCACAATGGAAGAAGATAAAACATAGTCAAAACAAAAGAATTATAAAATGTAAACAGATATTTTCTTTTCTCTGCAAACAAAAGTTTCTTGCTGTATATAAAGCAATAGCATGGGATAATGACAACTAACAAAAGTATTATGACTCCCAGCGCAATAACTGCACCGCCCATACCTGCATCTTCAAGAATTATTGTGAACAGTACAAAGAAACACAAAACACAGATAAACGCAAATATAACGGGACAAATAAACTTTTTTGCCTTATTCATAACTTCTCCTTTTATCGCAAGTTTCGCATTTGTATTATAAATGCGTAAGGTTTATTACATCTTTTCGCAAAGTTATTTTCCATATTCATCACCCAATTCATTATAGCACAAAATCGGCAGAGACACAAGGTCTCTGCCGAAATTTGTATAATATTTTAGAAGAATTACTCCGCTACTGCTTCTTCAGTTGCGGTCTCTTCCTTAACAACGCTTACGTTATTATAGCATTTCATACCTGTTCCCGCGGGGATCAGCTTACCGATGATAACGTTCTCCTTGAGTCCGCGCAAGTGGTCGACCTTTCCGCGAATTGCCGCCTCGGTAAGAACCTTGGTGGTCTCCTGGAAGGACGCCGCAGACATGAAGGATTCGGTCTGCAAGGACGCCTTGGTGATTCCGAGAAGAACGGGCTTTCCTTCTGCCATTCTTACGTTCTCGCCAGCATCCTGTCTTGCCTTTATCTTGTTGTTCTCTTCTTCAAAGTCGAGCATATCAACAAGCGAATCCACGAGCAGATCGGTGTCTCCGTTATCGGAAATACGGATCTTTCTCGTCATCTGACGGGCAATGATCTCAATATGCTTATCGTTAACGTTACAAGACTGCGAACGGTATACCTTCTGAATTTCCTTGATGATATACTCATATACCTTATCAAGATATTCACGACTGTTAGGATCGTTAGGATCGTCGAATATCTTCATGATATCCGAAGGAGCTTTATTACCGTCGGTCATTGCGTCTCCCTTATGGATCTCCTGACCGATAGATACCATCACACGCTTACCGAAAGGTACGCTGTGGCGGATCATCTCGCCCTGCTCGTTCATGATATCGATAACGTAAGTGTTGGGGATATCTCCCTGCTCGATATTCTGAACGCTTCCGTCTGTCTCTGCAAGAACAGATGTCTTCTTCGGGGTTCTCGCCTCGAAGAGCTCTTCAACTCTGGGAAGACCCTGCGTAATGTCAGATCCCGCGACACCTCCCGAGTGGAAGGTACGCATCGTAAGCTGTGTACCGGGTTCACCGATGGACTGAGCCGCGATGATACCGACAGCTTCACCGATCTTAACGGGCTTACCGGAAGCAAGGTCTGCTCCGTAACAGTGAGCGCAGATACCATGCTTAGCATGACACTGAATTACAGTACGGATATATACCTTTTCGATGCCTGCGGCAACGATAGCGTTTGCCTGCTCCTCGGAGATCATCTCGTCGTCAGCAACGATAACTTCACCTGTCTTGGGATCAAGGATATCACCGATAGTGTATCTTCCGACGATCCTATCCTGAAGAGGCTCAAGAACGTCGTTGTTCTTTTCGTCGATGATCTGCTCTACCCATGCGCCCTTGGTGGTGTCACACTTCTCTTCGCGAACTATGACCTCCTGCGATACGTCAACAAGACGTCTTGTCAAGTATCCCGAGTCTGCCGTACGAAGAGCGGTATCCGAAAGCGACTTACGCGAACCCTTTGCACCCATGAAGTACTCAAGGATATTAAGTCCTTCACGGAAGTTGGATTTAATAGGAAGCTCGATGGTCTTACCGTTGGTAGCGAACATAAGTCCACGCATACCTGCGAGCTGTCTCATCTGCGCGATAGATCCACGCGCTCCCGAGTCAGACATGATCTTGATCGGGTTGAACTCGTCAAATCCACGCTTAAGTGCGTCGGTGACCTCGTTTGTGGTCTTTTCCCAAACCTTGATAACGTTGTTGTAACGCTCCTCGTCGGTGAGAAGACCGAAGTTATAGTTCATATTGATCTCGTCGACCTTCTGCTGTGCCGCGTCGATATATCCCTTCTTTTCAGCGGGAATGGTCATATCGTATACGGAGATAGAGAAGGAAGCCTGAGTCGAATACTTATAACCCATTTCCTTGATATTATCAAGCATTTCCGCGCAGATAGCAGAACCGTGCTTCTTGATACAACGGTCGATCATCTGTCCGAGCTCTTTCTTCTTTACGACCTTCTGGATCTCAAGCTCGAACATATCTTCCTCTGTTTTACGCTCGATAAATCCGAGGTCCTGAGGAATGGGAGCATTGAAGATCAAACGTCCGAGAGTTGCGTCGATAAGTCGGGTCTTCTTAACTCCGTCTATCTCATTTGTAACACGGATCTTAATAGGTGCGTGAAGTCCGAGCGCTCCGTTCGTATAAGCCATCATAGCCTCGTTGAAGTCGCGGAATGCTCTTCCCTCTCCCGGCTCGCCTGCCTTATCCATGGTCAAGTAGTAAGAACCGAGTATCATATCCTGTGAAGGAACTGCAACAGCTCTACCGTCCATGGGCTTGAGGAGGTTGTTAGCGGAAAGCATAAGGAATCTTGCCTCTGCCTGCGCCTCGGCTGAAAGAGGAAGGTGAACAGGCATCTGGTCTCCGTCGAAGTCCGCGTTAAACGCGGTACATACGAGCGGATGGAGCTTTATTGCTCTTCCCTCTACGAGTACGGGCTCGAATGCCTGAATTGAAAGTCTGTGAAGTGTAGGAGCACGGTTAAGAAGTACGGGGTGTTCCTTGATAACGTTCTCAAGAGCATCCCATACACAAGGATTCTCGTGCGCCTTTTCTATCTTCTTGAGCGCGTCCTTTACTCCCGGAACGCGCTGCATCTCCTCAAGTCTCTTTACTACGAAAGGCTTGAAGAGCTCAAGTGCCATCTCCTTGGGAAGTCCGCACTGATAGATCTTAAGAGAAGGACCAACGACGATAACCGAACGTCCCGAATAGTCAACACGCTTACCAAGCAAGTTCTGACGGAAGCGTCCCTGCTTACCGCGAAGAAGCTCGGAGAGCGACTTCAATGGACGGTTGGAGGGTCCCGTTACGGGCTTACCTCTGCGTCCGTTATCGAGCAAAGAGTCAACTGCTTCCTGAAGCATACGCTTTTCGTTACGTACGACTATCTCGGGAGCGTGTATCTCTATAAGCTTTTTGAGACGGTTGTTACGGCTTATAACTCTGCGGTAAAGCTCGTTCAAGTCAGACGTTGCGAAACGTCCGCCGTCGAGCTGTACCATAGGACGAAGATCCGCGGGAAGCACGGGAACAACATCGAGTATCATCCACTCGAGCTTGTTACCTGATTTACGGAATGCTTCAACAACCTCAAGACGCTTGATAAGGCGTATCTTCTTTTGTCCGGAAGCGGTAGTCATCTCATTCTTAAGCTCTTCTGCAAGCTCGTCAACATTTATCTCGGCAAGAAGCTGTTTTATAGCCTCTGCGCCCATTCCCACGGTGAAATCGTCACCATACATCTCGCGCTTACTTGCAAGCTCTTTGGGACTTAAGACAGTTCCTTTTATAAGGTCAGTCTTTCCTGGGTCGAGCACTATATACTCTGCGAAATAAAGTACGTTTTCAAGCTGCTTTGGCGACATATTGAGAACGAGAGCCATTCTCGAGGGGATCGCCTTAAAATACCATATATGAGATACGGGAGCTGCAAGCTCGATGTGTCCCATGCGCTCACGGCGAACCTTTTTGGTCGTTACGTCAACGCCGCACTTCTCACATTTATGGATCTCTTTATTATGCGAATTTTTATATTTTCCGCATGCGCACGCGCCGTCCTTTGTCGGACCAAAGATACGCTCACAGTGCAAGCCGCCAAGCTCAGGCTTCAGAGTTCTATAGTTAATGGTCTCTGCTTTGGTTACCTCACCGTAAGACCACTCTCTGATCATTTCCGGAGATGCCAGACCTATTCTTATTGAATCAAATTCATTATTTTGCACAGCAGTTCTCCTTCATCAATTATTATCGTCGACGTTATCGCCGAACATATCGAATTCGTCTTCTTCATCCATAGCCGCGATAAGATCGTCAGCATCCTCGATGATATAAGATTCGTCCATATCATCGGTCTCAACGGTATTATCGGTAGCATCGTCGATCAGCGCAGCTTCTGCTCTGTTGGTGTAAGGTACTACGTCATCATCGTCGTTGCAAATGCTTGAGAGCTGGATCTCCTCGCCATTCTTATCAAGAGTGCGGATATCAAGTCCGAGAGACTGAAGCTCCTTAACAAGCACCTTGAAGGACTCGGGAACACCCGGTGAAGGAATGTTCTGACCCTTGATGATAGCCTCATAAGCTCTGCGGCGTCCGTTGATATCGTCGGACTTGACCGTGAGTATCTCCTGAAGGGTATAAGCCGCACCGTATGCCTCAAGTGCCCAAACCTCCATTTCTCCGAAACGCTGTCCGCCGAACTGGGCTTTACCGCCGAGAGGCTGCTGCGTTACGATGGAGTACGGACCGTTGGAACGCGCGTGGATCTTATCGTCTACCAAGTGGTGAAGCTTGAGATAATACATGATACCTACGGTTACGGGGTTATCGAAGGGCTCACCCGTACGTCCGTCGTACAGAGTGGTCTTACCGTCGATAACTCTCAAAGCTCCGCTTTCCATAAGTCTTGCCATCTCTTCAGGATCGTTACGCTGCTCGTCTGTGATAGCAACGAGATCCTTTTTGCCTTCCTCATCGACAGTCTCGATAAAGAGAGGCTTTCCGTCTACGTTCTCACCTCTGCGGATAGTGCGGCAGTTGCCAGCCATACGCAGACATTCAACGATATCGCGCTCGTTAGCTCCGTCAAATACGGGAGTCATTATCTTCCAACCGAGCTTTCTTGCGGCGATACCCAAGTGTACCTCAAGCACCTGACCGATATTCATTCGGGAAGGAACGCCCAGAGGGTTCAAAACGATATCAAGAGGAGTTCCGTCTGCAAGGAACGGCATATCCTCGGGAGGAAGGATGCGAGAAACGACACCCTTGTTTCCGTGGCGTCCTGCCATCTTATCGCCCACAGAGATCTTTCTCTTCTGCGCGATATAAACGCGGACTACCTTATTAACGCCTGCGGGAAGATCGTCGTTGTGATCATGAGAGAACACCTTAACGTCAACAACGATACCCGATTCTCCGTGAGGCAAACGCAACGAGGTATCTCTTACCTCTCTTGCCTTTTCTCCGAAGATAGCGCGGAGCAGTCTTTCCTCTGCGGTAAGCTCGGTCTCTCCCTTAGGAGTGATCTTACCTACGAGAATATCTCCCGCTCTTACCTCAGTACCCTTCTTAACGATACCCTCGGTATTAAGATCCTTAAGCGCATCTTCTCCGACGTTGGGGATCTCGCGAGTGATCTCCTCCGGTCCGAGCTTGGTATCTCTTGCTTCATGTGTATATTCTTCAATATGGAGAGACGTATATACGTCATCTCTTACGAGTCTTTCATTCAAAAGAACTGCGTCCTCGTAGTTGTAGCCTTCCCAAGTCATAAAGCCTATAAGAGCGTTCTTACCGAGAGATATCTCACCCATATCAGTAGCGGGACCGTCGGCAATTACCTGACCCTTCTCAACGATCTCACCCTGTACAACGATAGGACGCTGATTGAAGCAAGTACCCTGGTTGGTCTTCTTGAACTTGATAAGCTCATAAACATCCTTATGTCCGTCGTCGCAAGCGATAACGATCTTGGTTGCGTCCACCTTGTCAACGACACCGTTGTTGTTAGCTACGATAACTACGCCCGAGTCAACGGCAGCCTTGTATTCCATACCCGTACCAACGATAGGACTGTCGGTGACCATAAGCGGAACTGCCTGCTTCTGCATGTTAGATCCCATGAGCGCACGGGAGTTATCGTCGTTCTCAAGGAAGGGTATCATAGCGGTTGCAACAGACACGACCATCTTGGGCGAAACGTCCATGTAGTCGACCTCGTGAGCGGAGCGCTCTACGAACTCGCCCTTGTCTCTTGCGGTAACTCTATCGTTGATAAACTTTCCGTTTTCATCGATAGGCTCGTTTGCGGGAACGATAACGAAGTTATCCTCTCTGTCTGCCGTCATGTACTCGACTTCATCGGTAACGGCTCCCGTCTCCTTGTCGACTTTGCGGAAAGGAGCTTCGATAAAGCCGTAGTCGTTGATACGCGCGTACGTTGTCAGATAGGAGATAAGACCGATGTTAGGACCTTCAGGCGTCTCGATGGGACACATTCTTCCGTAGTGGGTGTAGTGAACGTCACGGACGTCAAAGGAAGCGCGCTCACGCGAAAGTCCTCCGGGTCCGAGTGCGGACAGACGGCGCTTGTGCGTAAGCTCTGCGAGCGGGTTGTTCTGGTCCATGAACTGCGACAGCTGCGAAGATCCGAAGAACTCGCGGATAGCGGTAGTCACGGGCTTGATATTGATAAGCGCACCGGGAGTGAGCTTTTCGTTATCCTGAATAGTCATACGCTCCTTGATGATCTTATCCATTCTCACGAATCCGCTGCGGAGCTGATTCTGAAGCTGCTCACCGACAGAACGGATACGACGGTTGCCAAGGTGGTCGATGTCGTCTATTCTTCCGATTCCGTGGGTAAGGTTGAGAATGTAGTTGATGGAAGCGTATACGTCGTCCTTTGTCAGACACTTGGGACAAAGGTCTGCCATTCTCTCCTTAACGAGAGCCTTGAGCGCGTCTACATCGCCCTCGGACTGTTCTGCGATCTCAAGAAGAACGTCGGTTCTTACCTTCTCCTTTATGCCGCAATCCTCAAGGTCGTAGCCAAGTACGCACTCGGGGCGAATGGTGTTGTTGGAAAATACCTTTACAACATTTCCATTATCAAGAGTGATCTTTACGGAATTGATACCCGCATCCTCTATTTTGTGAGCCATCTCGTTTGTGAGCACAGTTCCCCTTTCGAAGAGGACCTCGCCCGTAAGAACGCTTACCGCGTCCTCTGCGAGAACGTGTCCGCGGATACGGCTGTGGATAGCGAGCTTCTTATCGAACTTATAACGTCCGACCTGAGCGATATCGTAACGCTTAGGGTCAAAGAAATAATTATTAAGAAGCGTCTTTGCAGCGTTTACCTCCGCGGGCTCACCGGGACGGAGCTTCTTGTATATCTCCTTGAGAGCCTCATCGCCGAACGTAGAGAAATCACCCGCGAGTATTTCACTCTCGTCCTTGTCAAAGGTCAGAGTAAGCGCTTCCTCGTCTCCGAAAAGCTCATATATCTCTTCACGGGAAACAAAATCTCCAAGCGCGCGAATAAACATGGTAAGCGGTATCTTGCGGTTCTTGTCGATACGCGCATACATTACGCCGTTTGAATCTACCTCGTATTCAAGCCATGCGCCTCTGTAAGGAATTACAGTTGCGTTGTATGTCTTTTTGCCCACCTTATCGATAGGATCGTCGTAGTACATTCCGGGAGAACGGATTATCTGCGAAACGATAACACGCTCTGCTCCGTTGATAACGAACGTACCCGTCTCTGTCATGATCGGGAAATCGCCCATAAAAATGTCGGTCTGCTTTACTTCTCCGGTTTCTCTGTTCGTAAGACGTACGTTGACCTTAAGGGGCGCTGCGTAGTTTGCGTCTCTTTCCTTGCACTCCTCGACCGTATATTTCGGCTTCTGGTCGATCGAATACGATACGAATTCGATAACGAGCTTTTCCGAGTGGTCGGTGATGGGGGATACATCGCGAAGAACCTCCATAAGACCTTCTTCAAGGAACCACTTGAAAGATTTAGTCTGTACCTCTACGAGATTGGGAAGTTCGCACGGGAACGACGACTTCGAAAAACTCATTCTTGTTGTCTTACCCTGCTTCTGTTCTTTTACATTGACCATTAATTTACTCACTCCATTCAAAGTAATAAAAGTCTCTTATTTGCCCTTTTTGCGACCTGATGGCGACTTGATATATATAAATAAATATCGAAACGTTTTTTCAGTTCGAATCAAAATGGGCATAATAAGCAATTATAATGCAGTTTACAATTATAGCACGTTTGTCAAGAGTTGTCAAGAGTTTTTTCAATTTTTTCTTCAAAAAGGAGGCGTTTTTTTCAAAATATTTTTTCAAATTTTATAATTTACAAAAATGTTACAAAAACATTACAATATTTGATAAAAGATTTACATTTTAGTAACTTTTGCCTTTTAAAGCATTTTTTGAATAAAAACAATCATAAAAAAAGGCAATTTTTAACTAAATTGCGGTTTATCGGTGGGTGTTTACACAAACCCGTAGTGGCGGATTCAATATCCGCCCGTTATTTCGAGAGACATGGAATGCTCCCCTACAGAAACGACCAACCGACAAATCAAAATTTGAAGTTTTTAACTCGTATAAAAAAATGGTTTTAATCAAAAATTAAAAATATTTCATTTTATTTAAACTTTTTTTCAAAAAGGTATTGCAAAATATTTGAAAGTATGGTATCATATATAAATGTATGGATGAACTCGGTAGCGTACCCTCTCATGCGCACCGTTCAACTTTATATCATTATTATATAATTTTTAACGGAGGTGAAAATCAATGCCTAACATTAAAAGCGCAAAGAAGCGTGTTATCGTAACCAAAACGAAGACTCTTCAGAACAAAATGTTCCGTACCCAGCTCAAGACCGATATCAAGAAGTATCAGGCTGCTCTCGCTGCTGGTGACACCGCTCTTGCACAGGAGACCTACAAGCAGGCTGTTAAGAAGATCGACCAGGCTGCTGCTCGCGGAATCATCCACAAGAACGCTGCTGCTCACAAGAAGAGCCAGTTCACAAAAGCACTCAACAATATGTAATTGTTTAACCGCCCTGCGTTTCTCACCGCGCAGAGCGGTTTTACTTTTGGCCGCAAAACACAAAAGGACCTCGGAGCTTTCGCTCCGAGGTCCTTTTGTGTTTTATAATCTTAATCAGTCCTTAGCTATCTTTCTCTGGATAAGCTTTACAAGCTCAACCACAGGGATAACGAGAACACCAAGACCGATTGCGATACCGTACTCAGCAAGTCCTACGGGAGCAAATCCAAACGCATTTGCAAGGAACGGGATCTCGCATACAAGAGTTGTAAGAACGAGTGATCCGCCTGCCGCAAGGAAGAGTACGTTGTTGGTAGAACGCAATGCGAATATACTTCCGCGAACCGAACGCATATTCAAGCTGTGGAATATCTCTGCCATCGAAAGCGTGAGGAACGCCATTGTCATACCGTGCTCACTATTACCGGGTACCCAAGAAGCAAACTCTATATAGTGTCCTACGAAGTAAGAGAAGAGAACGAGAAGAGTTACAAGCACACCCTGATAAGCAACGTTTACGCCAAGTCCGTCAGAGAAGATACCTGCCTTCGCGGAGCGAGGCTTTCTCTTCATTATATTAGGCTCTGCCTTTTCCATACCGAGAGCGATAGCGGGCAGACAGTCTGTAACGAGGTTTATCCAAAGCAAGTGAACGGGCTCAAGGATAGTAAATCCGATAAGGGTTGCAAAGAAGATACAAAGAACTTCACTGAGGTTAGATCCGAGAAGGAACTGAATAGCCTTACGAATATTATCGTAAATACGTCTTCCCTCTTCGACAGCTCCTACGATAGTAGCGAAGTTATCGTCCGCAAGTACCATGTCCGCAACGTTCTTCGTTACGTCAGTACCCGTGATACCCATACCAACTCCGATATCCGCGCTCTTAATAGAAGGAGCGTCGTTTACACCGTCACCTGTCATAGCGGTAACATATCCCGCTTTTCTCCAAGCGTTGACGATACGCGTCTTATGCTCGGGCTGAACACGAGCGTAAACGCTTATATCCATAAACTTCGATTCAAATTCAGCATCGTCCATTTCGTTGAGCTGAGCGCCTGTTATTGCGCATTGACCCTCTCCGATAATGCCAAGCTCCTTAGCAATAGCGACTGCGGTATCTATATGGTCGCCCGTTATCATAACGGGACGAATACCTGCGCTGCGGCACTCTACTATTGCGTCCTTGACCTCAGGACGAACGGGGTCTATCATTCCGCAAAGACCCACAAAGCAAAGGTCTGTCTCAAGGAACTCGGGCTCATAGTTGTCGGGAGCGGTCGTCCAAACGCGTTCCGCGCAAGCAAGTACACGGAGCGCTCTGTCTGCCATAGCCTTGTTTGCCGCGAGTATCTCTGCCTTGTATTCCTCTGTCATGGGCATTACCTTACCGTCGGCAAGATAATGAGTACATTTTCCTATAATAACGTCGGGCGCACCCTTCGTGTACTGAACGTAGTCGTTCTCACGGATATGAACGGTCGACATCATCTTTCTGCCCGAATCAAAGGGAGCTTCTCCCGAACGGGCGAATTTTGCTTTAAGATCGTACTTCGGATATCCAAGCTTGTTTGCCCAAGCAACGAGAGCCGCCTCGGTAGGCTCACCCGTAACGTTTCCGTCGGTATCGATCTCCGCATCACAGCAAAGAGCCATAGCGGAAGCGAGGTACACCTCGTCACCCGTAAAGCTGTCAACGACGGTCATCTTGTTCTGGGTAAGAGTTCCTGTCTTATCCGAGCAGATTATCTGCGCACAACCAAGAGTTTCGACTGCGGTCAAGCGGCGGATTATCGCGTTACGCTTCGACATATTGGTAACGCCGATAGAAAGAACGACGGTAACGACTGCCGCAAGTCCCTCGGGGATAGCCGCGACCGCAAGTGATATTGCTATCATGAATGCGTCAAGCGCAAACTCGAAGTCAAACGAGCCGTGTCTTATAAGCTGAACGCCAAATACTATAACGCATATGCCGATTACGAGCCACGTAAGTATCTTTGACAACTGATGAAGCTTGATCTGAAGCGGAGTTTCTCCCTCTTCAGCCTTGCTGAGTGCGTCAGCTATCTTACCCATTTCGGTATCCATACCCGTAGCGGTAACAACGGCAGTACCTCTTCCGTAAACGACCGTACTGCCCATATAAAGCATATTCTTACGGTCTCCGAGAGGAACGTCCTTTTCCCCATCGCGAAGCATTATAACGTCGATAAACTTGGTTACGGGAACGGATTCACCCGTAAGAGCCGCTTCCTCGACCTTCATACTTGCGTTTTCAAGGATACGCGCGTCTGCGGGAACGGAATCTCCTGCCTCGAGAATAATAATGTCGCCGACAACGAGGTCTTCACTGTGAATGACCTGTATCTTTCCGTCACGCAACACCTTTGAAGTAGCCGCCGACATCTCTTGCAGGGCTTCAATAGCTTTTTCTGCCTTACTTTCCTGATAAACGCCAAGAACAGCGTTTATAAGAACGACCGCAAGAATGATGATAACGTCGGTGAATCCCTCTCCCTCTCCGGGATGCATGATAGATTCATAAACGGCAAGTCCTCCGCTCACAGCAGCCGCAACGAGAAGAATGATAGTCATCGGGTCGGCAAGCTGTTCGAAAAATCTTCTTATCAAAGATTTCGGCTTTGCCGCCGCAAGCGCATTCTTACCATTCTGTTCCAGTCTTCGCGCAGCTTCGTCAGAAGAAAGACCTTCAGTTGAGCTATTCAGCTCTTGTAAGACAACTTCCTTGTCTTCACAATAGAATTTCATATTGAAATTCCTCCTAAAAAAAATGTATTTACGGTTTTTTAAGTTCCAACTTTATAACCGCAAAAAACATACGGATATATTATACCAAAAAATAGGCTTTCCGTCAATATAAAACTGCTAAAATATTCACAAAAAGTCTATTTTTGATAAAATTTCCCTTGCCAACTATTCCTTTGATACAGAATTTTGTCTATATCATTTATCACCGACACCTTTTTCTTGCTCCATTCGGGAGCTAAAAGCTCTTCCGCCATGCCGTCTCCCGTAACTCTCGCTACGACCGTATCGGGCGGCAAAAGCTCTATTGCGTCGGCTACCAAGGCAACGTATTCCTCTTTTTCGAGAGGCTCGTATTCCCCGCTCTCGTAAAGCTCTGCCATCTTCGTTCCGCGTAAAACGTGCAAAAGATGTATCTTTACTTGGTCGGGACGAAGAGCCGCAACCTTTCTTACGGTATCAAGCATCATTTCTCTGTCCTCGGCGGGAAGTCCGAAAATGATATGCACACAGATATTTATTTTTCTCGACGCCTCTCTTAAACGAATATACCCGTCAAGAAAATCCGAAAAGCTGTGTCCTCGGTTTATTTTCTTTGCAATATTGTCGTTCGCCGTTTGAAGTCCAAGCTCGACGGTAAGAGCGGTACGCTCCGCTATGTCGGCAAGATATTCGCACACATCTTTCGGCAAACAGTCGGCGCGCGTGGCGATATTAAGACCTACCGCGCCGTCAAGAGCCATGGCTCGTTCGAAAAGGTCGCGAAGTCTTTCTATCGGCGCGTAAGTGTTAGTGTGCGCTTGAAAATAAGGAATACACTTCCCCGTATTCCACTTTGACGAAAGTTTTTCGCGAGTGATACGGTATTGCTCCTCTATTGGCAAAAGCGGACTTTCGGCAAAATCTCCGCTTCCTCTGCCCGAGCAATATATGCAACCGCCCACAGAGCATCTGCCGTCAATGTTCGGGCAAGTAAATCCCGCGTCAAGAGGTATCTTTGCCACCTTTTCTCCAAAGGTCTTGCGAAGATAATAGTCATAAGTATAATATCTCTTGTTAGTGTCCGTATATTCGTACGGATTTTCACTTCTTTGTGTTTTTTTCATTTGTATCTCCGTTATTCAAAAAGGCTTCCAAAACGGAAGCCTTTGAATTATTTTTGAAGCAATTTTTCGACAGCCGCGAGTCTTACGCAAACTACGAGCACCTTCATCGCCTTTTCAAGATCCTCGTTTGAGGGGAAGGTCGGAGCTATACGGATATTGCTGTCGTGAGGGTCTTTTCCGTAAGGATAGGTAGCGCCCACCTTTGTAAGAACCACGCCAGCCTCACTGCAAAGCGTGTAAGCTCTCTTTGCGCAACCGTCCATGGTATAAAGGCTTACAAAATATCCGCCCTTGGGAGCGTTCCACTTTGCGACACCCGTGTCAGCGAGAGACGACGAAAGGATTCGTTCAACTATCTCGAACTTCGGACGAATGACCTCGGCAAGCTTTAACATATGCTTGTGGATATTCTCTGCGTTGCCGTAATATTTCACGTGACGTATTTGGTTTATCTTATCGTGACCGATGGTCTGAATTCCCATGATAGGCTTTATCTGTGCAAGGTTATTCTCCGATGCCGCCATTATAGCAACGCCTGCGCCTGGGAACGAGATCTTTGACGTAGAAGCAAAACAGAATACTCTGTCCTCGTTGCCACTCTTACGGCACTCCTCAAATATATCGAGAAGAACGTCTCCGCCCTCAGCGTAAAGCTCATGTACAGCGTACGCGTTATCCCAGAATATACGGAAATCGGGCGCGGCGGTCTTCATCGAAGCAAGACGGCGTACGGCATCGTCCGAATAGGTAAATCCGTCGGGATTAGAGTACTTCGGGCAGCACCACATACCCTTGATGGACGCGTCGGAGGCAACAAGCTTTTCAACTGTATCCATATCGGGTCCGTACGAGGATATCTCAACGGGTATCATTTCGATGCCGAGAGACTCGCAGATAGCGAAATGGCGGTCGTATCCGGGTGCGGGACAGATAAACTTTATCTTATCCTCCTTGCCCCAAGGACGCGTCCCTCCGACAACGCCATAAAGCATAGCGCGGGCTACTGAGTCGTACATGAGGTTAAGCGACGAGTTACCGCCTACTATTATATTCTTTTCGGGAATATTCAAAAGGTCAGAAAAGAGCTTCTTTGCTTCGGGAATACCGTCAAGTATTCCGTAGTTACGGCAGTCCGTTCCGTTCTCCGCAAAGCAATCCTCTGCCTTTGAAATGCAGGTAAGCATATCGGTCATAATATCAAGCTGAGCTTTTCCGGGTTTACCGCGGGAAAGGTCGAGTGAAAGTCCAAGCGACTTTATTTCGGCATATTCCTTCTCAAGTGAAGCCTTTTCTGCCTCAAGTTCAGCCTTGTTCATCTGCAAATAATTCATTTTTGCCTCCTTAGCAAGCTATGTGTCAATACAATATCCTTAATATTTTATCATGTGCGAAAGAAAAAATCAAGAAATTTTTTGTTTCTCTTTGAATTATTAACAAAATATTCACATTAATTTTCGCTGTTCCAAAATCTCCTTATGATCTCGCAAAGAGATCTTGAATCGCCCGCGTACCTGATATTATCCCAATGTTCAGGGAAAAGCTCTCTGTATTTCGGCGTTGCGTATCTGTCATCGGCAAGTACGACTATACCCTTGTCGTCGTCTCTTCGTATAACTCTTCCCGCCGCCTGAAGCACGTTGTTCATACCCGGATAAGTATACGCATAATCGTATCCCTCTATCCCCTCGGGGTCAACGTGATCGCGTATCATATTTCTTTCATTTGAAAGACCCGGCAGTCCTACACCGAATATGATAGCGCCAATAAGTCGACTTCCTGGCAGGTCAACTCCCTCAGCGAACGCGCCGCCAAGAACGCAAAAGCCTATGCGAAGATGCCCCTCGTCATTTTTGAAAGCCGCGAGAAAGTCCTCTTTTTCCTTAAATGTCATATTTCTCTGCTGAACGACGGTCTCCACCTTCGGATACTTACGCTTGAATATTTTATGCACCTCGTCCAAGCAGTCGTACGACGGAAAATACGCGATATAATTTCCCTTTTTTGAAATCACCGATGCCGCGAGAATTGAGGCAAATTGCGCGGTGTTCTTCCTTCTCTCATCATAGCGAGTGCTGACGTAGTCGGCAACTGCTATGCAAAGATTTTCCTTGTCAAACGGAGACGGCAGAGAGATAGTCTCCGCCCTCTTTCCTCCGCCGAGAACGTCGCAGAAATAATCGGTGGGAGTCAGCGTTGCCGAAAATAGAATAGAAGCTTTTGCTCTGTTCAAAAGCGAGTTCATTATAGGAGACGGGTCAAGGCAACAGGTCTCGACCGAAATATCTCCGCCAAATATCTGAACGTATGTAAGGAATCCTTTATCAAAATATTCGCTTATGAGCAAAAATTTTCGAACGTTCGAAACGAGAAAATCAAATGCGTCGGCAGACGGATGCTCGCGATGCTTTTTTATCCAAAGCTCACTTTTCTTTTTGAAAAGCTCCATAGCATCGTTGAACGATGAAATAGGCTCTCTTGCTACGAAAAATCCGCGCTCCTGTCCGTCAGCGTCGCGTACAAGCTCCTCTTTGCAAAGATTTCTCATAGAAGAAAATGCCTTTATCGCGCTCTCGCAATAGGAAATAGGCTCGCTCTCATCCTCGTCAAAAAGCAGGATAGCATCTTCAAACGCGCTTCGGTTTAGCTTTGCCGAATACATCTCTCTTGCTCTGTCGACGAGGTTGTGCGCCTCGTCGATAAGAAAGATATACTCTTCCCCGCGCCTCTCCGAAAAATATCTTCGGTAATACACGGTGGGGTCAAAGGCGTAGTTGTAATCGCAAATTATTATGTCGCAAAGCTCCGAGAGGTCGAGTGAGAGCTCATACGCGCACACGCGGTGCTTTTTTGCCACCTCGCAAATAAGATTGCGCGGATATCCGTTTCCGCTCTCGATAAGCTCGAAGATAGCGTTCTCTACTCTGTCGTAATATCCGTTTGCGTTTTCACAGTCGCAACCGTTGCAATAATTTTTCGCACCGCCGCCAAATTGCTTTGCACGGCAAGTACAAAGCTGATCTTTTGCGGTTATAACGACGGTACGTAAAGGTGTACCCGCCTTATATATGTCGGACGCGGCGCGATAGGCTTCTCTTCTCGTACTTGCCTTTGCCGTAAGGTAAAATATCTTGTCCGCTTTTCCGTCGCCTAAAGCGCGTACCGCGGGAAAGAGCGCCGATATTGTCTTTCCCGTACCCGTAGGCGCTTCTATAAAGAGCCGCTTTCCTCGCTTTATTGCGCGATAGCTCTCTCTTATCATCATTTCCTGACCCTCGCGAAGCTCCTTGTAAGGAAAAACTGCGTTCTTCGCTTTTGGTAATACCTCGGTCTCTCTCTTTATGCAAAGCAGAGCGCGGCGTTTTATTTTTTGGAGGAGCGACACGAAAAACTCATTAAGCTCCGACGAAGTAAAATGATATTTGAAATATTTGGTCTTGCCCGTGTCTATATTATAATAGGTTATTCTTCCGTCTATCGTGGAAAGCTCGTCGCGAACGCAAAGGAAATGCGCGTAGCATTTCATCTGCGCCAGAAAGATCTCGCGCGGAGGCTCGGAAAAATAACTTCCCTTTACGCACTTTATCTCGTCAACAATAATTCCGTTCTGTGTGCGTATAACTCCGTCAGCTCTTCCGTTTACGGTGTAATAAACGCCGTCAAGAAGAGTCGTGCATGACAGCTCGACCTCGGGATTATAATATCCGCCCGCCTCGCTCTGAAGCTTTCTGTGTATCTTCGCTCCGTCCGCCATAGCGCGATAGTCGGGCGCGGAAACGCCAAGATCTCCGCTTTTCAGCGCTATTTCACAAAGTGAGCGCACCGATATTTCAATAGTGCATCTGTCCGTATTGTACCGTATCATAGCGTCTCCTTTCGATATTTTTCACCATTATAAATATTATAACATTTTTAACGCCAATCGTCAACCAAAATTTCTGTGTCTCTTACTTATTTGCTTTTTTCCATTATTTTAGGGGTACACAAAACACGCTCTTGCGATTATAATGGATAATATAGAACGCATTTAGAAAGTGAGGACACTTATGGAGATCATCATGATAAGCGACAGTAAGATCAAGGTCATGCTTAGCGCAGATGACCTCAAGAGCTTCGATCTTGACACTTCTTCGCTTGATTATTCAAATACAGAAACGAAACGAATGTTCTGGGACATTTTGAGCCGCGCAAAACGCTCTATCGGCTTTGACACCGACGGACACAGAGTTCTCGTTCAACTCTACCCTTCAAGATGCGGAGGCTGTGAAATGTTCGTTACACGCCTGTCATGCCTTTACGATTCGGAAAAGGGAGAACAGAGCGAACTACCCGAAATAGAGCCCGTTATAAATCAATTACCGCCAAAGAAAATAAAAAAAGAACGCAACGATGGACGGGTCGGCGCGTTTGCGTTTGAAAACATAAGTAATTTAATAAACGTTTGCCGTCGGCTCGTAAATATGGGATACGACGGTGAGAGCGATGCTTACGTCGGTGAGGACAAACGCTCTTATCTGTTTTTGTCCGACCTTGAGCCCTGCGCATATCTTCCGCTTGATGAATTTTCGTTCATCTCCGAATACGGAACTGCGGAAAACGAAGAAGCAACGCGCTCTTACGTATCCGAACACGCAAAAGAAATTTGTAAAACAAACGCCGTCGAAGAACTTGCAAGGTTTTAAGGATTTAAAAGAAAACAATACAAAATGTGTGTTTTTTAAGCCCATATGGTTAGCTTCAAATTTTGATTTGTCGGGAACGCGCAAGGGGAACTTTTTAGAAAAAGTTCCCCTTGACCCCTCAAAAATTTTCAAAAATAAGGTTTTGCATAGCCGTTATGGCTATTTTAAAACTTCTTTTAGGAAGTTCTTTGGGGCTCGACCCTTTCTTTCAAGAAAGGGTCGAACGCGTCCCCGATAAACCGCAATTTTTTTAATTTTTAATCATTTAACAGATCAATATCCAAAAGCCAACGTGCCGCATATATTGACATAGAGTGCGGAAGTCTATTTCCGCCCGAAAGGAGATCTTCAATGAACGGCAATAACGCTTTATCCGAGATCGGATATCTCACCGTAAGAGTAACGACCGCCCTTGGCGCGATACCTCTTGAAAACGCGGCGGTAACTGTGCGAGGAAATGAGAGCGCAAACGAAAACGTCTTATATTCGCTCTCAACAAATTCCGATGGTCTTACCGAGCGCATCTCCCTCCCCGCCCCGCCTAAAAGCAACTCCGAAACGCCAAACGCGCAAAAGCCTTACGCCACTTACAGCGTAGACGTTTTCGCCGACGGCTACGTCCCTCTGCACCTCTCAAACGTTCCCGTTTTTTCTTCGATCATCTCTATCCAGCCCGCGATAATGATACCTCTTATCGAGGGCGAAAACTTGAGGAGGTAATTATGGACGCGCGGCTTCCAATAATCCCCGAATATGTGACCGTTCATCTCGGCGCTCCAAACGCTCAAGCACCGAACGTCACCGTTCCCTTTATCGATTACATCACGAACGTCGCCTCAAGCGAGATATATCCAACGTGGCCCGAAAACGCTATCCGCGCAAATATTTACGCGCAGATATCCTTTGTTCTCAACCGCATCTACACCGAATATTACAGAACGCGAGGATACGATTTTGACATAACCAATTCCACCGCCTTTGACCAATCCTTCGTAAACGGGCGAGATTTTTTTGAGAACATCAGCGAGATAGTAGGAGAGATCTTTAACAGCTACGTTGTCAGACAAGGCTCTGTCGAGCCGCTCTTCACCGCCTATTGCGACGGTGTTGAGGTAACTTGTAGCGGTCTTTCTCAATGGGGTACGGTCTCTCTTGCGGAGCAAGGCTATACTCCTTACGAGATACTTCAATATTACTATGGCGACGACATAAACATAAGAACAAACGTTCCCGTTGAAAACGTAACTGCAAGTGTTCCCGAGCGTCCGCTTCGTCTTGGAAGCGCGGGAGACGATGTGCGTCAGATTCAGATACGCCTAAACCGCATATCCGACAACTATCCGTCTATCCCAAAAATAGCTATTCCCGACGGTGTGTTCTCATTTGACACAGAAGCGGCAGTACGACGCTTTCAAGAGGTCTTTTCGCTTACTCCCGACGGTATCGTCGGCAGAGATACGTGGTATAGGATACAGTTCCTCTACAACGCAGTAAAAAGACTTAACGAGCTGAATTCCGAGGGTGTAACTCTTGAAGAGGTCACCGACCAGTACGACGAATCGGCGCGCCCCGGTGAGAGCGGCGACCAAGTGCGAAACATTCAATATCTTCTTGCCTATCTCTCGCTTTTCTACGACAGTATACCCGAAATAGCTCTCGATGGTTTTTACGGTCCTGCGACAGAATCGGCAGTAAGAGCCTTTCAGGAGACATTTGACTTGCCCATTACGGGTGAAGTCGATATCGCTACTTGGGACGTTCTTTACAGGACTTATCTCGGTTTTCTCGAGACTATTCCATTTAAATATACAGAGGGCGTTGTTCTGCCCTATCCCGGCGTTCCTCTGCGACTTGGCTCGGAGTCCGACACAGTACGGCTATTGCAGGAATATCTCAATTTTATAGCCGAGTTTTATCCGCAGATACCAACAATTCAAGTAACAGGCTATTTCGGAACGCAAACGCAGAATGCCGTCCTTGCTTTTCAAGCTCTGCAAGGCATAACACAAAACGGCACGGTAGCGGCAAACACTTGGAATGAGATAACTACACTTTACAGAGACCTTTATCTCGGCTCACGACTGAATGAAGGTCAATACCCAGGATACGAAGTAGGAATGTAAGGAGGCTTGTCTTAATTATGGAAGCTTTAACGAAAGACACGGCAACGAGAAATATACAAAGATATCTGCGGCGGCTGTCATACGAAAATGCGAGCATACCCCGTCCACCCATCGATGGAATATTTGACACAGCGACAGAGGAGTCGTTAAAGGCTTTTCAAAGTCTCTATGCGCTCTCTCCCACGGGTCGCGCAGATAAGTTCACCTTTGACACTCTTTTTGCCGCCTATATTGCGGCAATAGAAAAGACCGACCGCCGTCAAACTCTCGACGTTTTTCCGAAAGCACCAAGAGACTACGTTATCGATCTTGGTGAAGAATCTATAACCGTATCAATTCTTCAGCTTATTTTGGCGGAACTTACCTCGGTTTTAGATGTGCTTGAATTTTACGAAGCCACGGGCATTTATGACGAATCGACCGCCGAAAACGTGAGAAGATTTCAAAGACTCTCCCGTCTGCCCATAACGGGCAAGGTCGACCTTACAACGTGGAATCGTATTCTCCGCGATTATTCAAATACCGATAGCGCGGAGAAAACCGATACGACACTTCAAGGAAGAACAGAGTAAAAATATTTTTCAAATTTTGATTTGTCGGGGAGTTTGATTTAACAAAATGGCAAAGCACAAATGAAACGATTCGCACCAATAGCCTTTCTCCAGCGTGAGAATCTTGTTGCAAGCAACAGCCAAGTCCGACAAGTCGGACATTGGGTGGATTTTGCGAAGCAAAAGACGGATGAGGAGATCATTTTATAGTTGTACTTGATTTGCTCTCCTCATCAGTCACCTTCGGTGACAGCTTCTCCGCTGGAGAAGCCTCTGGCTCTAATCGTTCACTTTTAATCTCGCCATTTCAATATTTCAAACCTGCTCGACAAACCGCAATTTACTTTTATTATCCAATCTTACATACCGCTCGTTAAACTCGTTAAAATACGTCAATAATCAAATAAAAATCGTTGAAAGGAAGAAGCCTTACATGTCAGAAAAATTCACTCAAAAGGCGCAAAACGCGCTTAAATATGCGCTCACCTCCGCAAAGGAAATGGGGCATAGCTATATCGGCTCGGAGCATTTGCTATTGGGACTCGCCTCCGAGCGCGGAAGCATTTCCGCGCGAATGCTCGCGGCGCGGGGCGCAGAGCCCGAAAAACTACGAAGAAGTATAATTGAGATAGCGGGAATGGGTTCTTTTAGCGATGTCACTCCCGCCGACATGACACCGCGAGCAAAAAAAATAATCGAATCCTGCGCTATCGAGGCTCAAAGAGGGGGAAACCGCTATATCGGAACGGAGCATATCCTCTCCGCACTCCTTAATGAGCGCGACTGCGTTGGCGTAAAGCTTATCGAATCGGCAGGTATCCCAGCCTCCGAACTAAAAAGCGACCTTGCGGCTTTTATGAGCGCGACAGGAGATAAATCGAGAGGTTCTGAACAAAAGAAAAACGACGACAAGCCCAAAATAAAGGGTGCGCCAACTATGACATCATACGGAAATGACCTTACCGCCATCGCGAAAAACGGAGGAATAGACCCCGTAATAGGCAGAGATACCGAGACCGAGCGAATGATATGTATTCTCTCACGACGAACGAAAAACAATCCTTGTCTTATCGGTGAGCCCGGTGTCGGAAAGACTGCGGTCGTTGAAGGTCTTGCCAGAAGAATATCCGAAGGAAGCGTTCCCGATACTCTCTCAAACAAAAGGATAATTACGCTCGACATCTCTTCTATGCTTGCGGGTGCGAAATATCGCGGTGAATTTGAAGAAAGAATGAAATCGGTCATAGACGAGGCTGCAAAAAATCCCGATATAATCCTTTTTATCGACGAGCTTCACATGATAATCGGCGCGGGAGCAGCCGAGGGTGCGGTCGACGCGGCAAATATCCTCAAACCCGCGCTTGCCCGCGGAGAACTTCGAATGATAGGCGCGACGACTATTTCGGAATACCGCGCGCATATTGAAAAGGATGCCGCGCTTGAGAGAAGATTTCAGTCTATAATCGTAAACGAAGCGACTCCTCTCGAAGCAGAGCGCATACTTTTCGGTCTGCGCGACCGCTATGAAGCGCACCATTCCCTTTCGATAACCGACGAAGCCATACGAGCCGCGGTTACGCTTTCGGTAAGATATATAACCGACAGATATCTGCCCGACAAGGCTATCGACCTTGTCGACGAGGCGGCAGCGCGGGTAAAGCTTGAAAACGCAAATTCTTCTCCCGAACAGAAAAAGCTTGAGGAGGAATACAAGCTTTTGACCGAGGACAAGGAACTTGCCATTACCGAGCAAGACTTTGAGCGCGCCGCCCTTCTTCGCGACAAAGCGGCTGACGTTTCAAAAAAACTTTCTATTATCAAAAGCGAAAACGATACGTCACGTCCTCTCTTCGTTACCGCAGATGATATCGCGGCAGTCGTGAAGGAGCGAACCGGTATTCCCGTACACGCAAGGCACAACTCCGACGACCTTTGTCTTAAAACACTTTCCGAGGATCTGAAAAAGTCTATCGTCGGTCAGGACGAAGCTATAGACTCGCTCTGCCGCGCTATCAGAAGAGGACGAATAGGACTTAAAAAGCCAGAACGCCCTATCGGCTCGTTTATATTTATCGGTCAGACGGGAGTTGGAAAAAGTGAGCTTTGCCGCGCGCTTGCGATATCGCTTTTCAAAAGCGCGGATACGCTTATCCGCTTTGATATGTCAGAATACATGGAAAAGCACAGTGTGTCAAAGCTTATAGGCTCACCCCCAGGTTACGTCGGCTACGGGGAAGGCGGACTGCTTACCGAAAAGGTTCGCAGACACCCCTATTCGATACTTCTTTTTGACGAGATAGAAAAAGCGCACCCCGATATATTCAATCTTCTTTTGCAGATACTTGAGGACGGAGTGCTGACCGATTCCGCGGGCAGACGTGTGACTTTCGGAAACACTGTAATAATCATGACGTCGAATCTCGGCGCGAACAAGGGCGTATCCTCGCGTATCCTCGGCTTTGCCTCGGGAAGCGAAACGGCGCGTAACGATACGCAGGAGCGAATGAAAGAGGCTCTGCGTGAACAGTTCCGACCCGAATTTTTAAACCGTGTGGACGAAATAATAATCTTTAATCCTCTGTCGCGCGATGACCTTTCGCAAATAGTGAATATAATGCTAAACGACGTTTCAAAGCGCGCAAAAGGTCTTGGAATATCGCTTTCGTTCGACCCGTCTGTAAATGAGCTTTTACTCGCAAAGGGAGAACACGCCGAATATGGCGCGCGTCCTTTGCGCCGCGCGGTCGTGCGCGAAGTCGAAGACTCGCTTTCCACGGCACTCCTTGACGGTCATATCCATTCGGGTGAAGAAGCCGTGGCTTTCGTAAAGGACGGAGAGGTTCAGTTTCGTTCATTTGCGGTAGTTGAATAGTTTGTTATATTAAATTTAGCGGGAGGATAATATTCTCCCGCTTTTGTTGAGTTTAATACGTTCGTTACGGACAGTCGAGGACGCCTGTCCCTACATATTTAAATGAAATTTGATCGTTTCTCCGTCGCCATGTGGCGAGGTATATACAAACGATTTTCTTCATAACTTGTAGGGACAGGCGTCCTCGACTGTCCGTTTTATTCAATTAATTAATGTAAAACAAAATGGGATAAATTTAAAACTTCTTTTTAAGAAGTTATTTGAGAGTTCAAGAACTTTCTTAAAAGAAAGTTCTCGAACGCGTCCTAATATTAATATCAGTTAAACATACCAGAGAAGATATCGTCGAGATCGTCCTTCTTTTCCTCAACTTCCTCTTCTGCCTTTTCTTCCGCAACGTCGCCATCCTTATCAAATCCTGCAGCGATGAGCGTGATCTTCATTTCGTCGTCAAGGGTCTCGTCAAAGTTAACACCCCAGATAACGCTTGCGTTAGGATTGCACTCGTTGGTGATCATGGTACAAGCGAGATCAACGTCCTCAAGTCCAACGTTGACAGAAGCGGAAATGCTGACGATAACGCCCTTTGCGCCCTTGATAGAGGTTTCGATAAGCGGACTGGAGATAGCCATAGTTGCCGCAGTCTGAGCCTTATCCTTGCCCTTCGCGCGTCCTACACCCATGTAAGCAACGCCCGAATTTTCAAGTACGGAACGGATATCCGCAAAGTCGATGTTTATAAAGCCAGCCTTATTTATAAGGTCGGAGATACTCTGAACACCGCGGAGAAGTATCTCGTCCGCCTGAGAGAACGCATTGATAAGCGTTATTCTTGTGTCAGATACCATCTTGAGTCTTTCGTTAGGAATAACTACTAAAGAGTCAACGTACTGACCGAGCTCCTCGATACCGCTTCTCGCGCGATCCATTTTGAGCTTACCCTCAAATCCAAAGGGAGTGGTTACGACGCCGACAGTCAAAATACCCATTTCCTGAGCGATCTTTGCAACGACAGGAGCTGCTCCCGTTCCCGTTCCGCCGCCCATACCTGCGGTTATAAATACGAGGTCTGCGCCGACAAGCGCGCTCTTGATATCGGAAGCCGCTTCCTCCGCAGCTCTCTTACCGATCTCAACGTTAGCGCCCGCGCCAAATCCGTTAGTTATCTTTTCACCGATAGCTATTTTGTTAGCGGCTACCGATTTTTTAAGAGCCTGTTGGTCGGTGTTGACCGCTACGAACTCAACGCCCTGCAAATTTTCCGTGATCATACGGTTAACGGCGTTGTTTCCTCCGCCTCCGATACCGAGTACCCTTATTTTTATGCCAAATTCATTAGCTTCTGCTTGCGCAAACGTCATTTTTTATTCCTCCTAAAAACGTGCTCCGAGTTCTCTCGGCTCGCACTTTATTTCTCATATATATGATAATATATTTTCTTTATTTTTGCAATAGTTTTTTTGAATTTTTTCGTTTTTTCGACAAAAGTTTTTTTAAAAATGCCGCCCGACGCGGATACGTTCCGTTTAGCAGGCGGCAATTCTTTTTTATGATCAATTATGCACCAAACATATCGTCAAGGAAGCTATCCCATTTATCACCCGACTTCTTGGGAGCTTCTGCCTCAGCGCCCTCTTCTGCTTCCGATCCCTCTTCCTTCTTGGGAGCGGCAACGTTGGAATCAGTAAAGTTCGTTGCGATAATCGTTATGCGGATCTCATCCTCAAGCTCTCCGTCAAAAGCGACACCCCAAATGATACTTGCGGCGGGATTGCACTCGTTGGTAAGCATTGAACAAGCGGTATCAATATCCTCAAGTCCTACGTCGGGAGAAGCGGTAATGCTGAGGATAACGCCCGTAGCGCCCTTGATAGAGGTCTCAAGCAAGGGACTTGCGATAGCCTCTTTTGCGGCTGCCTCTGCCTTATCCTTGCCGCTTGCGTTTCCAAGACCCATATGAGCTCTGCCCGATGCGGTCATGATAGAGGATACGTCAGCAAAGTCAAGGTTGATAAAGCCTTCAACGTTGATAAGCTCGGAAATACTCTGTACCGCGCGGCGCAAAACGTCGTCTGCTACCGAGAACGCGTTGAAGAGAGTGATTCTCGTATCGGATACGAGCTTAAGTCTTTCGTTAGGAATAACAACGAGAGAGTCAACGTACTGGCTGAACTCCGCGATACCCTCGTTTGCCTGATCCATTCTGCGCTTACCCTCGAAAGCGAAAGGAGTGGTAACGACACCGATGGTGAGTATCTTCATCTCCTGAGCTACTCTTGCAACAACGGGAGCTGCACCTGTTCCCGTTCCTCCGCCCATACCTGCGGTTATAAATACCATATCTGTTCCCGCAAGGACTGCCTTGATCTCGTCGATAGACTCCTCAGCCGCTCTTGCTCCGATGCTGGGGTTGGCTCCCGCGCCGAATCCCTTGGTGATCTTTTCACCAATAACGACCTGCGTTTCAGCCATTGAATTCTTCAACGCCTGACGGTCTGTGTTTATTACTACGAAATCCGCTCCGCGAACTCCCGAAGCGATCATGCGGTTAACGGCGTTATTTCCGCCGCCGCCTACACCGATCACCTTAATATTAACAATACGTTCTTCGCTATTATCGTGTTCAAAAGTCATTCGTACAATCCTCCTACGTATTTTTCAACGTCCGCGCATAATACGCGCTCCTAAAATAATATCATATTAATATAATACTATATTTTTTAATATTTTTCAATAGTTTTTTCAAAATTTTAATGATTATTTTACAAATTTTTTCGCCCATCTAAAAAAGACCCCCTCGCAAGTCGAAAAAAACGACTTGCGAGGGGTCTTTTTGTTATCATATCAATTCATATTATTCCGTTTGCGCGGAGGTCTCCCTCAAGCTGACTTTTCGGACGGTAGCCGATAAGCGTCTCGACTACCTCTCCGTCCTTCACAAGAAGGAGAGTCGGAATACTTGCTATATTATATTTCATAGCAAGTGATGGTACTTCGTCAACGTTTACCTTGCATATCTTTATCTTGTCCGAGTATTCCCTGTCTATCTCCTCAAGTACGGGAGCTATCATACGGCAAGGTCCGCACCACGTAGCCCAAAAATCAAGTATCACGGGCTTATCGGAGCTTATTACCTCACTCTCAAAATTCATTTCTGTAATTGCAACTTCTGCCATTTTTATCTTCCTTTCTGTTATCCTTGTTTATATATCGGCTTAAAGGACACCGCCGCGGGATTTGATGCGTTTATCTCTCCGCCCGCATAGTCCTTTACCTCCTCCGATGAAACTATTTGCTCGACCGTTTCAAGCTTTGCCTCAAGGTTTGACATATCACCCATATACACATCATATACGCCGTCGACCGTCATATATATTTCAAAACGGCTCGTTAGGTCAAGCCTCGTTATACGGGCTTTAAAGGTGTTCTGTCTGACTGTTTGAATTATCTCAAGCGTTTTGCGTATCTCCTGCTCGTTTTCTCCAAATTCCGGTACACTTCCTCGTATCGCGCTTTTGATATTCGGAAGCACGAGTTCACAAGCTCCGAAAGCGGATATCCTCTCTTTTGACGACGTTTCGTTCATGACCTTCATATCGGAATCAAGAACGTAATAATCTCCCGCTATATCGATATACCACGAGGGACTTTTTTCCTCAAGAGAAAATCTCACCGTGTTTGGAAATATTGCCGTTATCTTTACCGACTCAAGATACGGACACGCCTCAAGTATCCTTGCCTGTGCCGTCTCTTTATCTATCGAATAAAGCTTATCTCCTCTTTTTAGCGAGGACGCGTTTACGATATCGGTATATTCGTAGGTGGTTATTCCCACGACCTCAAAATGACGTATTCCGAAAAGACTGCGCACAAAGAGAAAAGAAGTAAATACGAAAACCGCGCACATAAATACCGTTAACAAAAGCAACAGAAAGGCTCTGACGTCGACTTCTATCTCAAAACGCGGCGCTTTTTTTGAACGCATTTCTTTCTCCTTCCCTCGCTATCGCGAATATTTTAACAGTCCTTAATCGTTCTTTATTATCTTTTCGTTTATCGAAAGCAAAAGATTCATTTCCTCGTATATAAGTTTTCCTGCATCGCGATTACAAAATACCGATACCGAGTCCTCCATTTTTTCCCTTGCTTCTTTATCGGAGTAAAGCTGCTCTACGGCTGCGGTTATACTATCCTCTGTAAGATCATTTTCTTCTATAAGCATAGCAGCACCCGCGTCGGCAAGGACCTTCGCGTTTTTATACTGATGATTGTCCGCAACGTTCGGAGACGGTATAAGTATAGCCGCCTTTTTCATCATCGCTATCTCGGTAAGAGTCATAGCTCCCGCGCGGCATATCACAAGGTCTGCCGCCGCCATATACAGAGGCATATCGTAGATATAATCCTTTAAAACGAGACTCGGCTCTTTTTCAAGTCCGTAGCCTACAAAAAGACGCATAGCGTTCTCATATCCGCGGCTTCCGCCCGAATGATAGTGTATAACGTCCTCATTTTTAGCCGAAAAGTTTCTCATTACATCGACCGCCGCCTCGTTTATACGAGGCGCGCCAAGACTTCCGCCAAATGAAAGGATAACGAATTTCGAAGAGTCTATACCGAGTTTCTTTCTCGCTTCTTCGCGGTCTACGGTAGAATAGCTCTTGCGCAAAGGATTTCCTACGTTTACGATTCTCTTGTCTGTATCCAAAAGCTCTTCTGTCGCCTTAAAGTTAGTGAGTATAACGTCTACCTTGTTCTGAAGCTGTCTTACGGCAACTCCCGGAAGCGCATTCGACTCATGCACCATAGTGGGAACTCCCATCGACGATGCCGCCTTAAGCAAGGGCCAACAAACGTATCCGCCCGTTCCGATAACGATATCGGGCTTATATTCCTTGATTATTTTTTTAGCCTTTGAGGGAGAAGTGAGCACAAGGTACGCGGTCTTTACGTTTGAGAGCGAAAGAGAGCGTCTTATTCCCTGTATCTCTATATGATAAAGCTTATAATTTTCCTTTGGAATGAGACGGTTCTCAAGTCCCTTTTCTGTTCCGACGAACGCTATCTGCGCGTCGGGAACGTTCATTTTTATAATATCAGCTATCGCAAGCGCGGGATTGATATGTCCGCCCGTACCGCCGCCTGTAAGAAGAACTCTTAAAGCCATTCTCTTTCCTCCAAGTTATTTTTTCTGTGTTGAAAAGCGTGAGATCGAGAGAATTATTCCGACCTCGAATATCTGTAATATAAGCGCCGAACCGCCCGAGCTGAAAAACGGGAGAGAGATTCCAGTATTGGGCATCGAGTTGGTTACGACCGCTATGTTCATCGCTACCTGAAGCGCAATCTTAAATGTAAGTCCCCAAACGGTCAGGGCACAAAATTTATCGGGAGCTCTTTGTCCGATGATTATGCCTCTCCATACCAAAAGCGCAAAAAGAAGTATCAGTATAAACGCGCCGAGGAATCCAAGCTCCTCGCAAATGATGGTAAAAATAAAGTCGTTCTGCGGCTGAGAAACGTAACCGAATTTCTGTCGGCTGCTTCCGAGTCCGAGTCCGAAAAAGCTTCCCGAGCCTATTGCGTAAAGCCCCTGTAAGGTCTGCCACGCCTCTCCTCTAGGGTCAAGCTCTTCGAGCTTAAGCCAGATATCGACACGCTCCTGCGCGTAGCTTGAAACGGCGATAAGCAAAACGCCTGCCACGGCAATAATTCCTATGAACATCGCAAGATATCTTATTCTCGTTCCGCCAAGGAACATTACGGCAACGCCGAGCATTCCCACTATCATAAGTCCCGATATGTGAAGCTCAAGCGCGATAAGACCGCATATTATTCCAATAATTATCATCGGCATAAAGAAGCCGTATTTAAAGTTTCCGCCGAATTTATGAGTCGTTACTATCTTATCCTCGTATTTCGCCATGTAAAGAGCAAGCATCATTACCGTTGCCATCTTTGCTACCTCCGAGGGCTGAACGGTTATAAATCCGAGGTCTATCCATCTCTGAACGCCGTCTCCGCCGCCAACGACTAAAACGACCAGAAGCAATACTATCGCTCCCGCGTATGCGAGAGCCGCGAATATTCTCCAATGCCACGGACGCGCAAATACCACGAACAAAGCGGTAATACCTGCCGCGATCAAGGTAAAAATAACGTAACGCCACAAAAAGTAGGTGGAGTCGTCGTATCTTTGCTCCGCATAGACCGCGCTTGCGCTATACGACATGACCGCTCCAAAGCAGACGAGGAGCATAGAGATAAGCAAGAACCACATATCCACGCTTCCGCGCACCAATGGCTTCGGCTCTTCTGCGGGAGCGGGATGGAGAGGCTCTGAAAATATCACGTCGGTCTGCGCGTGACGCTGTGCCGCCTTTTCTCTTTCCTCTCGAAAGAGCTTTGAAAGCTTACCTTCTTTTGTTGAAACTACCGCCTTTGGCGTTTCTTTTTCGGGGAGCTCCCCGTCTTGAATTCTTTTTTTATCTTTCAAAATCCGGAGACCTCCTAAAAAATTAATGATCAAGCATTAAAGACCGAGCCATGCGAGAACGCACAACAAAGCCGTTACTGACGAAAAAACTATAACTATCTTGTTTTCGCTCCAACCGCCTTCTTGGAAATGATGGTGTATAGGAGACATTCTAAAAACTCTCTTGTTGCGAAGCTTAAAGCTTCCGACCTGTATCATTACGGAAAGAGTCTCGAACACGTAAACACCGCCCGCAATAAATATAATGATAGGCTCGTTGATAATAAACGCCATTCCCGTTACCACACCGCCAAAGAAGAGAGAGCCCGTGTCTCCCATAAAGACCTTTGCGGGATTGAGATTGTAGATAAGGAAGCCTATCGCCGCGCCGATAACAGATGCGGCGCTCAGAGTAAGCGCAACGTTGCCCTCGTGCATCGGGTGCATAAAAGCAACACACGCGAAAAACACGGCTACGACGAGAGTTACCGAACCCGCAAGTCCGTCTATACCGTCGGTAAGATTCACGCTGTTTACCATTCCGACAATAAGAATGAGCGCAAACGCGTAATAAACTATGCCAAGGTCAACAAATTTATTGGTAAAAGGAATGTGAAGTATAGTATCAAGATTGCCGAACGCTCTCATCATAACGAGATAAAGCGCGGCGGCAACTACCTGCAAAAGAAACTTCTGCCAAGCCTTGAGTCCCTCGTTCTGCTTTTTTATAAGCTTACAGTAATCGTCGACAAAGCCGACCATTCCGTTGAAAACGGCAAGAGCCATAGTGAGTGCCAAAGGAATGAGCGCCTTCTGCTCTCCGTTTACGGCATACCATATGCTTACGCCCAAAAGGACGATAAGTATCGCCATTATAAATATTATTCCGCCCATCGTGGGCGTTCCAGCCTTGCCGAGATGGCTTTTCGGTCCTTCGGCTCTTATCGATTGTCCGACCTTCTTTGCGCGAAGTATCGGTATGATAAAGTGGGAAAGTATCGCCGTTAATACTAACGACGATACTCCCACTGCAATAAATTCAATCAAAAGCTTATGCATTGATCTACTCCGATTCAAATAGTCTTATGCGCGGCAGAGTCTGTCGCTGTTTTGTTTAAGATAAGTAAGAACGCGTTCAAGAGCCGCTCCTCTGCTTGCCTTAACGAGAAGCACATCGCCAGCCTTCAGGGAGTGGAGAAGCATTTCTCCACTGAGCGCGGGGTTCTTTATATCATTGTTGCGGAATATCTTTTCGTTTACCATTCCGCCGAATACCGCTCCGTTTGCGATACCGTCAGCCGACGAGCCGAAGGTAAAGAGAAGATCTCCTCCGTTGTCGGCAAACTCCTTGCCGACTTGTTCGTGGAAAAGCTCCGAGCTCGTACCGAGCTCATACATATCGCCAAGCAAAGCCGTCATTCGCCCTATACCTCTTCCGCGGTAAAGGTCGCGCAAAACGCCGATCGCCGCGTGCATCGATTCGGGACTTGCGTTATAGCAATCCTCGATGACAGTAACGTCGCCGATATTATATATATTCTGTCTCATTCCCACGGGCTTGTAGTTGCAAAGTCCGCTGAGTATCGCCTCTGTGGAAAGTCCCATACGAACACCTACCGAAAACGCGAAAAGCGCCGCGTAAACGTTGTGTTTGCCCATGGCGGGAATGGTTATGTTCTTTAATGTTTTGCCGTCATACTCGACGTCAAACACGGTATGGTATATCATAGAACGGATATTTACCGCTCTGAAATCACACTCAGTATCGATACCGACGAAGATAGGCGTATGTTCCTCCACCTTGTATGCTCGCAAGAGCGGCTCATCGCCGTTGAGAAAGAGCATTCCGTCGGGCGCAAGTCCTTTTACTATCTCCATTTTTGCTTTGCAGATACCCTCGCGGCTTCCGAGATTCTCCATATGTGAAGAGCCTATATTCGTAACCATAGCAACGTTAGGATTTGCGGTTCTTGAGAGATATTCTATCTCTCCAAAATTGCTCATACCCATTTCAAGAACCGATACCTCCGTGTCATCAGCTCTTGAAAGCATAGAAAGCGGCATACCGATATTACTGTTATAGTTACCCTCGGTCTTATGCACCGCAAAGCCCTCGGAAAGAACTGCGGAAACGAATTCCTTTGTCGTGGTCTTTCCGACACTTCCCGTAATAGCGACCTTTTGATGTGCGCTTCTGCTATCGTAAGCCTTTGCGAGCGCGCCGAGAGCTCTGACGGTATCGTCTACAACTATCGCGCAAAAGCTGTATTTTGAGTCGGTAAGATATTCGGGAATACGCTCACAGAGAACACACTGTGCGCCTAAAGAGAGAGCCGAACCGATGAAATCGTGACCGTCCGCGCGTTCACCGCTGAGCGCTATGAACAACGAGCCCTGTTCTGCTTCGCGCGAGTCGGTGCAAAGATTGTTGAAATACGCTCCGACGTTTACGTCTCCACCAAAGGTACAAAGCGTTCCGTTGCATACGCGAGCGACCTCTACCATAGCAAGACGACCGCAACCTACGTTTATCTTCATTTTTCAGCCCTTCCTTTCCGTTTTTGAACATAAAGTTCAAAACTTATTATACCTTATCTTATCTCGGAAAATACCGATATATCGCATTCCGAACGATCTCTCGCTCGTCAAACGGGTGTCTGCCCGTTTGATCTATTTCATATTTTTCGTGACCCTTACCGGCGAGTATTATAACGTCTCCCCGCCTAGCGTTTTTTACAGCGTATTCGATAGCCTCTTTTCTGTCGGGTATTACAACGAAAGTTTTTTCCTTGTCTACTCCCTTGAGAATATCCGAAATTATCGCTTCCCTATCTTCGCTTCGGCTGTTATCCGAAGTAATTATCACGCGATCCGAAAGCCGAGAGGCAACTATGCCCATTAGCTTTCTCTTGCCCCTATCTCTGTCTCCTCCGCAGCCGAAAAGCAAAACTACGTTTCCGTCCTTTTTTTCGGAACGAACGCTTATAAGCAGATTTTCAAGAGCATCGGGAGTGTGCGCGTAGTCGATAACGACTGAAAATCCCGTATCGTATTCTACGTTGACCCACTCCATTCTTCCGCTTACTCCCTCTATTTTTGAGAGCGCGAGAGATACCGTATCCGCCGATATACCGCAATCAAGGGCAAACGCGGCGGCTTGCAGAGTGTTATTTACGGCAAAGCTGCCTCCCATATTAAGCTCTACGGGTACGCTGCCGTTATTAAAGCAAAGCTTATAGGAGCAATTTCCGTTCTCTCCGAAGCTTATTTCTTTAGCTATGTAATCTCCGTTTTCTTCGCAAGACGTAGTCAAAGCGCGAACGGATATGTCATTCAAAAGTTGTTGTCCCCATTGGTCGTCGGCGTTTATTATCGCCGTTTTACACATTGAGAAAAGTTTTTTCTTAGCCTTGAAGTATTCGTCCATGCTAAGATGAAAATCAAGATGATCTCTTGTAAGATTCGTAAATATAGCGGCTTCAAATTTAATGGCGTCGCACTTGCAAAGAGCGAGTGCATGGGAACTGACCTCCATAAAAACGAATTCAGCTCCGTCCTTTTCTATCTCGTAAAGAAGCCTGTAAAGGACCTCGGGGTCGGGTGTGGTCATGTTTGAAAGCGGATCAACTCCTACGTTCTCAAGCGCTCTTCCGCCTACCGACCTACACCCAAGTGTCCCGATACTTGCGCACCGATACCCAACCTCCTCAAAAACAGAGGCGAGTATTCGGCACACAGACGTTTTTCCGTTAGTGCCCGTGACACCAACTATCCGCAATTTACCTGCGGGATCGCCGTACCATGCGTTATACAAACGAGCTAAAACAGATCTTGTGTTCTCAATTTTAACAATTGCGGCACCACCCACAAACACATCACGCACTTGCTCGCAAACTATAACAACAGCTCCGCGGCGTATCGCGTTACCGATATTCTCATGTCCGTCGAACCGCAATCCTTTTATACATACGTAAAGGCTTCCGTTTGTGACTTTTTCAATATCCGTAACGATATTTTTAATTTCAATGTCTTCGTATTCCGAAGAAAGTTCAAGCTCGGCTTTGCCGAATAGCGCAGATAGCTTCATTACAGCCTCCGAAAGAATAATTCTTTAAACTTCCGTTAAGGCTTCCGCGCCAAATTTTAATTATCTGTCGTATTCAGGATCTTCGTCGCCGTCCATGCTTCTAAAATTGACAACAATAACAGTTCCCTTAGGCACTGTCGTTCCTTTAGGCACGGATTGTGAATAAGCGACTGCCGACGTACCCGAAAGATACGCGGGAGTTCCTTCAATTTTAATGTTAAGTCCAAGTCCCGCGAGACGCGCGTTTACCGCGACAGCGGGCAATCCCGTAAGATCGGGAACGGTCACCGTATCGGGCGAAGCGTCTCCGACGCATATCACCACTCTTCCCGAAGCTTTTTCCATAAGAGTTCCCGCGGCGGGAGTTTGTGATTTTACTATACTTTTATCGGTAGCGTTTCCGACGACTATACATTCAAGTCCGCGTGATTCAATGCTCTTTTTAGCAGCAGAAACGCTCCAACCGCGATAGCTTCCGACGCTTATCGCCATGTTGTCAAGCTCATCCTGAGTGTACTTTGCTTCAACGCCCATATGAGGAAGAATATTTTTGAGCGCGTCAGCTATATAAGGTGCCGCGACGGTGCTTCCGTAAAGCACACCCTTCGTCGGCTCATCTACCATAATGATTATCGCTATTTCGGGGTCATCCGCAGGAGCGTACGCAACGGTGGAGCAAACGAAATCTTGGCTTTCGGGAAAATTATCGCGCAGTCCACTCAAGCCGCAAATGCTACATTCAAATATCTCATCGAGAGATTTATGATCACAAAAAGGACATTCTTTAATTGAATTTCCGTTTCCGTCCTTTTTTAATTGTTCGTTTGTAAAGGTCTGCAAACAGCTCTTACATTGATAGTGTTTAAAACGTGCCGTGCTGTCACATCTGGAACATTCGCGTTCCTTTTTCTCGGAAGTACCCGTTTTAGCCGCGACGCGATATCCCGCAACGTATGCGTTTTTCGCGCCTCCGTTTCCCGAAACGCCGTCCTCAAGCATTTGAGAAACGACCTTGCAGATATCCTCGCTTACCACCTGTCGCTTAACGACGGTCTCGTGCTGATAGATTATATTTCCCGCATCGTCGGTTATCTGCTCGACAAGGTACGGTTCTACGAGTTTTCCGCCGTTCGCAACTGCAGAAACCGCGCATATCTGCTGAATGGGAGTAACGTTAAAGTTCTGACCGAATGCGTATATCGCAAGGTCAAGATTGCTCATTTGAGAAGTAAAGATACTGTTGCCTTCACCGGGAAGGTCTATACCCGTCTTCTCTTTATATCCGAATGCTTTTACGTAATTTGAATAATTTTCTATTCCGACTCGTTTGCCAAGCTCCATAAACCATACGTTACAGGACTGTTGAAGTCCCTCTGGAAAGGAAAGAACTCCGTGTCCCGTTCTTTTATGGCAATGTATCGTTTTGTCGGCAACTATCGAAGAACCGCTGCAATGAAGCATATCCGTAAGCTTTACTACTCTTTCCTCAAGTGCCATTGATGACGTGATTATCTTGAAGGTAGAACCCGGAATATAGCTCTCGGTCACCGCCTTGTTTGACCACATAGACGTCAAAAGGTCTCGCGACATATTCTGATATTCGTCCGAATCCTCCGAATATCCCGAGTTCGCAAGCATTTCCTTTGATACGTCGTCAAGCGCCCACGGGTCGTTAAGATCAAAAGGAGAGGAGGTCGCCATAGCAAGTATAGCTCCCGTTTTCACGTCCATGACTATTCCGCAAGCTCTGTTTTGTGCCTCGTGATCCGCGACCGTCTTTTCGAGCTGTTCCTCAAGGAAATGCTGAACTGTGGTGTCTATCGTTGTATTTAAATTGTATCCGTTAATAGCTTCGATGTAACTTGCGTATTCATAAGGCATCTCGTTTCCGTACGAGTCTCTTGCCTTGATGTAATATCCGTCTACACCCTTTAAGTACTTATTATATTGAAGCTCAAGTCCGTAAAGCCCCGCGCCATCGCTGCTCGTAAAACCGATTATATGAGCGCCAAGCGTGTCTCCCGGATAATGCCGAGTGCTTTGCGCCTCCATATATACCATATCCTCAAGCTTATTTTTCGTGATAAACTCGCTCACCTTATCAGCGGTAACTTCGTCTACCTTTCGCTTGATGGTCCTGTCAAGATACTGTGTATATTGCGTAGCCTGCTTATAAACGTCGTCGTAATTTACGGAAAGCAATTCCGCAAGACCGTTCGATATAAGCTCCGCATACACCACGTGTTTCTCTTCCTCGGTGGCTTCCTTTTGAGCGTTAGCTATCGAGGACGGAGAAATAAATATTCTGTACGTCGTTATATTGGTCGCAAGAATATTTCCGTTTCTGTCGTATATCTTTCCTCGGTTAGCGGGTACGGGCGACTCTGTGGTCATCTGATTTATGACCTTTGATTGATATTTATCGAAGTTGACAGTCTGAATGATCAGTATTCTGAACAGAAGCACCGCAAATATAGCGGAGATTACAATACCGAGTATGGTCGAGCGTTTGACGGCGCTCGTGCTGATCGTTCCGTCGGGCATCTGTTTTCTCCTTCCGACAAGGGACCGTCCGTCGCCTTTCGTTATTTCTTATTTTCTTTATTATATTATGATAACGATAGCGCTTTTATTCAAAGGACTCAATCGTTTATTTCGATTCCAAACGCCGCTAGCAATGCCGCCAGTCCTACGTTTTCATCTCCGTCCTCGTCGTATATCGTTATCTCCTCGCCGTTATTTACGGTGAGGTATTCCTGATCCGCATACTGACGCTTGATCATACCGAGGCTCTTTGCTTCTTCCTCGATATCGTTTACGTTATACTTAAGATCAAGCTTTCCCTGAAGCTCCGCCTGCTCTGCTTCAAGCTGAGCCATCTCGCTCTTCTTTCTTCCAAGTTCTCCCGAAGCACTTCCTACCATAACAGAACCGCTTACGATAAGTCCAAGGGATATAGCGAATACCGCCATACCGCTAAGTACGGACACGGGAACGCGGAATCTTGCGCCGTTAGTGCGCCCTTCCTTGCTCTCAACAGGAAACCATTTTTCAGCAAACTCCTTTATGAGCGCCAGCGCGTTTGATAAGTGACCCTCCTTTGAATCCGAATCAGTTGGCACTATCCCACGGCTCGCCGCCGTGGTTTTTCGTTGAGGCACAGCGGTGTTCTTGACCACCTCTGTCTGTACCTCTCGTTCTTTAAGCGCGGAAGGCACGTAGAATGCTCTTCTGCTCTTGAAGTATCTGACGAAATCGTCCGACGTCATATATTTGCTTCCGTTGTATTCTCCGCTTCGGTACTGATCGCCTATCATGCTACGCGAATCGTATGCAACGTAGTTTTCGGCAAGCTGTGCGCGAGACGCTTCTTCTCTTCTTGCCTGAGTAGCTATTTCATTCTTTACGTTAACGGCAATTCCTCTGCCCTTGTATCTTGCGCGAAGCTCTTCAATGCAACGGTTATAGGAATCGTTCGTGTATTCAACAGCCATTTTTATCAGTACCTCCAAATTTTTCAGTGGTTTTTTTACCACGCATTATCGTATTTTTATCTTATTTATATCAGAGCTTTTCTGCGACTCGCAGCTTTGCGCTCCTTGATCTCGGATTTTCTTCCAATTCCTGTTTGGACGGAAGTATCGGTTTTTTGTTTACAAGCTTTACTATCGGCTTGTTTCCGCATACGCATATCGGAAAATCTTTAGGACACGTGCATCCTTGCGTCATAGAAGCGAAGGTCTGCTTTACTATCCTATCCTCAAGCGAGTGGAAGGTTATTATCGCCACTCGACCGCCGCGTCTCAAACGGCTGATTGCCGCTCTTATCGCGGGTTCTATCACGTCAAGCTCTCCGTTTACCTCTATCCTTATCGCCTGAAAGCTTCGCTTTGCGGGGTGATGTCCGCCGTCTCTTGCGAAAGAGGGCATCGACCTTTTTATCAGTTCGGAAAGCTCAAGAGTCGTTTCTATCGGCTTCTTTTCACGTTCTCTCACGATTGCAGACGCGATAGATGCCGAAAATCTTTCCTCACCGTATTCAAAAAGTATCTTTTTCAGCGTCGCTTCGTCGTAAGTGTTTACCACGTCGTAAGCACTGAGCGAACGTCTTTTATCCATTCTCATATCAAGCGGAGCGTCCGACATATAAGAGAATCCGCGTTCCGCTGTATCAAGCTGATACGATGAAACTCCGAGGTCGAGAAGAAGTCCGTCTATCTCTTCGATCCCCAAGGAATCGCAAACACTGCTTATTTCCGAAAAGTTGCTCCTGACCACTACCGCGCGCTCTCCCAATGGTGCTAAACGCGCGCTTGCCGCGGCGATAGCCGCCTCGTCCTGATCTATCGCTATCAAGCGACCGCTATCAAGATGCTTTGCTATCTCAAAGGAATGTCCGCCGCCTCCGGCAGTTCCGTCTATATATATTCCGTCAGGCTTTATAGCCAATCCATTAATGCACTCGTCGAGAAGTACCGAACGGTGCGAAAATACCGCTTCTCCCATTATCAGAGTCCGTAGGATTCAAGGAGATCCTTCATATCAGCCATATCCTCGTCGCCGACCATAGCTTCATACGCTTCCTCTGACCATATCTCCGCATATTTTCCGCAGCCTACAACAACTGCTCCCTTTTCTATCTCTGCGTAGGAGACAAGAGCGGGAGGAAGAATTATTCTTCCCTGCGCATCGGGTGATACTTGAGACGCGTTTCTGTGAAGCGCTCTCAAAATAGCCTCCGAATTCTTTCTTTCCATTTTAACTATGGGTTCGATATATCGCTCCCATTCCTCAAGGGAATACACTTTAAGGCAGTTCTCTCTAACGCTTTTCGCTACCATAAAGGTCTCTCCAAGCTCCTCTCGGTGCTTTGCGGGTATAAAAAGTCTGTTTTTCGTGTCTATATTGTGTTTGAATTCGCCCGACAGCATCTTTGTCTGCCTCCTTTCAGTGCTTTTTTGAGTGAGTGTTTCGCGTTTTACGTGTTTTGCGTCAGTTTTTAAACCATTTCGCTCCACTTTGCCACACTTTTCCCCACTCGGGTGATATTATTATAGCTTATTTCATATTTATATGCAATAGTTTTTTTGAAATTTCCTAAAATTACCTCAAAATTTATTCAAAAAATTTGTCAAAAATCTTTTTTATCCCCCATTTTTCACCATTTTTTGACATTTTGCTTGCCTGATTTACATTTATTTACATTTCTTTTATTTTCTGTAAATGCAATTATTCGTATAACTATATCACAGCTTCAAATTTTAATTTATCGGGAACGCGCAAGGGGAACTTTTTAGAAAAAGTTCCCCTTGACCCCTCAAAAATTTTCAAAAATAAGGTTTTGCTTAGCCGTTATGGCTATTTTAAAACTTCTTTTAGGAAGTTCTTTGGGGCTCGACCCTTTCTTTCAAGAAAGGGTCGAACGCGTCCCCGACAAACCGCAATTTGTTTAAATATCCAAAAGCAAAAAAGTGTGCTTTAGCACACGAAAAACTGTTCTGTATGTTATGCATAAAAAAAGACCTCAGATATCACTTGTCAACGTGATATCCAAGGTCAAAATTTTATTGAATCTTTTTTGCAATAAAACGGTATATAACACTCAATGCAAGTCCAAGCACAGCCATGGCGAAAGCTATCATGAATGCGCCTTGATACTTACCTGTCGCATTATGAACAGCCGTCAGAATAGAAGGTCCTATAATGCCCGCCGCCGAGAAGCCTATCCACATAATACCGTAATTTATGGTATTATACTTCGTTCCGAATCGGTCGGTACAAAAACCCGGAAATACGCCCATAAAAGTACCAAAGCATATTCCGATAAGAATAACGCCGACAGCAAAAAGAAGGAGAGAAGCAGTTGCCTCGGAAACGCACAAAACGAGCAGTCCTATCAAAGCCATGACCATAGCAACGGTAAGCGTGTTTATTCGCCCAAGCTTATCACTAAGCGCTCCTGAAACAAGACGTCCCGCCGTGTTAAAAAGACAAAGTACCGAGACGAACAACGTTGCGACCGCGGGAGTTGCCAAGGTCATATCAAGCGCAAGAGCTTTCGCTCCCGAAATTATCATAAGTCCGAACGTTCCTCCGCAGGTGAGCATTATTATCATAACGTAGAAGACAGGAGCTTTGAGCATTTGAAGCGGAGACTTGTCCGCAACCTTTTTCGACGCGGAGAGCTCGGGAGGAACAAAGCCTTCGGGGATAAATCCCGCGGGACATCTTTTCATAACGAACGCTCCCGCGCAGATAACGACGAAGAATATCGCGCCGAGGATCATAAACGTCATTCTTGCGTTAGTCATACTGCATATCCAATCGGCTAAAGGAGCAAATATTACCGAGCTTATTCCGTACGATGCGGTGGTCATGCCACCCACCATGCCGCGCTTATCGGGAAAAAATTTGATAGTATTACTTATAGTACAACCGTACACAAAGCTCATTCCAAGTCCAAGACAAATTCCGTAGCTTAGTATCAGATGCGTAACACTTTGAGCAAGACCGCTTGTAAACATACCCACGCCGAACATCACTCCGCCCGTGAATACTATCCAACGAGGTCCGTATTTATCGTTGAGGAAGCCTCCGATTATCATAGCTACAAAGCTTATGGCATTTGCCGTGGAGAATACGGACGAAAGATTCGCGTCAAGCTCCTTTGCCATAGGCGCGGAAAGACTGCTCCATGCGTACATAGAACCTATACACAGATTTATAAGGCAACTGAAAATAAGTATCATCCAACGCTTTTTCGTCAAAGAAGATATTTGTTCAGGGGGTAAATTCATAAATTTTGCTCCTTTAATAACTTTAATAATATATAATATAATAATATCGGTAGAAAAACCTTGCTTCCCCGATTTTAGAGATGTTTCGCTCTCGCTTAAATTTTACCATAAAACCTTTTCCTTGTCAATATACAACAAAATGGAAGCAGGAAGACGGATCTGTGTGTTCTCTCATAGTCCGAGAAGCCCTCAAGCTTGGAATTTGCCGTGTCTAAATCTGCCTGTATCCGCTTCGCCGCGTCTTTCTCACGCGTGATGTCCGCGCCGTTCAGATTCATGATCTGCTCGAGCTTTGCGTCGTCACTAAGCTCCGCATTTGCAAGTATAGATTTAATTACCGCTCTTTCCATATGTGTCCTCCTTTTCGGCTACGCTTTTTTAACACGGTTCGCTCCGCACGCCTTGATAGTTTTACGCCGTTCCGGGCAAAATTAGGGTAAAAGAAAAAGCACCAAGCCGTCGCTTGATGCTTCTGTTACTGTATACATTATATCACAAAGTTTGAACCCGTGAACGACAACTTGAATGTGTCTTAAAATTCTTCAAAGCGTGCGTTCGCCC
>SVUA01000049.1 GCA_015063485.1 Oscillospiraceae bacterium | reverse complement strand
AATACTTTTGCTGACTTTGATTTATCAAGGAAAATCTGTGGTCGATGCTTCTACTCATCCACCGCTATCGCGGTCCCCCTTCCCTGCTAGGGAAGGCTTTAAAGAGTTCGATAAATCAAAATTTGAAACAATTCATCGTTTTCGGGAGCGCAGACCGCTCCCCTACAAGTTGACCTCGAAATTTCACCGTAGGGGAGGGGTCTCCCCTCCCGCACAAAACGCAAACTAACTCCCTACAAATTACCCCAAGGGGGCGGGTCGATACCTTCGGTATGCAAAATTTGAAATGTTTAATAGTTTGCGGGGGGGTCTTGTGTCCTCGATAGTCCGTTATATCCACAAGTTATAAAAAAACGCCTCGGCATAGCGGAGGCGTTTTTATCATTTTTCAGTATCAATTTCAGCATTACTTATTGCGTAATCTAAAAATGTATTTATAAGGTCATTTCTTGTTCTATTGGTCTTTCTTGCAATAATATCGAGCTTTTCCACAGTTTCATCACGCAAACGGACGGAAAATACTCTGTGCCCGTCCTCACCCTTAGGTTTTTTAGTTATTATAAGCTTTTCTTTTGGTTCTTTCACTTCACATCACCTCACCAAAATTATAACTTGACAAATCACATAAATATATGTTACAATTTATCACATAAATATTATGTTATGTTTTATAACATAAATGTGTGAGGAATAAAATGGCAGGAAATACATCTTTAAGAAAAGCGGATAAAGCAAAAAATGACGAGTTTTACACTCAGCTTTCGGATATCGAAGCGGAATTAAAGCATTATAAAAAACATTTTTTGGGCAAAAACGTTCTCTGCAATTGTGACGACCCATATGAGAGCAATTTTTTCAAATATTTTGCTATGAATTTTAATTATTTGGGCTTGAAAAAGCTTATAGCTACCTGCTATGACTCCTCGCCAATAGTTGGCGAACAGCTTTCACTCTTTCCCGACAAACGCCCATATATGATACAAATTACCGAGGTTATTGACGAAAATGGTGACGGTGCAATAGATTTGACAGACGTAGAGTATTTATTAAAGAACAGGAAAAACTCGACCCGCAGATTAAAAGACGGAGATTTTCGTTCCGACGAGTGTATAGAAGCACTAAAAGAAGCCGACATAGTGGTAACAAATCCCCCGTTTTCTCTGTTTCGTGAATATGTTGCACAGCTTATTGAATATGGCAAAAAGTTCCTTATAATAGGTAATAAAAATGCAATTACATACAAGGAAATATTTCCCTTGTTAAAAGAAAATAAAATGTGGTTAGGGTATCGCAATATAAATGCTGATATGTGGTTTATCGTTCCCAAAGATTATAAATATGAAAAGATAGTTGAGGGAAAAAAGGTTAAACACATTATGGGTTGTTGGTTCACTAATTTAGACCACAAAAAGCGTCACGAAAAAATAGAACTATACAAAAAATATAATCCCGAAGAATATCCTAAATATGATAATTACGATGCTATAAACGTTGATAAAACTGCCGATATTCCCGAAGATTATTACGAAAAAATGGGAGTACCTATTACTTTCCTTGACAAATACAACCCCGAACAATTTGAGATAATTGACGGTATAGGTAGATACAGCATCTTAGATAATGAAAACACAAAAAAAGCAGGTAAATATCTTTCTATGATTGACGGAAAAGCAAAATTTTTCAGAATTGTCATTAAAAGGAGATAATGTATGGAAATTAAATTACACGAAATAACTGTCCGTGACGTTTTTGACGGATATTACAATGACGAAGAAAGCGGACAAGTTGTTGCCTATGGTGGCAAGTTAAACGTTCGTCCTGCATACCAACGTGAATTTGTTTATGACGACAAAAAGAAGGTTGCGGTTATGAACTCTATTCTTCACAATTTCCCTCTAAACGTTATGTATTGGTCTGAAAATGAGGACGGTACATACGAAATGCTCGACGGTCAGCAAAGAACAATATCTATTTGCGATTGGTTAGACAATGGATATTCTATTTTTGCAAATTCCAATTCCCCGTTAACCCCTTATTATGCGCACACGTCAAAAGAAATCACTGAACAAGTACTCAATTACAAATTGATGATATATATTTGCAAAGGCACAGACACCGAAAAATTAGATTGGTTCAAAATAATCAATATAGCCGGTGAAAAGCTGACAGACCAAGAGCTCCGAAATGCAATTTATACGGGCGAATGGCTTGCTGATGCCAAAAAGTATTTCAGCAAAACAGGATGTATTGCTTATAAAATAGGAGAACGGTATATGAACGGCTCAACTATAAGACAAGATTATTTGCAGAGTGTTTTGAGTTGGATGTCGGCAAGGGAGAGCAAAACCATTGAGGAATATATGGCAGAGCATCAGCACGATACTCACGCAACCCCTCTGAAACAGTATTTTAAGGCTGTTATTGATTGGATTGAGCTAACTTTTCCAAAATACCGCGCAAAGCTGATGAAAGGGTTAAATTGGGGCATTCTGTATAATGAATACGGATGCAACGTTTACGACCCAAATGAATTGGAGAATGAGATAAACCGTCTTTTACAAGACGATGATATTACAAAGCAAAAAGGCATTTACGAATATCTGCTCAGTGGAAAGACAAAAGAAAAAGCTCTGTCAATCAGAGCATTTACAGATAATGAAAAAATGACAATGTATGAAAGGCAAAAGGGTATTTGCCCTATGTGCAAATCGGAAGGCAAGGACATCATTTGGACATTTGAAGATATGCATGCGGACCACAAAACGCCTTGGTGCAAGGGCGGACATACAACGCTCGACAACGGTCAAATGCTCTGCCGCGAGCATAATCTAAGCAAATCAGATATGTAGTTTTCAAAACGAGCAACTTAGCTCGATACACTTTTTATTTTGAGGTAATGAGCTTGTGAACATCTACCGAGTCGCTTTTATAGGTCATAGGGAGATCTCAAATATAATGAAAGTCGAAGATATGCTTGAAGAGCTGATCAGAAATCTTATCCGTGAGAAAGAGTTTGTCGAGTTTTACGTCGGGCGCAACGGGGATTTTGATATCTCAGCGGCTTCTTGCATAAAGCGCGTACAAAAGACTCTCGGACACGCAAACAGCTCGCTCATACTCACCCTTCCCTATCCTGTGAAGGATATTGAATATTTTGAAAAATTCTACGATGAGATAATTATTCCCGTGAGCACACATTTCAAGGCAGCAATTACAGTGAGAAACAAGTGGATGGTCGACAATGCCGATCTGCTCATAGCATATGTTGAGGAAAACAAAACGGGCGGCGCACTCAGCGCTTTGAAATATGCAAAAAAGCAAGAAGTGCAAATAATAAATTTAGCCGCAAAAGTTTAAAATGGGCTCGACGGGAGTTTGCGCGCGGAGTTCTCCGCGCCTGCAATATTCGCTCGCCTTCGCTTACGAGCAAGCTCGACGCGCGCGGCGGCGAATGCGAACCCGATTCGCGACGTAAAGTCAGCAGAAAATCAAAGGACACGGGTCGCGAGCGGCTTCGCTCGCGAGTCCGACAAAAAAGGATAGCACCGCAAATGCGGTGCTATCCTTTTTTGGTGGACCCGACGGGAGTCGAACCCGTGTCCGAAAACCCCTTGATATGACCTTCTCCGAGTGCAGTCTATCGTTTAGATTTCCCCGCAAAAAACGCCGACAGACAGGCTTCTTCCTTGGGTAGCCATTTTATGCGTGGACTCCTCAATGGCGAAAGGGAGACGCACGTTCACCGCTTACTTGACGCTCAGCCCAGGGCCGCGATACTCCTTGGGGGAACGGGCGGCTAATAAGCCGCGGCACTGCCCTTAGGCAGCCATTGCTACTTTATTGTTAGCGTTTAATTTTAATTTAGGCCTTTATAGAGATTGCCCGGCTCTACTCGCTTATCATACCTCAAAATCCCCGTCGAAACCTTTACGGGCCCATATATAAATGAGAATCAGTCGTATCTCGACTGTTCCTTCATTCTTCTGTCCATTTCCCTGCCCGCCTGCTTTTCGGCAAGGCTGTCGCGCTTATCATAAAGCTTTTTACCTCTGCAAAGACCGACCTCGACCTTAACGTTCTTGCCCGAGAAATACATTGACAGCGGCACAAGTGTGTATCCCTTCTGACTTACAAGTCCGCCGAGCTTCATTATCTCGCGCTTGTGCATAAGCAGCTTGCGGTCGCGTCTCGGCTCTCTATTGAAGATATTTCCCTTCTCATAGGGGCTGATATGCACCCCAACGGCAAATATCTCACCGCCCTTGACCTCGCAATAGGCATCCTTGAGATTTACGGCGCCCTGACGCACACTTTTAACTTCAGTTCCGAACAAAGCGATACCCGCCTCGTACTTTTCATCGACAAAATAATCGTGCCACGCCTTTTTATTCTGTGCGATGGTGAGATTTCCGCTATTTTTATCCGCCATAAGCACCCTCCTCTCAATCTTTTTGCTTTCGCGCATATATTCTAACACAAAACAGTCGCAAAATCAAGCATTTTATGTCATAATACGAAAAATGGGGAGAAATTCTCCCCATTTTTTCTTATTCCGCAGAAATTATATAGTCATAAAGAGGCTGACCGCCTGAAAGCATTGTGATCTCGGTATCGTCTGCGACCTGCGACTTGATTATGCCGAGCACTTCCTCTGCAGCCTCGGGCTTTACGTTCTCTCCGTAGAAAATTGTAATGAACGAAGCGTTGCTCATCTTCTCTCCGAGCTTTTCGATGCACTCCTCGTCGCTATCGGCAACGCAGGAGATCTTTCCGTCAACAAGTCCGAGTATCTGACCCTCGTTGATCTTCACGCCGTCGATCTGTGTATCTCTTACGGCGTACGTTGTCGAGATAGACGTAACGTTTCCGATCGCCTCGGTCATAGCCGCCGTATTTTCCTCAACCGAAACAGTTTCGTCGAACACGAGCATTGACGAGATACCCTCAGGAACGCTATGCGTTGCAAGCACCTCTACTCTCTTATCCTTAACGAGCTTTGCCGCCTGAATAGCAACGAGATAGATGTTCTTATTGTTCGGGAGCACGTAAACGCACTCAGCGGGTGTCATATCAATTCCGTCGATGATATCCTGTGTTGAGGGGTTCATCGTCTGACCGCCGTAGATTATCTGATCAACTCCGAAATCACGGAAGGTATCGCTGATACCGCCGCCCATACATACGGCAACAAAGCCGTATTTCTTAGTGGGCTTCTGTATCTTTACTACCTTTTCGGTCTTAGTTCCCGAAACCACCTTTTCGGAGTGCTGTATCTTCATGTTCTCGATCTTGACAGTAGCAAGTGAACCGAAGGTAAGCGCCTTTTCCATTACGAGACCGGGATTATTTGTATGAACGTGGAGCTTTATCATAGTATCGTCCTCGGCAAAGACAACGCTGTCACCGAGAGTTGAGATATAATCGTTAAGCTCCTTAGCGCTTCCCTCACCCATATGCGCCTCGTCCTTATCGACGATACATTCGGTGCAGTAGGTGAACTTTATATCCTCTGTTGAGAAATTATCGAACGCCGACTCGCTCTTTACCTCTTCCGAGATCACGTTGAGCTGTGCGACAGGCTTATTCTTGAGCGCGTCAAGCATACCCGAAACGACAACGCAAAATCCGTATCCGCCCGCGTCAACCACGTGGACCTCCTTAAGTATAGGAAGCATATCGGGAGTCTTTGCGAGCGCGTCCTCAGCCATCTTAAGAATGTAGCCGAAAAGACCGACAACGTCTCCGCGATACTTCTTCTCCGCGACGTCAAGCGCCTTTTCGGAGCAAAGTCTCATAACTGTAAGTATCGTTCCCTCTGTGGGCTTCATTACTGCCTTGTAGGCTTCCTCTGTACCCGCCTTGAATGCGCGCGCGATATCGGGCGAATCAGCCTTTTCGAGTCCGCGGAGCGCCTTCGACATTCCTCTGAAGAAGAGAGAAAGGATAGCGCCCGAGTTACCTCTTGCGGCACGAAGGATCATTTTTGCCATTCTGTCCGCACAATCGGAGATAGTTCCGTCAAAATCTTTGAGAGCCCTTACGGTGCTCATCGTGAGTGTCATGTTTATTCCCGTATCACCATCAGGAACGGGAAAAACGTTCATATTGTTAATTGCCTTCTGATTATTGTCAAGTGCATTTGCAGCCGAAATAAGCATTCCGGCAAAAGTATGTCCGTCTATAAGCATTGAAAAATCTCCGTTCTTTTATCTCTGTGATCCAAGGAAAAATACTGCGAGTGTTTCGGGACCCGAATGAGCTCCGATTACAGGACCGATATATCCGATCTTTACGTCCTTTACGCCAAGCTCGCGGCAGATCTTTTCCGCAAGATACTTCGCGTCTGTCTCGCAGTCGCCGTGGCTGATAAATATCATCTGATCGGCAACGTTATCCTTTGCCGTTTCCTTGACCTTTTGGAAAAGAGCATCGATCGCCGCTCTTCTACCTCTTGCCTTTGATACGCTTATAAGCTTTCCGTCGTTGTCAACGTGAAGCACGGGCTTGATATTGAGCATAGTTCCCATAACGGCTGTAGCCGCGCTTATTCTTCCGCCACGCTTAAGGAAGAAGAGATCGTTTACCGTAAACCAGTGGCAGAGGCTGAGCTTATTCTCTTCAAGGAAATCTCTGACTTCCTCAATGCTCCTGCCCTCTTCTTTCATCTTCGCCGCATACCAAACGAGAAGTCCCTCACCCATTGATGCCGCAAGTGTATCGACCGTATATATCTTACGGTAGGGATGCTTATCCGCGAGTTCTTTTGCCGCAACGAAGCCTGCGTTATAGGTTCCGCTAAGCCCCGAGGAAAATCCAATATAAAGAACGTCCTTCCCCTCTTCGAGTATCGGCTCAAATTCCTTTATAAAACGATCAATTCCGATGGCAGACGTAGTTGCCGTCTTACCCGCACGGAGCATTTTATAAAACTCAACTGTCTCAACGCTGTTGCTCACCTCGGGCGTTTCTCCATCGATGTTGAGTTCAAGGTTCATAACTCTCACGCCAAGCTCATCTATGAGCTCTTTTGTAAGGTCACTGCCCGTATCTGTAACTATTACGTAATTATTCATATGTCCCTTTCACGAAACAAGCCGAGGCTTATTCCAAAAAATTACTTTATGTAGTATCGAATACTATTATACAACACGCACCGCGCGTTGTCAATCCTTTTGGGGCAAATTATTTAACAAGATGTCTCTTGATCTTTCTCGAAGTCGTCTTTTCAAACTCGACCTTGCGGAGCTCAACCTTCATAACGTGCTTGTAAGTAGGAAGCTTCTTATTCATAACGGCGATCTCCTTCTCAATGGTCTTGAGAATTTCCTCGTCGCTCGCGTTCTCGTCGAACTTTGTGAAATCGGGATAAACTATCGCAGTAAGGTCTACCTTGTCGCTATTCTCCTCGGAACGGCCTACAACAACGCTCTCCGCGATAAGCTCAATGTCACCGAGATACTCCTCGATCTCCTCGGGGAATACGTTCTTTCCGTTTTCAAGCACGATAACGGTCTTAAGACGTCCCGTGATAAATACGTATCCGTCGGCATCCATAAAGCCCATGTCACCTGTACGGAACCAACCGTCATCGGTGAAAGCTGCTTCGTTTGCCGCTTTGTTATCGAAGTAACCGACCATAACGTTGTCACCCTTGACCTCGATCTCGCCCTCAAGATAGCCGCGGTCGTTAACGTGATGAGCGTCAATTCTTACCTGACAGCAAGGAACAGCGGGACCTACCGAGCCGTATTTTCTTGCAAAATAAGGGCTTACGCAGGTAAGAGGAGCACATTCGGTTATACCAAAGCCCTCGTAGATAGAAATTCCGAGTGCCTCGAAGAACTCGATCATCTGAGGATTGAGTGCCGCTCCGCCGCAGATTATCTTTTCAAGTCTGCCACCAAAGGTGTTATGTACCTCGGCAAGGATCTCTCGTCTCTTGTCGATACCGATCGTGCTGAGTGCCTTCGATGCGCCAAGACCGACCTTAAGCATCTTGTCTCTGCCCGTCTTCTTTGCCTCTGCCCAAATCCTCTTATACATAGTGTAAACAAAAAGAGGAACGAGAACAAGTCCTGTGGGCTTGAATATCTGGAAGTTCTTAAGAAGGTGAGGAAGCGTATCGTTGATGCCTACGCGCATTCCGTAAACAAATCCACTAAGCAGGCAAGCAAGCTCGTAGGTGTGGTGTATGGGAAGAACCGATACGATAGTGTCATCGGGGTTGAAGTCCACAGTCTCACAGGCGGACGAAACGACCGAGAAGATGTTCTTCTGGCTGAGCATAACTGCCTTGCTCGTGCCTGTTGTTCCCGAGGTAAAGAGATACTCGGCAACCTTTTCTCTGTTGACGACCCTCGGATATTTATAGCCCTCGGCAATTCTCTTTTCGCCAAACTTGAGAAGCTTCTCGTAAGAGAGCTCATTCTCGTCAGTCGATACCATAGGAATAAAGGTAAGAGCTTTGTTGGTCTTCTTCACCTCAGCAAAAGCATCGCCAAACTTCTCGGAATAGATGATAGCGTCAGCGCTTACCCAAGTAAGGAATTCCTCGATGACCTTGATATCAAGCTCCTTATCCATAGGAATAACTACGCTGTCGGAAGCAAGTATTCCAACGTAAGACGTGATCCACATGTAAGAAGTCTCACCGATAACGGCGATCTTCTTGCCGTTAAGACCTACCTCAGTAAGTCCCGCCGCAACCTTCTTAATAGTCTCGGCAAGCTCTGCATAGGTCATATCGTGAAGCTCTCTCTTTTTATCAAAATAGCTGAGTGCTATACGGTCTCCATGCTTTGCGAGAACTCCGCAGTAGTCAACAACGTCAGACACTCTCTCATATTTTCTCTCGGTTTTAGGCTTGCGATGCACCTTTACCTTCTCGGGTGCGTCCTTTGTAAAATTCTTAATTATTGCCATATTCTTAATCCTCTCTCTCATCAAAATCTAAATCAGATCCTCAAAAGATCTTCTCCGCATTGCGAAGTCCTTCGTTTATAGCTTCAAAAACATTATAAAATTTGTCTATGTCCTCATCGGATATAGCTCCACTAACAAACTTGTTGACCTCAAGGACTATCGAGTTTATCTCCTCGGTTATCTTACGTCCCATATCAGTCAAAAAGAATCTGTGGTTATACGTCCTTCCCGTGTTGTCGGAGTTCGCGTATCCCTTATTTATAAGCTCGGTGACTATTCTGCTTATCTGGGACTTGTCAATATCACAGCTGTCGGAAATCTCTTTTTTCGTAAGCCCGTCTGGATTGTCATAAAGCATTCGAAGGCAGATGGTGTGCGTGCTCGCAAGCCCGTACTTCTCCATATGCTTCCCTTTGATTCTCTGTATGCTTTTGAGTGCTCCGACGGTCATTTGATTAAACAGCTCAAACCTGTCTTTTTCCAAAAAAACCTCCTCAAAATACCGTAAAAGGCGTTTTTGCACAGCCTTTACCATTATATCGTACATATAATAACACACTTTTGTTGAGTTGTCAACAATTTTTTGCAATATTTGTATTAAATGTAAAAAAATAAGCGAGAACGTCGAAACGTTCCCGCTCATTTGAACTGTTAGTTGGTGTTAGGATTTTTCTTGAGAACCTTTCTTGAAAGAAAGGTTCTCAAACTCTCCCAAGAACTTTTGGGTCAGGGTAAAGCTCCCGCAGAGCCTTGCTCCGCTCTCGCTTTGCTCGTGCTCACAACGGC
>SVUA01000048.1 GCA_015063485.1 Oscillospiraceae bacterium | reverse complement strand
ACTTTTTGCTTTGTTTTCCCGAGTTTGATGTTCAAATCAAAAAAGAAAATATTGCTACAAGTAAAGATAATACTCCAAAATAGTCAAAAAATGACAGAGAATGTAAAGTGTTCTCTGTCATTTTTATCGGTAAATAAGATATTATTTTTAAGTTCAAAAACTGTCCTTAAGAGTACGTCACATTTGACCCGATTTTTTTGTTATTCAAGAATACGCGCTTTGAAATATTTTCCTACTTCAAGAATATAGGAAAGAGCTGCATCGTGAAGAGGCTCAGGAGTCATTGTAATGACTCTGAACGTCTCAAACGAAAGCGTTCCGCGGTAACCGATATCCTTAAGTCCTAGAATGAAGCCTTCCCAGTCAAGTGCGTTTGCACACGTCTTTGTAAAACGAACCTGCGTATAGGGTGCAAGGTGAAGGTCATTTTGACCGTCGTTATCATGGATATGAAGGATAGTCAGACGGTGACCGAGGGTGTTTATATAGTTGCGGATATCCTTATGGACAAGATTTGCGTGACCGACATCAAAGCAGTATCCGAACACATCAGCACCAGCCTCCGCGTTCAAGGCGTCGATATAACGAACGACCTCTTCAGCATCTGCGCATACACCTGCCAAAATGCGTCCTGTTTTAGAGGTGAACATATTCTCAAGGCAGATCTTGACGTTCGTCTTGATCGCCGTGGGAATCAGCGCACGGTAAAGCTCCATGTTCGTGTTCCACTCGTCTGCCTTGTTATCACGCGTTACAGGGTGAACTACGATAGCATGACAATCGATGACCTCACAAATAGCGCATAGCTTCTCAACAGTCATGATCATATATGCGTTATACTCGTCACTTGCTCCCTCTATCCAAATAGGGAAAGCGGAGTGGGTCTGCGATATTGATATACCGTGCTTGTCAGCCGCGTTCTTCAATGCGGTGTATTTTGGAATAAGCTCTTCCAATGATTGATCGTAAAAAGATCTTACCTGTCCGAATGTATCGTAAGGAACTAGCGGAAAGCCGAGATCGACAGTCTCGAATCCGAGAGACTTTAATCTTGCAAAGCTTCCGTCAAGATCCTCCCAGTTAAGCCAGCCTGTTTGCTGAACTCCGATTTCTAACATAGCAAAACTCCTTGAAATTACTTGAGCATACCCTCAAGAGTAGCCTTGGCACTTGCAAGAGCCTCGTCTACCTTGCCAAGCTCCTTGCCGCCAGCCATTGCGCTGTCGGGACGTCCGCCGCCCTTGCCGCCTGCAATTGCCGCAACAGAGCCAACAAGCTTTCCTGCGTGTGCGCCAGCCGCAACCGCATCCTTGCCGCAAGCAGTTATAAAGTTGAGCTTGTCTCCGTTAACAAGAGCAAATACAACAACTGCGCTTGCGTCGGACGAGCGAACCTCGTCAGCAAGATTTCTTGCCGCATCGGGCTGCATATCCTTGAGAGTAGTGCAAACGAGAGTTGCATTGCCTACCTTCTGCGCTCCTGCAAGGATAGAATCGAGTTTCGAGGAAGCGATCTTAGCGTTAAGAGCTTCGATCTCCTTCTTTGCGGTATGGAGGTCGTTCTGTACCTGTGTTGCTCTCTTTGCAAGGTCTGCGGAGTTCTGAACCTTAAGAACAGCCGCGGTGTCGTTTATAATGTGATCCTTGTGCTCCATAAGCTTAAGAACGCCAAGTCCCGTGACTGCTTCGATACGGCGGATACCTGCCGCAACCGAGGACTCGGAGATTATCTTAAAGAGACCGATCTTGCCCGTGTTATCGCAGTGAGTACCGCCGCAAAGCTCGGTAGAGAAGTTGCCCATCTTTACCATGCGAACGACACTTCCGTATTTTTCACCGAAGAGCGCCATTGCGCCGTTCTTTCTTGCGGTCTCGATATCGGTCTCGGTGGTAACGATGCCGTTAGCCGCGAGAATGTTGATATTTACAAGATTTTCGACCTTTGCAAGCTCTTCAGCCGTAAGAGCGGCAAAATGAGTAAAGTCAAAGCGGCAAACGTCTGCGCTTACGTAAGAGCCCGACTGCTCAACGTGGTTGCCAAGAACCGTGCGGAGAGCCGCCTGAAGCAAGTGACACGCAGAGTGGTTTCTCTTGATAGAGTCTCGTCTTGCGTCCTCAATGTCGGCAGTGACCGTGTCACCGACCTTAAGAGTACCGTTTGCAACGGAACAGAGGTGGATATAAACGCCGTCGGTCTTTTTCGTGTCATATACGTTAGCAATGAAGCCCTCGGAGTAGATAGCGCCCGTGTCGCCTACCTGTCCGCCGCCCTCACCATAGAAGGGAGTACGGTCAAGAACGATAGAGCAATCCCCGCTGTCAACCGAGTCAACGATGCCCTCGTCGGTGAGGATAGCTATGACCTTAGCTGTGCTTCTGTAATCGGTGTAGCCAGTAAATTCGGTCTTGGGAAGTCCCGAAAGGAGAGTCTTGGAGGACTCGTCCCAACCGCCAATGTTGGCTCTTGCCTCTCTTGCGCGGGTCTTCTGCTGCTTCATAAGAGCGATAAAGGTCTCTTCGTCGAGCTTGAGGTTGCTTTCTTCAGCTATCTCACGAGTGAGGTCTATGGGGAATCCAAACGTATCGTAAAGCTTGAATACCTCTTCACCCGAAATAGTGTCAGCATGTTCTGCGACAGCACCTCTTATAAGGTCGGAGAGGATAGAAAGACCTGCGTCGATGGTAGCGTCAAAGCGCTCTTCCTCCATAGAGATGACCTTGAGGATATAGTCCTTCTTTTCAGCAAGCTCGGGGTATGCGCCGACGTTCTCTCCGATAACTACCTCGCAAAGTTCGCAAAGGAACGCGCGATTGATGCCGAGAAGCTTTCCGAAACGGCAAGCGCGGCGGAGTATTCTGCGGAGAACGTAGCCGCGTCCCTCGTTAGAGGGGATAACGCCGTCGCAGATCATAAAGGTCGCGCCTCTGATGTGGTCGGTAACAACACGGATAGATACGTCGTCCTTGTGGTTTACGCCATAAGCCTTGCCCGATATCTCGCAAACGGTGTTGAGTATCTTTCGTACCGTGTCAACTTCAAAGAGGTTGTCCACGCCCTGCATTACACAAGCGAGACGCTCAAGACCCATACCTGTATCGATATTCTTTTGATCAAGCTCGGTGTAGTTTCCGTTTCCGTCGTTGTTGAACTGTGAGAATACGTTGTTCCATATCTCCATAAAGCGATCGCAGTCGCAGCCGGGCTTACAGTCGGGAGAGCCGCAGCCGTACTTTATTCCGCGGTCAAAATATATCTCGGAGCAAGGGCCGCAAGGACCTGAACCGTGCTCCCAGAAGTTGTCGGCTTTACCGAGACGAACGATACGCTCAGCAGGTACGCCGACCTTCTTGTTCCAAATATCGAAAGCCTCATCGTCGTTTTCATAGATAGAGGGCCAGAGAAGCTCTGCGGGTATCTCAAGTGTTTCGGTAAGGAACTCCCACGCCCACGGAATAGCCTCGTTTTTGAAATAATCTCCAAAGGAGAAGTTTCCGAGCATCTCGAAATACGTGCCGTGACGCGCGGTGTGACCGACTCTGTCAAGGTCAGGCGTACGGATACACTTCTGACAGGTGGTAACGCGATGGCGAGGAGGCTCTTCCTCACCCGTGAAGTACTTCTTCATGGGCGCCATTCCCGAGTTGATAAGTAAGAGTGATTTGTCGTTTATCGGAACGAGAGGGAAAGAGGGGAGTCTGAGATGTCCCTTTGATTCAAAAAATGAAAGATATTTCTCTCTCAGTTCGTTTAGTGAAGTCCATTTCATAATAAAAAGCCTTGCCTTTCTCAATTAATATCATCTTTAAATTATATCACTAAATGAAGAATATGTCAATCCTTTAGCGATAATTTAGGGGAGAAGTTTCTAAAAACGCAACTTCTCCCTGAAAGTATTTAAATTTTAAAGCTTCCCCAACGTATTCTAATGAAATAGGGATCGTTTTCTATTGTTTTTACTATTGATGTGTTTTCATAGCATTGGAGCGTAAGCTCTTTCCATAGCTTTTCCTCTATTTGCTTTAATTCAGCTTTGAGCGGCCTATCTATTTCTTCGTCAAAAAAATAATAATATTTGTTTTTATTTGCATCAATAAACGTTATTCCGTAGTAAGTGGGCGTGTGTCCTTTGTATCCCGTTCCTCGTACCATAAATTTTATCTTGGGTCGGTAAAGCTTTACCTCATGAATTTTATTGATAACTTTATCAGTTGTTATTATTGAATACTGCTGTAATATTTGATGCTTTTCGATTACAGAGAGAATACATATAGTTGCAAAACCCAAGAAAAATAATGATGCAAGTAATGAGGGCAAATCATGATTCTTGAAAAATAAAACTATAAACGAAACAGAAAATGCAATAAAAAACATTACCCCGCAAATACTGTAAATATATAGCTTTTTTATGTGCTTTTTCTGCCTTTCTATTTTGTCGTAATACATGGATCATACCTTCTTATAGCAGATTTAGGGAAGTGATTTTCTTTCATAAAAAGGATAAGAAAAATTTGACATTCTCGGACCGTCGGGGACGCCGGTCCCTACAATTATAAAATTGTCAGGTACAGCGTTTGCCTCATGGCGAGAAATACGCCAATGAATTTTCACACACCTTGTAGGGACCGGCGTCCTCGACGGTCCAATATAAGCGATTTAATAAAACCTTATGGCTTTATATCTGTTTGTTTTTTTTTGCATACGTTTTTCCTTTTTAAAAGAAAAAAGTATGTTGCGATTATTTTTCTCTATCAAACAAAGCCGCGCCGATAACGGTGGCGAACTGCGCGCGTTCGGGAATGATAAAGTTTACGCCAAAGTTTCGCTGCATATTTTCAAATACGTGCGCGATGGCAGTAAGAGAGGTGAGATTTCCCGTAAGTACTACGTTTTTCAGCTTGAAGCTACGTGCCGCGAAAACAGAGAGCATACCTATCGTTTCTGCGACCATGTTCGTGATTCCGAGCGCGATATCATTCGAGTTCGCGAGATCTGAGAGCTTTCCAAAGTTAGATGCCGTCATGTCGCCGCCTATCTGAAAGTTTTTGTCGCCCGAGATATCCTTTATGCGAAGGTCAACGTTGTCAAGATTGCCCTCCTCACACATATGCTCAATATGTTCAATAGTATCGACTCCTATCATTTTTTTAGAAAGTCCGAGAAGCGTACCGCCGCCGACACCCGTACCGCCAAGGTATTCTGTCTTGATGTTTTCTCCGTCACGGCTTGCGTGTATAAGCGCCGTACCCGTTCCCATGCTGACGACGATAGCGTCGTCAAGTCCCGACAGATAAAGTCCGCCCCTGCCAACGCATTCGAACTCCGAAATCTTCTCGCAATTCAGCGAGTATATCGGCTTGTCTATAAACGAAGAGCCGACACCCGTCATAAGTACGCGGTCTATTTTTGAAAGCGGAATATCGTTTTCCATCGTGAATTTTCCAAACGCGCCGTAGACCGAGGTGATAGCGTCGGTAGCTCGTACGAACATAGGCTCAAAAAGAGTTCGTTTGTTTCCTTCGGAACGAAAACCGACTATTTTTGTCGTACTTCCGCCGATATCTATTCCAATAACTGTTCTCATAAAGACCTCCATTGAATAAAAAAAGTAATTTTTATCTTTTTTTATTATAACATGGTATTGAAAAAAAATCAACTGTATGGTATAATATTTTACGTTAAATATAAAAAACTCAAGAAAAGGATGACAAAAATGAACTTTACAAACCCTAATACAAAAACTTTAATGGATAAAAAGCTCTATATCTTTGATATGGATGGAACTATCTATCTTGGAGGAAATCCCTTTGATTTCGCTATCCGTTACATAAAGAATCTCCGCGCGAGCGGAAGACGTGTTCTGTTCTTTACGAATAACGCTTCGCATACCACACCGTTTTATATGCAGAAGCTCAAGCGCCTTGGCTTTGAGCCTACCGAGGACGAGATAATGACCTCGGGCGACGTTACTCTTGAATTTTTAAAGAGATTCCGCGCGGGCAAGTCGGTCTATCTCGTTGCGACCGACGAGCTTGTTGAGGAATATCGCAGAGAGGGAATAAATCTTTTGAGCGGTGACGAAGAGAGCGCGGATATCGTTATTACGAGCTTCGATACCTCGGTCACCTATGAAAAACTCAACAACGCTTGCCGTTTCGTTCGTAACGGCGCGGAGTATCTTTCCACCCACCCCGACTATAACTGCCCGACCGAGAACGGCTTTATCCCCGACAGCGGAGCTATTGCCGCGCTCGTAACGGCATCTACGGGCAAAGTTCCCACCTACTTCGGTAAGCCCTATAAGGAGACTATCGAGATGATAGGCGAGGCTACGGGAATGAAGAACGACGAGATGTGCATTTTCGGCGACCGTCTTTATACCGATATCGCTCTCGGAAAGAAGTTCGGAGTTACTTCCGTGCTCGTTCTTTCGGGCGAGACACAGCCTGCCGACGTTGACGCGGCAGAGGTAGCCGATAAGCCCGACTTCGTGTTCGATTCGCTTGACGATGTTGATAAAGTAATGTTTGGCAAATAATGAGTAACAAAAGCCTTCCCCTTTGGGAGAAGGCTTTTGTTTGGTACCTATACTCAAGAAAGGAGAAAATATGGCTTTTGATGCAGGAATGCTTGCTTGTACGCTGTCGGAGATAAGGAATCTTTCGGGCGGAGCAAGGATAGAAAAGGTATATCAGCCCGAGCGCGACGAGATAGTACTTCAAATGCGAAGCTTTGAGGGCGGAAAGCGTCTGCTTATAAACGCGGGGTCAAATAACCCAAGAATATGCTTTAGCGGCTCACAGAAAGAAAATCCGCAGAATCCGCCTATGTTCTGTATGCTGCTTCGAAAATATCTTCAGGGCGCAAAGCTTACGGAAGTGTCCCAAGCGGATTTTGACAGAGTTGCTTTCCTTGGCTTTGACACGCGCGACGAGATGGGCTTTGAGTGCCGCAGATATCTTATATGCGAACTCATGGGAAAATACAGTAACCTTATATTCGCGGACGGAAATAAAAAAATAATCACCGCGCTCCGTACGACCGATTTTTCTCCCGACAGTCCCCGTCAACTCATGGCGGGTGTGACCTATAAGCTCCCTCCTACACAGGATAAGACCAATCCTCTCCATGTAACTAAAGAGGAGTTTTCGCGCCTTTGGCAAAACGCTCCCGCCGAGCGAGGCTGTGATAAATTTATAGTTTCCGCGTTTTCCGGAATATCTCCCGTCGTTGCGCGCGAGATAACCTATCTTGCGACGCGCCATACCGATACGCCGATAAAATATTGCTTTGAGGAAGATATTTGGCGTGAGTTTTCTTTTGTTGCAGAGCGAATAAGGAACGAGCGCTTTGAGCCGTGTATCGTACTTGACGGCGAGAAGACCGTGGAATATTCCTTTATGCCTATAACGCAGTACGGCAATTTTGAATGTCGCAGTATTTCAAGCGCGGGAAAGATGCTCGATACCTTTTTTGAGAGCCGTGATAACGCGCAAAGAGTACATCAGAGAGCGTCCGATATTCTGCGCCTTTTGACGAACGCCGAATCGCGTATCCTCAAAAAGCTCGATTTACAGAAAGCGGAAATTGCGGAATGTGAAAAGGGAAGAGAGCTCAAAAAATGCGGCGACCTTATAACAGCCAATATTTACAAGCTTTCTCGCGGTATGGCGGAGGCTGCGTTCGATGATTATGACAATATGCACGACGATGGTACTTTTGAGCAGATAAAGGTCGAGCTTGACCCACGCCTTACCCCTGCGGCAAACGCGCAGAGATATTATAAAAAATACAATAAATCCAAGACAGCCAAGATAGAGCTTGCAAAACAGATAGAACTTGGTGAAGCAGAGCTTGCGTATATTTATACCGTGTTTGAGGCATTGACAAGAGCAGAAAATCCTACCGACTTGTCCGAAATACGCGACGAGCTTTATCGTTCGGGATATGCGTCGAGAATGAAGACATATTCTGCCCATAAGGAACACAAGCCCGTTGTCATGCAGTTCAGAACGCCCGACGGTATGACCGTGCTTTGCGGAAAAAACAATTTGCAGAACGAATATATCACGCATAAGCTCGCGCAAAAGAATGACTATTGGTTTCACGCAAAGCAGACCGCAGGCTCGCATGTTCTCCTCGTGACCGACGGTAAAGAGCCTACCGACCTCGATTTTACTACCGCCGCCGAGATAGCCGCTTTCTATTCAAAAGCCGAGGGCGATAATATCGGTGTCGATTATACTCTTGCCAAGAACGTAAAAAAAGGCGCGGGAGCAAAACCCGGCTTCGTTATCTATCATACGAACTGGACCGCCTACGTTACCCCTAACGCCGATAAAATAGCAGGTTTGAGAATCAAATAGAACGCGCTTACTTTTCTTTTGAAAAAGAAAGTAAGCTGGACTAACCTTACGGTGAGTCCTAAAGAAAACAAAACAAGGGGTTATTAAAATAACCGTTTGGAAAAATTAAATTTATTTGTTTTATAGGACAGTCAAGGACGCCTGTTCCTACGAAGTTATATGAAATCGAATGTTTTTTCGTCGCCTTACGGCGAGGGATATATAAACGATCTTCTTAAACCTTGTAGGGACAGGCGTCCTTTGACTGTCCGTTTCATTCAATTAACGTAATACAAAAAGGCTACATATTTTGTAGAAATTCTTTGAAGGTGTGGAAACTTTCTTTTAAGAAAGTTTCCACAAAACGCGTCCACATATTCTATTCAACGGCATTCATCAAATTAACGAGCATTCGAGCGGCATCGGCGCGTGTGACCGATGAAAGAGCTTGAATATTTCCTTTATCCGTATTCATGATACCCATAGCGGTAAGAGAGGACAGTGATGCCGATGCCCAGGCGGGAACGGAATCGGAATCATCGAACGAGGGTGCGATAGTAGGCGTTGAGGCATTTATCATATTACCTATCATAACGGCGGATTCGGCGCGGGTGATAGCGCGGTTAGGCTCAAAGCAGAGCTTCCCGTCGGAGTAAAGTCCCTTTATATATCCGAGCTCATAGGCGGTAGCAACGTAGCCCTTCATATGCGAGGGGATAGATGCATCATCGGCAAAAACGGTAGACGAAGCATTACCAACGTCACTAATGCCGAGAGTATTCATAGCCATAACGAGAAACTCGCCGCGGCTGACCGTTCTGTCGGGATAAAAATAGGTAGCAGAGCCTATTTGCGTACCGCTCATTATTCCTTTTTCGGTCATAGTGAGAGCCGCGTTATGCGCGGGAGAACTGTCCATATCGGCGTAAACTACGGAGGTCCTCGGCTTTGTAACGGTCAGCTCTACCTTTTGCGAGGCGCTGTAATTGCCGTACATATCACGCGCTACGTATGTAAAGGAATCCTTTCCCGAATAATTTTCGCCCGGTGTAAAGGTATATTCACCTGTTTTTGCATCTGTCAGTATCAATATTCCCGATTTTGGATAGGAGACTATCTCTATTATCGTTTCGTCGCCGTCGGGGTCATAGCAGGGAAGAGAGCCGTGAAGAGTAATATTTCTGTGCGTGCTTACGTTGAGAGAGGTCTTAGGAGCAATACTCAACGTAGGCGCGTAATTTATCTTGTCAAGAAGATAGAGCTTACAGGTCATCTCGTAGGGAGCATCGTTTACACGGAATTTAAAGGAAGATGAGGAGATATCCTTGTTTGCGGTGTAGGAGAGGAGAGCGATATTTGGATCGGTCACGGTCTGCCCCGCATTAAGCACGGTAGTGCCTACGCGCAATTCACCGTCGGTAGTCGGAGGTGCTTGTGTAACGGTTATCTTTTCAATTTTAGAAATGTTCATGGCGCGCGCAAAATCGTTAGCTTCAAAGGTTATACTGTTGCCGCGCAGAGCCGCCATTGCCATTGAGCTTTGCTCGGCGATAACGCATATTCCGGGTGAGACGACGTAGTTTTCGGTCTCCTTTGCCGAGACGCAGAGAGAGGCGGTAACAGATGAGGTAAGGATAAAGAACGCAAGACAGAAGGAAAATAAAGTGCTTCTTCTTTTTTTCATATTTAGTCCTCCATATAAGGCAAATTTATTTCTATTGCAATTTTATTTTGATATGTTCGGAATTATGACAGATGAAAAATTCTTGTGGGATCTTGAGATAAACAAATTGCGGTTTGTCGGGGAGTATGAAATATTGAAATGGCGAGATTAAAAGTGAACGTTTAGAACCCGAGGCTTCTCCAGCGGAGAAGCTGTCGCGTTAGCGACTGATGAGGAGAACACCTTTTTGTTTATACTTTATTT
>SVUA01000001.1 GCA_015063485.1 Oscillospiraceae bacterium | reverse complement strand
ATCTATTTCGGTCACCAATCATGGCTGGGGCACTAGGATTCGAACCTAGGTAATGACGGAGTCAGAGTCCGTTGCCTTACCGCTTGGCGATGCCCCAATATTTACAACATTGCATATTATAACAGATAGCTTCGCTTTTGTCAAGAGATTTTTTCAAAATTTTTCTTCTTTTTTGTTTTCTCTACAATATTATTTGCATTTTTACCTCAAAAATACCGAAAAACTAAAGAAAATTTATTTTCTCGGTTGAAAAAAACTCTTTCTTGTGATATAATAATTTCAAATATCTGCCCGTGGCACAGCTGGATAGCGCGTCAGACTCCGACTCTGAAGGACGAAGGTTCGAATCCTTTCGGGCAGGCCAAAAATCGACAAGTTTCACGTGAGCTTGTCGATTTTTACTTCTTCACTTTTCACGCTTCTCTTACGAAACTTCTCGATCAAGCAATAGATAGAAGTTAATAGTGAATAGGTACTGATGTAGCTTTTCTCACTACGGTCGAAAAACATTTAACTATATTGGGGTTCAAATCCATACGAAAGCTTTTGAAAATAATTTTTTATATAAAGATTGACACATTTTTTATTTAATGCTATAATAGAACTGTAAAACCACAAAAACATTCACGTGGTATCTACAAACTCTCAAAAGGAAAGGACAAAATCATGAGCAAAACATTATCTAACATTTTAACGATTTTTAAGGTAGCAAAAATAATTGCCAAGGTCGTTTTCATTCTCTGCATCATCGGAGGAGCGGGCTGTCTTCTCGGCCTATTAACTCTCCCTATGGCAGAATCTGTTTTATCCGAAGATATACTTTTAGAGCAAGGACTTTCTATCGCTTCCGCATATCTTGGTTGTTTGGTAGGTGTTATCGCCTGCGCAGGCGAAGCTATCTTTGCGTTTTTGGCTGAACGTTATTTTAAAAAAGTACTGAGTGCAGGAACGCCTTTCACCTTTGATAGCGCAAAGGAAAGCTTTCGTCTTGGAATAACATCGATCATCATTTCTGTTGCCACCTCGATCTTATCGGGAATCGCTATTGGCATGATGATATTGTTTTTATCGCCGAGCGCGGAAGAGCTCGATTTCAGCTCATCGATTTCGATCTCCGTGGGATTGTTTTTCTTGTTCCTATCCTTGATATTCAAGCACGGCGCGGAGATACATAAATTTTATACCGAAGCACCCAAACAAGAGGATCAGGCATCGGATCTCGAATCGTAATAATATATCAAAAAACCGACAACTTGTCGGTTTTTTGCTTTATTACAGCTCTATACTTATCTCGTTCAAGAACTCTCTTGGCGTACAGCCGTATTCATTCTGAAACGCGCGGTAAAAACTTCGGAGAGATTGAAATCCGCTTTCAAACGCGCAGTCGGTAATACTCTTCTTCCCTTCTTGCATTAAGATCACCGACTCACGCAGACGCAAAAGTGCCAAATATTGATTGAAGCTCAGTCTCATCGTATTTTTGAACATATACGACATATGGTTCGGAGAATATCCCAATGCATGTGCCACGTCAATAAGATTCAATTTCTCGCGAAAATGCTCGTTCAGATATATCAACACCTTAGATGACAAACGGCGGTCAGATTGGTTGGGATTCTCTTCAAAGCTCATATTTTTGATAAGCGTTCCCAAAATGATGTAAATATATCCCTTCCGAGTCAACTCGTCCTCGCATACCGACAGATCCTTCATTAGCGCATACAGGCGATCAAAGAGAACGGGATCTGACAAAAAAGGTGAGCTTGCGTGCCGATTATCCAAAAGCGGCAAAAATTCTTCAAACATCTGAGGCGGAATGATAGCCGATATATTATAAGAATAGGTGGGTGTATAATACGCGTGAGCGTCGTAGCTCCAAGCAACCGAGATATCTCCTTTTCTTAATACCCTTCTCTGATCGTTTATCCATACCTCCATCTCACCGTCAGTCACAAGGCATATTTCTATGTGAGAATGGAAATGTAAGCGGTATTCCTGATTGGCTATCTCGACAACTTCAAGCTCTCTTCTTTTCTCTCTCGTTAAAAGAAATTCAGCGTTCATTGGCTTTTTCTCCTAAAAAAAATCAAAAAATCGTTGAAAATGGCACACTTTTCTTATTTTTTGGCAAGAAAACGGCAAAAAGACATGATATAATTATACTGTGTGTGTTTGTCTATGTCAAGCATAATTTTAGAAATTTTATATTTTTATAAATTACGGAAAGAATATGCTTTCCGAAAAATTATATTTTTTATTGCCGTTATAAAAATTTCACACGGCAGAAAAGGAGAACAAAATGGAAATCAAAAAAATCGCTGTTATCGGCGGCGGACTTATGGGCCGTCAGATCGCTCTTTGCGCATCTATCAAAGGATTCGACGCAACCGTTTACGACCTCAGTACAGACGTTCTTGATGCAGTCAAAGCATGGGAAGATGAGTACCTTGCAGGCCGTATCAAAAAAGGACGCATGACCGAGGAGCAGGTTGCGGCTACCCGTGAGCTTTTCCACGTTGAAGCATCTCTTGAGAAAGCTGTCAAGGACGTTGACTGCGTTATCGAATGTATCATAGAGAGACAGGACATAAAGGCAAACTTCTTCCGTCAGTTAGATAAGCTTATCGGGGAAAACGTTATTATCGCAACCAATTCGAGCAACATGGTATCCTCTCTCTTCGCGGACTGCGTTTCAAATCCCGCTCGCCTTTGCAATATGCACTTCTACAACCCCGCTCTCGTTATGGAATTCGTCGAGGTCGTTCAAGGTCCTCACACAAGTGAAGAGACTGCGGGTGCGGCATACGAATTCTGCAAGGCTATCGGCAAGTGCCCCATTTGGATGAAGAAGGAGCTTCCCGGATTTGCAGGCAACTTCCTCATAGCAGGCTTGCAAGAAAGAGCCCGTTACATGGTTCAAAACGGATACTGCACTCCCCAGGAAGTTGATATCGCTCTTGAAAAGGGCTTCAATCACAAGATGGGCGTATTCCGTATGAACGACCTTACGGGTATCGATCTTACGTATACCATCTTCAAAGAGCGCTACGAAAAAACAGGCGAAAAGATGGATATGTACGACATTTACGAACAGATGGTCAAGGAAGGAAAGCTCGGACGCAAGAGCGGCCACGGCTTCTACGATTACGAATAATTGAGGAGAATATACACATGAACAAAGGTCCTTTGTCGGGCATAAGAGTTGTCGAAATGTCTACCTTCGTTGCCGCTCCCGTTACCGCGAGACTTCTTGCCGATCTTGGAGCAGACGTCATAAAGATAGAAGCGCCTAACGGAGACGGGTGGCGTGATTCGGGTATCGGTATGGGCCCGAAGCGTTTTAATCACGACGAAAACCCCGTATTCGATATCTACAACACGGGGAAAAAGCTTATTTCTCTTGATCTGAAGACACCTAAAGGCAAAGACGCATTCTTTAAGCTTCTCGAAAGCACCGACGTTTTTGTTACAAATCTTCGTATGTCCGCGCTTGAACGTCTCGGAATTTCATACGAAGACCTAAAAGAACGCTATCCACGTCTTATATATGCGGTAGTACTCGGATATGGAGAAAAGGGACCCGACGCGGATAAACCTGCATATGACACGACTGCTTTCTGGTCGCGTTGCGGATTTCTTCGCGATATGGCTGTCAAAAACGACTGCTATGAGCCCGTCAACGCTCCTTCAAGCGTGGGTGATACCGCCACGGCATATTTGCTCGTAGCCGAGATATGCGCGTCGCTTTTCCGTCGTAGTACCGAGGGCAAGGGCGAGTTCGTTTCCTCTACCCTTTTCCGCAACGGTGTGTTCTGTATGGGAACGATGGTAATAAGATCACAAGCTCCTTTTGGAACAGAATATCCCCTCTCTCTTGCGGATTACGGAGCGTTTGGCAGCCACTACGAATGTGCCGACGGTGATTGGATATTCCTTTCGTTAGGTAAGATACCGGGTACTCAACAAAAGTTTTTTGAAATGATGGGATATCCCGATCTTTTGAAAGACCCGCGCTTTGATACCCCCGAAAAGCGATATGAAAACAGAGAGGAATATATCGAATGCTTCCGCAAGGGAATTCGCTCAAAGCCATCTTCATATTGGCTTGATTTTGCCAAGGAATACGATATGCCCCTTGTACGCATGGCGCATTTCAAGGACGTTTCCGAGGACCCTCAGGCTTGGGCAAACGGATTTCTTGAAAAGGTCGAATACAAAAACGGCAACGTTGACGTAATACCCACAAGCCCTATTGAGATGGAGTCGGCTTGTCCTCCTCCTACAAAACCATCGAAGTTTATTGGCGGAGACACCGAAGAGGTCTTGCGCTCAATAGGTTACACGGACGAGGAAATAAAAGATATGCTCGACAGTGGTGCTGCCATTGTCAAAAAACAATAAAATACAATTATAAGGAGAAAACAAATGAACAAAGGACCTTTGTCAGGCGTACGCGTCGTTGAAATGTCGGTCTTTGTAGCGGCTCCCGCTTGTGCAAGACTTCTTGCGGATATGGGTGCGGAGGTCATCAAGATAGAAGCTCCTTCGGGTGACACATGGCGTCCCGCGGGGGCAGGTTATCTTCCACGCTTCAAAGAAGACGAAGAAAACCCCGTTTTCGATATCTACAATACGGGAAAGAAATTCGTTTCGTTGAACGTTAAGACCCCCGAGGGTAAGGAAGCATTCTTCAAGCTTCTTGACGAGGCTGACGTATTCGTTACTAACCTTCGTCCCGCGGCTCTTAAACGTCTCGGAATTTCCTACGACGATATCAAGGATCGTTATCCAAGCCTTATCTACGCGGCTGTTCTCGGCTTTGGAGAAAAAGGACCCGACGCGGATATGCCCGCATACGACACGACTGCTTTCTGGACACGCAGCGGATTCCTTCGCGATATGGCAGTTAAGGAAGACAATTTCTATATGCCCGTCACCGCTCCCTCAAGTGTCGGAGACACCGCTACAGGATACTTGCTGATGGGCGAGATCTGTGCGGCTCTTTACCGCCGTACAAACACGGGAACAGGTGACTACGTTACCTCGACCCTCTTCCACAACGGCGTATTCTGCATGGGTACTATGGCGATAATAACGCAAGACCCGTTCGGAAGAAGCTACCCCGCAAAGCGTATAGATCACGGATTCACGGGCAACTACGAGTGCGCTGACGGAGAATGGATATTCTTCCCGCTCGGAATTGCCGCAGTAAACCGTCCCAAGTATTTCGAAATGATAGGTCACCCCGAGTTTGTCGATGACCCCCGTTTCCAAGGCGCTGAAAGCTGGAAGAATCGTGGTATTCTTCACGACTATTTCAAAGAAGCTATCTTACAGCACACCTCGGAATATTGGGTAAATTATGGACACGAGCACGACCTTCCCATAACGTACATGGCACATTTCAAGGACGTTACCAAAGATCCTCAAGCATGGGCAAACGGCTATCTTGAAAAGGTAGAGTTCAGAAACGGAAACATTGACGTAATGCCCGCAAGCCCCATTGAGATGAGATCGGCTTGCATTCCCCCCACAAGACCCGCTCCCAAGGTAGGCGCGGATACCGCAGAAGTATTGCGTATGCTCGGATATACCGAAGAGCAGATCGAAGCTATGATAGCAAACGGAGCGGCTGTTCAGCCTAAATAACACAATTAGACTTTAAATTTTTAGTTGCTTGCGCAACGAAAAATAATAAAAACAAAAAGGAGAAAAAACAATGCGTGAAGTAGTATTTGTAGATGGTATGCGTACCGCCTTCGGTAAAATGGGCGGCACTATAAGAACCATCCCCTCTGCCGATCTTGCGGCAAAAACAGTAAAAGCTCTTGTAGAGAAGACCCAGATACTCGAGAGAGGCGGAAAGGTAGACTCCGTAATGTGCGGATCTGCCGCGCAAGGCTCTAAGGCATGGAGCCCTGCACGTTACATAACCATGGCTGCAGGTCTTCCCTTCGAGACCTCCGCATCCTTCGTTGAGATGCAGTGCGGCTCTGCTATCGACTCCATCAACCATGCTGCATGGAAGATCCTTGCAGGTGCGGCTGACGTTATTATAGCAGGCGGTATGGAATCTCACAGTAACAAAGTCGTAAGCTTTTCTACCACAGTAGAAGCTTACAAGGGTATCGGTCCTCAGCAGGTAATTCCGATAATCCACGCTGATCCCGCACAGTGCATCTCTATGATCGAGATCTCTGACGTTATGGCTGAAAAGTGGGGCATCACCCGTGAGCAGTGCGACGAGTTCGCTTGCCGCAGCCAGATGAGAGCGGCAGCTGCCACCGAGAAGGGCTATTTCAAGGAAGAGATCGTTCCGATAACCATTCCCGCAACCAAGAAGACTCCCGAGATCGTATTCGATTATGACGAGCATCTCCGTCCTACCACCACTATGGAAGGACTTGCAAAGCTCCGTGCTGTTCGCGGAACTGCAACCTCTGTTACCACAGCAGGTAACGCATCGGGTCTTAACGACGGTGCGGCTTTCGTTATGATGATGACCGCTGAAAAGGCTAAAGAGCTTGGCTATGAGCCTTACGCTCGTTGGGTCGTAGGCGCAGACGTTGGCGTTGAGCCTCGCCTTATGGGTATCGGCCCTGCATACTCTAACCTTCTCGCTATCAAGCGCGCAGGTCTTACCGTAAACGATATCGACGTGTTCGAGTGTAACGAGGCATTCGCTGCTCAGAACCTTGCAGTTATCAAGGAAATGGAGAACCAGAGCGGTATCACTATCGATCAGGCTAAGTGGAACCCCAACGGCGGAGCTATCTCGTTCGGTCACCCCAACGGCGCATCGGGCGCTCGTATCGGTATCTTCTGTATGAAAGAGCTTGCTCGCAGCGGCGGCAGATACGGTTTGTTCTCCTCTTGCTGCGGCGGCGGACAGGGTGTTACCACTCTTATCGAAAACCTTCGTAAGTAATAAATAATCAATATAATTAGGAGAAAAAACAATGAAAAATTTGGCAGGCAAGTATTGTATCGTTACCGGTGCGGGAAAAGGCATCGGTAAGGCTATCGCTGCACGCTTCATCGAGGAGCAGGCTGCGGGCGTAGCTATTCTTGAGTGGGACCTCACTACCGCAGAGGCTACAGCTAAAGAGCTCGACCCCACTGGCGAGCGCGTTATCGCAATTAAGTGTAACGTAGCTGATTCCGACATGGCAAAGGCAGCTGTTGAAGAAGTAGTTGCTAAGTTCGGACGCATTGACGTTCTCGTTAACAACGCAGGTGTTACCAGAGACAAGATCTTCCACAAGATGACCGACGACGACTGGAACACCGTTATCAACATAAACCTCAACGGCGTTTACAACCTCTGCAAGAACGTTGTTCCCGTTATGCGTGAGCAGGAGGCTGGTTCTATCATCAATATCACCTCTACCTCTATCATGGGTAACCCCGGTCAGGCTAACTATGCGGCTTCCAAGGCTGCTATGGAAGGTTTCACTCGCACCATGGCTAAGGAGCTTGGACGTAAGAACATTCGTATGAACTGCATCGCTCCCGGTTATATCGACACCGATATGATGCGCGCAGTTGGCGAGGAGATCCTCACCAGAATGATCAAGGGTATTCCCGCTCAGCGTCTCGGCAAACCCGAGGAGATCGCATCTGTTGCTGCATTCCTTGCTTCCGACGATGCAAGCTGGCTCTCCGGAGAGAACATCTTCGTAAGCGGCGCAGGCGTTATGCACTAATCCATTGAATTAAATCTATTCCCATCTCAAAACGGTTACGCTTTGAGATGGGAATTTTTTATTTGTACTATCTTCTTGTTTTTCTGTAAATATATCCAATATTTTCGAAATACCCTTTACAATTATGCTAAAATGTTGTATAATATAAAAAGAAATACCCATTTATAAAGCGTATTTCGACATTACCAATTTACTTAAAGAAAGTGAGAAAAAAGCCATGAGATGTGTTCATCTTGATTTTCACACCAGCCCCCTTATCGAAGGCATAGGTGAAAAATTCGACAAAGAAAAATTCGTAAAAACCCTAAAAGATGCTAATATCGATCTTATGACCGTTTTCGCAAAGTGCCACCACGGTTATACATATTATCCTTCGAAGGTGTCCACGATGCACCCTCATTTGAAGTTCAATCTTCTCAAAGAGCAGATCGAAGCGATCCACGAGGCTGGCGCTAAAGCTCCTATCTATATCCCGATCGGTTGGAGCAAAAAGGACGCAGACGAGCATCCCGAATGGCATCAGATAAATTTCCTCAAAAGAACTCCTCAGGTCACCGGCGGATTAGTTATTTCAGATGACCAAGACCCCGAAGCTCCTATAAAAGACTGCGCTTGGGTCACTCTTTGCCCTATCGGATCGTACAGCAAGCATCTTGAGGATATTACCCGCGAGGTATGCGAAAACTTTGACGTCTCGGACGGCGTTTTCTATGACATTTGCTTCATAAGCGATGCTTGCGCTTGCGAGGATTGTCGCGCAGGTATGGTTAAGATGGGTCTTGATCCCGACAATTATGAGGACGCAAAGAAGTACTATTCCCTCGGACGCATCGAGCTGATGAAGAAGCTCACTGGAATAGTTCACGAATACTCAAAAGACGCTCCCGTTTTCTACAACGGCGGAGCTAACATGAACAGAACCGAATACCACCCCTACCAGACACACTTTGAAATGGAAGACCTTCCTACCGCTTGGGGCGGATACGACCTTATGCCCATACGCGCGAAGTTCTTCGAAAGATACGGCAAGCACTTCCTCGGCATGACAGGTAAATTCCATCACGCTTGGGGAGAATTCGGCGGATTCAAGAATAAAGAGGCTCTCCGTTACGAGTGCGCTGATATGCTCAGCGTTGGCGCGTCTATCTCGGTAGGCGACCACCTGCACCCCTCGGGAGATATTGACGAAAGCACCTACGCAGTTATCGGTCACGCGTTTGACTACGTTAAGAAAATAGAAAAATACAGCGAGAACACAAGAGCTTACACCGACCTCGGTATCTGGCTCAGCCATACAAAGCACTCGGATATAGGAGCTTCCAAGCTTCTCCAGTGTATGCACCTTGAGTACGATGTTATCGAGCCGGGTGACGATCTTTCAAAATACAAGTGCATCATTATTCCCGACTACGTCAACTTCTCCGAGGAAAGCAAAAAGGCTCTCATCGACTTCGCTGACAACGGCGGACAGATAATCGCAAGCTACGAGGGCATTTTCGACGAGCTTGGAATAGAAAAGATCGAGCCCTCAACTGCTGATAAGGACTTTATAAGCTACGAGATCGACGAGTTCAAGACTCCTTTCCTCTCATATTCACGCGCATACAAGGTAAAAACCGACGGTAAGGTTCTCGCAAAGGTCTACGAGCCCTACTTTAACCGTACGTACGGTCACTTCTGCGGACACAAGAACACCCCCTACAAGCTTGAACCTGCAGAGTATCCCGCTCTCGTAAAGAAAGGAAACGTTACCTACTTCGCTCACCCCGTTTTCGAAGCATACGACAAGTCGGGTAACTACGTTCTCGAAAGATACATTTCAACTGTTATCGAATCTGTATACGACAAAGCTATCGTTACAAAAGAGCTTCCCTCTTGCGCAAGGATCAGACTCAGAGAGAGCAAGACCGAAGGCTTCCTCGCGCTTCATGTGCTCTATGCACCGCCCGTAAACAGAGGTAACGTATGTCTGCTTCCCGATTTCCCGAAGCTTCACGACGTATCTATCACCATAAAAACGGACAAGAAGATAACAAGCGCAGTCTCCGCTCCCGACGGACAGGATATTCCTTTCACGCAGGTTGGAGATAAGCTCACTCTCAATCTTCCTCCCTTCCGACTCCACGATCTTATCATTTTGAAATAAAACAAAATCATGCCCCTCAAAATCATTTATAAACAATTTTGAGGGGCATTTTTCAAAAAATCCATACACTTGCCAAAAACATACGTTATAATATAATAATAGCGTAATTATAATTAAGGAGGTTTTTTATGAAAAAAATTGTTGTAATTACTTTAGCCTGTATACTTGTATTATCATCGTTTTTGTTTACCGCGTGTGATGAACGTGTAGACACCAACAAACCGTCAGAGCAAACTACCGCTATGACAAAAAGTAACCCCGATTCATTAAAGCCCATTCCCGTTCCCGCAGTAAAAGGAAAAAATGCAAGACAGCTTTTTGAGGACGCTATATCCGATTACACAAATTCCAAAAGCTTTGACTTATCCATGACGATGGAAACGACCGAATTGGGCGTAAAAAAGATACAGAAGGTCGAAGTTAAGCTCAACGAAAACTCAATGTATATGGATATAGATCTCGAAGAACAAGCAATGAAGATGTGGTTCGTCGATAACGTTCTGTATGCGGAAATGGACGATGAAAAATATAAATTTTCTAATGCGGGCGTAGACGACGTATTGGGAGAGAACTTCATTGATGAACTTTTATCCGAGCTTCCAACCAACATTTCCGAAATTCCCGAAGCTTATATGAAGAAAATGGAAAGCGCGCAGATATATTCTTACAAGGGAACGTATTACTTCTCGGTAACAATTACCGATGCGGAAGCTATCGAGATGGAGTTCGGAGAAAAGGGATATACCGAAACTATGTATTTTGATTCCACGGGAGCTATCAAAAAAATAATTGACAAGACATCCGAGGAAACTTTAACCGTGCTTATAAATAGCTACGGTAAAGACTTTAAGATATCAAAGCCCAAAAACGCGGACGAATTTATTGAAACGCCGACAAATTCATCACCCGACACCACACCTGTTAACCCTAATATATATTAAACACACATAAAAGCAGATATCCGTAAGGTTATCTGCCTAAAAGACCGCTTTCTCTATCATTTGACAGAAAAAGCGGTCTTTTCTTTGTTAATTTATTTGTATGTGTTTGTTCTGTACTGAACGGAGCAGTCTCTTATCTTATAAGCTCCAAAGATTTTTTTAATCTTGCCTGTTCTTCCTCGGACGTTCCAGCCATAGCGTCGGAGCTAACAACTTTCTGATAAAACACTTCTATACATTCGTCGTCTGCGTTTATTCCGACATCGGTAAATGAAATGGGCATTCCAAGAGACTTCATCTGAGCGCTGAAAGCTTTCACCGCTTCCTCGCTTTCACCGTTATAAGCCAGCTGGCATATAAGACCTATCGCCACAAGCTCTCCGTGGAGCGCGGGATAAACGATCTCGGGATAAAGCGAACGGCACACCTCATATACTTTGTGAGCGATAGCACACTGATTTGAGCCTCTCGCAAGTCCGCTTATCACTCCTGTGACCGCAATAGCCAAATAAACTATATCATATACAGCTTTTGTGCTTTTTTCTTCTTTCGTATCGACGACTGCCTGCGAAAGATCTTCGAGCATTCTGTTATATATGAATTCACTCATTACGTAAGAAGAACGAAGTCCTATATCTACTTCGTCCTCGCTCTTGCCGAGAATTCGCTGATTGAGCTCAGGAGTTTTAGCAAGGGCATCATAAACGCCTGAAACCAAAAGTCTTATCGGCTGACGGCAAAGAATATCCATATCAACGAGAACAGCATTTACCTCAACGGAGTGGTGGACCGTTCTAACCTTCTGACCTCTGTCATTATATGTAACACTAAGAGGGGTGTATGCCGCGCAGGTCGCGCTTGAAGTCGGAATATTTATCACAAATTTGTTAGCAAGACACGCGCAAAGCTTTGCCGCGTCCATCATATTTCCTCCGCCGACACCTATAACAATGTCGCAGTTTTTGAACTCTTCACTCGCAACTATGCGTTCACAATGCCCCTCGTTGCAGAATCCTTCGTACGTGTAATAAACAGCGCTAATGTTTTTTTCAGCAAGCGACTTATCAATAAGCTCCTTCGTTATTTTAATAGCGGTCTTGCTACCCAAAATAAAGGGCTTGTACTTTCCGAGTCTCTCTATCTCCTCGCCAATACGCGATATAGCTCCCTCCTCTTGAATATATCTTCCTGCCCCAAGACGAAATGAAGTCTCTACGACTTTTGATTTTGTTGCCATTTTGCTTTATCTCCTTTTAATTTATATTTTGGATACATAAAGCTCTGCGAGCTTCGTTATTTCATCATATTTGCCCTCGGCAATAAGCTTTTTGTTTACAATACCCGTAAGTCCAACGCCGCAAGCTCCCGCGTCGATAAAATCACGGAGATTGTTCTCGTTCACGCCTCCGACAGAAAGGAACTTGATATGTGACAAGGGCGCCATCAAAGCCTTGAGATAGGAAAGCTTAAATTCGGAATTCGGGAAAAGCTTGACGAAATCCGCTCCCCATCTGTGCGCCATAGCCGCCTCGGTGGGAGTGAGGCAACCGGGCATTGAAACAAGCCCAAGCTCACGAGTCTTTTTGATAACGGGCTCGTAGCAGTCGGGAGATATAATAAACTGCGCCCCCGCTTCACACGCGAGTTCAACCTGTGATTCACTCATGACTGTTCCCGCTCCGACGTACATAGTGTCGCCAAACTTTTCGCAAAGCATACGGATATTCACCGCCGTTTCCGTGTCACTTATCTTTCCGCTCTGATCAAACGTTACCTCGACCATACGGATACCGCCCTTTTGCATAGCTTCAACCGTCTTATAAAGCTGTTCTTTTTCAAGTCCGCGCGCGATAACGATTATCTTGTTGTCAAGCACCGCTTGAATTATGTCTTCTCTCGTAGCTCTCATTTTTATATCTCCTTTTTGATAACTGCGATTTTTCTTAATTATATCATAAGAAATTCCGTTATTCAATAGCTTTTTGAATCATATAAATACTCTAAAACTAATATTTTCGCTCATTTGTCAATTTTGAGATTTCAATTTCAAAATTAATACTAAAAAACCAAGCAAAAAGGGGGCACATTATACCCCCTTGTTTCATTTTCTTTTTTGGTTACTTTTTTCTTTTTTAAAAGAAAAAAGTAACATAACGCGTCCCCGCGTCCTTAAAGTGTCGCCGCCATTACGGCTTTGATGGTATGCATACGGTTCTCGGCTTCGTCAAAGACGATAGACTGCGCGCTTTCGAAGACCTCGTCGGTGACCTCCATGCAATCAAGTCCGAACTGATCGTATATCTGCTTACCTGTTGTAGTCTTAAGATCATGGAATGCGGGCAGACAATGCATAAAGCGGCACTGCTCACCTGCGTTCTGCATAAGAGCAGAGGTCACACGGTAGGGCATAAGGTCGTCGATACGCTCTTTCCATACCTCCGCGGGCTCGCCCATAGATACCCAAACGTCAGTATAAATAACGTCAGCGCCCTTGGTCGCAACCATAGGATCTTCGATAAATTCAAGCACAGCACCCGTTTCCTTGGCGATAGCCATGCACTCGTTTACAAGAGCGGAATCTGGGAAATACTTTTTCGGCGCGCAAGCGACGAAATGCATTCCCATCTTCGCGCAGCCTACCATGAGGGAGTTACCCATGTTGTAACGCGCGTCGCCCATATAAACGAGCTTTATGCCCTTGAGCTTTCCGAAATGCTCACGTACCGTCAAAAAGTCCGCAAGTATCTGTGTGGGGTGGAACTCGTTTGTAAGTCCGTTCCATACAGGGACACCCGCATACGAGGCAAGCTCTTCAACTATCTCCTGACCGTATCCGCGGTACTCTATACCGTCGAACATTCTGCCAAGAACACGAGCCGTATCGGCAATGCTTTCCTTTTTGCCTATCTGCGAGCCCGTGGGATCGAGATACACAGGGTGCATACCGAGGTCTGCGCCCGCAACCTCGAACGCGCAACGCGTACGGGTACTTGTCTTTTCAAATACGAGAGCTATATTCTTGCCCTCGCAAAGTCTGTGCGGTACTCCCGCCTTTTTCTTTGCCTTAAGCTCTGCGGCAAGGTCGATAAGTCCCTCTATCTCCGCAGGAGTGAAATCAAGAAGCTTTAAAAAGCTCTTTCCCTTTAAATTCAACATTTGTTTCCTCCAAATTTATGAGTTTGAAAGCTCGGCGGCAACCGACTTTATTATCTCTACCGCCTCTTTGAGTACGTCCATGGGAATATTGAGAGCGGGTAAAAGTCTTACCTTATGCTTTGCCGTCAAGCAAAGAACTCCGCGCTCGATACATTTTTTGACCACGTCGGAAGCCGCCGCTTCGGTCTCGATCCCCACCATAAGTCCAAGACCGCTTACAGACTTTACACCTTTCGCTCCGTCAAATGCGGAAAAGATGTACTCGCTCTTTGCCTTTATATCGGCAAGAAGCTTTTCGTCTATGCGCTCAATAATGCTGACACCGCCCGCGCAAGCGACGGGGTTTCCGCCAAACGTAGAGCCGTGATCGCCAAAGCCGAGAACGTTTTGAACCTTTTCGGAAAGAATAGCCGCTCCGAGCGGAAGTCCGCCTCCGATACCCTTTGCGGTAGTAACAACATCGGGAGAAATTCCGTAATGCATATAAGCGTAAAGCTCACCCGTACGTCCGTTGCCCGTCTGTACCTCGTCAACGACAAGAACTATATCGTTTTCCTTTGCGTATGCGGCAACGCCCTTTACAAAATCGGGCTCAAGTACGTTCACTCCGCCCTCTCCCTGAATACATTCTATCATAATACCCGCAACCTTATTCTCTTTTGCGAGCTTCAAAAATGCGTCAAAATCGTTTGCGGGAGTATGGATAAATCCGGGAGTCAAAGGCTGGAACAGCTCATGATAATGCTCCTGTCCCGTAGCAGCAAGTGTCGTCAGCGTTCTTCCGTGGAATCCGTTTTCAAGCGTGATTATCGTAAAATAATCATTGCCCTTCTTTTCCGCGGCGTATTTGCGAGCGACCTTTATAGCGCATTCGTTAGCTTCTGCACCCGAATTGCCAAAGAAGACCTTGCTCATTCCCGTACGGGTACAAAGCATTTCGGCAAGCTTTCCGCAAGGCTCGGTATAATAAAGGTTCGACATATGCTGAACCCTTGAAAGCTGGCTTGTGACAGCCGCTACCCATTCGTTATCCGAAATACCGAAAGCGGTAACTCCTATTCCAGAACCCATATCTATATATCTTTTGCCCTCAGTATCATATACCTCCGAGCCTTTTCCGCTTACTATCTCAACGGGAAATCTTGCGTACGTACCCGCAATATATTCCTTGTCGCGAATCTGTATATCGCTCATATCAGCCTCCCGTTACCATAGTACCCGCGCCCTCGTCGGTGAGAAGCTCCATAAGAATGGAGTGCGGTACGCGTCCGTCCATGATAATAACGTTTTTAACGCCTTTCTCTATTGCCTCGATGCAACACTCGACCTTCGGTATCATACCACCCGAAATAATTCCCTCTTTTTGAAGCTCTTTGGCTTCGGGAACTGTAACCTCCGCAATAAGAGTTGAAGAGTCGTCCTTGTCGCGCAAAAGCCCCGCGATATCGGTCATCATAATAAGTCTCTCCGCGTTGAGCGCACCCGCGATATAAGCCGCTGCGGTGTCTCCGTTGATATTATAGGTATTTCCGGCTTTATCGCAGCCTACCGTAGATATAACGGGAGTATATCCCTTTTCGAGAAGATCTATAACGGGATCGATATGTATCTTCGTTATCTTTCCAACGTATCCGAGTTGCTCGTCCTTTATTTTACACTCAATAAGTCTGCCGTCCATACCTGAGATACCCATAGCCTTACAGCCCTTCATCTCAAGCAAATTTACAAGCGTCTTGTTGACCTTTCCCGCAAGCACCATCTGAACGATGTCCATAGTCTCCTTGTCGGTAACGCGAAGTCCGTTTACAAACTCGGGCTTCTTTCCGAGCTTATCCATAAGCTCGTTTATCTCAGGTCCGCCGCCGTGAACGAGAACGACCTTTACACCTATAAGCCACAAAAGTGCAATGTCCTCCATTACCTGTTCTTTAAGCTGCTCGTTTATCATAGCGTTTCCGCCGTATTTGATAACTACGACCTTACCCGTGTAACGTCTGATATAAGGAAGCGCCTGCGTAAGTACCTCCGCGCGCTCCATATTTGAAAAATGATTGTCTATCATTGATTTTCTCCTTTTGATATTACGTGCGGTAATCGCCGTTTATCTTTACGTAATCGTAGGTCAAGTCACAGCCCCAAGCGGTAGCCGTACCCTCACCGTCGCCAACTGAAATGATTATCTCTATATCGCGTTCGAGAAGTATCTCCTTTGCCTTTTCCTCGGAGAATTCCACGCCCGCGCCGTTTACGCAAACAGTAATTTCTCCCTTTACGCTCTTGAACGAAACGTCCACCGCATTTACGTCAACGTCTGCACCGCTGTAACCGATAGCGCACAGAACACGTCCCCAGTTAGCGTCAGCGCCGAACATAGCCGCCTTGAGAAGACTCGAGCAGATAACGCTCTTCGCAACGGTCTTTGCGGTCGCTACGTCCTTTGCGCCCGAGACCTTACATTCGAGAAGCTTTGTAGCTCCCTCACCGTCACCCGCAATCATACGGCAAAGATAAACGGTAACTGTATTGAGCGCTTTCATGAACTCGGAGAAATCCTCGCCCTCGGAAGTTATCTCCGCATTTCCTGCCATTCCGTTTGCAAGAACGGTCACCATGTCGTTGGTCGACGTATCTCCGTCAACGCTTACCATGTTAAAGGTATCCTTTATATCGCTTGACAATGCCTTTTGAAGCATCTCGGCGCTGATAGCCGCGTCGGTCGTGATAAACACGAGCATGGTAGCCATGTTCGGATGTATCATTCCGCTTCCCTTTGCGATACCGCCTATATGGCAGGTCTTGCCACCAACGGTAAACTCAACGGCTATCTCCTTTTTCGCGACGTCTGTCGTCATGATACCCTCTGCCGCGGCGTCCGTTCCGTCCTTTGAAAGTCCTGCTACAAGCGCGGGAATACCGTTCTTGATAGGCTCAATGTCAAGAGGCTGACCGATAACGCCCGTAGATGCAACTACTACGTCGGAAGCCTTGATACCCATCTCTTTAGCGAGAAGCTCACTCATCTGCTCTGCTATCTCAATGCCGTTTGCGTTACAGGTGTTAGCGTTTCCGCTGTTGCAGATGACCGCCTGTGCGTAGCCGTCCGCTATATGAGACTTTGTGACCGTAAGGGGCGCGCCCTTAACGAGATTCGTCGTGTAAACTGCCGCCGCCGTTGCGGGTACTTCACTGTAAATGAGCGCAAGGTCGCGCTTTGTGCGGTTCTTACGTATTCCGCAATGTACTCCGTTTGCGCTAAAGCCCTTTGCCGCGCAAACTCCTCCGTTTATAGTTTTCATATTTATATCTCCTTTATTTTCAAACGTTAAGTCCCGTATCCTCGGGAAGTCCGAGTAAAATGTTCATGTTTTGAATAGCCGCGCCCGACGCGCCCTTGCCAAGATTGTCAAATCGCGCCACAAGCGTGAATCTCTCGTCATTTCCGCAGACCGTTATCTGCATATCGTCTCTGCCCGAAAAAGCGTTTGCTGAGAGGAAGCCTCCCTCGCTCTCACCGTCGACGAATCTGACAAGCCCTTTTTTATAATATTCGCGATAAACGTTCTTTATATCGTCAAGAGTTCCCTTGACATCACTCGCAAACAAAGGTACTGTGACCTCCATTCCGCAAGCAAACGGAGCTACGATAGGACAGAAAACAGGAGCATTTTCAAGTCCGCAAAGAGCCTTCATTTCGGGAAGGTGCTTATGAGTCTGCGTAAGTCCGTACATTCTCGGAGCATCGAGAAGAGCATCTCTTCCCGTGTCCTCATATTCGGCGATCATCTTTTTGCCACCGCCCGTGTATCCTGTAAGAGAAAAACACGAAAGCTTTGCGTCACGCGAAATTATACCCGCCTCAACGAGAGGCGCGACAAGAGAAACGAATCCGCTCGCGTGGCAACCCGGATTTGCGATACGCTTTGACACAGCTATTTTTTCTCTAAGTCCCGAAAGCTCGGGGAAACCGTACGTCCACGCGCTGTTCGTTCTGTGCGCCGTCGACGTATCTATTATAGCAACACCTGCGTCTCCCGCAAGCTCGACCGCTTCTATTGCCGCCGCATCGGGAAGGCAAAGAAACGCAACGTCTGCCGCCGCAAGAGCCTCCGCTCTCGCACCGCTATCCTTTCGTCTTTCCTCTGAAAGAGTTATCATCTCTATCTCTTTTCGCGCTCCGATCCGCTCGTAAATGCGCAGTCCCGTCGTTCCCGCACTTCCGTCTATAAATACCTTCGTCATGTTTTTCTCCTTAAAAATCAGCCTTATTTAACGCCAAAATCCGTCCTGCAAGAAAAATCCCTCGCAGGACGGCATAAAATGATTACTTGTTCTTTGCGTCTACGATAGCCTGAACCTTTATCGGCAGACCGTACAGATTGATGAATCCTGCGGAATCCTTCTGGTCGTAATCGCTCTCACCAAAAGTAGCGATCTCCTCGCTGTAAAGGGAGTAGGGACTCCATACGCCTGCGTTTATCATATTGCCCTTGTAAAGCTTGAGACGAACCTTGCCCGTAACCTTTTCCTGAGTCTTATCAACGAACGCGCTGAGAGCCTCGCGGAGAGGTGTGAACCACTGACCGTTGTAAACGAGCTCCGCAAAGGTAATGGAAAGCTTCTGCTTTTCGTGCATTGTCATCTTATCAAGGCAGATGCTCTCAAGAACGGTGTGCGCCTTGTAAAGAATAGATCCACCGGGAGTCTCGTAAACGCCGCGGCACTTCATGCCGACAAGACGGTTCTCAACGATATCGAGAAGTCCTATACCGTTCTTTCCGCCAACCTCGTTAAGCGCGAGGATTATCTCCTTTGCGCTCATCTTCTGTCCGTTGTATGCTACGGGAATACCCTGTTCGAAATCAAGCTCGATGTAGGTAGGAACGTCAGGCGCTTTGATGGGAGAAACGCCCATTTCAAGAAATCCTTCCTTTTCGTACAAAGGCTCGTTGCCCGTATCCTCGAGGTCAAGTCCCTCGTGAGACAAGTGCCAGAGGTTCTTGTCCTTGGAGTAATTGGTCTCACGGTTTATCTTCAGAGGAATGTTGTGCGCCTCTGCGTAGTCTATCTCCTCGTCACGAGACTTGATGTCCCACTCACGCCAAGGAGCGATGATAGGCATATTGGGAGCAAAATGCTTGATAGCAAGTTCAAAACGAACCTGATCGTTACCCTTACCCGTACAACCGTGACAGATAGCGTCCGCGCCCTCCTTGAGAGCGATCTCAACAAGGCCCTTTGCGATGCAAGGACGCGCGTGGCTCGTTCCGAGGAGATATTCCTCGTAGATAGCACCAGCCTTCATGGTGGGGATTATGTATTCGTCAACATACTCGTCTGTGAGGTCAAGAACGTAAAGCTTGGAAGCACCCGTCTTGATAGCCTTTTCCTCAAGGCCCTCAAGCTCGTCAGCCTGTCCGACGTTACCCGAAACAGCGATTACCTCGCAGTTATTGTAGTTTTCCTTGAGCCACGGAATGATGATAGAGGTATCAAGTCCGCCCGAGTAGGCGAGAACAACTTTTTTAATTTCATTTTTATTCATGGTGTGTATTTCCTTTCGAATATTTATTCATTGTTTTTTTGGTTTATGCATATATTATACAACTTTTTTTAAATTTGTCAATAGATAATATAATATTTTTTTTAGCTTTTCGTATTTTCGGAAATTTGTTGTATTATCAATAAATTATCGGTTACCCATTTGTGTAAATTGCACGCACAGCTTTGCTTTCGTCTTTGCTTTCGCGCGAAAAATTATTCATAAGTTTTGCATAATTATTCGACATCGAAATAAATCTCAAAAAACAATGTATATAAATAAAAAGAGAAAAAACGACCCCCACCGTCGTGTGATAAGGTTCGGATTTCTACTGTTTGGTGCGGATAGTCATAACGAAACTCCGCCATAGTGTGATAAAGCAAAAAACAGCAGTGTCAGTCCCCGATTTTTGAGACCGACACTGTCGGTGGTCGGGTAACAGAGATTAAACCCGCGCAAAGTCGCCCCCAACGGAACCTTATGGTAGCGTATTCTCGGTGATTTGTCGACACTCGGCGAAACGGTAATTTATATTATATTTATTTGATTTTTATATTCTGTAGGGGTGATACCATATACATTAAGAAAGGCTCGATTGAAGCTGCGAATACAACCGAAGCCCGATTCGTAAGCAATTTCCGAAAGAGTAAGGCTTTTTGTTTTTATAAGCTTTGCCGCATAAGTACAGCGAGCATATTGGAGATAATAGGAAAATCCGTGTCTGGTTTGTTTGGAGAAAATCTTGCTGACGGTTACGGGATGAACTCCGACTGCATGGGAAATGTGATCCAAAGTAATGTTTTCGCAAAAGTGGGTGTTAATGTATTCAAATATGCGGTATGCCGTCTCGTCAAAAGGGGTTCTTCTTTCTTTAATTTCACAGTTATGAATAATATCATAACAAAGAGGAGCTATAACCGCATTTGCGCTTATCCAATCAACATTGTTTGTCTCATTCGTCAGGATAGTGTTTACAAGCTCTATTGAGGCATTTGAAACGGGAAAAATATGTCTGTCAAACGAATGAGCTTTAGTAAATTCGGAAAAATATTCTATGAGCTCCTCGGAGAACATAAGTACGTGGCATTGATTTGGATTTTGTGAATGAAAGGTATGCGGCTCAAGCGGCGGTATAAATACACCGTAGCCCTTTGGTATGACGTATTCTTTGCCGTTTATCGTCATATTTAATTCTCCGTCCGTGACAATAACTATTTCCATAGTTATGTGAATATGAGTTACACATTCTACGTCTATATGCTTTGCGGAGGAAAACAAATAATCAATATTTCCGTCCTTTATCATAATTTCCTTTTCCATAATCCAAAACCTCGCTAAAATATGTCTATTTATTATACCATATATGACTTGCAATAGTAAAGCGTTTTTGATATAATTTTAAAAAACTTTTGATCCAACTAAAAAGGAGGGAGCAATGAGTATTCCGCTTTTGTTTTTGATTACGGCAGTTGTTAGTCTCGGCTCAAAAGCCTTTTTAAAGCTATGCAGTAACATATTGACCCAAAATTCCGTTGCAAAATATTCACTTATTCTTATAATAAACAGCTTTGTTGCCTGTTTATTCTTCGGAATATTCGGGAGCTTCAAAATAGCCGTAAACAGAGCCACATTTCTTTACTCGGTCATATATGCGGTTATAGCCGCAGTATCTATCATATCGGGCGTTGTTGTTTACAGATATGCAAGTATTTCCAACGTGAACGTAGTGTCGAGCTCTTGCGGAATGATATGTACTGCCATTGTAGGATGGATTTTTTTCACTGAAAAGGTGGATCGGTTAAATATCATTCGTCTTATCATTATGCTTGTTGCCATCGTGTTCGTATTTTTTGATCAAAAAAAGAAAGAGAGCGCAATAAAGCCAACGATGGAAAGAAAAAAGGGAGATCTTTTTTCTCTTGCTATAATAATAACTATCATTACTGTCTGTGGGTGCGCAAATACCGTGGTGCTTAAAGCCTTTGCTATGTCGAAAAAGGTAACCGATGAAAATTCTTTTTTCTTCCTTACAAACGTATTTTTACTGATCGTCGCTTTGACCATTTTTATGGCGGAGTGTATACAAAAAAAGGGAGAATTCAAGAATTCTGCCGAATTATTGCATCCCAAGAAGCTTATCGCAATTGGAGGAAACACCGTATGCTCCAATATATCGTCCCTCGTAAGCGTATTGATCGTAGCGCAGTTAGACGTTTCGATATATTCGCCGATATCCTCAGCACTGGGGATTATCGTTGGATTGGTAGGATCGTTGATATTCAGAGAAAGGTTAGGCGTGTTTGCCTACATTGCGGCTGCCGTTGCCTGTGTTGCCGTAGTAATATAATTATCTAAATATTCAAATAAAAAATTCAGGGAGGAATTATGATAGATTTGAAAAATATATCAACATTTTTTGTGTCTCAAGTGTCGGGAAACGATTTATTTTCAGGCACATCTCCAAAAGAAGATAAAAAGGGGAACGGACCTTATAAAACGGTTGAACGCGCCGTGGAAGTTATAAAGGGATACAGACAGATAGGATATGATCGTCCTATTACCATATCATTCGTCGATGACTATTTTTTATCTTGTCCGATCGATCTTTCGGGGTTATACGGTGTAACGCTTAGTTCTTACGGACAGAGAAAGCGTATTGTTGGAGGCGTATGCCTCAGTAATTGGAAAAAAAGTGAATTTAACGGTAAGCCATGTTTGTGTGCATACGTGCCCGAAAATATTTCGATAGCTTTTACCGACCTTTATGTAAACGGAGAGCGCGCTAAGGTCACGCGTTTTCCAAAGGGGGGAACTCTTAGGATAGCTGATGCCGAAAATTGTCTCAAAGGGAAGCATGTTTCAAGTGAACATATAAAGTGCTCGTCTAAGTGGTTTTTAGTTGATCCCGATGATCTGTCGGGAATAGATAATGTTGAAGATGCAATAATAAACTACAATCATTTTTGGGTGGATGAGCATTCCCCGATTGAAAGCTATGATAAGAATAACGGTAAGCTGGTTATGAAATATACCTCTCGTTTTGCGATAAGCTCATCCTATGACGAAAATCCCAACGCAGCGCCTCAATATTATTTATCCCATATACCGAATTGCTTTGAGGAGAAAGGACAGTGGTATCTTGACAGAAAGACACGTACTGTTTACTATATTCCAACGAGTGATGATATATCACATGAAAATATAGAAGCGGTTGCGCCAATCTCCGATAGGTTATTTGTGATTTCAGGCGAGGATATATTTGTTCGTGATCTTGAATTGACCTGCACCAAGAGCGAATACGTAAGTACTGTCAAATATCATTATACAGACAAAACTCCTGACTCGGAAATGTTTGCAAGTGACATACAGTCCGCATGCTATGCTCCGGGCGCAATCCTCTTTAAAAATGCTAAACGATGCGGAATATATAATTGCGATATTCACGGCGCAGGAGTCTACGGGATAGAAATTCTTTGTGGGTGTGACAATATACGTATCGAAAATAATAGGATATATGATTTGTCCGCCGGAGGAATACGTATATGTGGCGGTGATGCGGAGGAACTTGTTAAAGATAAAACGCTTGCGGTTTCAAATTGTATTATCCGAAATAACCGCATTTATGAGTGCGATAAACGATATCTGGCAGGGTGCGGTATTCTGATCATGCACGCAAACAACTGTGAAATATCGGAAAATGAGATATACGATTTGGAATATTCGGGAATTTCTGTGGGATGGATTTGGGGGTACTCGGAAAGTACAACCTATGGATGTATAATAAAAAAGAACCACATATACAATATCGGAAAGGGAAATCTCTCGGATCTTGGCGCTATATATCTTTTGGGTAAGCAACGCGGTACGGTAGTCTCTGAAAACAGGATACACGATGTAAAATGCTTTAGCTATGGAGCATGGGGAATATACCTTGATGAAGGATCGAGTTACGTATCCGTTGAGAGAAACGTTGTATATCGTACAGGTAGAGAGTGCTTCCATTTGCACTATGGATCTCACAACACGGTAAGAGGCAATTTATTATTTGGCGGAGATACCTCTTGCATCCGTGTTAGCAAAGAAGAGGATCATGATCAGATACTGTTCGAAGAAAATGTTTTTATTACAGACAACTCGCCGATATATGGCGTGATAAAATCACCTCAACGGTTGTTGGCACGGCGGAATACATTGTGGAGCACAGAAAATAAACCACCGATTCTTTGGATAAACAAGGACGGTAATAAATATGACCTTGAACGATGGCAAAAGCATTTTGGAAATGATTGGGAAAGTGTTATTGCCGATCCAAAGATAGATATCCCCCTGACTTAAAAAAGCAATACACGACTCCTTACGAAAGTAATGACCACCAGCCGTGTGTGCTGGTGGTTTTCAGAATACAAAAATGGCAGACACGTAACACAAGCTGATACACAGCTGTTACGTGTCTGCTCTAACATTTTTGAAAGAGAAAAGCGTCGAAAACGTAGTGTTTTCAAGGCTTTCGATGGTGCGGGCGACAGGACTTGAACCTGCACGAATTAACACAAGATCCTAAATCTTGCGCGTCTGCCAATTCCGCCACGCCCGCATATTAAATTTGCCACTTAAATTATGCTTTAATATTATATCACGTTTAATTTGTATTGTCAATATTTAATTTTCAAAAAGGTTTGACGCTCTATTCTAAAAACGTCCCGCGCAATGCGCGGGACGTTCCCTTTTATCGTCAATCAAACTTAACCATCGCTCCGCCCATATCAGCGCTGCGCTTCATAGCCTCGACAAGCCGAACGGTATTCGCCGCGCTCGACGCGGGATTCTTAGTATTTACTACCCTGCCCGCAACAACGTCGCAGAAGAAAGCTATCTCGCCCGTGTACCATCCGTAGCCGCTGAATTCGGGATTGAACGGCTCTTGTTCTACATCAGAGGGATAAACGGTAACTTTACCGCCCTCGTAAAGAACGCTCGCCTTTTCAAAATCCACCTTATAGGAAGCAGCAAACTTTATTCTGCCGCCAGACCAGCCGCCGTGTGCGGTTATCGGAGTTTTTTCGTAATAAAGATCTGTATGCATAAGATCGTATCTTGTATGGCAATCGCTTGCGCGGCAGCTTACCGCATCGGGCTCTCCGAAAAGATATCTTACAATATCGACATCATGGATATGTATATCGGTTATACCTCCGCCGCATCTGTTATAATCAAGATACCAATTTTCAAATCCCCAAAGAGGCTGTGCGCTATTGCGCTCAAAGTATGCCTATTGCTTTTTCGGCGTATATTTTTGTTTAATTTGGAGAAAAAATGAATTTATATGAAAACCATAATCTCGAAAATTCTGAACTACCGATAATTTATCATGAAAATTTTACACTTATAAAAGATTTGAGTTTTGGCAGAACAAATTGGCATAAAAACATTGAGCTATTGCAAACCACGGAGGGCTGTGGACTGATCACAAGCGATTCGGAACGCATTTACACAAAGCTTGGAGAACTTGCGGTAATAAACGCAAATCACCTTCTTTCGTTTTCTGCCGAATCAAAAAAATTTTCATACAGGTGCTTGATAATTGACAGAAGCTTCTGCATTTCAAACGGATTTGATTCAAGCTTTCTTGAGTTTGACAACCATTTCGTTGACGAAAACATCTCAAGTCTAATGGAAGAACTGTCTCACGAATGGAGTCTTCCCACCTCTTCACCGTACCGCACGTTAAAGATCCGAGCGATCGTTCTTCAGATAATGAAGCATCTCTGCCTTGAGCACAGCACTCCGAGAGATTTCGAGCACACAGATTCAAAGATATCCTCTTCAATAAAAAAAGCTATCGATTTTATAAGCACAAATTATGAAAAAGATATTTCTTTAGACGATGTCGCCAACCATGTTGGTCTTAATAAGTATTATTTCGCGCATGAATTTCGTACTATAACGGGATTTACATTCGTATCTTATTTGAACAAATTACGATGCGAGATGTCGAAAAGACTTTTGATCACAAACAAAATAAGCATCTCCGAAGTAGCTCAAAGTTGCGGCTTCAACAGCAAGTCTTATTTCGCAAAGACATTTAAAAAACAATTTGGTATCTTGCCAAGTGAATACAGACAAAACAAAACATCACGCGACGCAAAATAAAAAAACTCTTATATCTTTTCGAAGGATATTTTCTGTTTTTCCCCACTTTTCTATAAAAAAATGCCTTTTAAAAAAACTTTCCCCCACCCTATTGACTTGCTTTTTTAGGTATGCTATACTAAAATCACAACAAACGATACGGGGGATATTTATGAAAAAAATACTTGCTTTTACTCTTTGCTTTTTGATGTGCCTAAGCCTGTTTTCTTGCGAAAAAGGCACGGACAAAATGAACGAAAAAACGACTGACGAGACCACTTACGCAAGCGACAAAGCTTCAACTTCGAAAAACAACGGTGTAAATAAGGCTCCCTCAACCCAAACAAAGCCTACGCTTTCCAAAAAGGAGCTTGCGATGAAAGCGTATATCGCGGTGTTGAACAACGAGCGTACTCTGAAATACCCGCTTCACAATTCCAAAGAATTCGACGAGATATACATCAAAAAAATATATAATTTCGGTCAATACAACAACGCAACTCAAGCTATCATTGATATGGACAAAGACGGAATTGATGAAATGATAGTCGTAAACAATGGAAAAAAAGTAATTCTTCACTATGAAAACGATCTCGTGTACGGCTTTGATTTTTTATATGATGCCATGCAAACCCTCTACGCCGACGGCTCTTTTTCTTGGCGTCATTATGAAAATAACATAAATGAATACGGCGTCAGCAGAATTTCGTTTGTAAACGGAAGGCTTAAATTCCAAGAGCTTTACAGAAACGAAAACTATCATAAATTCTACGTTGACGGTGTAGAAGTCACGGAAGAGAAATATTATGAATATATTGGTCAAAACCAAAAAACAGCCATAGAGTTTACACCTATTGATATGTCTGCGCTCAACGAAGGAAAGGCTATCGAACTTGCCTCAAAGCATTGGAATATAGAAAACGGCAGTTTTGACGAAGAAACAGGATACCGTTATCGTTTTGATGCTTATAGGGACGGAGAGAAATATCACGTTTGCTTATATTGGTTCGTTGATAATACTTATTATGAAAATCTAAAATGCGTCATGGTCGATATCACAACGGGTGAGATCTCGCAATCTAACACAATACACGCCAAAGGTTGACCTTTCTATCGGTCAACAAACAAAAGAAAACGGCAAGCTTTTAAAACTTGCCGTTTTTGTTTATTTTAATCATTTTCATCATTTTCGCTCGCCATATACTCTACGATGGTTCGCGTAATTATCATAAGTCCGAGACGCGAAGCACCTCCGAAAAGGAGATTCGGGTAGATCGGCTGGCTGTATCCGTAGAGCATTATGTCCGATACCTCGTCAAGCTCCGTTCCCGGTGTGCAACAGCAAGAAACGACCTTTGCGCCCTTTTTCCTTGCAAGACGCGCGCCTATGGCAACCTCAGGTGCGGAATTTTTTACCGAGATCGCAAAAACAAGATCGTCCTCCGTAGCAAAAAGGTCCATCTTTCGCATCATTACAGAGTCAGAGATAACACACACTCTTATCTTCTGACATTGAAGCTGTATTGCGAATTCGTTTGCTATAAGAGACGTAATGCCGTTTGCTATAAGATAAACGAGCGACGCTTCTCTTATCATTTGCGCGACCTTAATAACCGACGGTATATCGATACGCTTTATCGTCTCGACACATTCGGTATAGGATTTTGAAAGCACACGGTTCATCTCATACGTTTCCGCGTTGTCCTTCGCTTCCTCGGAAAGACGGTATTTCATCTCCGAAAAAGAGGAAAATCCGCACTTGCGTATAGCTCTGGAAACAGTAGCGTTAGAAACAAAAGCTCCCGCCGCGATATCCTCTATTGAAAGCAGATTTATGATATACCTCTGCTTATTTATGTAATCAATAGCGGCTCTTTCGGAATCTGTCAACGGCTTTTGAGGAGTACACTCCATAACTGCACCTCCTTTTTATTTTGCAAGCAAATAGGCTTGTCATCATTATAACACATCAATTAAACTTTATCAAGTGTTTTTTGCAAAAAACGGAGCGGTCGAATGACCGCTCCGAAATATTTGTTTATATTTTTAACTATTGACTGTGTTGTCAAGCGCCTTCTGTGCAAGATCCTTGTGAGATGCCCACTGAACAGCTATACCGTCAGGCTTATTGCCGGCACCTTTTTCGGTATATGCATAAGCAACGTGCTTATATGCATATGCAAGCGCTCCAAGACCTTCCGTTGTACTGTTAGATCCCGCTCCTTGAATCATATTGATAGCAGAGTTTGTTACGATATTGCCAAAAATTATCTTAAGCATATCGTAATCATCGGGAGCTTCAGCAAGCTTCGAACCAAGAAGATTCTCGTAATATGCCGTATGAAGATCGTTTTCTCCATGTCCGCTAAAATAAGACAAACATTCAAGCACTTGACCTACCATATCGTGATTTTGAATGCTCAGCGGAACACACATAAGTCCCGACCAGTCAAAAGAACGGTATTCTTTCTGGTCAACGTCGTATTTAGGATAAGGAAGTATGCCGAACTTAACTTCAGTAGCGCGATATTGGTTAGCCTGACGTAAGGGTATAAGAGTAAACAGTACTCGTCCGCTGGATATCGATTTGTCGCTATCTGCGTTACCGCCAACCTGCGCGTTATATATCAATGACGAATCCGCTGCGCAAAGCGTATCTATCTGATCGTAAACGTTTGAGTAACGTTCGTTGTCCGCGCCCATATTAAGCGTTTTATATCCGCCATCGTCAATTACTATATTAGTATCGCAAGAATCAAGGAACGACATAAAATACCATTCTCCGATAGCGGCAAATCCAAGATTTTTAGAAGACTTATCACCTTGCTCGGCGATCTTGTAGGATTCCAAAGTCATATTTTCAAGTGTCCACGTACCGTCGCGAACCATTTCGTAAGGATTTTTAACCTTATAGTTTTCCTGCATGGTCTTGTTAAAGAAGATAGCGTTCGGGTCTGACAGGATAAAATCGCTATGTCCGTAGTAGAACGCTGAGTTTATCTCAAGCTCTTCCATAGCCGCTTTATTCCAATAGTCAGCCTCAAGATTTATATCCTTAAAAAGCTTAAAGTCGTAAGCCAATCCGTCGGTAACTACTGCGGCAACATTGTTAAAGGTATGCGTGAGGCAAAGCTGATATACGTCATCTCCGGAAGAGATAGTCGATTTCATCGTATTGAATGCATCGTCAAAGCCACCGTCAATAACAAAGTCAAGAGTTACGCCAAGGTGAGATTTTATTCTCTCCGTACGGGTATAAAGAGCCATGTCGATAGGCTCACCCGTATCGCCTGCCTCCTCGTTAAATTCGTAGAATTCCTTGTAGCACCCCCAATTAGGCGCAAGTATCTTAAACGTCTTTTCCCAATTTGTCGGAGCTATCTTGAAGCCATCGTCTTCATTCGTAGCCACAGTTTCTCCCGTGTTTTCGGTTTGAGGCTCTTCTTTTTTACCGCACGCAAGAAAAGCCGTTCCAAGCATAATGATCACGATCAAAAGAGCCACACATCTGAGCAAAGTTTTCATAAATTCTCCTTTTTTAATTTTTTATTTTCAAACAGATATTTCTCTGCTTAAATTTTTTAAGGGGATTTTTATTCTTTTTTCGCTTGGTTGTATGAATTTTATGTGCTTTATGCATTAATAATAACACAAATTCGCCTGAAAGTCAATATACATTTCACAAACAATTGCGAATTTTTAAATTTCATTTTAGATATATTTATCTTTTTGCATTTCACATACTATTGACATATATTTAAATATATGTTAAAATTAATAGAACTGATCTTCCTCTTTCGATCTACAAATGAAAGGATATAAAAATGGATAACAAAGAAAATATGGATAAAATTCAAGTTGAAACTCCCGATCTTAAATCAAAAAGCAAACTTTTGACCTTTGTTCTCGGGATTTTCATCGGTCTTGCGGTCATCGTTCCGGGTGTCAGCGGCTCGACGATAGCTATTATATTTGGACTTTACACCGCCATGCTCTACGCTCTCGGAAATATATTCAACGATTTCAAGCGTTGTGTAGTCTTCCTTATCCCCCTTGCTCTCGGAGCTGTCGTGGGCTTTGGCGCGGGCTTTATAGTTATTCAGAAGATATTCGGAAAATATCTTTTCTCGATAGTTTGCCTTTTCGTCGGTCTTATGGTCGGCGCGCTTCCCGCAATAACGCAGGAGATAAAGGGACAAAAGCTATCGCCTACGCGCTCGATACTTTTCCCCTTAGGTCTTATAATACCTATCGCTATCGGTGTGCTTTCGATAATCCTTACGAGTGGCGCAGACGCGTCGGATACCGCGACCTTTACAAGCTTTCCGATATGGCGCTATATACTCTATATTCCCCTCGGATTTATTGTTTCAATAACACAGATAGTTCCCGGACTCAGCGCGACGGCTATACTCATGGCTTTCGGTCAGTTCGGACCGATACTCAATAGCGTTTCGGTTTCATACATTCTTGAAAATCCTCAAGTCCTCGGACTTTACGCTTCTCTCGGAATTGGCTTTATCGCGGGTATCGTGCTTATCTCGAGACTCTTTTCTTCAATACTCGCAAAGCATAAGGTGACCGCTTTCTTTATGATAACAGGTATGTCGGTAGGCTCGATAATCTCTATGTTTATCAACCCCGACGTGTACGAGGTATATACGGCTTGGGCAAACGGCAACGGAAATCCTATTCTAAGTATTATGATCGGTGTCGTACTCCTTGCAATAGGCTTTGTCCTCTCATTTTTGCTCACAAGATATGAATTAAAGCATAATAACAATTAAAAAGACAAACCCTCGATAACCTTATGGTCGTCGAGGGTTTATTGCTTTTATTTTTTGAAAGTTTTTGAGGGAGTTTGAGGGAACTTTTTCCAAAAAGTTCCCTCATCGCGTCCCTGCGTCCCTGCATCCTTAAGACAAGAGGGCTCTGTCGTTGGTAAATTCCTGACCGCTTGCTTTTGCAAACTGCTCGAGGAGCATCTCGACGGTAAGGTTCTTCTTTTCCTCACCCGAGATATCGAGGATTATATGACCGTTATTGAGCATGATAAGTCTGTTACCGTGAGCGATAGCGTCCTTCATGTTGTGCGTTACCATAAGTGTGGTAAGATCGTTTTCGGAAACTATCTTATCGGTTATCTCAAGTATCTTTGCCGCGGTCTTTGGGTCAAGCGCGGCGGTGTGCTCGTCAAGGAGAAGGAGCTCTGGTCTTTGCAAGGTAGCCATAAGAAGCGTGACCGCCTGACGCTGACCGCCCGAAAGCAGACCGACCTTTGAGGTAAGTCTCGTTTCAAGTCCAAGTCCGAGGGGGGCTAACAACTCGGAAAAGACTTTTTTCTCTGCTTTTGTAATTCCCCACTTCAAGCCGCGGCTCTTTCCGCGTCTTTTGGCGAGAGCAAGGTTCTCTTGTATCTCCATATCCGCGGCCGTTCCCATCATGGGATCTTGGAATACGCGTCCAAGGTGTGCCGCGCGCTTATGCTCGGGATCTGCCGTAACGTCTTTACCACCGATAATGACCTTACCGGAATCGGGCTTCCAAACGCCAGCGATGGCGTTGAGCATAGTCGATTTTCCCGCTCCGTTTCCGCCGATAACGGTTACAAAATCACCCTTTTTCAGTTTAAGGTCAAGTCCGTTAAGCGCGACCTTTTCATTTATCGTACCCGCATTAAACGTCTTTACGATATTGCACAGCTCTAAAGCATATTCACTTTCATTCATAATTTCAGTTTTATTCTTTGCCATAGTTTACTTCTCCTTTCTCCGCTTTGAAAAATATTTCTTTTTCCAATACGGAACTCCGAGGAATATAGCAACGACAATTGCCGAGAGAAGCTTTAGAAGGTCGGGGTCGAGTCCGAGGAAAATGACCGTCTGATAAACAAACCAATAAACGATCCCGCCTATCGCGACTCCGAACAGACGAACCGCGAAGTTCCTCGATATCTTAGACACGATAGCATCTCCGATAACGACCGCCGCAAGACCTATAACGATAGCGCCTCGGCCCATGTTGATATCAGCAAAGCCTTGATACTGAACGAGAAGCGCTCCCGAAAGAGCAACTATACCGTTAGAAATAATAAGACCGAGAATAGTGGTAAAGGATGTGTTGATACCTTGTGCGCGGCTCATGTTAAGGTTACAGCCCGTAGCTCTCATAGAGCATCCAAGCTCCGTACCAAAGAACCAATAAAGGATCGCTACCACGCACGCAACAAAGGCGAACAATACAACAACAGAAAGTATAGGTTCGATCTGTTTTACTATCTTAAACACTTTATTTGAAAGCGCTTGGTTTGCTTTGCCCATGATCTTAAGGTTTACAGACCATAACATAAGCTGAGTCAAAATTCCCGCAAGTATTGCGGGAATACCCATAAAGGTATGAAAAAATCCCGTCACAAGTCCTGTCAACATTCCTGAAATAAGTGCCGCTAACATCGCTATCCAAACGTTTACGCCGTTCACCATTAAAACAGCGCAGACAGCTCCACCTGTACAGATGGAGCCGTCTACCGTAAGATCTGCGATATCAAGTATCTTATAAGTGATATAAACGCCGATAGCCATTATACCCCAGATAAGTCCCTGTGCGGCAGCACTCGGAAGAGTGCCGAGCCAGTTCATAAACATATCGTCAAAATCTCCTGTAATTATATTATACTGATATACTTCAATTATCCTTCGATAGCGGAGTATCCCTTTGCCTCAAGAGCGGCGGTGTCAATTCCGAGCTCTTCGCATCTTTCCTTGTTATACATCTTGGATGCGGTGGTGTATTCGATAGGCATTTCGGAAACCTTTGCCTCACCCTTAAGGATCTTAGCAGCCATCTTACCTGTGGTTACGCCAAGGTCGTAGTAGCTGATACCAAGAGTTGCAACTCCGCATCCGCCGCAAATACCGGGTTCACCTGCGATAACAGGGGTCGTTCCGATAGATCCGAGAATAGATTCGGTGCAAGAAGCCGCAGTGTTATCGGTAGGAACGTAGAGAACGTCACTGTCAGCCGCAGCTGCTGAAGCAACGGTTGCAACGTCGTTAGAGTCTGCAAAGCTGAATTCCTTGCACTCATAACCAAGCTTTCCAAGCTCTTCCTTTACCTTGTCCACCTGATATCTGGAGTTAGGCTCTGCGGAGCAGAAAAGAAGTCCTACCTTCTTTGCATCGGGGTAAAGCTCCTTGACCATAGCTGCCTGCTGATCGAGAGGAGCAAGGTCGGAAGTACCCGAAACGTTACCGCCAACAGTTCCGTTGAAGTTTTCAAGCTCAAGAGCTACTCCATACTCTGTAATAGAAGTTCCAAGAACGGGAATATCCTCGGTAGCCGCAGAAGCCGCCTGAAGAGCAGCAGTCGCGTTAGCAAGAATAAGGTCTACCTTCTTGGAAACGAAGTCTGCAGCGATCGTATTACATACTGCGGATTCGCCATTTGCATTCTGTTCTACGAACTCAACGTTTTCTTCGCCAAGCTCTGCTACAAGAGCATCCTTAAAGCCCTTTGTTGCAGCGTCAAGAGCATCGTGCTGAACGAGCTGAAGAACGCCTACGGTATACTTTGCCGAATTTCCGCAAGATGCGAGTGATGTTACGCAAAGCGCCATCATTACAAGCGCAAGCGCAAGTGTGAGAATTTTTTTCATAATAATTTCTCCTTAAAAATGTTTTTTATTTATCTTCAAGACGTTTTGTTTTTTCGCCTAAAAAATACGTTAAAGGTCAAGCAAAAGGAACAAAAAAGCCTCCGTATCCCTTTTGTGAGATACAGAGGCGAACAAAATTTGCCGCGTTACCACTCTGCTTCGCTTTTCCCTTACAGGATAAAGCCTTGGCGGGCACTTTTGGTGTCCTTGCGATATGACGGTCGCACCCGACATTGCTTACTTTTCGGTCTCCCGTGTTCAACAAGTAGCTCCCGAAATGTATTTCAACCGCCGCCACGTCTGTCTCGCACCAACCGACAGCTCTCTGTACGCGCACATCAATCTACTTCTTTTCGATCATCGCTTTTGACTTTAACATTTTAACACGATAAAACCGCTTTGTCAAGAGTGTTTTATAAATTTTTTCTATTATTCGATTTAATTTTTAAATAGTTTTGCAATAACGGGTACAATATCTTTAATAACTACGTCCGTAGTGTTTACACACAGATCGTAATTGGATCTGTCGCCCCATTTTCTTTCTGTATAGAAATGGAAATATTTCGCTCTTGCCTTATCCACCTGCTTAATATGACGCTTCATCTGCTTCGCGGTAAAGCCTTCTGAGCCGTCCATATGCTCCATACAACGACGCACACGGCTATCCATGTCCGCATGAACAAATATTCTGAAAGGCTTTTGATCCTTCAATATGTAGCTTGCGCATCTTCCTACTATAACACAATTTGACTTTTCAGCCATATCGCGAATGACCTGCATCTGCTCACCGTATACCTTTTGAAGCTGATTGAGAGTATGGTGATCGACGTAAGTAAAGCTCTTTCCGACAGTGATCGGCAAAAGATTATGCGGTTTATTTTCAATTATCTGATGAATGTATTCTACCGACAGATCGGTACGCGCAGATATCTCGTCTATGATCTCCTTGTCGTAATATTCATAGCCCAATTCCTCAGCAAGTCTTCGTCCGAATTCGCGTCCGCCGCTTCCGAATTCACGTCCGATAGTAATGATCTGGTTCATATTGTACCTCCCATTAATATTATCTTATTGTTTTCATTTATATTTTACCATATAAAAATCGAAATTTCAATATGTTTTTTTATTATGCGTTAGATTTTTTCGAAAAACCTTGAATTCCAAAAACAAAAATGATATAATCTCCTTGCCGATCATATTTTATTGACAAGGAGTTTTTTATGAATAAAAATTTTATTAAAGCAACAGAAAACTATTGCGATGCAAACGAGCACGTTCCCGCCCCGCTTTTGCGTAAGAGCTTTAATATCAACGCGCCTGTAGGCAAAGCGTCTGTATCCATCTGCGGTCTTGGTTTTTACGTTCTGTTTATAAACGGAAAAAACATTACCAAAGGGCAAATCGCTCCCTACGTAAGCAATCCCGATCATCTCTGTTATTATGACACCTACGACGTTACACAGCTTTTAAACGTTGGAGAAAACGTTATCGGTATAATGCTCGGGAACGGTTTTTTGAATAGCTTTGGCGGTGCTATCTGGGATTTTGAAAAGGCGGATTTTCGCGGCGCGCCGAGAGTTGCTCTTGAATTCAAAGCAGAGACCGCGAACGGCGAGTTTTCGTTTATAGCCGACGAGAGCTTTAAAGCGCATCCGTCTCCCATTCTTTTTGACGATCTCCGTCTCGGAGAAACATACGATGCAAATCTCAAGCTTAACGGTTGGAACACCGTAGGCTTTGACGATTCCGCATGGACTCCCGCACTCACCGCAGAAACTCCGAGAGGAGATATGAAGTCTTGCGAAGCCGAGCCTATCGTCATTATAAAAGAATTAAAGCCCGTAAGTATAACTAAAGAAGACGATGCGTATATCTACGACTTCGGAATAAACACCGCGGGCGTATGCCGTCTCTCGATAAATGCAGAAAAGAATCAGAGAATTACCATGTGGCACGGTGAGCTTATACACGAAGGAAAGTTTAACAACGACAGGATCCGCTTTTTCCGAAAAAACATAGATTGCAGCTATTACGATAACTACAATCAGACTGTTCGCTATATCGCTTCGGGCGAGGGAACGGAGGTCTACACACCATACTTCTCGTATTACGGCTTCCGCTACGTAAAGGTCGAGGGTATAACCGAAGAGCAGGCGACCGAAGATCTTCTCACCTATCTTGTTATGTCGTCCGATATTAAAACCATAGGCGGATTCGAATGCTCGAATGAAACCGTAAACAAGCTGTTTGATATGGCGGTGAATGCCGACCGTTCAAACTTCTTCTACTTCCCCACCGATTGCCCTCACAGAGAAAAGAACGGCTGGACGGGCGATGCCGCAATGTCTGCCGACAGAATGGCTCTTCTTTACGGCGTAGATACTTCATGGCGCGTTTGGCTCGACAACATACGCAAGGCACAAAATGACAGAGGAGAGCTACCCGGTATCGTCCCCACAACGGGCTGGGGATTTAAATGGGGCAACGGACCTACGTGGGACAGCGTTCTTTTCAATCTTCCGTATATGCTCTACAAATTCAGAAACGATACCGACGTTATACGCGAAAACGCGCACGCTATGATGCGTTATCTCGCCTATGTTATGACCCGTAGAAGCGAGGACGGAACTGTTGCTATCGGTCTTGGCGACTGGGTACCCGTAGGCAAACTGCACGCGAGCCATTATGATGCTCCTTTAGCCCTTACGGATTCTGTAATGGTAATGGATATAGCAAAAAAGGCGGGCGAAATGTTTACAGCCATCGGATATACTCATGATGCCGAATACGCAAACGGGATAGCAAAAGAAATGCGTGAGACGGTACGCCGAGAGCTTATCGATCTTAACACTATGACCGTAAAGGGTAATTGTCAGAGCAGCCAATGCATACCTCTGTATTATGGCGTTTTCAACGAAGACGAGGAAAAAGCCGCGTGCGACCGTCTTGTTGAATTTATTCACGAAAAAGGTGACGCATACGATTGCGGATTTATCGGACTTCATTGCATATTCCACGTTCTATCAAAATTTGGCTATACCGACCTCGCGTATAAAATGATAATGGGAGACGAGTTCCCCTCTTATAAATATTTTCTCGATATAGGTGAGACCGCTATGGTCGAAATGATGTTACCCAATCCCTATGATTGCGCATCTCACAACCATCATTTTCTCTGCGACTACGCGCGCTGGTTTATGACGACTCTCGCAGGTCTTACCGTTGTTGACAGTAATACAATTAAGGTATCTCCCGTATTCGTTGACGACCTCGACTATGCAAGTGCATGGCACGAGCTTCCCACAGGAAAAGTCACGGTCTCTTGGAAGCGCGATGAAAACGGGACACCGCAAGTGACAGTAGATGCTCCTGACGGTGTGAAAATAATAAAATAAACAAAAAAACTCGGCGCAAGAGAATTTACTCTGCCGCCGAGCTTTTTTTATAACTGTTCCATTACACTTTTAATTTTTTCTGCATCATTTATCTCGTTTTCTCCTTCAACTGACACGGATAACGTATCGCCGCATTTTGCGCCAAGACTCATAACGGCAAGGAGCTTTTTTGCGTCCGCGCTCTTTCCTCTGCACGTAACAGTTATATCAGACGAAAGCTTTTGCGCCTCCTTAACGAGCACTCCCGCGGGTCGCGCGTGTATTCCTACGGGATCGAAAACAGTAATTTCAAAATTCTTCATCTAAATCTCCATATATGATCATCTCTTTTTTTCTTCAAGCTCGGCTATTTTATCGCCCACTCTGCAATCGCCCGACGAGACAGAGGCTATCGAAAATCTATCCGAATTAAGAACTATTACGGGTGTCGTGTTCAAATATCCGCCGTCCTTTATAACGTTCGGATCAAATTTCAAAAGGACATCTCCCGTCTTTATCCTCTGACCTGCCTTTACCATGGGCTCAAAGCCCTTCCCCTTGAGTTTTACCGTATCGATCCCGCAGTGTATAAGAAGCTCCACACCGCAGTCCGCGGTCATAGACACCGCATGACCGGTATCAAAGACCGTATCTATCGTAGCGTCGGTTGGCGCGTGTATTTCTCTGCCCGTCGGAATTATGGCAAAGCCGTCTCCAAGTATCTTTTTTGAAAAGACCTCGTCCTCTACGCCCGATAAAGGGATCACCGTTCCCTCAAGCGGTGATGAAAGCGTAACGTACGCGCTTTTTTTAGAAAACATTTTATTTATCAAACCCATAAATATCCTCCGATTTTTCATTGTTTTCTTTTTCAAGATCAATATTCCGTATCTTATCGCGCAAAGGCAATATAGATGACGGCGATACCGAAAGCTCGTCTATTCCCATTCTCAAAAAAGTCTCGGTAAGCGAAAGGTCCGCGCCGAGCTCTCCGCATATCCCTATCCATTTGCCGTTTTTATGAGCGTTATCGACGGCTATGCGTATCATTCTCAAAACAGCCTCGTGATGCGGATCAAAAAATCTGTCCACGCTTCTGTTTTGTCTGTCTATCGCAAGAGTATACTGTCCGAGATCGTTCGTTCCTATACTGAAAAAATCAATAAGCGGAGCAAGCTTGTCGCTTATCATAACGGCGGCGGGCGTTTCGATCATGATACCAAGCTCGATATTGTCCGAAACCCGATGCCCTTCTTCAACAAGCTCGTTTTTTACACGGCGGCAAACAGTTAGGATCTCGTCGACCTCCGACACCGAGGTTATCATAGGAAACATAACGCAAAGCTTTCCGAACACCGATGCGCGAAACAGAGCGCGGAGTTGAGTTCTGAAAAGCTCTTCGTTTGTAAGGCAGATGCGGATACCTCTCATTCCAAGCGCGGGATTTTCTTCTTTTGGAAGATCCAAATACGGAGCTTGCTTGTCTGCCCCTATATCGAGCGTTCTGATGACGACTTTCTTGTTTCCCATACTTGAAAGTACGGTACGATATGCCGAAAACTGTTCCTCCTCATCGGGCGGCATATCACGTCCTATATATAAAAATTCACTTCGAAAAAGTCCTATCCCTCCCGCATCGTTTTTGATAGCCGCTCCAACCTCCGAGATGGTTTGTATATTCGCGAAAACGTCTATACGCCTTCCGTCAAGAGTCACGTTGTCGAGACCGCGGTATTTTTCAAGAAGCTCCTCCGCCTTTTTTTGCTCGTTGCGCTTTTTCTCAAGCCTTGACAGAGTTTCTCCGTCGGGGTCTGAATACACCTCTCCGCAAAAGCTATCCACCGCTAAAAGAGTTCCGTCGGAGAGAGACATAAGCCTTTCTCCCACGCCTACGACAGCGGGTATTCCCATAGTTCTCGCAAGAATAGCCGTATGAGAGTTTACCGAACCCTCGGACGTAACAAAAGCCAATATGCTTTCTTTATCGAGCTGCATAGTCTCTCCCGGAGCAAGATCGTCAGCGCACAATATTATTCCTTTTCCCGATACGCCCATATCCTCCGCTCCCGAAAGTATCTTGCATAAACGTCTTGACACGTCTTTAATGTCAGCGGCTCGCGCGCTCATGTAAGGATCACCCATAGAGGAAAATATTTTCGCAAAATGCTCTGCGGCAACGCTTATCGCGTATTCCGCATTGACGTTTTCAACCCTTATAGTATTCTCGACCAAATGGTTGTAATCCTCGTCAAAAAGCATCATTTCGTGTATCTCGAATATCTGCGCTCCGCTTTGTCCTATATCCGACAGCGCACGCTCATAGAGACGCCGAAGTTCCTGCGCGGTGCGTTCTCTTGCGGATCTGAAACGAGAAAGCTCTCCTTCAACGTCGGCAACATTTCTCCTTTCAACGCTTATCTGCGCACGTCGAAAAAACACCGCGCGTCCGATAGCAACTCCGCCGTGCGCTCCCTTTCCCTTTAGAGTTATCATGTCAAAAACCTCTTTTCCGTTTTCTTTATATGATCTCAATTTAAAAATCATAAATTAGTATTGAGCAAAGATTTTTATTTTATGTCACACTTGTTAAAATAAAATATTTTTTAGTTTTTTCTAACTATTGTAAAAATACATAAAATGTGTTAAAATAGATATAATATTGAAAGAAATCGAGGTTTTTGATATGTTGACGACCGTGTATAGCGCAGGTCTTTTTGGAATTGACGGATACATCGTATCGGTCGAATGTAACGGACTTAACAGAATACCCGAATTTGAGCTGGTCGGTCTTCCCGATGCGGCAGTTAAAGAGGCAAAGGAACGTGTAAGGACTGCTTGTGAAAACAGCGGATACCGTTTTCCGTCTCTCGACCTTATGCTGAATCTCGCACCCGCAGACAGAAGAAAAGAGGGCTCGGCGTTCGATACCGCCATTTTGCTCGGTATTTTACGTTGCGGCGGGATAGTTCGTCATGAAGTCGACCTTTCCTCACGCTGCTTTGTCGGTGAGCTTTCGCTTTCGGGTGAGCTTCGCTCGGTACGCGGAACTCTTTGTATGTGCGTGGCGGCGAGAAACGCGGGGATCAAGGAGTTTTACGTTCCCGCGGAGAACGCGGGTGAAGCCGCCGCGGTTGAGGGTATCACCGTTTACGGCGTAAAGAACGTTCGTCAGCTCGTCGACCACTTGAACGGAAACTCTCTCATATCTCCAACTCCGTGCGATAAGGAAGCCTTTAATAACGCAATCAGAAGCTGTGAGCTTGATTTTGCGGACGTACGCGGACAGGCTATGGCAAAGAGAGCTATGGAGATAGCCGCCGCGGGCGGTCATAATATCTTGCTCATAGGCCCTCCAGGAACGGGAAAATCGATGCTTGCAAAGCGTTTGCCGTCGATAATGCCTCCGCTTACCTTTGAGGAAGCGATAGAGGCTACCAAAATACATTCGGTAGCGGGAACTCTGCCCGAGGGCGTTTCTCTCGTCTCGGCAAGACCATTCCGCTCACCTCACCATACGATGAGTACCGTAAGTCTCGTCGGCGGCGGAGTAAATCCTCTGCCCGGTGAAGCGTCTCTTGCGCATAACGGAGTGCTTTTCCTTGACGAGCTCCCCGAATTTCCAAAGCAGGTCACAGATGCTCTGCGTCAGCCTATCGAGGACAGGACCGTTACCATAACACGCGCTCACGGACGAGTTACTTATCCCTGCTCATTCATGCTCGTTGGAGCCATGAATCCTTGCCGATGCGGATATTTCGGACACCCAACTCAAAAATGCACCTGTTCGCAAGCAGACGTAAAGCGTTACGTTTCGCGCATAAGCGGACCCTTGCTTGACCGAATAGATATACAAATAGAGCTTCCCTCTCTCTCCTACGACGACCTTTCGGCAAAGAGCGCTCCCGCGGAAAGCTCCGAAACGGTAAGACAAAGAGTGACCGAGGCAAGAGCCTTTGCCGCCGCGCGAATGAGTGAAGAAAAAGGCATATACTGCAACGCTCAAATGGGCTCTTCACAGATACGCAAATATTGCAAGACCGATGATGCGGCGCAAAATCTTCTCCGCTCCGCATACGAACGTCTTGGAATGTCGGCGCGCGGCTACGACAGAGTAATGCGCGTAGCGCGTACCATTGCCGACCTTGACAAGAGCGAAACTATAACCGCAAAGCACGTGGCAGAAGCTATACAGTACAGAAGCCTTGATAAAAAATATTGGGGCTAACATTCATATCCAGAAAGGATCTTAACATGGAAAACAAGCTTCCGATAAGCTTAAAGGAGCTTATCTTCTCGACCTGCGGCATTATGTCTGTATCGGGCTTTGAGGGTCGCGGCAAAGACGAACTCAACTCCCTTATCGGCTCACATTTCGACCGATACGAGACAGATGCCGTCGGAAATCATTACTTTTATAAAGACTGCGAAAAGAAAGGCGCGCCTACTGTCCTCGTTGACGCGCATTTCGACGAGATAGGCTTTATCGTTACCGAAACTCTCGACGGCGGATTTCTCCGCATGACCTCCATGGGCGGAGTCGACCCCGCCATAATGCAGGCGTCTGACGTCGTTATATACGCAAAAGGAAAAATACGCGGAGTCGTTGCTTCGACCCCTCCCCACTTGATAAAGGGAGACGGGAAAAAGCTTCCCGCGATCACCGAAATGCTTATCGATACGGGACTTGAGCTTGACAAAGACGCGCTTTCGGAGATCATTCCCGTAGGCACTCCCGTCGGCTTTCCCGAAAATTACGGTACGCTTTCGTGTAACGGAGAAAACGGAGAGATACTCGTCGGAAAGAGCTTTGACGACAAGGCTTGCGGGGCTTGCGCGGCTTTCGCGGTCATAAACACACCTAAAGAAGAACTTGCGGCAAATGTCTGTCTCCTCTTCTCTGCTTACGAGGAAACGAGCAGACTCGGCGGAGTTTCTCCCGCAACGTACAGAGTAGATCCCGATTACGCAATGGTAATAGACGTAAATCTTGCCCGTGTTCCCGACACGAAGGCTATCGATACAGTGCCCTTTGCCAAAGGCATCTCTATATCGATATCGGCAGCGACCGACCGCCGTCTTACTCAAATGACAAAAGCTCTTTGCGAGGAAAAAGAAATACCCTTCTGTACCGTTGCCGCTCCCGCGTCAACGGGCACTAACGCGGCGTCTGTCAATCTCGTAAGAGACGGTGTACCCGTAGTCGATATAGGTCTGCCCTTGAAAAATATGCACACCTACAACGAAGTCCTCTCCATGAAGGACGCAGAAACTCTCGCAGAGCTTGTCAAAGCCTTTATCTGTTCTGAAAAAATCGCGGAAGGCTTTAGAAAGGAGAGTTCAACATGAGTAAAAAAGCTAATATTGAGCTTATACACGAACTTTCTCTCGCTTTCGGACCTACGGGCTGTGAGGACGAGGTCGCAAGGCTTATAGAATCAAAGATATCCCATCTTGCAGACTCAATAAAGCTCGACCGCATGGGAAATCTTATCGCAAGAATGACATTTGGAAACGGCTCGAAAAAATTAATGGTATCCTCGCACATGGACGAGGTCGGATTTATGGTGACCGAGATATGCGAGGACGGATATCTCCGCTTTGACACGGTCGGCGGAATCAGCGGAAGCGTTCTTGCGGGCAGACGTATAACTCTTGGCGGTAAAGACGGCAAGGTGAACGGACTTATCGCTTCAAAGGCTATACATCACAAATCAAAGGAGGACAGAGAAAAAGTCCTCTCCGCCGAAAAGCTGCATATAGATATCGGCGCAGCGAATAAAGAGGAAGCCGAAAGGTATGCCGAGATAGGCTCGTTTGCGACTTTTTGTTCGGAATTCGTTTTATTTGGAACGAACGAACGCCGTGTGAAATCCAAAGCTCTCGACGACAGAATGGGTTGCGCGGCTATGATAGAGGTAATGGGAGCTCTTGCAAAAAACCGTCCAAGCGTTGACCTTGACGTTTATTTCTGCTTTACGGTACGCGAGGAGATAGGTCTTTCGGGCGCGTTAACGGCGGCAAACACGATATCTCCCGATTTTGCGCTCGTGCTTGAAACGACGGCTATCGGAGATATCGCGAACACTTCTCCCGAAGCGCGTGTTGCGGACGTAGGAGGCGGCGGAGTACTCTCTCTCATGGACCGCTCAACAATATACGACAAGGCTTTCGTTGAATTTCTACTGAATACGGCAAAAGAAAACGATATAAAAGCGCAGATAAAGCGATACGTTTCAGGCGGAAACGATGCGGGAAGTATTCATAAAACAGGTGTTGGAGTGCGCACGGCGGCTCTTTCCGTTCCGACGAGATATCTGCACTCCCCCGCGTGTGTCGCTTCTCTTGACGATTACGAATCGCTCCGCGACCTCTGCGAAGCGGCTATAAGAAATTTTGACTCAAAGCTTTAAAAGGAGAATAAAATGAATTTATATACAACTCTCAAAAGCCTATGCCTTTGCCCCTCTGTCTCGGGCAGAGAAAATAAAATACGCGAAAAGCTCTCAGACTTGATATCTCCATTTGCAGATGAGGTAACGACAGACGCGCTCGGAAATCTTATTGCCAAAAAGCGCGGAAAAAAGGCGGGAGCAAAAATAATGCTTTGCGCCCACATGGACGAGATAGGATTTCTCGTTACGTTTATCGAGGATAGCGGAATGCTCCGCGTTGCAAACGTTGGCGGTATCCGTGCCGCCGCTTCGGCAAACACCATCGTTGTATCCGAAAAGGGTTCGCTTGGCGTTCTCGTTCCGCAGAGCGACGTTAAGGAATATTCTGTCGACAAGCTATATATAGACCTTGGCACGACGTCAAAAAAGGAATCCGAGAGAAAAACGGCTATCGGAGATTTCTTCGTCTGCCGTCCCGAGCTTATAAAGCTTGCGGGCAAACGTGTCGCGGGCAGACCGCTTGACGACAGAGTAGGCTGTGCTGTTATCCTTGCGATCGCAGAAAATTTCTCTGACGGAAATTTCGCGGGCGAGATAGATTACGTATTCTCTGTACAAGAGGAGGTCGGTTGCCGAGGCGCACGCCCCGCGGCGTTTGGACTTGCACCCGATTTTGCCCTCTGCTTTGACGTTACCGCAACGGGTGACACGATAGGCGACACTCCTATGGCTTGTAAGGTCGGCGGAGGCGCGGCGGTCAAGATAAAGGATTCGTCGGTCATCTGCCACGAGGAAGTAGTTGCCGATCTTTGCGCTCTTGCGGAGAAAAACAAGATCCCCTATCAGCGCGAGATACTTTTGCGCGGAGGCACGGACACCTCATCTATCCAGCTTGCAGGCGCAGGAACACGCGCGGGAGCTATTTCGATACCGACGAGATATATCCACTCGTCGACCGAGCTTTGCGATCTCTCCGATGCCGAGGCTTGTATTGACCTTGCGTACGCTTTCGTAACCGAAAAATTGAAATAAAAAGGAGCAATCATGGAATTTTCACAGCGTATAACCGATCTCGTTGCAAAAGCTGAAGAGGCTCTTCAACCCCGCTTTGCAGAGATCGACAAAATATCATTTGAAAACACAAAGAAAATAATGGACGCATTCCGCGAGCACAGAGTCAGCGAAGCGGTCTTCAATCCAACAAGCGGTTATGGCTACGACGACCGCGGACGCGATGTGCTTGACGCTATCTGGGCGGAGGTCATGGACGCGGAAGCCGCGTTCGTACGCCATCAGATAGTCAACGGCACACAAGCTCTGACGATAGGTCTTTTCGGACTTCTGCGCCCAGGAGACATCATGTTCTCTATTGCGGGTAAGCCCTACGACACGCTCGATGAGGTCATTGGCAACACGGGAACGGCGGGCAACGGCTCACTCAAGGATTTCGGAGTCGAATACAGAGAAGCCGACCTTTTGCCCGACGGCTCGTTTGACAGAGAAAAGATAGCAAAGATATTCGCAGAGGACGGTGAGCGCATCAAGGTCGTTTTCATTCAGCGTTCAAAGGGATATCTCAACAGAAAAACTCTCTGCGTTGACGAGATAGGCGATATAATCTCCTACGTCCGTACGCTCGGCAAGGATTTTTATGTCGTTGTTGACAACTGCTACGGTGAGTTTACCGAAACACGCGAGCCGACAGCAGTCGGCGCGGACATGATAATCGGCTCACTCATAAAGAACCCAGGCGGCGGAATGGCTGAAACGGGCGGATACATCGCGGGAACTGCTCGCGCAGTTGAACTTGCCTCTTACCGTTTGACCTCGGTAGGCGTCGGCTGTGAGGTCGGCGCGACTCTCGGTCAAAACAAGAGTCTTTACAAGGGACTTTTCTACGCTCCGCACACTACCGCCCAAGCGATAAAGACCGCTCATCTTGCGGCATATATATTTGGAAAAGAAGGTCTTGGCTTTGACGTTGAGCCTGATTGGAACGAGCCGAGATACGACATAATCCAAGCCGTTATCACACACTCGGCAGAAGGTCTTTGCGCTATCTGCCGCGGCATTCAGGCGGGCTCGCCCATAGACTCGCACGTTGTTCCTGAACCTTGGGCTATGCCCGGATACTCCGATCCCGTTATTATGGCGGCGGGTGCGTTTACGCAAGGCTCGTCTATCGAGCTTTCCGCGGACGGTCCTCTCCGCCCCCCATACACCGCTTATCTCCAAGGCGGTCTTACTTATGAAAGCGGCAAGATAGGAATCATGTCCGCCGCTGAGGAAGCTCTTAAGGTTTTATAAGGGGACGCATGTTACTTTTTTCTTTAAAAAAAGAAAAAAGTAACCAAAAAAAGAAAACGTTTGCAGGGGTTATTTTTAATCCCGTATAGTTGGTTTCAAATTTTGATTTATCGGTGTGTCATGTTCGCATAAATTTAACCGAACGGCAATGGACCGTCGAGGACGCCGGTCCCTACAGTGTGTAAAAATTGCACACATATACCTCGCCGTGAGGCGATGGGAAACCCTAACGATCATAATTTATTTTGTAGGGACCGGCGTCCTCGACGGTCCTAATATAAACGATCTTAACCAATCAATCGATATAACGCTCTCCACGACAAACCGCTATTTTTTTAACATAACCATACAAAAAGAAAGTACATATTATATAAATCAAAACTGAAAGGCTTATAATATGCTATTTTCTTCGCTTGAATTTTTATATTTGTTTTTACCCGTTACGCTCATTCTGTATTTTATCTCTCCCAAAAGAGCAAGAAACTCGGTGTTGCTCGTAATGAGCCTTATATTCTACGCCGTCGGTGAGCCGATATATCTGTTTCTCATGGTAGCGACTATAATAGTTGATTACGCCTTCGGTATTTTTATCTCTCGTGCGCAAAACAACAAAAAAACAGCAAAGACGCTTCTTATAACTGCTATAATTTTAAATCTTTCAACGCTTGTTTTTTTTAAATACTTTGGACTTATAGTATCAATATTTTCGGCGAAAAATCCGTTTCAACTCGCGCTTCCCATAGGAATATCCTTCTACACCTTTCAAGCCCTGTCTTACGTTATAGACATATATAAAAATGCGGTCGCTCCGCAAAAAAACATTATCTCATTTGGCGCGTACGTAACGCTTTTTCCACAGCTTATCGCAGGGCCTATCGTAAAATACGGTGACGTGGATAAAGCTCTTGCTTCAAGGCAAGAAAATTTCTCTTATGCGTCAAGCGCTACTCTTCGCTTTTGCATAGGTCTTGGAAAAAAGGTCTTACTTGCGAATCCCGCGGGGCAGATGTGGGACTCTATGCGAGAACTAAATGCAATAGAACCGACCTCTTTGGGTGCGTTTCTCGCACTCGTATTTTTCGCTTTTCAGATATACTTTGACTTTTCGGGATATTCCGATATGGCGATAGGTCTTGGAAAAATATTCGGTTTCGACTTTCCCGAAAATTTCAATTATCCCTATACCGCAAAAAGCATTACGGATTTTTGGCGGCGGTGGCATATAACCCTCTCTTCGTGGTTTCGCGAATACGTTTATATTCCGCTTGGCGGCAATCGCCGCTCACGCGGACGAACCTATTTCAATCTGTTTTGCGTGTGGTCACTGACAGGTCTTTGGCACGGCGCGTCGTGGAATTTCTTATTGTGGGGCATCTACTTTTTTATTATTCTGGTGTTTGAAAAAGCCTTTTTGCTCCGCGCTCTGCAAAAGCTCCCCTCTCTTTTTCAGCATATTTACGCTCTCGTTTTTATACTTTTAGGGTGGCTTATCTTCGTATGCGACGGCTCGGACGGTCTTGCCCTTTCGGACGGACTGCGTATGTTGGGGAATTTTTTCGGTATTGATGTTTCTTCTTTTATTTCAAAAAGAGTTCTTTACGAATTTCTGCGAAATCTTCCTCTTATCGTTATAATGGCGGTAGGAGCTACCCCTTTGCCTTTGAAGATCTGCAAAAAAATAAGCGAAAAGCAAAAAAGCTTTTCGCCCCTATTCAAGCCTGTTTTTACAGTTTTTATTCTTATAATTTCAACCTCTTATCTTGTAAGCTCGGGATATAATCCCTTTTTATACTTTAGATTTTAACTTTTGAAAGGCTGCGTTATGACTTATCTTTTATCAAAAATATTTATCAAAAGCCCTGAAAACGTAAAAGACCCCGCCGTCAGACGAGCGTACGGAACTATGGTAAGCATCGTCGGAATTTTAGCAAATCTCTTACTTGCCGCCATAAAGTTCTTTGCGGGAATGATAAGCGGCGCGATATCAATAACCGCGGACGCGGTAAATAACGTCTCGGACGCGGGCTCGCAGATAATATCGCTAATAAGCTTTAAAATATCGGCAAAGCCCGCCGACAGAGATCACCCGTTCGGTCACGCGCGTATCGAATACGTAGCTTCGATGATAGTATCTTTTCTTATTCTTCACGTAGGGCTTGACCTTTTCACCGAATCGGTAAACAAGATACTCCACCCATCGCCAACCGAATTCTCTATCCCCGTGTTCATTATCCTCGGAGTATCGGTAGCAGGCAAACTTTGGCTTTTCATCTTTAACCGAACGGTTGCGAAAAAGATAAATTCCTCGGTCATGAAGGCAACTGCCGCCGACAGTCTCTCCGATGCGGCATCGACTGCCGCCGTACTCATCGCGGCTCTTATCGGCTATTTTACAAATATCCAGACCGATGCATATATGGGAATCATCGTTGCCGTGCTTATCCTTGTCGCAGGTATCAAGATACTCAACGAAACGAAAAACTCTATCCTCGGCTCTCCTCCCGAGCAAGAGGTAGTAGATGCCGTCGCTTCCCTTGCGCTCTCCTATCCCGAGATCCTCGGAATACACGATATGGTAATACACAATTACGGCGCGGGTAACACTATCGCTTCTCTTCACGCAGAGGTCGACGGCGCGGCAAATATTTTTGACACACACGATGTGATAGACAACCTCGAAAAGCGTCTGTTCCTTGAGCTTGGAGTAAGAGCTACCGTACACATGGACCCTATAGTTACCGACGACGAAAAAGTGACCGCTCTCCGCGAGATAACTCTGAAAACAGTGTTATCCATTGATGAACGCCTGAACATACACGATTTTCGCTACGTTGAAGGAACTACACACTCAAATCTTATTTTTGACGTAGTCGCTCCCTTTGAATTAAAAATGTCCGACGAGGAGCTCAAGCGAGAGATCAGCTCTCGCATCAGCCGAGTTGATCCCACTTATTTCGTAGTAATTACAGTAGATAGAGAATAAAAATATGGTTCATTCCCTTTTTTATAAAAATATTGGAGGTTTTACATGTATTTTTATCAAAGAATAAAGGATATCCGTGAAGACAGCGACAAAAGCCAGACCGAGATCGCAAGAATTTTAAATATGAAGCAACAGCAATATGCAAGATATGAAAGCGGAACGCAGGAAATTCCGCTTCATCACATAATAGCGCTTGCAAAATATTATAACATATCTCTTGACTATCTCACAGGTCTTACCGACACGCCAAAAAAGTTGTTTTAAAATTCATTTACTTTTGAAAGATATATTGACAAATCTCGCATATTATTATACAATTATTATAGACAAAATTTATCTTTTGGGAGTGTGCTATGATCTCTCATCAATTTTACAATTCAATAGGTGACGACCTCTATCGCGGAGATTGGTACAAAAACGACTCTTGGTCTCTGCATTACCACAGAGGCTATGAATTTGTATGGGTCTTAGCGGGTAAGCTTTATGCCACCATCTCTAATAAAGATTATGTCTTAAGCGAAGGACAGGCTTTACTGATAACGCCCTACGCGCTCCATTCTTTAAAAACGGCTGCCGATTCAGAAATATTTATAGCCGTTTTTTCGGGCGCTTACATTGATAAATTCGCTTCCTCTACCGCTTTAAAAGAACCGATAGACGCTTCCTTTACACTCTCAGAGCCGCTCTCCCGATATCTTCGTTCACAAATGCTTGTCGCCGAGGAGAAACGGCGACACAATTCCGTGCGAATGCAAAAACCGTCACAGTACGCTATAAAAGCTTGCCTTTACGCTATCTGCGATGAATTTTCCTCTGTCGCAAAATGGAAAGACAAGGAGCAAAACAACGAGCTTATTTTTAAAATAATCTCTTACGTTGAAGAGCATTACGCAGAGGATATAACCCTAACTACGCTTGCCGACTCACTTTCATACGAATACCATTATCTTTCAAGAGTTTTAAGAAAAAATTTCAACATACCGTTCCGTACGTTGTTGAATATGTGCCGTTGTGAAAGAGCAAAGGAAATGATAAGCTCAACCGATCTGCCGCTGTCGGATATCGCGAGCAGATGCGGATTCCAAAGCATACGCTCTTTCAACCGAGTTTTTTCGGAGGTCACGGGCGCAACGCCCACAAGCATTCGCAAAAGTAACACAATAATATAAACAAAGGAGAAATATTATGAGTATCGATCTTCGAGCCAATCCCTTTTTTCTGAATGACGAACAGATATCTTGGGTAAAAGATACCCTCTCGTCTATGACGGCAGAGGAAAAAATACACCATCTTTTCTGCCTCGTCCTCTATAACGATGACGAAGAGACCTGCCGCTATCTCGGCGAAAAAATACGCCCCGGCGGATTTATGAACCGCGTTATGACCGCAGAGCAGTGCGCGAACGCCATTACGCGTATGCAGAGCTATTCGAAAATTCCGCTTCTTGTAGCCGCAAACTTGGAGGCGGGAGGAAACGGCATTATCAAGGAGGGTACGCCTCTTGGAAACCCTATGCAGATAGCCGCTACCGCCGACACCGAATTTGCGCGCAGACTTGGCGAGGTCTGCGGAGTTGAGGGCAGCTCGGTCGGAGCAAACTGGGCGTTCGCTCCCATTATCGACATAGACTACAACTGGAGAAATCCGATCACCAACGTCAGAACCTTCGGCTCTGATGTTGAGACGGTAAAAAGCATGGGTAAGGCTTACGTTGAGGAATTACAGAAGCACGGCGTTGCCGCCTCGATAAAGCACTTCCCAGGTGACGGCTGTGACGAGCGCGACCAACACGTCTCCGTATCCGTCAACTCGCTGTCCTGCGAGGATTGGGACACAAGCTACGGCAAAGTCTATTCCGAATGTATAGCCGCAGGCGCGAAGACCGTAATGGTCGGACATATTCTCCAGCCCGCATACACACGCTATTTCTCGCCCGACATAAAGGACGGCGATATGCTTCCCGCATCTATGAGCAAAGAGCTCGTAACAGGACTTTTGCGCGGCAAGCTCGGCTTTAACGGACTCGTTGTCACCGACTCCACCGCTATGGCGGGACTTGCTACCCACCTTCCCCGTGAAATGCTCGTTCCTCTTACCATAGCCGCAGGCTGTGATATGTTCCTCTTTACGAAAAATCTCGAAGAGGATATCGCATTTATGGAAAAGGGCTACCGCGACGGCGTTTTCGACGATGCGCGACTTGACGAAGCAGTGACAAGAATACTCGCTCTCAAGGCCTCTTTAGGCCTTCCCGAAAAGCAAAAGGCTGGAACGCTCGTTCCAAGCATCGACGAGATAAAGGCATCTCTCAAAGATCCCGTTTACAAGGAGTGGAGCGTTGAGTGCGCGCGCCGCGCTATAACGCTCGTAAAAGAGGAAAAGGGGATCTTCCCGATAACTCCCTCGCGTTTTCCGAGAGTTCTCTTCTGCCCTCTCGACCTCGACGGCAACAACGCGAACGAAAAGACCTCAAACGGTAATTTTAAAGCAGCCCTTGAAAAGAACGGCTTTGAGGTAACGGTATTTGAGCCGCTTAAAGTAACTGAGGGCGCAATGGCATCGGTAGACGAAATGGTCAAAAAATACGATATCATAATATATTCCGCGTCTGTAAAGAACAACTATCAACCCGACGTGCGAATAAATTGGTCAAAGCCTCAGGGCGCGAATATCCCAACGCTTTGCCACACGATCCCTACCGTGTTCGTATCTTTAGCAAATCCCTACCATCTCGTTGACGTTCCGCACGTTCGTACGTTTATAAACTGCTATAACGGTTCTGCAGCTGTAATCAACGCTCTTATGGATAAACTGATGGGCAAAGATGAATTTACAGGCGTTTCTCCCGTCGACGCCTTCTGCGGAAAGTGGGACGCGCGCGTTTCCTTCGGACCTGAATGCGAAGGACTTAAAAATAAATAATAAGGAGACATAAAAATGAGCAATATCAAAGGTATTATTTTTGACCTTGACGGCGTTCTGCTGTCGACCGACCGCTTCCATTTTCTCGCTTGGAAAAAGCTTGCCGACAGAATGGGCATTACCTTTACCGAAAAGGACAACGAAAGATTGCGCGGAGTTTCACGCATGGAGAGCCTTGAGATAGTTTTGAGCCTCAGCGAAAAGCCGCTTACTCTTTCGGAGGAAGAAAAGATAGCACTCGCGACCGAAAAGAACGACTGCTACCGTGAGTATCTGAAAACCCTTACCCCCGCAGACGTTGCGGACGAGGTAAGAGAAACGCTTGCCGAACTTCGCAAAAAGGGATATCCCCTTGCCGTCGGCTCGTCGAGCAAGAACACGAGATTTATTCTTTCTCAAACAGAGCTTACCGACGCATTTGACGCAATAGCCGACGGCAACGACATAAAGAACTCGAAGCCCGACCCCGAGGTATTTCTCAAGGCGGCGGCTCTTATCGGAACAGCTCCCGAAAATTGCGCCGTTATTGAGGACGCCGAGGCAGGACTTGAGGCGGCAAACCGCGGCGGTATGCTATCGGTCGCTTACGCAAGTGCCGTAGACTGTCCTCTCGGAAAGGTAAAATTACATAAATTTTCAGACCTTGTGAATATGTTTTAAATGTTTTTTATGACTTCCTTTAAAGGAAGTCATAATATTTTTTAATCGAATGATTCTTTTGAAAAAAGTTCTGAAGGTAAAATTTCGAATTTGTTATATATTTTTATTAAAATATTCGCTTCTAATTTTGGCGGAAGTATTTCGTTTTCAATTTTTAAAAGACTTCCTATCCCTATTACTAATATTTTAGCCATCTCCTTTTTGGAAATATTATTTTTCGTTCTTATAGCTTTCATGTTTTTGCTAAAATTTTCTATATAATTATCTTTTTCCATATAAAGCCTCCTCTTGATAACAATATGATAACACTTTGTGGATAGAAAACCAATAGAAAAATTGATAAAATATTATTATAATATTATCATTATGTTTGCGAGGTGTTAGTATGCCCACATTGAAAATACAAACAGGAATACGTTTTGAGCCTGAATTGCTTAGTAAAATAGCCATTGTTGCAAAGCAAAACAAACGGTCATTAAATGCTCAATTGGAATTTTTAGCTCAAGCTTGCGTAGAAGAATATGAAAAGGAACACGGAACTATTCTTCTTGAAGATGAGAATTAAACAATCTTCAAAACAAAGAACAACCCCCGACAATCTATCAAAACTCTGCCGAGGTTCTATCTTCCCAAAAGAAGCAGAGCGAGCCCTGCTTCTTTTTTTATTTTCTATTCCTCTCTTCCGAGAATATAATCCGCGCTGACCTTATAATAATCGCAAAGAACCAACAGATGTCTTATTGGCAGCTCATTTGCCCCTCTTTCATATCGCGCGTACATAGTTTGTGACGTTCCAAATATATCCGCTATTTCTTGTTGCGTCTTATCGTGATCCTCTCTGAGATCGCGTATGCGTTTAACGTATCCGTAATACATAGCTTCACCTCGATATAACATCTTAAAAATATTATATCAAGTAAATAAATTTACTATTGACTTTAGTAAATATTTGTACTATAATAAAATAAAGCGGCTCGTCTAAAAAAAACAAAATTCTACAAAGGGAGACATTATCATGAAAAAAGAATTAAACAAAATATTGATCATCCTAGGATTCATTGTCGCAGTAGTTGGCGCTTGTCTTGCGGTACTTCTCGGTTATCCCCCTGTTCTCATGTCTGCTACTACAGTAAGCAATATCGCAGCTCTTTTGGCAGTAACCTTTATATTCGCTTCCAATTCTATCATTAAGAATATTGGATATACGTTATCAATATTGCTTATCATTGATAGCTTAAAGGCATTAGTATTGAATTCAACGTATGACAACATAGGCTTCCTCGTTTACTACATCGGATTTATCGTAATGGCAGTTGGCGCGATCATTTACTTCGTTGTAAAACTCCTTGCTTTCTTCGGATTCGTTAAGAACGGAAGCACAAAGCCCTCAGAAAATTATAATAAAAATCTCCTTGACGAGCTGATGCGTTACAAAGAAATGCAACAGGAAAAGGTCCTTACCGAAGAAGAGTTTTCCGAGCTCAAGGAAAAGATACTTGAAAACAACGCGGCAAAGACGAATTCTATCGATGACCTCAAAAAATGGAAAAAGCTTGTTGATCAGCAGGTAATTACCGAAGAGGAATTTTCAAAGATAAAATCCGATATCTTCAATAAATAATTTAAAAATATATCCGACACGCCGCTTATATTTTACAAAAGCAAAAAGGAGTTAGCCCGTTTTGACGAGCTGACTCCTCTTTGTATTAAAATACAAGCTGCACAAGTAGCATATACGACACCGTACCGAAAAGGATACTTATAAGAGTATTTCTTCTCCAAACGTGGAGCAAGACGGTTATCGCTCCCGCGATAAGTTCGGGCAGACCGTAAGGGAACTGCGTTACTTTAACGCCCTTAAAGCAAAATACGACGAGCATTCCCATCATGGCATATGGCAAGACCTTGCCAAGATATGTGATAAATTTCGGCGTTTCTCTCTTGCCGAAAACAAGAAAAGGCAACGCGCGGAGCGCAAAGGTCACCACCGCCATAACGGCGATAAGGACAATAGCGTGGACCGTAGGATCATTCATTCATTATGCCCTCCTTTTTTCTGAGAAGTGTAAGGGCAAGGGCTATAAGTATCATAGCGGGGATAAGGAAATTATCCGCGCCGAAGATAAGAAGCGCGACGACCGACGCAACGACGCCCGAAATTGCGGACAGATGATTTTTCGTGCTTAACCACTGCTCTACAAACACGGTAAGGAAGAGTGCTGTAAGAACGAAATCTATTCCCTCGGTACTGAAGGGCAATATTGCGCCGACAAGTGCGCCGAGAACGCTTCCCGTTATCCAATATACGTGGTCAAACAGAGTAACGAGAAAATAATAATTTTCCTTATTCTCCACCTTTTCAAGAGCTACGTCGTTGCAAACGAGAGAATAAGTCTCGTCCGTAAGTCCGAATATAAGAAAAGGCTTTTTCTTAACGTTTTTATATTTGTCTATCAAAGATATTCCATAAAAAACGTGGCGCGCGTTGAGCGCCAAGGATACGACTGCCGTGGTAATGACCGTCGCACTGCTTGCAAGAAGGTCGACCGCCGCGTATTCGAGCGACCCTGCAAATATCGTAAGGCTCATAAAAAACGCCCATATCGCTCCAAAGCCCTTTGAATAGAGCATCATTCCAAAGCCCATGCCGAGAAATATGTATCCCGTAAACACAGGTATCGTCGCGACGAACGCCTGCTTTATCTCCTTTTTTGTCGGAAAGTTACGCATTTTTTCCCTTTCATAAAAATCTAAAAATGTGCTTTGCTGCCAATTAAGGCAACAAAGCACATTATAACATAATTTTTTGTTAATTGCAATAAAAATATCAATAATTATATTTTTATTTGCCTATAAATTCTTTGAGATTTCAAGCCTTACCTACGCAAAGCGCCGTTCTTGCGGGAAGATAAACGCGAATTCGATATTTTCCGTCGGGTTGCCTTTCGGCTTTATAAACGTATTCTTTCGAAATTCTGTCATATCCGCCGAAACGCGCCTCGTCGGTCGAAAGGACCACTCGGTAGTCTCCCCTTCCCTTAACCTCTACATAATATCCCTCGTACGAATTGCTCGGGTTGAAATTGATGGCAAACACCTTACCCGCCCTCTCATAAACGAGAACTTGAGCATTTGCGTCAATAAACAGACACTTGGGATATTTCCTGAATATTCGGCTATTCTTCGCAAAGCCGATCATTTCTCGGTCGAACTCATTTAAGTCGCCGTATCTCAAGAGAGGATCATCGGCAAGATGCCACTGTCTGCGGCAATAAAAATAGCTCCAACCGTTGCCCTCGCGAGGAAAATCTATCCACTCTGGGTGACCGAACTCGTTGCCCATGAAATTGAGATATCCCTCTCCGCCAAGTGTAAGCGTAGCGAAGCGTATAAGCTTGTGCAAGGCTATTCCTCTATCTATCACAGGGTCGCTGACAAGCTTTGTCATTGAGGTATACATATTACTGTCGCAAAGCCTGAATATCACTGTTTTATCGCCAACGAGCGCTTGGTCGTGCGACTCAACGTATCCGATATACTTTTCTGCGGGACGGCGGCTCGTAAGCTCATGCCATATCTGCCACATGTCCCACTGTTCGTCGCTTTGATTCTTTAGTATCTTTATCCACATATCGGGAATTCCCATGGCAAGACGGTAATCAAATCCGATGCCGCCCTCCTCGATAGGCAGACACATTCCGGGCATTGCCGACATATCCTCCGCGACCGTTACCGCATCAGGCTTTACCTCTTTGATAAGCGCATTGGCAAGTTGGAGATAGGTCACCGCCTCGGTATCCGTATTGAGTGAAAAATATTTAGAATAATCTCCAAACGACGTACCAAGCCCGTGGTCGTGATATATCATAGACGTAACTCCGTCAAATCGGAAGCCGTCGAAGTGAAATTCGCAAAGCCAATATTTGAGATTCGAGAGCAGAAAATGAATCACTTCGTTTTTGTTATAATTAAAGAGCTTTGTCCCCCACGCCGAGTGATCGCCCCTCGGTCCTTCGTGGAAAAACTGACACACAGTTCCGTCAAATTCATTGATGCCCTCTGCCGTGTTCTTTACTGCGTGAGAATGAACAACGTCAAGCAAAACGGCTAACCCCATCGAATGAGCCTTATCGATAAGAGCCTTTAATTCGTTCGGCGTTCCGTATCGTGAGCAAGGAGCAAAGAAAGACGACACTTGATAGCCAAACGACGCGTAATACGGATGCTCCATTATCGCCATTATCTGTATTGCGGTATATCCGAGGTCACGTACGCGCGGCAATACGTTCTCGCAAAACTCGCGGTACGTTCCTATCCCCTCTTTTTCCTGTGCCATTCCTATATGACATTCATAAATAAGGAGATCTTTTTTCGGTGTAAATTTCTTTTTTCTCCACTTATATTCGGGCTCGTCCACTATAACGCCACACCAAGTGTAATTGTCGGGATCTTGAAGCACACGGCGTATATAAAGAGGAGTTCTCTCAAATATTTTGTCACCGTTTCTCACGAGAGTTTTAACGTAACAGCCGTCCCAAAGGGCGTCCGTTCCCGACAAAAATATCTCAAAAACTCCGTTTCCGATAGGAGTCAAGGGCAAAGAGCTTCTGTTCCAGCCATTCATATCACCCATGAGCCAAAGCTCGTCCGCCGCGGGTGCCCACTCGCGATAGACCCAGCCGTCATTCGTTCTATGGAAGCCGAAATATTCGTGACCGTTGGCAAAATCCAAAAGACTGCCTTTCTCACCCACAAGCTCTCGTTTTTTATTTTCAAAATTCTTTACGCGTTGCTCTATATCAGACGCAAACGGCAAAAGATACGGATCGTATTCAAATATCTTCAAGCTCATTTCTGATCCCCCATTTCTGCTTACTCAGTTTTTATTATACCATAGTTAAAAACAAAAATCAATTATTAAAATATAATATTTAAATACGCTCGTAAAAACAATCAAAACGGTCTTGCAAAAAATAGCTTTTTGTAAGAGCGTTTGTCGTTATTTATAATATTTTTCCGCAAATTCTATGAGAGGAGTGTTATCGTCAATTCCGTGCGGGTGGTGGTCGCAACCCTCTTTAATTATTTCAAGGAATGGAATATCTGTTTTTTTATACATCTCCGAGAGAGCTTTTCCGTTCTCAACGTACGGCACTACTCTGTCACTGTCTCCGCAAATAAGAGCTACGGGAATACGATTTTCAATGAGCTTGTAAACGTTGTCTATCGGGTGATTTCTGAAGTTTATAAGGTCTGAAGCCGTTATACCGCGCGCGCCGAGGAACTCTTCGTAAAGCTTATTCTCCGCGATCCCCACGCCGCAAGGACAGCTAAGAAGGTTCAGCACAGGCGCGTCAAGATATATAGCGCTGACGTACTGCGGATATTTTGCCGCGAAATAGACCGCTTGCATTCCTCCGCAGCTCATGCCGATAGGCATACAAGTATCCGAAAGTCCGAATTCCTTTTTGAGAAGCTCGCAAAAACGCGGTCTTGCGTCTGTATCCTCATCGGGACACCAGCGCGTGATGTTTTTCATATGAGCGAGGTAATATCCTCTGTTAAGCATCTCTATCTGAAACGACGGAAACGCGGTAAAATATTCGGTCTTGTAAAACCATTTTTTGTCCTCTCGCGGATTTTTGGGTATAACGAGCTTACACTCTCTGCCCTCAAACGCAAACTCGAGCATTTCAAAGCCTTGATATTTGCTTTTTTTATATTCCATGGATTTATACTCCTTTGATCTTTTTATCAAACGCTCTTTCGATGAAATCGATATTTACAAATTTCTCAAGGAAGTTATTTTGAGTAAAATAATAGTGATTGCTCGCTTCATATCCGATTCGGGAATCCTGTGAAGCAAGCGCATAAAGCTTTCTTGCAAGCTCCTTTTCTTCTGATAGGTGCTCTCGCGCGTCTGCGATCCTTCCCTCATCTCTTGCAATATTGTATCTCATTTGAACTGCCATGCTCTTTATATTGACGTATACGACATTCGCAAATCCGCAAAACTCTTTAAACTTATCGTTGCCATCAAGCCCCGCAAGAAGCAAAAGACCTTTTTCCCATTCGCCAATAAGGCTGTCAAGCAAGCTTAAAAATCCCTCGTTGGTTTCAGCGGCTCTTCCGCGCCATGTATTATAATCATCGAAAGCAAACGTGACCATCGTTGCCTTGTAGCCTGTTGCGCTCTCATACATAAGATTGGAAGGTCCAAGCTCATGTACTCCTCTGTAAATAGTTCCTACCGAGAAAGGATAATGTCTAAAGCCCGCGGAGAAGTGCTCCGAAGCCTCCATTACGTCCTTTGCTCTGTCTCCGAAATGCTCGCATAACCAAACACCGTAATCGAAATCATTTGAAAAGACCTTCTGCGCAAGGTCAAGCGATACCGTTGGATATCCGCCAAGCGTCCACGATGCCATGATCCCGTCGACTCCAAGCCTTTTAAGATTTTCCATATGCTCAATAACAAGATCAAACACGGGGATATATGGCACTACCGCCATTTCCCATGTATTATTTATCTGCACCTTTGCCATAGCTTTACGCCCGCGCATCTTTGCGTACTCGATAATCTTTTTAGACTCCTCGCACGGACCGACTCGGCTTATCGAATATTCGTTCACAGCATACGGCTTTCCGTTTGCAAGTACCGTTCCTCTCTCGCTTATCGGAAGTATCTCTATCTTTCTGTCCATGCGATCGATACCCTCAAAGATATCCTCCATGCTCCAGCCGTGTCCCTTATCCCAGCCCCAAAGGTTAGCCAGCAACCGAGTTTTTGCGCCCGCATCGTCTATTGCTTTCTGAATGATATTGTTCACCCATGGCACTACGTCCTGATGTTTTTTATCCTTGCAGAACGGACATATATTATTTCCACGACTATGACAGTTGGTCATGTTCTCCGACATTGTAATAGTGATAATACCCTTAAGCGTGGGAACAGCCGTGACAAGATCCTTTACAGCTTCGTAGAGATAGTCCTTGACAGGCTGTGTTTCGGTACAGAGACTCCACGTGCAATCATCAAACGTTCCTTTTATCGCTTCTGTCATCGGTGTAAGCTGCTCCGCGGAAACACCTCTCGGTTCATTCAAATATAAGTAAATACCTATTCCGTATCCCGCGCATTTGTCTATAAGCTTTTTCAAATTCTCCCGTCTTATCTCATAGCCCTCATCAAGACCCTCGACAAACGGATAAAGAGAGAGCTTTGACAACACTCCCTGTATCCAAAGTCCGTTTACTCCAACGGCTTTAAGAGCGGCAAGCTGTTCATCTGAAACTATCTCATTTCCGTCAAGCAAAGTGTCGCCGTAAAGCATCGAATAGCTGTAAACTATATTGTCAAAGTCACCTTTATTATTTTGGGAAGAGCTTCCGTCCATTCTTGCATAGCCGTAAAAATCAAACGGTTTTGCGTAATCGCTTAAAAATTCGGATCTTATGAGCTTCGCTATCCTCTCCGTCTCCGCTATTTCCGATTCGGTCAATGGCTCGTACACCACGGTTTCAAGCTTTGATTTAAATTTTCCCAACTTAACGCCGAGAAAATCGTCCTCTTTCAAGCAATAGTCAAGCTCCTCCGCGGTCATATCCAAAAGCTCCATAAGCTGTGAATACGGAACGAGATGCCAGTTGTTCTTTATTATATTTATGTAACCGTATTTTTTCCATTTTGGGTCGTAGACTATCTCGCTTATCCCAAGGCGCTCCGCTTCTCTTTCAACGGTCTCCTCGTCAGTCCGAAGAACAGACGCTATCCTTTTTGCAGACACGATTCCATAATTTCGAAGCAACAAGGTCTGCCACTTTTTAGGTGTAAAATAAGGCAACGGTGTTACTTCTCTCTCTTCAAGAAACATACTACCTCCATAAAACTATAAATTAAAAAACTACCTATTATTCTATTATATTTAACATAATTTTAGCATATCGAAAAATTTTTGTCAATACAAAAGCCAAAAGCAACACAAAACAACACAAAATCAACATTTTTAATCTTTATTGTTCTATATTTGATTGATCAATTCTTTTAAATATAATATATTTCACGCTTGTTTCGTGTATTTGATTTTCAAAAACTCAAACATTTTCCAACACAAAACAAAGAAAAACAAAAATATTTTTATAAAAACTATTGACAAATACATGACAATATGTTAGAATGTATTTAGAAAAGTAGGGAAAGTGTCTCTATTCGTGTTGTTTTGTGTTACTTTGACAAAAACATTTCTCGTTTTTTGTGAACTTTTCCGCTTACATAAACCGCAGAGGAGGATTGATATGAAGTTCTATACAGAACCCATTCCAAAATCTCCGAGAATCCAGAAACTTGTAGACGCTCTTTTTGAGAAAATGCCGCAAATAGAAGCCGACAGAGCAGTTCTCTTGACAGAGTCTTACAAGGCGACCGAGGGCGAGCCCATTATAACGAGAAGGGCAAAAGCTTTTCGGCACATTCTCGAAAATATTCCCATAGTAATACGCGACAATGAGCTTATCGTCGGTTCTGCGACTAAAGCTCCGAGAAGCTGTCAGGTATTCCCCGAGTATTCTTTTGAATGGCTCGAATCTGAATTTGACACGGTCGAGACCCGCGTTGCAGACCCCTTCTATATATCCGAGGAGACCAAGCAAACGCTTAGCGAGGTATATAAATACTGGAAGGGCAAAACAACGAGCGAGCTTGCGACCGCTTACATGACAGATGAGGCAAAGACCGCTATCGATCACGGAATGTTTACCCCGGGCAACTATTTCTATAACGGTATCGGACACGTTACCGTCGATTATCCCAAGGTTCTTGCGATAGGCTACAAGGGCATTATCGCAGAAACCAAAGCAGAGCTTGCAAAGCTCTCCGCAGGAGACGCGGATCACGCTAAACGCTGCCACTTTCTGAACGCAGTACTCATTAGCTGCGAAGCGGCTATCAAATACGCAAAGCGTTATTCCGATCTTGCGCGAAGCATGGCAAAGACCTGCGCGGATATCGGACGCAGAAAAGAGCTCGAGGACATAGCCGCGGCTTGCGCGAACGTTCCCGAAAACGGAGCGCAGAGCTTCCGCGAGGCTTGTCAGTCCTTTTGGTTCATTCAGATGCTCTTGCAGACAGAATCAAGCGGACATTCAATATCCCCCGGACGCTTCGACCAATATATGTATCCTTATTATAAAAAGGATCTTGATGCGGGTAAACTCTCTCGCGAGGAAGCGCAAGAGCTTATGGACTGTATCTGGGTCAAGCTCAACGACCTCAACAAAGTGCGTGACGCGGCATCCGCCGAGGGCTTTGCGGGATACAGCTTGTTCCAAAATCTCATCGTCGGCGGTCAAACCAAATACGGAAAGGACGCAACAAACGACCTCTCATTCATGGCGATCACCGCGACAGAGCACGTATTCCTTCCCCAGCCTTCCTTCTCCGTAAGAGTTTGGAACGGCTCGCCGCACGAATTTCTCATTCGCGCGGGAGAGCTTACGAGAACGGGAATCGGATTCCCCGCTTATTATAATGATGAAGTAATTATTCCCTCTCTGCAAAGCAGAGGTCTTACGCTTGAGGACGCGAGAGATTACAACATAATCGGTTGCGTTGAGCCTCAAAAGGCGGCAAAGACGGACGGTTGGCACGATGCGGCTTTCTTCAATATGTGCCGTCCGCTTGAAATGGTATTCTCAAGCGGAGTTGACAAGGGAGTACAGATAGGACCGAAAACTCGCAACGTAGCGGATATGAGGTCCTATGAGGAGTTCGAGAACGCATACAGAGAGCAGATGAATTACTTTATCGAGCTTATGGTCAACGCCGATAACGCTATCGACGTAGCGCACGGCGAGCGTTGTCCTCTTCCCTTCCAATCCTGCATGGTCGAGGATTGTATCGGACGCGGCAAGAGCCTTCAGGAAGGCGGCGCGATCTACAACTTCACAGGTCCGCAAGGCTTCGGTATCGCAAACGTGACCGACGCTATGTACGCTATCAAAAAGCTCGTGTTCGAGGATAAAAAATACACGCTTTCATTCATCAAGGAAGCGCTTGACAACAACTACGGAAAAGATATGGATTCTCACATGGCAGCAAAGCTTACGCAACAGATCGCGGCAACGCTTGCCGAGAGCGGAAAGATGCCTTCTGCCGAGGATATAAAGACCATATACCTTACAGTACAAAAAAATCACTCGAGCGACGAGGACAAGAAAAAATACGAACAGCTTCTCTCGGATATCTCGGCTTTGACGAAATTCGGAAACGACGACGACAATATCGACGACTTCGCAAGAGAGATAGCTTATACTTACACCAAACCCTTAGAACAGTTCAAGAATCCAAGAGGCGGAATCTTCCAAGCGGGACTTTATCCCGTTTCGGCAAACGTTCCGCTCGGAGCTCAAACGGGCGCGACACCCGACGGCAGACTTGCCTACACACCTATCGCCGACGGAGTTTCTCCCGCGGCGGGACGCGACGTTAAAGGTCCTACGGCGGCGGCAAACTCGGTATCGCACCTTGACCACTATATCGCTTCAAACGGTACGCTCTTCAACATGAAGTTCCACCCATCAGCCCTTGAGGGAAGAAGCGGACTTGAAAGCTTCGTAGCACTTGTTCGCGGTTACTTCGATCAGAAGGGCAGCCACATGCAATTCAACGTCGTCAGCAGAGAAACGCTCCGCGACGCTCAAAAGCACCCCGAAAAGTACAAGTCTCTCGTAGTCCGCGTTGCAGGCTACTCCGCCCTCTTCACAACTCTTTCAAAGGGGTTGCAGGAAGATATCATCAACCGAACCGAGCAACAAGGCTTCTGATTCGGCTTGGGAGAGAGCAACATGGATAACAAGATTTTAGAGACGAAGGGCAGAATATTTAACATTCAACGCTTTTCGATCCACGACGGACCGGGAATACGAACGATAATCTTTCTTAAAGGCTGTCCGCTTCGTTGCAGATGGTGTTGCAATCCCGAGTCACAGGAGTGGAAGCACGAGACTATCGTCACGGGAGGCGTTACAAAAGAAGTCGGACGTGACGTTACGGTAGAGGAGGTCATGGAGGAGATACTCCGAGACCGAGTTTACTACAATCGCTCGGGCGGCGGAGGCGTTACCCTTTCGGGCGGTGAATGTTTGTGGCAACCCGATTTCTCCGAAGCTCTTTTGAAGGCTTCGAAGGAATACGGAATATCCACGGCAATAGAGACCACGGGATACGCCGAAATGGACGTGATACGCCGTTTGCTTCCTTACGTTGATACGGTACTCATGGACATAAAGCACACAGATCCCGAAAAGCACAAGGAATTTACCACCCGCGACAACGGCTTGATCTTGGAAAACGCAAAGCACATCGCAAGAGAAGCCAAATGCCTTATCGTAAGAACTCCCGTTATTCCGACCTTTAACGATACCGAGGACGAGATAAGAAGCATAGCGAATTTTGCAAAGAGCCTTGACGGCGTTCGCGAAATGCATCTTCTTCCCTATCACAGAATAGGCTCGGATAAGTACGCAGGTCTTGGCAGACAGTACACGATGGCTCACATCTCTCCTCCCAAAAAGGAGCAGATGGAAAAGCTGCTCGCAATAGTCAACGAAACGGGACTTATCGGTAAGATCGGCGGATAAAGGAGGTAAGAGCTAAAAGAAAATGGACAATTACACAGAAAAGCAACGCATTATTCAGGAGTTAGTCCCCGGTAAACAGATCACGCTGGCTCACATAATCGCGAATCCCGACGAGATCCTTTACAAAAAGCTCGGACTTGATCCCGCGGTGGAATATTCAAAGTCTGCCATTGGTATCCTGACCTTGAGCCCCGCGGAAACAGCTATAATCGCGGGAGATATCGCGATCAAATCCTCGGGTGTACAGCTCGGATTTGTCGATCGATTCAGCGGAACGGTGATCATCACGGGAACTTACTCGGAGGTCGATGCCTCACTTAAAGCAGTAGTTGAATACGCAGAAGAAACACTTGGGTTTACGGTATGCAAGATAACGAAAACCTAAAGATGAAAAAAACGCTTCTCGTAGGCAGACACGGAGTCGGAAAAACGACGCTCAAACAAGTCTTACGGGGAGAAGAGATCCATTACGTGAAAACACAATATATGGATTACGGCGATTGGCTTCTTGATTCGCCCGGCGAGTATGCCGAGGTTCACGGACTCGGAGCGGCTTTGGCAATATATGCTTATGAAGCGGACGTAGTCGCGCTTCTGATATCCGCCGATGACGATTACTCCCTGTTCCCGCCAAACATCACCTGCATGGTAAACCGCGACGTTATCGGGATAGTTACCAAGATAGACAAGGCATCTCCCGAACGGGCGGCAAATTGGCTGAGGCTCTCGGGCTGTAAGCTGATATTCCCCATCAACTCCCACACAGGAGAGGGTGTGGAAAAACTTAAAAGTTATCTGCGAAAGCAGAGCTGAAATAAAAAATTAAAAATATTATCATAATTAAAAAAGGAGAAAAACACAATGGTAAACGAGTATGAAATCAAAAAAGAGATATGCGAGATTGGTAAGCGTATCTACAACAAGGGAATGGTTGCTTCTAACGACGGTAACATTTCCGTAAAGATCAGCGACAACGAATTTCTCTGCACTCCTACGGGCGTATCCAAGGGCTTCATGACCCCCGAGTACATCTGTAAGGTAGACGCAAACGGCAACGTTCTTCAGGCAAACAAGGGCTTTAAGCCTTCTTCCGAGATCAAGATGCACATGAGAGTTTACCGCGAGCGTCCCGACGTTAAGTCTGTCGTTCACGCACATCCTCTCTACGCTACTTCCTTCGCTATCGCAGGTATCCCGCTTACCGAGCCGATCATGCCTGAGGCAGTTATCGCTCTCGGTTGCGTTCCGATAGCTGAATACGGTACTCCTTCCACAAACGAGATCCCCGATGCTATCGCAAAGTATCTCCAGCACTACGATGCAGTTCTTCTTGCAAACCACGGTGCGCTTTCTTACTCCGATAGCCTCCTTAACGCATATCACAAGATGGAGTCTCTCGAGTTCTACGCTCAGCTCCTTTATCAATCCAAGGTTCTCGGCGGTCCTAAGCAGCTCACCGACGCTCAGGTTCAGAGACTTTACGAGATCAGACGTCAGTTCGGTCTCAAGGGTAAGCACCCCGCAGATCTCTGCCCCAACGCAAAGGCAGGCAAGCCTAGCTGCCACGGTTGCGGCGGCTCTTGCAAGTCAAGCTCTGCTGATGCAGACACCATTGCAATGGTAACCAAGCTCGTTCTTGAGCAGCTCGGCAAATAATTTCCGAGAAAACGCCCTATGAACGAATCCGAGATCAAAAGGATCGTTCAGGATACTCTTTCCAAAATAAAGACCGATAAGTCGGTCATGACGCTCGCTCTTGCCGAAAGGGTCGCAAACGCAGTCCTTGAGGAAGCAAAGAGAATAGGCGTGAAGGCTGTCGTATGCGTAAGCGACGCGGCGGGGAATCCGAAGCTCGTTAAATGCATGGACGACGCTTACATAGCAAGCTACGACGTGGCGGTCAACAAGGCATTTACCGTCGTGGCGCTAAAGATGTCCACTATCGCTCTCAAGCCCTTGGCTCAACCGAACCAGTCGCTTTACGGTATTCAATTTACCAATCAAGGTAAAATAGTGATATTCGGCGGCGGCGATCCTCTGATGAACGAGGACGGCAAGATCGTTGGCGGTCTTGGAGTAAGCGGTGGAAGCGAGAAGCAGGACACCGCGCTTTCCGCCTTTGGAAAAGCGTATTTTGAACAAAAAATTTAAAAACTATTGCTTATACACGAAAGGAAATAAAGATGGATATGAAATCCTCTGATATCGAAAAGATCGTCAGACAGGTGCTGGAGAGCATGGGCTCGACGTCCGCTCCCGCGAGCGCGGCTTCGGCTTCCGTACCTGCGACGAGCCGCGTAGCAATGCTTACGCAGAAGGAGCACTTCGACATTCAGGAATATCCCATTCCCGAGATCGGCGACGATGACGTTCTCGTTAAGGTCGAAGGCTGCGGCGTATGCGGCACGGACGCGCACGAATTTAAGCGCGACCCCTTCTCTCTTATCCCCGTAGTTCTTGGACACGAGGGTACGGGCGAGGTCGTAAAAATGGGTAAAAACGTTAAGAAGGACAGCGCAGGCAAGCCTCTCGCAGTTGGCGACAAGGTCGTTACCTGTATGATCTTCAAGGACAACCCCGACGTTACTATGTTCGATTTGAACAAACAGAACGTTGGCGGCGCAGACGTTTACGGTCTGCTTCCCGACGATGACAAGCACCTCAATGGTTGGTTTGCCGATTACATTCTCGTAAGAGGCGGCTCGACCATATTCAACGTAAGCGATCTCGATCTTGATTCGAGAATCCTTATCGAGCCTTGCGCGGTACTTATCCACGCAGTTGAGCGCGCAAAGACCACTGGCATTCTTCGCTTCAACTCCCGCGTAGTCGTTCAGGGCTGCGGTCCTATCGGACTTATCTGTATCGCTGTTCTCCGCACTCTCGGCACGGAAAACATCGTAGCGGTAGACGGCGAGGCTAAGCGTCTTGAGTTTGCAAAGCTCATGGGCGCTACCGAGACTGTAAACTTTAAGGATCATAAGGGTGTTGACGCACTTGCAAACGCTGTTAAGGACGCTTTCGGCGGTTACCTTGCGGACTTCGCGTTCCAGTGCACAGGTTCGCCCATAGCTCACGCTAACATCTATAAGTTCATTCGCAACGGCGGCGGACTTTGTGAGCTCGGCTTCTTCATCAACGGCGGCGATGCTACCATCAACCCCCACTTCGACATCTGCTCCAAGGAGATCACGACTGTTGGTTCTTGGGTATATACCCTCCGCGATTACGCGACCACGTTCGATTTCCTCAAGAGAGCAAAAGCTATCGGTATTCCGCTCGAAAAGCTCATCACTCACAAATATCCGCTCGACAAGATCAACGAAGCGCTTGAGACCAATCTCAAAATGGAAGGTCTTAAGATCGCTATCGTAAACGAGTGATAAATAGGTGGCAGATATGGGAAAAGCCACAGGATTTATTGAGGTATTCGGTCTTACTACCGCGTTCGTAGCGGTAGACGCAGGCTGTAAAGCGGCTGACGTGACCGTTGAAACTCTTGACAAAAACAAGCCCGGAAACGCAGACGCGCTCCCCGTTCCGCTTATCGTATGCATCAAATTCAGAGGCTCGGTAGACGCGGTCAAGGCGGCAGTCGAAGCGGCTGAAGCGGCGGCAAACGGAGTTAGCGGAGTGGTATCAAAGCATATCATCGCAAACACCGAGGAATCCACCGAAAAGATGTTGAAGCTAAACGCTTTCGACAAAAACTAACAAACATACTTAATTTATTGAAAGGAATTATAAAAATGGCACTTGAAGCTCTTGGAATGGTAGAAACCAGAGGACTTGTTGCGGCTATCGAAGCTGCAGATGCAATGGTCAAGGCTGCTGAGGTTACTCTCATCGGCACTGAGAAGATCGGTTCGGGACTCGTTTCCGTTATGGTAAGAGGAGACGTTGGAGCAGTTAAAGCTGCTACCGAAGCAGGAAGCGTTGCCGCTTCCAAGCTCGGTGAGCTCGTTGCGGTTCACGTTATTCCCCGCCCTCACGCAGACGTTGAGAAGATACTTCCTTCTCTTGATTGATCTGATATATAAATATCACGAAAACTCACGGAGGCAATATGAATTCACTTGGATTTGTCGAGGTGAGCGGAGTTGTTGCGGCAGTTGACGCGCTTGATATCATGTGCAAGAGCGCGGACGTTACCCTTGTGACTTGGGAAAGAAAGCTTGGCGGACGTCTGGTAACGCTCGTTGTCACAGGAAGCGTATCGGCTGTAACAGCGGCGGTAGAAAACGCTTGCGCGCAATGCATCAAAAAGCCTTGCGCGAGCGCAGTCATCGCAAATCCGCACGCCGAAACGGTAAAGCTCGTTGAGCTTTCTGCAAAAAGGCTTGAAAAAAAGGCTCAAGCAAAAGAAAAGGCGAAGCCTGTTAAAAAGACCGTAAAGCAAACGGCTAAAAAGACCGAAAACGCTAAGGTTTCGGACGAAAACGCAAAAAAAGAAAACTAATAAATAAAGGAGATATTTGATTATGGCACTCGAAGCACTTGGAATGGTTGAGACCAGAGGTCTCGTTGCGGCTATTGAGGCTGCAGACGCAATGGTTAAGGCTGCTAACGTTGAGCTTATCGGAACTGAAAAGATCGGTTCGGGACTCGTTTCCGTTATGGTAAGAGGTGACGTCGGAGCTGTTAAGGCTGCAACCGAGGCAGGAAGCGTTGCTGCTTCCAGACTTGGTGAGCTCGTTGCAGTTCACGTTATTCCCCGTCCTCATGCAGACGTTGAGAAGATACTTCCTTCTCTTAACTGATCACTTAAAAAATAATTTGGAGGTACATTATTATGGCACTTTTGGCACTTGGAATGGTTGAGACCAGAGGTCTCGTTGCTGCTATTGAGGCGGCAGACGCAATGGTTAAGGCTGCTAACGTTGAGCTTATCGGAACTGAAAAGATCGGTTCTGGACTCGTTTCCGTTATGGTAAGAGGTGACGTCGGAGCTGTTAAGGCTGCTACCGAGGCTGGAAGCGTTGCTGCTTCTGCTCTTGGTGAGCTCGTTGCGGTTCACGTTATTCCCCGTCCTCATGCAGACGTTGAGAAGATACTTCCTTCTCTTAACTGATCACTTAAAAAATAATTTACGGAGGTACATTTATTATGGCACTTGAAGCGCTTGGAATGGTTGAGACCAGAGGTCTCGTTGCCGCTATTGAGGCTGCGGACGCAATGGTCAAGGCTGCTAACGTTGAGCTTATCGGAACCGAGAAGATCGGTTCGGGACTCGTTTCCGTTATGGTACGAGGTGACGTTGGAGCTGTTAAGGCTGCTACTGAGGCTGGAAGCGTTGCCGCTTCTGCTCTTGGTGAGCTCGTTGCAGTTCACGTTATTCCCCGTCCTCATGCAGACGTTGAGAAGATACTTCCTTCTCTTAACTAATTCTGTTTGAGCTTATCGGAAAATAAATCATGTTAACACGTGGTTTATTTTCCGAGCGGCAGGTTTTGAATTATCAAAGCTTGGCGCTGGGAAAATAAACACAAAAATACAGAAAAATTTGGAGAATAGAGATATGTTGATCGGAAAAATCGTTGGAAGCGTAGTTTCCACAAGAAAAAACGAAAAACTTATAGGCAGTAAATTTATGATAGTTGAACCCTGCGCAAATACGGGCAACGCAAAGCGTATCGTTGCCGTTGACAACGTAGGCGCGGGTATCGGCGAGATGGTTTTGGTCGCAACGGGAAGCGCGGCGCGTATCGGTTGTGATCAGGAGACCGCTCCCATCGATGCCGCGATCGTAGGTATAATCGATAGCGGTACGGGTATTAACGAAGAATAAATCGCACAAAACAAGGATTCAAAACAATGGAATTGAACAAATTGAAGGATCTTTTGCGCGAAGCGGGCGTCGTTGGCGCGGGCGGAGCAGGTTTTCCGAGCTACGCAAAGATCTCGGATAAGGCAGATACGGTCATTCTCAACTGCGCTGAATGCGAGCCTTTGCTCAAGGTTCACAGACAAGTGCTTGAAGAATACACCGAAGAGATACTTTCCGCTTTTTCGGATCTTGTAAAAACGGTAGGCGCAACACGCGGAATAATAGCGATCAAATCGCATTACAGATCAGCGCTTTTGGCTCTCCAAAATGAGATAGGGGACTATCCAAGCCTCTCTATACACACGCTTGATGCCGTTTATCCCGCAGGAGATGAGATAATTCTTATAAAAGAGGTAACGGGTAAGATCGTAGACCCTGGGAAACTTCCTATATCAATAGGCGTTACCGTTTGTAACGTAGAATCGATGCTCAACGTTTACAGGGCTATGAGAGGCAAACCCGTGACCGACAAATACGTAACGGTCGCAGGAGAGGTCGCTCTCCCCGCAACACTTAAAGTTCCGATAGGAACAAAAATAGCCGAGCTTTTGAAGGCTGTCGGCGGTATTACGGTCGATGACGCGGCGTATATCTGCGGCGGACCTATGATGGGAAATGTCGTTACTCCAAACGACGTAATAACCAAAACGTCAAACGCCATTATAGTTCTTCCCGCAGATCACAACGTTATCATGAATAAAAACCGCAACGCCGCTATAAATCTGCGCCGTACGATGTCGGTCTGCTGTCAGTGCAGAAGCTGTACAGACCTTTGCTCTCGCAGGGTTCTCGGATATCCCGTAGAACCTCACCTTGTAATGAGAGTGCTTTCAAATGGCGGCAAGGGTGACATTGATGCGCTTGACGGTTCCCTGTTCTGTTCGGGCTGCGGACTTTGCGAGACATACTCCTGTCCGCAAGGACTTTCACCAAGAGCCATGATAGCTGAACTGAAAAATATGGCTCGCGCGCGCGGTCACAAACCGCCCGATAATATAAAGCCCGATCCCGTAAAGGACGCGGAATTTAAGAAAGTATCGGTCGAACGCTTGACGATGCGTTTGGGACTCAAAAAATATGACGTTCCCGCTCCCATTTCCGAGGATTTTGAAACGGGATCCGTAAAAATATTTACATCTCAACACTTGGGAACTCCCGCCGTTCCTTGCGTAAAGGAAGGTGATACGGTGAAAAAGGGCGACGTTATCGCTCTTGCCGTTGACGGAGCGTTGAGCGTAAATATTCACGCATCTATCGACGGAAAAGTCACCGCAGTGACACAAAAACATATAAAAATCAAAAAATAAACCGCATTATGCGAAAAGGATAGTATTACATGAAAAAAGCGCTTGGAATGATCGAATTTAAAACGGTTGCATCGGGAATCACCGCAACCGATATAATGCTTAAGACCGCAGATGTTGAGGTCGTTCAGGCTAATCCTGTTTGTCCCGGCAAATATCTTGCTACTATCGCGGGAGAATTAAGCTCGGTAAAAGCCGCGATAGAGGCGGCGGAAAGATTTAACTCCGCCATGCTTATTGATAAATTTATTCTCGGAAATCCGCACGAGTCGGTTCAACCCGCTATCTGCGGTGCTCTTGAGATAAAGAATAAGAGCGCGATAGGTATTCTGGAGACGTTTACCGCGGCTTCCGCAGTCGTTGCCGCAGACACCGCCGCAAAGACAGCTCTTGTCGAGCTCGTTGAGGTCAGACTTGCCAAAGGTATGTGCGGAAAGTCGTACATAATCCTTACGGGAAGCGTTTCCTCCGTCACAGCCGCTATCGAGCGTGCTAAGATGGGTGTTGAGGACGGATTGCTCCTTGATACATCTATCATTGCGGGTCCTGACGAAAGGCTCTGGGAAAGCATTCTTTAATTAATAAAAAACACGGAGGTGAGACCCTTTGCTTGCCATCGAAAGAAGAAGAGAGATCCTTGCAAGACTGACGAATAACGGAAAGGTCATAGTTTCCGAGCTTGCAAAGGACTTTAACGTTACCGAAGAAACAATACGCAGAGACCTTGAAAAGCTTGACAAAGAGGGACTTGCGTCCAAGACCTACGGAGGCGCGGTATCAAAGCACTCGTCCGCCATAGATCTGCCTTACAACGTAAGAGAAAGCGTAAACATTGAGCAAAAGCAACGAATCGCCGAAACAATATCGGACCTTATACACGACGGCGATCGCCTGATGCTTGACTCAAGCTCGACCGCGCTTTACGTTCTCAAAAGACTTAAAGATAAAAAGAATCTTACTATAATAACGAACTCGGTAAAGATACTTCTTGAGCTTGCCGACAAGCCCGATTGGACCGTGCTTTCAACGGGAGGCATTCTCAAAAAGGGCGCGCTTTCCTTGACAGGCTCGTCCGCCGAAAAAATGATAAATTCTTATCACGTGGATACAGCGATATGCTCATGTAAAGGACTTGACGCGGAGCTTGGCGTGACTGATTCAAACGAAAGCGACTCTCTTATAAAGCAAGCTATGTTTCATTCGGCAGAAAGAAGTATTCTTGTCGTCGATATCGAAAAATTTGATAAAAAATCCTTTGTAAAGGTATGCGAATTCGGAGATGTCGACCTCATCGCTACCAATACCGAACCCTCTGAAAAATGGATCAGCCTTTGCTCCGACAAGAGCATTGAGCTGATCTGGTAAAATATAAAAAATATTGTTTTGAAAGGATAGATAGAAATTATGAAAATTCTTGTATTGAACGCGGGAAGCTCCTCGCTCAAATATCAGCTCTTCCTTATGGAAAGCTCCGAGGTACTTGCAAAGGGTACTTGCGAACGCATAGGCGCGGGCGGTTTTATAACCCATAAGCGCGGAGACGAGGCTTATTCCGAAGAGGTCGATTTTCCGAACCACGGAGTCGCTCTTGAAAAGGTTCTTTCACTTCTCTGCTCTAAAGAGTATGGAGTTATCGGCTCGGTCAAGGAGATAGATGCCGTAGGACACAGAGTTGCTCACGGCGGTGAAAAGCTTAAGGAATCCTCTCTCATTACAGAGAGCGTTGTTAAATATCTTGAGACCATAGTTCCCATCAATCCTCTTCATGGACCTCCCGCTATCGCGGGTATCAAGGCGTGTCTCGCTCTTATGCCCGACGTTCCTCAAGTAGCGGTATTCGATACCTCGTTCTATTCAACCGTTGAGGATTCCAGATTCGTTTACGCAATTCCCTACGAATTCTATGAGAACGATAAGATACGCAGATACGGCTTCCACGGAACTTCTCACAGATACGTAAGTGCAGAGCTTGCTAAAGCTGTCGGAAAGCCTATCGAGGACTTAAAGATGATCACCTGCCACCTTGGAAACGGCTCGTCCATTACCGCAGTCGACGGCGGAAAAGCTATCGACACCTCTATGGGCTTTACTCCTCAAGAGGGTGTTGTAATGGGTACTCGTTCGGGTAGCATCGACCCCACTGTCGTAACCTACCTTATGAAGACCAAGGGCTATACCGCGCAGGAGGTCGAGGATATCCTTAACAAGAAGAGCGGATTGCTCGGTGTTTCGGGTATCTCAAACGACCTTCGCAACGTATTCTCCGCGGCTGAGGAAGGAAATTACCGCGCGCAGTTGACTATAAAGCTTCTCGTTAATAGCATTAAGAAGCTTATCGGCTCTTACGTTGCCGAAATGAACGGACTCGACGCCCTCGTCTTTACCGCAGGTATCGGAGAGAACCAATCCAACGTTCGCGAAATGGTCTGTGAGAACATGAGCTATCTCGGAATCGAGATAGACACCGACAGAAACGCAAACTTCACCCGCGGCATCCCCTTCAATATAACGAAGGACGGCGCAAAGGTTCAGGTCTGGATAATCCCCACCAACGAAGAATATATGATAGCTATCGATACACAAAGACTTGCAAGTAAATAAAAGGAGACGATTGAAAAATGGCAAATATAACAGAAGCCGAGATCCGAAAGATCGTTGAAGGCATTATAAAAGGCACTGCAAACGCGAGCGCGCAGAAATATAGCTCCACCGAATACAACGGCAGAAAGCTTATCGGCGTTTATTCCGATATGAACGAAGCTATTGACGCCGCAGAGCGCGGCTATCGCGCAGTTCGCGCAATGACCGTTGAACAGAGAGAAAAGATAATCACCGAGATCCGTAAGCTTACCGTAGCTGAAGCTCCTATCATGGCTGAAATGGGCGTTGCCGAGACCGGAATGGGCAGAGTCGATCATAAGAGACTTAAGCACATTCTCGTTGCAGATAAGACCCCCGGAACAGAGGATATCGTATCCGAGGCAAAAACAGGCGACAACGGTCTTACTCTCACCGAAATGGCACCTTTTGGCGTAGTTGGTTCTATCACCCCCAGCACCAACCCCTCCGAAACTGTTATCTGTAACTCTATCGGCATGATCGCCGCAGGTAACGGAGTCGTTTTTAATCCTCACCCCAACGCTATCTGCGTTTCCAACTACGCGGTCGACCTTGTAAACAGAGCGTCTGCCGCAGCAGGCGGTCCAGATATACTCGTTTGCTCGATGGATAAGCCTACCATGGAAAGTGCGGCTATCATGCAGTCTCACCCGAAGATAAGACTTCTCGTTTGTACGGGCGGTCCCGGAGTCGTTAAAGCAGTTCTTTCCTCGGGTAAAAAGGCTATCGGTGCGGGCGCGGGCAATCCCCCCGTTATCGTTGACGATACCGCGGATATAAGAAAAGCGGGAAAGGATATCATCGACGGCTGTACCTTCGACAATAACCTCCCCTGCATCGCAGAAAAAGAAGTTTTCGCTTTCTCAAATATCGCAGATCAGCTCATTTCCGAAATGCAGAAGAACGGCGCTTACCTTATAACCAAGGAACAGGCTGATAAGCTTTCAAAAGTCGTTCTCGTTGAAAAAACGAATAAAGCGGGCAAGACCGTTAAGACCGTAAGCCGCGACTGCGTAGGACGCGATGCAGACGTTCTCCTTGCAAAGATAGGCGTTAGCGTAGACAAAAGCGTACGTTGCATCATCTGTGAGACCGATTTTATGCACGATTTCGTTCAGCACGAGCTTATGATGCCTATTCTTCCTATCGTCAGAGTAAACAATATCGAAGAGGCTATCGACCTCGCAGTAAAGGCAGAGCACGGTAACCGCCACACCGCTCATATGCACTCAAAGAACATAGACCACCTCTCCGCTTTCGCTAAGGCAGTAGAGACGACTATATTCGTTAAAAATGCCCCCTCTTACGCAGGTATAGGATTTGGCGGTGAGGGTCATACGACCTTTACCATCGCAGGTCCTACGGGCGAGGGCATCACCTCGGCGCGCTCCTTTACAAGAAAGCGCAGATGCGTTATGGCAGATAACTTCAGAATCATTTAACGGGAGAAAAACAATGACTTATACGGAACAGGAATTAAAGGCTCTGGTCAATAAGGTGATCGAAGCCGTTCAGGACGGAAAGAGCGCAGAGGGGGACATTCCCGTAGGCATTTCCAACCGTCATATACATCTTAGCCGTGAGCACGTGGATATCTTGTTTGGAAAGGGATATCAGCTCACACAGCTCAAGGAGCTATCCCAACCCGGTCAGTACGCTTGTAAAGAACAGCTTACTATCGTCGGACCTTCTATGAGAGCTATCGAGGGCGTACGCGTTTTAGGCCCTGAAAGAAAGGCGTCTCAGGTAGAGATCTCAAGAACTGACAGTTACGTTCTTAAAGTAAAACCTCCCGTACGTGAATCGGGTGATATTGCGGGTTCTGCGCCTATTACCATAATCGGTCCTAAGGGTATAGTTACTCTTAAAGAAGGTTGTATTATCGCAAACCGTCACATTCATATGAGCGAGGAAGAAGGCAAAGCCTTCGGCGTCAGCGACGGTGATTACGTAGACGTAGAACTTTGCGGCGAGAGAAGAAGCCTCTTCTACGACGTACAGATACGCGTAAATAAGGCGTTCCGCCTCGAGATGCATATCGATACCGACGATGCAAACGCCGCTGGAGTAGGTAATGGCTTTAAGGCTAAGCTTTTGAAGATGGATTAACACAGATTAATAAAAATATAACCCTATCAAATGAGGTTAACATTTGATAGGGTTATATTTTTTCAACACCGTGAAAAAGACAGCTTTGTCAAGATTGTAAAAATCAATAAATTACACCTTTTTTCAGGATAACATTAGCATACTGTGCTTTTTCACCAGTAGCGATAACCGCATACGCACTTTTAGAACGCTCATAATATTCAAAGCGATCAATAAAAGTCATTTTACATTCAGGCTCGTACTTTTGTATGATCTGCTGAAAGTCTTCCCAAATTTCAGGATCTGGATCTCCTTTTTCGGCCTGCATAACAATAAAATTCTCTTCATCGTACTGATCCAGCGGAAAGAGCGGAAGTATTGCGTTCAAAAGATCAAGAACTCCTAGTCCGTCCGCACGTATGATCTGATTATTATGCGCTATACTTTCAGCCGGAAAGTTTGCATCGGCAAGAACTATCTCGTCACAGTGCCCCATCTCGCACAACACCTTGAGCAACATGGGTGAAATTATTGGTGATACATTTTTAAGCATATCTTTCCTCCTTTACATAAGGGTACAATCCCAAACGTCAACCGACGAATCTTGAAATACTTCCTTAAGGCGCGTACGCACGTCCGCCTTACTTACACCACGCTTAAGAACGATCTGCAAAAATCCTCCGCCACCTGCTCCGCAAACGAGCTTTCCTGCCACAAGGTCATCAATACTTGCAAATATTTGATCAATAAGTGTATTTGTGGAACCTTTGTCGATCTTCTGTGAAAGCTCCCAATGGTAGTTCAAAAGCGCTGCAAATTCGTCAACGTTGCCTCTTTCAAGCTCGAAACGCATAAGTGATGCGACCTTCTGTATTTCATTAAGCGCAAACAAGGAATCCTGTTCATTTCCAACGTAACGACCGACAACATCTCTGAGAAGATTTCTTGCAAGTCTGCGTTGCCCTGTATATATAAGTACAAAGCGCTCATTCAGTTCTTTCTTTGTTGCTTCCGAAACTTCGATATGCGTAACCTTTATGACCTGAGAAATTCCCGGCATAGTAGTAATATACTTAATACCTTCCGTAACACCGCCTACTTGATCCTGCCAGCCGCCTCCCGTAGACATGATCTGTTCCATGACAAGAACATGCTGATATAGATCGTCTTCGTTATGATCAATTCCCATAAATTCAAATATAGCCTTAACGCAAGCCGCTGACAAAATTGAGCTTGTTCCCAAACCGCTTCCTTTGGGTACGTTTGTAACCTCTGAATGCATTATAAATCCACCGCCAAGACGTGCAAGTATCTCTTTAAGATCTCCGCCTTTCTTGGGAAGAACTCCGCAAGCAAGAAGTGCCGCTTTCTGTAACGCAAACGGATCGATGGGATCACCTGTCATCTGCAAAGGCTCTATACTTTCAAACTCCCCATGTACATCCATATCTCTGCTATCAAAAACTATCTTGGGGGCATCTATTTTTTCTAACGTTACCTCAACTGGCTTTTCACCGTTTAGAAGTATTGCCGCATTGAGTACAGTTCCGCCTTTTTCGTTACAATATGGCGGAGTATCTGACCATCCTCCGCCAAAATTCACGCGAAGGGGTAATCTTACCGTATGCTTGTCTACAGTTATTCTGCAATTTTCATTATACTGCAGATTATCTATAGTACCCTTAAGGATGGTTTCCGATATAGTTTCAAAGCACTTACCGAAAAGCTTTTCACCCTCTGATCCTCCAAGTGCGGTTCCAATATAATAATAAAGTCTTATGGCTTCAGAGAAATCTGCCTTTTCAAGACGTTTTTCAAGCCACTGTTCCTGTATCGGTGTAAGTTCACTTCCCTGCAATATCCCTTTAGCTTCCCTTGCAGGCTTTTCTGCACGAATAAGCTTTGCGATTCCATCCATTTGCACAAGCTCCTGCATACGCTTATCCCATGCAATAATAGCTTGGGGATCAGCTTCGTTGAAGCCGGAGCAAAGAGATTTTCTCGATGCTTGTTTCCACGCTTCTACATCGCCCTTACCGTGAGCCATATCATATACGTTAAGAGCCGCTTCCACCGCTTCATCAATAGTTTTACACGCGGGATAAAGCTCTGCGTTCCAAAGCGTTCCGTTATAATTTTCGCCGAGATCAGCTACAGAAAGTTTATTCTTCGAGAGAAAATCCTCGAGCGTGCTGCCAAAAAACACGTTTTCCTTAGGATTATCCTTTATTCCATAGATTCGTACTACAAATCGTCCATCCTTCTGTTTAAGCCCGTGCAAAACAACATTAGATGGTATAGTTTTATTATGAACATCAATATATGACAAAAGAACATTGTCACCTACAACCGCATTTCTGTGTACGTAAGAAACCTCAAGGTAACAGTTTTTTCCGATATTTGCACCGTTTGAGAGGACACTGTTGTAACCTGCCACTGAGTTGCTTACACTACTGTTAACATGCTTGCTCCATCCAAGCTCCTTATATGTGTCTATTCCGTTCGACATTAACTTGAGTATCTCGTTAGTTGTTCCAAAATGAATAAATTTGGCAGGAGCAAGACGCAACAATTTTAATCGATATTTGCGAAGAGTATTCCATACATCAGTACGAGCCTCATGAAGCTCATCACAGAACTCGCCTTCGGGCTTTTCTAAATAAAACTGCTCAAGTGTAGACTCCGTAGCAAGAGGATAAAGAAAATCTCCGTAAAGAGAAAGGCGTACTACATCGTTAACGTATTTGTTATATCTATCATCGGTATCAACGAGAGAATAAAGTGATGCAAGCATTTCCGAAGAAAATATCACAGCGCCAGTATCGATATCAACATAACCGCGTTCATTTACAGCACCCCGTTGACGAAGAGACTCAACTGTTTGCTTGTGAAGAAACATAGCAACGTTATCATTTTCTCCGCCAAGAAACACCCCGTGATTTTTGCCTGTCTCAACATCTTCCTTAAATGAGATAGCCGCTGCACCTTTACCTGAAAAATCTATCTGCAACGGATTAAATAGCAAAAGCACGTCTCCCGAGAGTAACAACATTCCCTCTCGTATCCTTGAGGGAACACTTGACATAGCTATCATAAATTCATCAAAAAGCGTAGACGCTCTACCGTTTGGAAGTTCGCGAGGCACAGGAGAAAACAGTTTGCCAAGCGCCGAATACTGAGGAACACGCTTAGAATCTCCGCCGCTATGTATAACGAGTATACGAAGTCCGGAAAAATCACTTGTTCCCGTTTTCTCCGCTATATATTTTATAACTCCGAGCGTCGCTCCGCCGCTGCCGATGCGTTTTCCGTTTCTGTCGGGAATAACGGCAAAATGCGTACGTTGAGGCAAAAAGCCTGCTTTTCTACGCTCTTCTATTTGTGCTTCAAACCCTTGCGCCTGTTGAATGTTTGAAGCGGTCAGTATTACGTAATCCCAGCACACGAAGTTGTCTCTCGTGAGCGAGCGCTTGTAATCGTCCCACGTGTCTATATAGGACTGCGCAAGAAATAATGATGTGTGGGTCATAATATATCCTCGCTTTGATATAATATTATTGTAACAAAAACATTATTTTTATTTGTTGCCTAAAATTTTCTCTGTCCAATAGAACCCTTTATATCACTTTTTTGTCAAATTCTTAATTGTTTCTACAAGAGTTTTAGGATTAATTGCGTTAAGAAGTATTCGATTATTTCTTCTTAATGGTTTTATAATAATCATCATAACAACATTGCTAAATATTTGAGTAATAAGCGAAGCCATTGCGGCTCCAATTATACCTATTGCAGGTATTAACAAAGCATTCAGCACAACATTTGCAATTGCACCGAAAAGATTTATATATACTAAATATTTTTGCTTCTCTTTCGCCAAAACCCAAACATCTTTAGCTCCGCCATAATATGAAAAAGTAGTATACCAAACTATTATTTGTAATACGGGTATCGCTGCTTTATATGCTGCACCATATATCAAAGATATAATTAATGATGCAAATATAGTCATACCTACACTTTGCAACAAAGCCAACCATATAACTATACAATATAAACGACTCAAATTCCTTTCGAATGATTCTTCTCCATCATTGAGGCTTTCTAATATTGCAGGACGAGCAGAATCAATAATTGCTGTAAAAACAAACGATGTCATTCCAGCGCATGTAATTGCGGCAGAATAATATCCCGTAGCCTCTTCATTCATCATTATTGTTAACATGATCTTATCTGTTTGCGCAAAAACAGTAATCATCAAATTAGAAATAAGATAATATCGGCTTACAGATATCATTCTTTTAGTAACTCGCCATGAAAATTGTAATCGCTGACCTCCTTTTCTTTTGTAAATAATCAATAAGGCGATAGCAATTATAAAATAATCTAACACATTCGAAATGGCAAACCAATAAATGCTTTTTTGAGATATAAGCAAAAATATTTTATATCCCGAAACAATTAGATAGGCAAGTAAAGAAACAATTGACGAATATTTGGACAAATATTTTGCTTGATACCAATATTGTATTAGGTCAAATGCTTGAAATATTAAAACCAAACTATATAAAACACATACGATTATAGTTTCTCTTTCTTCTGCATTTGCAATTGAAACAAAAGAAAAAACGCCAATAATACACGCAACAGAACCAACCAATCCAACAGACAAAGCCGAACCATATATTTTTCCTTCTTCTTCGGGATGTTGAACCGTTTCCTGTACAAGAACATTGTTCAAACCAACTTGCATCACCGGAATTACAAATGCAACTATAGATGCGGCATAACTTATCAATCCATAACCAGAAGGTCCTAAATATCGAGCTGTAAACATTGTAATAACCAAGCTACAAATAGCTTGAAGAATATTGCATCCTATTATCCATGATGCATTTTTCACAACTTTGTTTTTTAGCATATCAATGCCTCATACAGTGCAATATACTCATTAAAACGTTCATTCATATCAAACGCTTTAGCTCTATCAACACAAAATTCTCTACTATACGGTATTTGTTCACAAATTCTTTTTATTTCGCAAAGCAAAGAATCAATGTCATCACACTCAACAACAGAACCGCTAAACTCGTCAATACATTCAGGACTTCCTCCGGTTCTAAACGTTAAAACAGGCGTTCCGCATGCAATAGATTCCATATTTACGGTAGGATACGTATCTTCTCTTGTCGGATTCACAAAAAGATCCGCGGCTGTATATATCTCAGCGAGTTCAGTTTGATTCTGTGTTCTATGTATGGAAATAATATTTTTAGGTATTTGTTGATCCACACCATCATCGGTTCCAACCAATACGATTTGGTATTCATTATTATCCAACCGATTTGCCAATTCGATAAAAACATCCAAACCTTTTCTTATACCCCAACCAAAAGCAACACCCAAAAGAATTTTTTTGTTTTGCGGGATACCATACTTTTTTCTAAAATCGCTTTCGGTGGGTTGGAAAATAGAAAGATCTATTCCATTATTAATAACCTTAACCGTACACTCTTTCAAAAACGACTCTTTAACAAGATCTGCAAGCCACTGAGAAGGGGTAACGATAGTAATATCTTTTACCCCCGTAAACCATTTTTTCTTTAGTTTCCACATAACCTTGGTTCTATCCACGTAGCTTTCGGGATATTCGCGATAAGATTGGCAATCATGACAACCCGTTTTCCATTTATCACATTTTGCTAAGGTAAAGTGCGGACACTGCCCCGTAAAAGCCCAACAATCATGTAACGTCCAAACCACAGCCACGTTTTTTTTCTTTACGTATTTGAACAAAAGCGGTAAATTTATATAACAATTATGTAAATTATGCAGATGTATAATATCAGGTGATATTTTCTTTATTTTTTTGAGAAATAACAATGTTGAAACACAAGAAAAATAACCGTTAAATCCTGTAAATTTAGCCAACCAAATATGTAAATTCCGCAAATAGCGATTCCCTATAATAATAGCGTCATCACATTTTTTATTTAAGTTATCTCTGCTCTTAGGGTAGGAAACGTATGAACTGTAATTTCTTTCCTTGCATACATCATGTATTTGCAACATTATTTTCCCGGTGCTTCCAAAATTCACACTGTTTATATGAACTATTTTTTTCATGTCTTCCTCTTATCTTCTTTTGACTCTTGTATTAATTCCTCTCTTAAACCACTATCATATCCATATATACCTATAAGTAATATAAACGCATTAGTTGTAAGATCTTCTGAAAAAGTAATCAAAAAAACAAATGCAAAACAAAACAGTGTTTTCCAAAATGTTTTTCCTAAAAATTTAGCAAATTTACAGAAGCCAACAAGCATTAACGATCCAAAAAAGATACCGTAAGCCCCAAACCAGTTAAGCATTGTACAAGTTACCATTCCACCTGCAAAATCACCCAATCCATTTTGCCCTAATCCAAAAATCGGAGCTTTTTTCGTTGCTTCAATAGCTTTTGTGACCGAGTTAAATCTAACCTCGGCTGAAATAGATTTTCCGCCTCTCAAAAAGTACAAAACTTTTCCAAAAACAGAGTTAACACCGTTTATCAAATAATTATAATTTGCAAACGCGACCAAAGCCAAAACCGCTAACATAAACAGAAAACACAAACGAGTGCTCAACCTAAAGCGCTTCAAGTTAAACAAAAAATATATTAGCAAAACAGCAAGTCCAATAAAAGCAGTAGTTGAAAAAGTAGTAACTATTGTAACAACATATATTAATATACTGATAATATTCACTTCGTTTTTTCGCAATTCAAGAAAGAGCGCGAAATTTATAAAAACTCCAAATGCGCCTGGTTCCCAAAACATTCCAAAATTTCTATAACTACTTATAGCATTAATATATATATATGCATTATTAACTGCCAATCCATTATTATTTACAAAGACATTATATGCAGACCAGTTTGGAAAAACTCGAAAAGCAATTCCCCCTAAAATAGATATAACACACAATACTTTCATTAACATCAAAAACGCATCATGTAATTGATTGAAGTTATAAGTACTTGCATATAAAAATGCTACAAAAAGACCGAAAGTTATTTTTGCACTAACCACCATATTTTCTTTGTTAACCAAAGCAGATGCCCATATAAAAATAACGAGCAAAAGAAAAACGGTTAATGTTTTCAATGAAAATTTGTAATTAAAATCAAAAGTAATGAATATCGCTGTAATAATCCATAAAAATATGGTAAATCCACTTGATATGACATCATATACAACCACAAAACTTGATGGTAAAAAAAGAAGCATAAACGTTGCTATGCAACATCTTATATATTTTTTGTTTTTATTTAATTGCTCTTGCATAATAATTCTCTTTCAACTTGTTGTTTTTTCTACAAAAACTCCTTGACCATATAACTTATTAATATTTAGTTTCAATCAAGCAATTTAAATATAACGCAGAATATTTGCTATTAAAATCGTTCTTATCAAGCATTTTTTGATATTTGATATACTGATCATCACAAACAAAATCCTGTTCTACAGCTCGCTCCAGCACTTCTGACAACGACTCCAAATTTTCTGTATCAAATACATATCCTAAATGATAACGTTCTATCGTATATCCCAAGACTCCATGTTTAGGACCGATTATACACTTGTTTAAAGCAACGCCCTCTCCTAAGGGGCCGCTTGCTCCATTAAAGCTCCTTCTATATGGAAGCGCTATAATATCTGCCGCTCCGATAGCATACGCCAATTCATCATCGCTTAAATATTCAAGATGAGTTTTAACTTTTTCCGAACCAACCACGTTATCTCTGATATATTTTTCATCAAAAGCTTCAGCTTTTCCCGCAACTAATAATTGATATGGCTTTTTTACGGGTTTTAAAGCTTCCAATAACAGATCCAATCCTTTATCGTATCGGGTGTTTCCAATACACGCTATCGTCGTTATCTTGTCAGATATCCCCCAAAAATCACACGCCTGCTTTTTATCGCATTTTATAGAATTAAATTGAGGGTATTCTATATGACATACGTTATGAATATTGTATTCTTTTTCAAACAATTGCTTTATGTATTCTGAATGTACGACAACTTGAGATACCTTTTTGCATAAACGTTTCGTGCTAAAAACCTCTATTTTTTTCGTTCTCGCCCAATGCAAAGTAACAATAGTTTTATATCTTTTTAGCATACTCAAACAAACGCCAAAATAACGATAGAATACGTCTCCGTAAAGAAAATGTACTATGTTCGGATTCTCTTTCTTAACTATTTTGCAAACCTCTCGCATCCACATAATATATGCAAATGGATCTTTTGACTTAAATTTATTACACACATACTGCTTACACACCAAGTTAGAAATTTTTTCGGGAGTTATCAAAACAAAATCTGCCTCTGTATTAGCCGATATCAAAGAAGACATATATGGTATGTGATGTCCAGTTATTGATGTGTCAACATAAACAATTTTCATTTACTTATCCTTTTTAATATTTCTATGCGCAATACTGCATATACCAAATTCGTATATATGTGAAATATCTTTACCTTCTGTTATATTTTTTGCCAATGTCAAAACTCGTTCTGCTGCAACATCTGCGTTCCAATGATTGACTATAGTATTGTTTGCTGCCTTTGCCAAAGATTCTCTTTTTATATCATCATCCAATAAAGATTTAACTTGAGAATATAAAACATCCTCATTACCATCATATACTAAACCGTTTTCACCATCTTCTATCAAAAACGGTGTTGCCCCGATTTGAGAATTGGCAACGACTGCGCAAGCGCTGTTCATGCTCTCATTTAAAACAGCTCCCCAACCTTCGCCCCTATCAGACGTAAACATAAATATCTCTGATCGTTCCATATGCATTCTTACTTGATCAGGCGTCATTGACCCAAGAAGTTTCACTCTATCTTCCAAACCTTTTTGCATGATCAGTCGTCTTATTGTATCAAACAACTCCCCGCTTCCAATCATATTAAGTTCAAAATCATATCCATCTTTTTTTAATTTCTCTGCAACATTGATCGCTATTTCAGGATGTTTCCACGAAATAAATCTTGCTACCCACAACATAGAATTTTTCTTTTTGTTTTTGATCAATTCATCGATATCATAAATTTTAAGCTTTGGAAAATATCCAAATTTATACGTTTTATTTATAAAGTTACCAGTTAGAGCATAATCTTTCGCTGCATATGCACTTGCACAAAGCATGTAGGTGTTCCGAGAACCTCTATTCACCCAATGATACTTTATAAATCTAAAAGGAATTTGAAAATACAGCTTTTTATTTTTATACAAGCGTTCCGAGTACCTAAAAACCAACTTTTTAGCGGCTATTCTATGGCGTATCATGCGTTCGATCTCTCTGCATCCACCCGCAATGATCAAATCAGCATTATATATCAACGCCAAACACTCTTTATACTCAGCATCACTCGAATAACTATATTTTACATATGAGGGTCTGCTTACATCGCCCCACCCCATATTAATACGCTCTTCTTCCATAGGCAATATCTGAATAAAAACAAAATTTCCATTAGTTTTCTCATACATTGCATTACTAAATTCTGACTGATGATGATTATAGTAATTAGATACAAAAACTACTTTCATATTTCTCATTTTCTTCCCTTATATCTATAACTCTACGTACTGACTATTTGTTTTATTTGCAACAACTGCCAAATGAACATACAACTTTCGTTAAAATCATCCTTGATTTTGATTTAGTTATCCAAACGACCTTATTTTTCGATACAGTCCTTCTACCTCCCCAACCTCAACAATGTTTTCAGGCTCAACACTTTCTACACTGCCGCCGGTTCTGTAAGTAATAACAGGCGTTCCGCACGCGCGCGCCTCCAAATTAACAGTAGGATAATTATCCTCATATGTTGGGTTGACAAAAACATCTGCCGCGGTATATATTTCTGCCAACTCTTTTTGCCCATTGGTGCGCTTTATGCCTATGATATTTTTAGGCAATGTTTTCAACTGCTTTTCGCTTAAGCCTACCAAAACTATGGCATATTTGTCATCTAACATATTAGCTAATTCATAAAAATCATATAAACCTTTTCTGTCATCCCAAATATTTGAAACCCCGAGAATAATTTTTTTATCTGTCAATTTATTGTTCTCACGAAAATTACTTGGAGTGGGTTTGAATATCTCATTATTTATCGTATTATAAACAACTTCAACGGGATAATTTTTAAAAAAACTTTCTTTAACCAAATTTCCCAACCACATTGATGGAGTGATTAGTGTCATTTTCGGTATATTTGTAAATGCTTCTTTCTTTCTCTTGAAATTATCCTTACACCCGTCCACAAAACTCTTTGGGTATCTGTTTTTTTGTGCGCATTTTTCACATTGTTTCTTCCACTGATTACAGTTAATGAAAGTAAAATGTGAGCAATGCCCTGTAAACGCCCAACAATCGTGCAACGTCCATTTTATCTCCATCTCGGGATGCTTCTTTATCCATGCAAACAACATTTCGTAATTAATATAATATCCATGAATATTATGCAGCCAAAGCAGGTCGGGAGAATATTCCTCTGCCCACTTTAAAAACTCTTTGGTCGCTTTTTTAGATCCCAGACCATGTCTATCCGTTAAACGAGTACTTAACGCATGAAGTTTGACGTCCAAATCATTCCCTATACGCACCGCATATTTTTGATATTTTTCAGGAACATATGAATGTCTGCCGTATGCAATCTTTACTTCATACCCATCATTTTCATATCTTTCGGCAAGCTCAGCGCATATCTTACCTGTGCTGCCCGTACCGCATACCGCGTTTATGAACAAAACCTTCATAATAAGTTCTCCAAAATATTTTATCCTAACACAAATTTTGCAACTTCGATAGCAAAACATTCTATAAAATACGCTCTGCTATATTTATTGTTTCTGTAACATCTATACCTGTCTTTGCAACGACCTACACACTTCTTAAAAGTTTTATTGTTACTTACCCCACCTGTGCGAAAATTTGCTAAAACAAGATTCTTTATAACGATCTTTTTACCCGCTTTTCTGACACGAAGAACAAAATCAAAATCATCATGTATACCCTCGCAGCGAAAAGCACCCAACTCATCATATATTTTCTTTGTCACAAACGTAGTTGGATGATTCCAATGTCGGCTTGTTGGGAATTTATCATGTTTGGAATGCTTGACCATAACGGTACCGTTTGATTTAACAAGATTAATATCCGCATAAAACATATCGTATGAAGTTTCTTTATATGTAGCGACTGCGGTTTCGACCGCGATGGGTTCATACCAATCGTCAGAATTTATAATTCCGATAAGAGCTCCTGTCGCAACACCTATACCTTTATTCATCGCATCATAAATACCATTATCTTTTTCACTTATAACTCGGTATGTATAGCCTTTTTCATTGAATTTCTCATCGTATTCGTGAACGATATCAAGCGTTTTGTCTTTAGATAATCCATCAACAATAATATATTCTATTTTAGAATAGGTCTGGTTTAAAACAGACTCTATGGTATTTCTTATTGTTTGTTCGCTATTATAGCAAACTGTAATCAAACTAACAAGCATACTCCTATGTCTCCGTTGCTTTTATTGATTCTTTTAAACTTAATATTCTGTAATCTGCCTTATATTCGCTCAAACTCATATCATATGATAGACTTCCAAACGCCTTATTTACAAGCCTAGTACAATGGCTCATAATTTTAAGAGTCCAACCGAAGCCTTTAACCAGTTTGATTTTCTTTCCATGAGTCTCGGCAATAATCTTAACAAGTTCGCTAGTATTACTGTATTCGGCGTTCTGCGGCCAGAATGTGCCTTGCTCTTCGTTTTCAACCATAAGTCTAACAAACTCGCACAAATTTTCAATATAAAGCATTGAACGCTCATTTTTTACATAAGGAAAGATCGGTGTTTTCAACGCAAGCTTTGCAAGCAACGGATAATTTCCTTTACTACCTTTTCCATATATCATAGGCGGGCGAAGGATAACCACTCTAAAAGGATCGTCATTCAGCGGCAGAATGCCATTCTCTGCTTGCACTTTGCTATCACCGTAGCAATTTGCGGGGTCTACCGCCGTATCTTTTGTGATCACCTTAATTTTGCCGATTGGTGCGCTTTCTCCATAAACTATCGCACTGCTCATAAAAATAAACTGTTTTGCTCCGTCAGACTTTGCTTTTTTCGCTGTTTCAACAGTAAGATCTGTATTTACTGCATAATAAAGTTTTTCTTTCTCTTCACTGATCTTACCATTGTCGGAATGCGCAATTCCAGCCACATGAAAAATGCTATCATACTCCGAAAAATCCTTATCTCGCCAAGTTCCATCGATCATATCTACGGTATCAACAATATAATCGTCGGGATAATTTTCTTTTATGTATTTTTCAAATGACGTTCCGATGTAGCTATTAGCTCCGGTAATCAATATCTTTTTCATTTTTCTACCGTTTCTTTTTCCTTCTCTTCTTCCTGCTTCTTCATCTCTCCTGTGCCGCCTTCAACGACGCCATCAGATTTCAAAACACTTTTTATTGTACCAAAAAAGCACTTGCAATCAAATCTAAAGCTCATTTTTTTTACATATTCTCCATCAAGAGCAGCTTTAACGGGAATCTCAAGCTCGTCTCTGCCGTTTATCTGCGCCCAACCGGTAAGTCCGGGTTTTATATCGTTTGCTCCGTATTTGTCTCGCTCAGCTATCAGATCATCTTGATTCCACAGCGCAGGACGAGGACCTATAATACTCATCTTATTAAACAGAATATCATACACCTGAGGTAACTCATCTAAACTTGTTTTGCGCAAAAACCTTCCCACACGCGTAATATACTGTTCAGGATTTTCCAAAAGATGAGTGGGGACATCGGGCGTTTTCACTTTCATACTGCGAAATTTGTGAAGCCAAAACAATTTTTTGTTTTTTCCAACTCTCTTTTGCTTGAAAAAGATAGGGCCCGGATCGTCAATAACAATCGCAATAGCAATGACAAAAAATACGGGCAGTAAGACGATCCCGCCCATGAAAGACAATATTATATCAATCAATCTTTTAAAAAAATGTTTATACATTTCAAAAAATCCTTCCTCGAAAGCAGCGCTCTTTTAGTTGAACCGATCCATACTTATACGACTCAAATTAAAACGGTTAACTATATAATTGTTTTTTCGCAATATCACAAACGATCACTTCATGTTTTGCTACATATATTTATAGTAATTATATCATCAAATATCAATTAAGTCAATAGTTTTTCAAAAAAGAGAAGCCCACGTTACCCCCAAAACTAACGTGAGCTTGTCTATAAACTTATAATTTTTATTATTTATGCTTATAGTCGACAAACAACTTTCCTATGATCTCCACGGCAAAATCACGGTCGACCTTTCCGTAACATTTATTTAAACTTTTGTTATTTTCATATCGCGGAGAAAGTTCATTGATCTTTTCATTTGTAAGTTCCACCTTCAACTCGGGCAGATTCCTCTTTATCAACGAGATAAGCGTCTCCTTATCGGCATCAATAGCCTTGAAGAGCCTATCCGCTTCCTCGGGTGCGATGTTAACGTTGTAATTTATAAATTCCTCAAGATAGACAGCGCAGGCGTTACCGTGACAAATGTTATACTGCTCCGAGAGAAAATATCCCAAAGCGTGAGGGAAAGCCGTTCCCGTAACGCTTATTGCAAGTCCTCCGTAAATAGACGCACAATAAAGCTTTTCTCTCTCCTCAAAGGGAAGCTGTGAAGTATGGCAATCCGCCGTTTTGTCTAGCATTTCAACAAGGATAGCGATTCCCCTTATCGCAAACGTTTTGGATATATCGTTTGCGGTACGGTTAAAATAGCTCTCTATACAGTGGGACAACGCGTCCAAGGCAGTAGATCGAGTAAATTCAGGGGATAGAGACATCGTATACGAGGCATCTCCAAATGCCGCAACAGGATAAAGAGATGGCGCGCGAAAGCTCTTTTTAAGTCCATCGGAAGAGGTTATAACGGCAACAGGGGTCACCTCGCTACCCGTACCCGCAGTCGTACCTATGGCAATAACAGGCAGAGGCTCTGCGTCCCATTTCATAGAGTACATTGACTCCTCGGACGTATCGGCACAAGCGGTAAGTACCGCGATCGCCTTTGCGGCATCAAGCGGAGAGCCGCCTCCTATGCCTACTATAAAATCTACTTCTGCATTTTTTGCCTCTATCGCGGCGGCAAGGCAGGAGCTATACGAGGGATTTTGTTCTATTCCGTCAAATACAATGTATTCTATTCCCACACGCTCAAGCGCAGCAGTCAGATCATCAAGCGCGCCCGATCTTTTTGCCGCATTTTTGCCCGTAACGATCATGCACTTCTTCCCCGCCTTTGAAAAAACGGCGGCATTTGCGCTTATACAACCCTTTCCCATAATAATATTAACTGGAACGTAAAAATTCATATTCACGGTTAAATTTCTCTCCATTCCTAAAAAATTCAGATAAAGCTCTTGAAAAATCTTTTCTGTTGATATATAATAATTATAAATCAATTCAAAATAAAAATCAAGAGGAAAACGATTATGGTTAAAAATTTCAATTCTTTTACCCCCGAACTTCGCGAAAATATGCGCGGCGGAGACGGAACGGTAGAGGTAACGAACTTCGTTACGGCAGAAGAGCTCAATAATAAGGGCAGACTTTTCGGCAAGATAGTTCTCAAATCGGGTTGCGGGATCGGCTATCACGTGCACGAAACCGACAGTGAGCTTTTTTACATAATAAAGGGCACGGCTGTTTACGATGATAACGGAACGAAGACAACCTTGCACGCAGGCGACGTAACGCTCACCCCCGCGGGAACGGGACACTCCATAAAGAATGAGGGAGACGAGGACGTAGAGCTTATCGCGCTCATCGTTTATGCTTAAGATCATTCCTCAGTTTGATACCGTTTACCCATTGGAAAATCAAAAAACAAATAACCCTCGCAGAACCGAGTCGCTTGACTCGGACTGTGGGGTTTTTTTGATGATACGAATTATAAACTACCTCGCCACCGATAAGGCATTTAAAAATACGCAGAAAACGGGGTGGCACGAAAATTTGATATTGAAATTCAAAAATGAATAGCAAATATAAAAAGCCGAAACCATAAAGATTTCGGCTGAAATTTATTTGATTTTGATGCCTTTTTGAGATATGAACTCAACAAGTTCTTCAGGTGTTCCTTTTGAAAAATTATTTATATCGAAAACAATTGCCAATTTAGCTTTAGTTATTAAATAAATATAATTTTTCGAGCGATATGCCTTTTCAATACAAGGCATCTCAAATTCTGTGCCCGATTCGTTTGTTGATGATTTTACAATTATCGAATTTTCTGTTACAAGATTTTGCACTGATACGAACTTGCCATGGTTGCTTTCTTTATCTCTCTCAAGAGCTATTTTAATACTCTTTTTTACACGTACAACTCTTAAAACAAAAAGGTATATACCGAGCACAATAACGATAATAGCCAAATATTCTTTATATGCAAAAACATTTATTATTCCACTTACGATGGCTAATATACAGATAACGGTAAAGATAATGCCTGAAGGACGCTTATAGGAGTGGTAAGAAAAATATTCTTTCGCAAATTTTTCGTCTCGAACATAAGCGGCTTCGATTTTTGTTTCCATAAATAAACCTCCCAAAAGTACAATTTAAGAATAAAGCCGCAAGGTTTTCCTTGCGGCTAAATGCGGTTTTCAGGCGCTATTTTGGCGGAGGGAGTGGGATTCGAACCCACGTGCCCAGAGGGCAAACGGTTTTCAAGACCGCCTCGTTATGACCACTTCGATATCCCTCCATAGATATTGAATCCAACGACATTCACATCGCTTTTAATATTTTATCACATATTTTATCAAATGTCAAGGGTTTGTGAAAAAATATAGATTTTTTCTATAAAAGTATAGAATTTTTGAAATTTTTCTTTCCTTCTTTTGAAATTGTATTATTTATCTGTTTTATCAACGAATATCAATTGAGTTTTGTGATATTCTGAATATTTTCTTTGCATTTTTCATCACCATTTTTGCAATTAAAATCCGAACACATCGTTTGCGTTAGTTATAATCCAAGAAAAACAATAAAAAAAATAAAATCAATATTCTTCATTAAATGTTATATAAAATATTGAATATTTTTTCAAAAAATCTATTTTTTTTTAAAAATATCTTGACATTTTCAAATATATGTGATATATTTATCTTTATAATAGGCAAGGAATTGCATTGGCATATTTCTTGATGCCTAAAAAAATTCAATATGAGGTAAAAAATCATGAAAAACGTATTTTTCAAAGCTCTCGCTCTTTGCCTCTGTCTCGTTATGGTCGGCGCAATTTTCGCCGGATGTAACAAGAAAGAGGAAGAAGCAATCGTGATTGGATTCTCCGGTCCTCTCACCGGCGCGGCTGCCGTTTACGGTACCGCAGTTAAGAACTCCGCAGAAATGGCAGTTGAAGAGATCAACGCAGCAGGCGGTCTTAACGGTATTCCGCTCAAGCTCGAATCTACCGATGACAAGCACGACCCTTCTCTTGTAGAGACCAACTACAACACCCTTATGGATAAGGGTATGCAGGTTTCTCTCGGAACAGTTACCACTGCTCCCGGTCTCGAGTTCAAGGCTCTCGCTAAGAACGACAACGTTTTCTTCCTTACCCCCTCCGCTTCGGGCGACAAGATCCCTGAGTTTGATAACGGCTACCAGATGTGCTTTGCAGACGGTAACCAGGGTAAAGTTGCAGCTGAGTACGTAAACGGACTCTCCTACACCGAGATCGGTATTTTCTACAAGTCCGACGACCCATATTCTAAGGGAATCTACGATCAGTTCAAGGATAACCTCAAGGACGGCATTAAAACTGTTGATGCAGCTTTCACAGGCGAAGCAAATGACTTCACCGCTCAGATCGAACTCGTTAAGAACTGCAAGTTCATCTTTATGCCTATCTACTATACTCCCGCTTCTATATTTATGAAGCAGGCTAAGGCTATTATCGCTGCTGACGCTATCTACTACGGTTGCGACGGTTTCGACGGTCTTGAAGGTCAGCTCGGCGAAGATATGCCCACCATTCCTCAGCAGATCATCATGCTCTCTCACTTCAACTCTAAGGCTACCGACGGTAAGGCTGCTGATTTCGTAAAGAAGTACACCGAAAAGTTCGGAACTGATACTCTCAACCAGTTCGGCGCTGCAGCTTATGACTGCATCTACGCTCTCCACGCTGCTATGGACGCTGCTATCAAGGCAGGCAAGAAGATAGACGCTGACACTTCCGCTTCCGATCTCTGCGAGATCCTCAAGGAGCAGTTCAACGGCGACTTTAAGTTCAGCGGTGCTACAGGAACTGACATTAAGTGGCAGACAAACGGCTTCGTTGAAAAGGCAGCTGTAGCTTACGTTATCAAGGAAAAGAACGCTTAATTTAAGCATCTTAACAAAAAACAATACCAAACATTTTGCTGACACGCCACACGTGTCAGCAATTTGTCATAAATTACATATATTTAAGGTAAACTTATGAACTTCTTAACAGCTATCCTTAACGGATTAAGCGCGGGCGGTACGTACGCTATGATAGCTCTTGGCTACACTATGGTATACGGTATCGCAAAGATGCTTAATTTTGCGCACGGAGACGTAATAATGGTAGGCGGATACGCAATGTTCGTCACTCTTTTGTTATGCAAGTTGCCCATTCTCGCGCTTGCCGTAGCAATCGTTTTCTGTGTGCTTTTGGGAATTTTAATAGAACGCGTTGCGTACAAGCCCTTGCGCGGCGCATCGTCGCTCGCGGTACTTATCACCGCCATTGGTGTAAGTTATCTTCTTCAGAGCCTTGCACAGCTCATTTTCGGCTCTGCTCCTCGCTCTATGTCCGCGCTTCAGATAAACGGCATGATCTCGGTCGGGTCTATGAAAATAGCAGTCAGCACACTCATAACTCTTGCGATCACTATCGTTATAATGATAGCGCTGTCTCTCTTTATAAAATATTCAAAGACGGGACGCGCGATGGTTGCGGTATCCGAAGACAAGGGTGCGGCTCTGCTTATGGGTATCAACGTAAATAAGATAATTGCTATCACATTCGCTATAGGTTCGGCTCTTGCGGCGGTTGCGGGATATCTTATGCTCGCAAAATCCCCCAGCCTTTCAAATACGCTTGGAGCAATGCCCGGTATCAAAGCCTTCACTGCGGCAGTAATCGGAGGTATCGGTTCTATTCCCGGAGCAATGCTCGGCGGAATCCTTCTCGGCGTCGTTGAATCTATATCAAACAGTATTCCCGCAATAGCTCCCTACACCGACGCGGTCGAGTTTTCTATACTTATCGTTATTCTTCTCGTTAAACCGTCGGGTATTCTCGGAAAAATGAGGAGGGAGAAGGTATGAGATCAAGATCGTTTATCAAAAATTATCTTAATTATATCATCGTTATCGCATTCGCGATCGTTTTCTCTGTAATGTCTATTACAGGAATGGCATCAAGAACTATGCTTCCTCTCTTTGAAAAGATAACCATAGCGGCAATACTTGCGGTATCGCTTTCAATGGTAGTCGGATTTCTTGGTGAGCTTAGCCTCGGCCACGCAGGATTTATGTGCGTAGGCGCTTTTATCGGCGGTAAGGTATCAACTATCCTCGCGCCTATGATGGGCGGAGATAACAGCATACCCGCACTTATAATCTCTGTTCTCGTCGGCGGTTGCGTTGCAGCTCTCTTTGGATTTATTATCGGTCTGCCCGCACTTCGTCTGCGCGGAGACTATCTTGCGATAGTTACTCTTGCCTTCGGTGAGATCGTGCGTACTGTTATAATGAATCTCCCACCCGAATTGTTCGGAGGAACACTCGGACTTAAAACTCCCCGTTTCAACAACAAATATCTCTTTATTATAGGCTTCGTTTTCCTTTTGATTTGCCTTGCGGTAACGCAGAATCTTATCAAAAGTAAGCACGGACGCGCTATAACAGCTATACGCGACAACGAGATCGCGGCAAGAGCTATGGGTATTGATATCACTAAGTATAAGCTGCTCGTTTTCACGATATCCTCTGCTTTCGCGGGTATCGCGGGCGTTCTCTTCAGCTATACCATGTCTAACGTACAAAGCGCAACCTTTGACTACAACTATTCCATCGAGATACTCGTTATGGTAGTTCTCGGCGGCATGGGAAGCATCAACGGCTCTCTTATTGCGGCGGCGCTCATTACATGGTTGCGCAACCTTCTTCAGATAAAGCTCGGCGGCGATCTTGCGGTACTTCAAGACCTCTTCTTCGCCCTAATACTTATCGTTTTCGTTATTTACAGAAATGCACCGGGTCTTAAGAATTTCAGAGAGAAATACAATTTCGGAGTGCTTGTAGCGAAGCTTAAAAAGAAAAAATCCGTCAAAAAGGAGGATAACTGATCATGGCAACGTCAAAAAACACTAACGATCAGAAATTCTTCGCTGACGACGGTCGCGAGATCGTTCTGAAAACAGAACATCTCTGCATACAGTTCGGCGGTCTTAAAGCCGTTGACGACGTAAATCTTGAGATCAAGGAAGGCGAGCTTTACGGTCTTATCGGTCCTAACGGTGCGGGTAAGACTACCGTGTTCAATCTCTTGACGGGCGTTTACAAGCCTACCTCGGGAAGATTTTATCTTTGCGGAAAAGAGCTTACGGGCAAGTCTCCCATTGAAGTCAACAAAAACGGTATCGCGCGTACATTCCAGAATATTCGACTTTTCAATAACCTCACCGTTATCGAAAACGTTATGATAGGTCTGTCAAATCAGATCCCCTGCTCTGTTGTAAGCTCGGTATTGCGTCTGCCAAAGCACAAGAAGAGCGAAAAGGAATACTATGACCGCGCACTTGAGCTTCTCAAGATATTCAAGCTTGACGAGTTCAAGGATTACAAGGCGGCAAACCTGCCATACGGTAAGCAGAGAAAGCTTGAAATAGCGCGCGCTATGGCGACAAACCCCAAGCTCCTTCTTCTTGACGAGCCCGCTGCGGGCATGAACCCCAACGAGACACAGGAGCTTATGGACGATATCACGTTTATACGCAAGGAATTCGGGATCACCATCCTTTTGATCGAGCATGATATGCGCTTGGTCAGCGGTATTTGCGAGAGAGTTACCGTTCTCAACTTCGGAACTGACCTTGCAAGCGGAGAGACCTCGGAAGTCCTCAATCAGCCTGACGTCATTAAGGCGTATCTCGGCGATTGAACCGCAGAAACAAGATATCAGAAAGGAATGATACTATGGCATCGTTACTTGAAGTTAATAACCTCGTGGTCAACTATGGTATGATCCGCGCTCTTAAAGGCATATCTTTTAAGGTAGATAAGGGAGAGATAGTATCTCTCATCGGCGCAAACGGCGCAGGTAAGACTACTACTCTTCATACCGTTACGGGTCTTATACGCGCAAAGGAAGGCTCTATCGTCTTCAAGGGAGAGGATATAACCAAAACTCCTGCGCACAAAATAGTTACAAAAGGTCTTGTTCACGTTCCCGAAGGCCGCCGCATATTCCAAAACCTTACCGTTGCGGAAAACTTGATGATGGGTTCTTATACACGTAAGGACAAGGCGGATATCGCAAAGGATCTTAAACACGTTTACGAGCTTTTCCCAAGACTTGAAGAGCGCAAAACACAGATGGCGGGAACGCTTTCCGGCGGTGAGCAACAGATGCTCGCTATGGGACGCGCGCTCCTTTCGGGCGGCGAAATGATCGTTATGGACGAGCCCTCTATGGGTCTTTCCCCTCTCCTCGTTTCCGAGGTCTTTGATATAATAAGATCTATCAGAGAAGCGGGTAAGACAGTCCTTCTCGTTGAGCAGAACGCGAAAAAAGCTATGTCCATTTCGGACAGAGTTTACGTTCTTGAAACGGGTACGGTCGCTATGGAAGGCAAAGCCTCCGACCTCATAAACGACGAAAGCATTAAAAAAGCTTATCTCGGAGAATAAAACACGCAAAAAGGACCGCGTCATTTTTGTTGACACGGCCCTTTTTGTATTTAGATCAAAGCTGTTCCTTCATTTTAGCTACACAATCCGCGCAAATACGCTTTCCGTTGAAATAAACGATATTTTCTACGTTATTGCAGAATATGCACGCAGGCTGATACTTTTGAAGAATTATTTTATCATCATCGGTAAATATTTCAATAGCGTCCTTCTGGTTAATATCAAGAACCTTTCGGATCTCGATGGGAAGAACTATTCTTCCAAGCTCGTCAACCTTTCTTACAACACCTGTCGATTTCATGATTCTCCTCCTTGTTCGTATATTTTTTGATTTTATTGTTTTTTCTGCATCGTTCGTAATTTTTCGACATTTTTATTATACATCAACTGTAAAAAAATGTCAATAGCATTTTTGATAATTCATTAATTGTTTACATTTTTTGGTATTTCGTCACCAGTTTGAGTGGTTTAACGGCAAAAATAGGGATATAATAATCTTAAGTACATTGATCCAAGGAGGATCCCCCGTGCCAAAAGGAATTCAAAAGCGAATAATCGTTATACAAACTCAACAATGCTCTTATTTCGAAAGTGCTTTTTTCGTTCTCCGCAACGACTTACCGCAGACGACGGCTGACGATGCTATGCTGATAGAAGCGCAAAGAATAATCGCAGAAAGCGATCGTTCAAGAAAAAGCCAAAAGCAGAAAAAAAGCGCGAAAAACTTTGCCGCCGTAACGCTTTCATTAATAATAGGAATTTTTTGCGGCGCGGCGATGATAGGAATGCTCTGGATCATAGTTGGCTAAAAGCAGCATAAACGGACTGTGAGCGCGATAGCTCCTCTTAGTTTATCCTAAAGAGAGCATCGACAAAATAAACGCTTGACACGATGCTCTTTGTATGCTATAATTATAGTAAGGTTAAATTCATAGGACCTTCTCTGAAAATGTGAGGAGCGGTATCACGTTTTTAAAAGGTCGGTTTCTGCGCGCTTATTTTGCAGGACTTCATTTTTGTCGTCCAAAGACTCAATAAGGCTTTTTTGCCTTTTCATTATTACATCGTTTTACATAAATTCACAGAAGAATAGGAGAATATATGCCCAAAAAAGAAAAAGGTAAGCTTAATATAATCCCTCTCGGAGGACTTAATGAGATCGGAAAAAATATGACGGTCCTTGAATACGGAGAGGATATCATCATTATCGACTGCGGTCTTGGCTTTCCCGACGAGGATATGCCCGGAGTAGACCTCGTTATTCCCGATATTTCTTATCTTGAAGCCAACAAAGATAAGATCCGCGGAATCGTACTGACACACGGTCACGAGGACCATATAGGCGCTATCCCTTACGTTTTGCGCCAGATAAACCCAAAAATATACGGCACGAAGCTAACGCTTGGTATCATAAAGAATAAGCTCGAAGAGCATGAGCTTCCCTTCACTCCCGAGCTCATTTGCGTGGAAGCGGGACAAACGGTTCGCCTTGGAGAGCTCTCCGTCGAATTTATACACGCAAACCATTCGATAGCAGATGCTTGTTCTCTTGCCATCGCAACTCCTCTTGGAATAGTTATACACACGGGCGACTTCAAGCTCGACGTTTCTCCCATAGACGGTGACATGATGGATATTACCCGTCTTGGAGAGCTTGGTAAAAAGGGCGTTTTGCTTTTGATGTGTGAATCGACAAACGCCGAGCGCGCGGGATACACTCCGTCCGAAAAGAACGTCGGAAGATCTCTTGAATATATCTTTACCGCTAATCCCGAAAAACGAATAGTTATAGCTACGTTCTCGTCAAACGTACATCGAGTACAACAGATAATCGATATCAGCGCAAGACATGGCAGAAAGGTCGCTATCACGGGAAGAAGTATGCTCAATATCGTAGGCGCTGCCGTCGAGCTTGGATACATGACCGTTCCCGAGGGTCTTCTTATCGATATAAATGAGATAAAACGCTATAAGCCCGAACAAATAACACTTATCACCACGGGAACTCAAGGAGAACCAATGTCGGCTCTCTACCGCATGGCATTCTCCGACCACGCTCAAGTATCGCTCGGTCACAACGACCTCGTTATACTCTCGGCAAGTGCAATTCCCGGCAACGAAAAGCTGGTAAGCCGAGTCATAAACGAGCTTTCCAAAAACGGAGTCAGCGTTCTTCATGATGCAGTAGTCGAGGTTCACGTTTCGGGTCACGCGTGTCAAGAAGAGATAAAGCTCATGCAAGCGCTTACCAAGCCGAAATATTATATGCCTATCCACGGAGAATACCGCCATCTCGCAGCTAACCGCGAGCTTGCGATAGATATGGGCATTGAAGCTAAAAACGTCTTTATTTCAGACGTAGGAAAGATACTTGAGATAGATAGCAAAGGCGCTCGCTTTGCGGGAACTGTTCCCGCGGGCAAGATACTCGTTGACGGATACGGCGTGGGCGACGTCGGAAATATAGTTCTTCGTGACAGACGCCATCTGTCCCAGGACGGTCTTATCGTCGTCGTAGCATCAGTGGATACCGATGCGCGTTTGCTTCTTTCAGGTCCGGATATAGTATCAAGAGGCTTCGTTTACGTTCGAGAATCCGAGGAGCTTATGGAAGAGACCCGTCAGATAGCAGCCGATGCCATAAATGATTGTCTTATGCGAGGAGAGCACGTCGACCGCATGGAGCTAAAGACTCGCGTACGCGACGACCTTTCAAAATATCTCTACGCAAAAACAAAACGTAAGCCTATGGTGCTTCCCGTTATTATGAATATCTAAAATTTTTTGTTAATTACACCAAATATCGTTTAAATTCAAAAAATGTTCATATATAGTTTAATTTTTTATCACGGTATAACTGTATAATAGTATAGTTATCTTTTTTCGGTCAGAGCCGAAGTCAAATAAAAAAATAAAGGTGGATACCCTCATGGGAAAATCAAACAGAATCAAACAAAAAAAGCAAAACGAAAAAGCGATGTCTCTCAACGATTACAGCAAACCAAAAAAGAAAGGTATGCCTAACTGGGCAATAAACCTTATTTCAATAGTTGTTACCGTCGCTATTCTCCTGTCTGTCGCAGTTATTGCGCTTTCTTCAAGCGGACTTGTAATGCGTGTTCGCACCGCTATGGCATCCGACAACTACAAGATCAGCGGAAACATGATGAAGTATTATTTCCAGACCACTTATCAGAATTTCGCTACCAACTATGAAAGCTACATGAGTTACTTAAGCCTTGATACCTCGAAATCTCTCAAGGATCAAACGATAGGCGATACCTCCGCAAATGCAAACGCTATCGATACCGCGATAGTCGGCGCAGAGTATGAGGGAAAGACCTGGTACGATTACTTTATGGATCAGACTCAGTCGGAAGTAAGAAATATGCTCTACTACTGCGAAGAGGCTGACAAGCGCAACATCTCTCTTGATGATAGCGATAAGCAGATCATCGACTCTTCTATCGAATCTATCCGTATGACCGCAGAAACCGCGGGATATACTACTAACGCTTACCTCTCTCTCACCTTCGGTAAGGGTATATCCGAAAAGGACGTTCGCTCCGCTATGGAGATATCTTCGCTCTCTTCCAAAGCTATGACAGCTATCGCAGAGGAGCTCGACGGTAAGATCACGTCCGAAAGGATCGAAACCAAGTACAATGAAAACAAGAAGCTTTTTGACGTTATCGATTATACCTACTACACCTTTCGTATAAATTACTCCGACATTGAATCGGAAGTTAAAAATGCTAATGCAGATGCGACCGCAGACGACATACTCAACGCATATAAGACCGCAATACAGGACGCAAAGCAAAAAGCAAGAGAGCTCGGATCAAAGACCGATCCCAACGAATTCGAGAAGTATTACCTTGACTACGTTGCAAAGGACGAGTTTGAGGGTGAGCTTGAGACCGCAAGTAAATCCGTGACCGAAGGTAAGCCTGAGGACGCTCAGATCGAAACCATTAAAAACGCAATGGCTGAGGCTCTCGTCAAAGAAATTATGGAAGACAAAAAGGAGACCGACAAGGCAGCCGTTAAGACAGACGATAAGTACACAGTTTACGGCGTAGAGGTAACTGAGGCTTGGGCTGAGATATTCGACACGGTAAAAGGCGCTATATTCGACACTCTCCTTTCGGGCCAGTCTACTTACATTAAGGACGGCGCAGCCTTCGTTGAAAACGACGAGTTCTCGACCTGGGCATTTGATGACTCCAGAAACGCGGGAGAGACAGATACCATATACACAGGCGACGGCTCTGAAGAAGGAAAAGAGATCACCGCAAACGACAAGTTCTTCTACGCGAGCGTTTATCTCCTCCGCAAGACTCAGTACGTCAACAACGTTAAGGCTCGTAACGTATCCTACATGCTCTTCTCAAGCGCAGAAGAAGCAAGAGCCGCTATTGACACCTTGAACGCAGAAGCTTCCGTAAACAAAGATATATTCAATCGCATAGCAGGAGAGCTCAGCTCACCCTCTTACAGTGATTACGAGGACTACTTAAAGGGTGATCTCGGAGTCGCAAGCTTCGATACCTGGCTCTATGACGATGCTACCGTTTTGGGCTCGTACACAAAAACGCCTATTTCTCTCAGCGACGGCTCGTACGGTGTATTCCTCTATGTATCCGAAGGTGATGAGGCTTGGCGCGTAAACGTTAAGACCACTCTTCTTGAGGAAGATTTCGCGGCATTTACCGCAGAGATGGAAACAACATATTCTCCCTCTATAAAAGTAAACGATAAAGTCTGCGCAAAGGCAGCCAACTGATAAGCTTTTCAAAACGCCGCGGATAGTTTCCGCGGCGTTAATTAAATTATTTATAAATAAGGATCAAATCATGGTACTTGATACAAAACAAACGACGGTAGCTTACCGTTGTCCTCATTGCGGCGCAGGAGTTATGAGCGTTGTAGGTGTTTTCAGCCTATCCGCAGAGATGATGAAGCTGAAATGCTCCTGCGGTCATAGCGAAATGTCTATGGTCCGCACCTCTGACGGAAAAATAAGATTTACAGTTCCGTGTCTGCTCTGCCCCAACCCCCATTCCTTTACGGTGAGCTCGTCCGTCGTATTTTCAAAAGAGCTTTTCCTTCTTCCCTGCCCTTATTCCGATATAAATATCGCCGTAATGGGAAGCGAGGATCACGTAAAAGCCGAGCTTTCACGCTCGGAGCTTGAGCTCCTTGATATGCTTGAGAAAAACGGGATCGATAGCTTTGAATCTCTTCACACAGACAACTTTCTTACCGACCCGCAGGTTCTTGATATAATAACTTACGTTATACGAGAGCTTGACGAGGAAGGCAAAATAAGCTGCCGTTGCGCCCCTTGTGACAGCAAGGACAGCGAATATGATGCCGAGATACTTGAAGACGGCGTAAGGGTCACTTGCAGACGTTGCGGAGCGACCAAGCTTATTCCCGCAAATTCTCTCATCAGCGCTCATGAATTTTTAAATGCCGATAGGCTTGAATTGGAATAATATAAAAACAAGCGCCAAAGCTTCAAAAAGCTTTGGCGTTGTTTTTATATAAGATATATTCTTTAGAATTTATCAGATGCATCGATAAGCTCAAGAGCAAAGAATCTCTGCGCATCGGTAATAAATTTTTGAACTCTGTTAGGCGATACATAGAATCCGCCGTTGCCATTGACCGTAATATACGACTTACGCGTAGTTATCTCATAGAAACGGTATACGTATTCCTTACCCTCAGTAGTCTTTAAGGTAAGCGTCAACATAGGACCGCCCGCAAGTATCTCTTCTCGTTCCGCGTCAGTAGTGGGATACGAATCTATGATCGTAGCCGCAAGAAGCGTCTGATAGAATTTGCGGAAGAGTGAGGAATCAAAGCGGCATATCTCATCGGTCGTTCCATTAGGATGCGCGACCTTTATACGATCCGCTTCAACGTACACCACGTCACCGTTTCTATCCTTGATACCGCCCGTATCTACCCTTACCTGTGTTCCAAGCTTATTGTATTCATATCGGCTCGAGGAAATCGTTTTTTCAACTCCCATGGAGTCGTACGCTTTGATCTCGGTAGCGGTTATGACCCAAGTAATTCCGTTTACGTCGGTAACTATCTTTTGTGAAAACGTCGTTGTCGAGTGTCCTTTAGAATCACTCGCCATTATCTGCAAAAGATTGGAATTTGTCTGAGTACTTTGATCCGACATAGAGTTGTCGAGCTTGAACTCGGCGTTATAATCAGGACTTTCTATCTTGATAGAATCCACGAAAGCGATATTAAAGTTGACGTAATTACTTTGTATCCAATCGTATGCATCCCATTCAACAAAGCCGAGCGAATGTCCTTCTATCTCAACGATCATATTATAATCGTAAAGATAATCCGCCTTTTTTCCTTCTTCTTTAGCGGGAGAATATACAGAAGTGAAAACATAATAGTTTCCGTTTTCATTTTTCTCGCTTACAAGTATTATCTGCTGAATAGTTTCAATGAATTTTCCGTCTTCAACGATATCGTAATTGAAGCTGACCATATATTTTGCGCAGACCTCATAGGTCTTTTTACCGTTTTTATCAAGAACGGGCTCGCCGTTTTTATCAACGACCACGCGCGAAAGTCCTACTTTTGCAAGATCCTCGTCACTTGGAGCAAATTTGTGTACACCGATGTACGTCGGCGAATAAATAGCCGAAAGTACCTCGCTTATATTATCAGAGGACGCCTGATATCCGTCCAGCTTTGCCGCGGGTGACAAGCTGCTTGAAGTGAAAATGTATGGCTCGGACGAATAGATAGTATTCTGACGGTCCGCGATATCGATATACGTAAAGGATACCGTCTCCTCATATTTATCGCCATCAGGTCTGTTTTCATCACGTTTAAGAACAGTAAAGTTCTCAACGTCAAAATACGTGTTCATCGTCATAGGATAGCTTATAAGCGGAGTTATATAATCCTCAATAGGCGCTAAAAGCGAACTTTCTATTTGACTGCTCAAAACGTATACAGCGTCTCTTGGAGTTTCCTTGCCGTCCTTTATATCTACGTACTGAACGTAATATCCGCCGCCCGTAACGAGACGGTCGCCTATAAGGACCTTATATTTGTTTCCGCTCGTATCGGTAAGAAGATAATACGCGGGGGTATAATCATATACCTCTACCGTTCCATCCTCGAGAACACGCTCTCTGTTTGCTATCGGAACGAGTCCGTATTCGGTAAACTGTCCGTTTTCGTCCTTAATGGGATCCTTTATCTTTTGAGAGGACAAGGTATATCCCGCGCTTACGTGAAGCTCCGCAAAGAGCTCTTGACTATAGGTCGTCAAAGGAGAACCGAGTATGACAAAATCACCGTTATTACTTATCTCTCCCTGCTCATTAACACGCGCAAAGGTATATGTTCCCGTCTCATTATGGACCTCAAGAGAACGGATCTTTTCCTTTTCAATATGAGGAAACAGCAAGAGTCTGAAGCCGTAATCAACCGCTTCATTCCCCTCTGTAAGAAGGTCCTCCAATACCGCTTGAATTGTATATTTTCCCGTTTCCGCATCTACTTCTATCAAAGTCTGCGCTCGAGTTACGTAATAGCCGTACTCCGAATCCACGGGAAGCTTGGTCTTTTTGTCAGAATAGTAAAGCCCGTACTCTTTATTCTTATATCTGACGTAATACTCTGCGTTATCCGCAGGGTCTATAACTGTCGTTGTTTGAACGTAATCGTAGACGAACACCAGCGCGACGGACATGATCGCAACAAGTATAGCCGCGATCATAACAGTTATCTTGCGCCGTTTCATCGTTGTCATACGCTTTTTTTCTTCGGCATTCATCATCTGTGCTTTCTCCTAACGAGAACAACGATTCCTGCAACTATCGATGCAACAACAGGCACTACCGTAAGCACTACGGTATATTGCGTTGCCTCCTTTGTAGTTACTGTATCGATGGTAAAATCGGCAAAGGGCTTAAAGCCAAGTCCTACGGGTACGGGCTCCTGACCGATAGAACGGCAAGCAGAGAGCATAAGGTCGGTATTACCGTAAGCGTTTGATTCAAGGAAGTCTTTACTTACGAAGTCGGTAGAACCGCACGCGATAACGTAAGATGCCTCGTTTATAGTAGTATAGTTCGATTCCTGAACCGTTCTATCCTCCACCGATATCGTCATAAGCGCAAGCTTATTGTTTTCAGATGCCTTTTCCACTTCGCTTCCGTTTGCAAAAGCCGAGGCGGTCGCACCGGTAGTAAATAGATTATATATAGAGCGTGAAAATCCGTCTGCTCTATAAGACGCGTAATTATACGCAACACTTGGATCCTCTTCGTCAATGTAGCGTTGCGGCGAGTAGATATCGGAATAAGATATCGACATCGCATTCGGGAATATAACGCTTTGAGGAACAGGCCGGCTTCTCATGGTTTTAGTGATAGAGGTCAAGGGATTATCAGTAACGTACTCGGAAACGACAGTAAATCCGTTTGAAGTAAGAGAATTCTGAGTATCCTTTATCATGTAAGAATGCTCATTTCCCGCCGTATCGGTATGTCTGTCAAACTTTATTCCCCACTCCGCAAGATACTCCTCAAGATTTTTAAGCACGGGAGTTTCGGGAGATACGAATACCATCATGGAATTGGTCTCATCGAGGAACTTATCTATCTTAGCTATCTCATCAATGTCCGACGTTCCGTCTTTAACAAGAAAATCGTCCTTGGGGTCAAATATAACGAGAAGTCTGCAATCCTCGGGAATTTCCTCGTTTTTAAGGTCTACGTCATCTATCTTATATCCTGCGTCGCTAAGCGTTTGAAGAAGTGCCGTATCAGCAAAGCCCTCTCGGTGATTTACCGTAACACATGCAAGGGGAGATTCTGCCCTTGTAACAGAAAGAATGGACGCCGCAAATGCCTTTTCTCCGTTATACGCCCATATTGTATCGTCTTCGGTATTGGTGGTATAGAAGCTATCAAGAGCGCGTATTCTGTACTCTGTACCAAACTCGATAATAACGCTCGTCGGAGCGATAGTGGACATAGTGTTCACCTTATACTTTGTAACAGATGACGGATTGTGAACTATATTCGGATTTTTGATAGAAATATAGTCGGGAAATTCTGCCTGGATCTCGGTAGCTGTGTTGTAGACGTAATTCATCATCTTATCACCCTGCCATACGTCAGGGTCATCACAGAATATGAGGTTTATCATAATATTTTCATCGCGATAACCCTCCATACCCTCGGACAGACCGTTATCAGCATTATATTGCTTGTTCTCTGCTCTTATCTTGTCTACCATTTCGATAGGAGAAGAGCTTTCCTCAAATTCATCGTCACCGTTACGGATAAGGTCTATACAGTTTTCCGAAAGGGTGAAGAGGAGGTCGGGAGTCAGATCCGCATACCACGTAAATTTATACGAAAGCGCGGAAAATATAACGTTAAAAAGGATAATAGCGGCAATAATTACCGCGGTAACAAGTGCGGAAATGCCTCCGTAACGAAGCTTTTTACCGGTTGACGTTTTCATTTTCATTTTTCACACCTGCCCTTCTATCAACCCCAGCGGCGTTTATCGTAAACGCGCACCGTCAAAAGCAGGAAAACTGCCGTGATTGAAATATAGTATAATATCGACGCAAAATCAAGTATTCCCGACGTGAAATACGAAAATCTGCTAATGACGCAGAACCAGCTTATAACGAATCTTATCGCATACACGTCAATGTACTTATTAAGCATGTCAAGAACGAGCATAACGAAAATAATTGAAACAGTAATTACCGCAGCCGCAAGCTGATTTTCGGTAAGCGAGGACACAAACAATCCTATCGCTATGAACGCCGCTCCGATAAGTATGATACCTACAAGACAAGAGATTATCTCGGCGGTAGCGGGTCCAACGTGCTCGTCTGCATAGCTCTTCCCCGCGGCTTCAATATTCGCGTAGGAATAAAGCGGGAAGAAATTTATGCAGGATACGAGAACGCATCCAAGGAAAAGAGTAAATGCGGCAAAATATTTTCCCAATATCATTCCCGGAATAGATACGGGAGCGGTAAGCAAAAGCTGCTCCGTGCGAAGCTTTTTCTCCTCCGCGAAAAGCTTCATGGTAAGCAAAGGAATGAGGATTATAAAAGAAAATATCATCATCTGGAAATAGGATGAGGTATTATAGGTTCTCGCTCCGAGAGTCGTATAGCAGCAAAGAAGCGCCGCCACCGCCAAGAACACGCCTACAAAGACATATCCTATTGCGTTTATGAAATATGAACGCAATTCTTTTTTGAAAATAGCAAACATTTTATTTTTGACCGTTTATGTACGGTACAGCTCCTTTCATATTCATTGTCAAACGCGTTTTATCATTTATCGTCATCGCCGAAGAGTGCGGAATACTCTCCGCCCTGCGATCTGCCCGTGTTTTCCATGATGGTCTTTGCGACCTCGCGCTCCGCGCCCGCGCGGCGATTCTTGCGCTCATGCTTATTCTTGTTAGAGGGATTCGCTTGGTCTACTATCGCGATAAATATTTCCTCAAGGCTCATACCCATCGCCTCAAGTCCGATAAGCGCCCATTTCTTCTCTGCAAGAGTATAGAAAAGGCTCTTTCGAATATCGACCCCTACCTCGCTCTCGATCATATAGCAATAAGCGTCGCCGTCTCTTTGCGGAAGCAATTCCGCATAAACGATACCGGGGCGTGAGCGAAGCATTGCGAGGACCTCCTTTTGAGGTCCGCATATCTTAACGTTAAAGCGGCGGTTGTTCTCTACCGCGCGCGTTATGTTCTCGGTAAGCTCGTCCGCAACTATCCTACCCTTGTTTATAATAACTATTCTGTCGCATACCGCTTGAACCTCTTGCAAAATATGCGTTGAAAGAATGACCGTATGGTCTTTTCCGAGGTTTCTGAGAAGGTTTCTGACCTCGATTATCTGCTTGGGGTCAAGTCCCACCGTAGGCTCGTCGAAGATAATGACCTCGGGGCTTCCGATAAGCGCCTGTGCGATACCTACTCTTTGGCGATAACCTTTAGAAAGATTCTTTATAACGCGCTTATAAACGTCTCTTATCTTAACAACGTCGCATATCTCCATCAAGTGCTTATCTCTGTTAAGCTTACAGCCCTTTAAGTTGTAATTGAATATAAGATACTCCTCAACCGTCATATCAAGATACAGAGGAGGCTGCTCGGGCAGATATCCTATATGCTTTTTAGCTTCAAGAGGGTTGTCCAGAACGTCAATCCCCGCGATCGACACGCTTCCCGATGTAGACGAAAGATATCCCGTTAAAATATTCATCGTTGTACTTTTTCCTGCTCCGTTCGGTCCAAGAAAACCAACGATCTCGCCTTTTTTGACCTCAAAGCTGATATCGTCTACGGCACAGTTTGAGCCATAATTCTTCACAAGATGCTCAATTTTTATCATAATGAGGAATTCCTTTCCTTAATTTTTTGTCAAATTAGCGGTTTTTACACTAATACAGAATACATTATAACATACAATTATAAACATTTTGTGAATGTTTGTTCTTTTTCTCAAATTTTAAGTTGATTTTTATGTGAATATTTGATGAAACATGCAAAAACTCCCCTCGAAAATTCGAAGGGAGAAAAGCTCTTGGCTTTTATTTCATTTCCAAAGTCCGTAGAAATCGTGATTGCCTATCGTAAAGAGAAATTTGCAATTACGCGATATCCAATTACTCGTAGCGATCCTCGGATTCATAAAGAACAAGGCTTCCGTCGACACAGTAGTTCCCTCAAGACATATCTTCGCCGCGATGACCGCCGCGTTGCTGGGTGTTTTGTAGATAGTTCCTATCGCAACGGGTGTAAACTGTGTTCCGCCCTTGCGGTCAAAAATGACTCCGTATACCGTGTTCGGATAAGAAGTATGAGCCTTTCTGTTCAACACCACGTTTCCGACCGCTATCTGACCTACGAGCGACTCTCCGCCCGCCTCGGCATAAATTATACGCGAGAGCCAATAAAGGTCGTCCGCGTTATAATACGCCGCGCCGCTCTTAAGAGTCTTGCCCGTACTCGTCAAAACCGCAGTTCTCGTCTGCGCGTTCCAATCAACGTTTAGCGAAAACACCTGCGAGAGTGATCTTATCGGAACAAAAAGTCTGCCGTTTATGTTCAAAACTTTCTCTCCCGTGTAGAAATAGCGGTCAAGCGCGGATATGTAATATCCTCCATCGGTCACGTAAAGCGTGACGTTTCCTTTTTTCACAGTTGCGGTTCGTGTTTGGGCGTTCCATTTTACACTTTCAGCGCCCGCAAGCTCGGAAAATTCACGAAGAGGGACGTACGTGACAGAATTAATTATAGCCGCCTTTCCTTCGAGTATCGTTTTTCCGTCAAGCGTGACGTTTACCGAAGCCGAGCCTTCAGGAAATACGTAAACTTCTCTCTGCGCCGCCGCAGCTGCCGGAGCTAACGCCATAGCAAGCATACACACACTGACGAAAAACATAACAAATCGCCTTGCAGTCTTTTTCATAGTTAGCAAAATTTTTACCTCCTTTTTTGCTTTTTTCGCAGTAAATATTGCCCTGCGATACTTAATTATACTGTATTTCCGTTAAAAATTCAAGAAACAATACATGGCGATTTTTACAACATATGGCAGTTCTATCAAAAACCTCTCTTGTCAAAGCTCCACAAAACCAATCACATCGCCCAAGCATCGAACAACGTTTTTCATTTTTATAATAAAGCAAACACTTGACTTTACAAAGATTTTCTGCTACAATATATTCGAATATAAATCGCTACGAAAGGCACTAATAAATGTCAGAAATTACAGAAATTGCCATAATAGGCGCAGGACACGCCGGAATAGAGGCAGCGCTTGCCGCAGCAAGAACAGGAATAGACACTGTTCTTTTCACCATGTCTCTTGAATCCATCGCAAATATGCCTTGCAACCCTTCGATAGGCGGCACGGGAAAAGGTCATCTCGTCTACGAGATAGATGCGCTCGGAGGAGAAATGGGGCGCGCCGCAGACAAGGTGACCCTGCAATCGCGTACGCTCAATCTCGGCAAAGGCGCGGCTGTTCACTCAAAAAGAATACAAGCCGACAGAAAAGAATATCACCGCATAATGAAGCAGACACTCGAAACGACAGAAAATCTGCGTCTCGTTCAAGCCGAGATAGTATCTATCGGAGTTGAAAACGGAAATGTTTGCTCGGTAACTACTCATCTTGGCGAGGTCTGGGAGTGCAAGGCGGCTATAATCTGTTCAGGAACGTATCTTGAGAGCCGTATTTTTGTCGGAGACGTAAACTATGAAAGCGGCCCTGACGGTTTTCTTGCTTCAAAAGGACTTTCGTCGTGCCTCGAATCGCTTGGAATACGCCTTATGCGCTTTAAAACGGGCACTCCCGCGCGCGTTAGCAGACGCTCAATAAATTTCGAAGAGCTCGAACGCCAAGACGGAGAATTTCCAATAATTCCCTATTCTTGCATGACAAGCGACATTTTTTTTGAAAGCATAGAACAGATCCCTTGCCATATCGTATATACAAATGCAGAAACACACAAAATAATACGCGACAACATAACACGCTCCGCTATGTATTCGGGACATATTCACGGAACAGGACCGCGTTATTGTCCATCAATAGAGGATAAGCTCGTGCGTTTCTCTGACAAGGAGCGTCATCAGCTCTTTGTTGAGCCGGTAGGCGCAAGTACCGAGGAGATGTATATACAAGGCTTTTCCACTTCCCTCCCCCTCGACGTTCAGCACAAGATGCTTCACTCTCTAAAAGGCTTTGAAAATGCACAGATAATGAGATATGCATACGCAATAGAATATGATTGCGCAGATCCGACTCAGCTATTAGCTACACTTGAATTTAAATCCATAAACGGTCTTTACGGTGCGGGTCAATTCAACGGAACGTCGGGTTACGAGGAAGCCGCGGCGCAAGGCTTGATAGCGGGGTTGAACGCCTCACTAAAGCTTCGTGGCAAAGAGCCGTTAATACTCACCCGTTCGGAGAGCTATATCGGTACTTTGATCGACGATCTCGTAACAAAAGGCACAAACGAGCCTTATAGAATGATGACCTCTCGCTCGGAATACAGACTTCTGCTCCGTCAGGATAACGCCGATGCGCGACTTACAAAAAAAGGTTACGAAGCAGGTCTTGTAACAAATGAGCAGTATTCCTTGTTTATCGAAAAGCAAAAACTTGTGGAAGAAGAAATAGAAAGGCTTAACAACACCCACATTTCCCCGTTGATCCTAAACGATTTTTTAAAAAAACATGATATGCCCGAGGTCAATTCGGGATATTCGTTGGCAGATCTGTTAAGAAGACCCCAATTAACCTATAAAGACCTCGAAGAAATAGACCCATCACGCAAAAGCTTGCCGCCAAGAGTCGTTTTAACGGCAGAAGTGACCGTGAAGTATGAAGGATATATCAAACGCCAGATAGCAGAAGTAAAACGCCGCGAGAAACTCGAAAGCAGACCCCTTTCAAACGATATCAATTACGAGGCTATAAAAGGATTAAGAATAGAGGCGGCGCAAAAGTTAAACAAAGTCAAGCCTTTAACGATAGGACAAGCTTCTCGAATCAGCGGAGTAAGCCCTGCTGATATTTCCGTGCTCCTTATATACTTCGGAATGAAATAATGTTTCACGTGAAACATTCAACGCAAAGGAAATAACAAAATGATTTTTGAAACATTTTTTGGAAACTGTAAAAAGCTTTTTGAGCTCAATTCCCTTTCTTCGCCATCGAAAGAAGAGGCTCTGAAGCTGTTCGATTTAACAAATATCATGTTAGAAACCAACAAAGTCATGAATTTAACCGCAATAAAAGAAGAAAATTCCATAATTTTGCGCCATTATGTCGATTCCCTGTTAATTTCGCAATTGATCCCCAAAAACTCAAAAGTGATAGACATAGGTTGCGGAGCGGGATTTCCGACCTTACCGTTAGCGATCTTTCGCCACGATCTATCGATAACCGCTGTAGACTCCACCGCAAAAAGAATAGATTATGTGAATTCAACCTCAAAAAAGCTTGAATTAGACAACGTAACCGCTATCGCGGCAAGAGCCGAGGAGTTGGGACACGATCACGCTTACAGAGAAAGCTTCGATATAGCCACAGCAAGAGCTGTCGCCTCATTGCCAATATTATCCGAGCTCTGCTTGCCTCTCGTTAAAAACGGCGGCTCTTTTATCGCCATGAAAGGCTCAAAAGCGGACGAGGAATTTGCAGCATCTCAAAAAGCCATACAAACATGCGGCGGAAAAACGCGAGAAATTTTGCGTCCATCTCTTATAAACCAAGACGGTTCGCTTGAAACAAGATATTTAATACAAATAGATAAATTATCCGCCACTCCCCAAAATTATCCAAGACATTTCTCCAAAATATCCAAAAAACCGCTTTAAAAGCGGTTTTTTCTTTTCGTGATACGCAATTATTTCCATTTCCTTTCTTTTGTGGCTATATCCCAACCCAAATCTACATTATTTGACCTACACAATAAGCGCATTTTCTCTTTCTATAAATGGTATAATTGTAGCAGAAAGCCACAAATGTTTCACGTGAAACATTTGTCACAAGAAAGGAGAAAGAAAATGAACGAATTTAAATTTTCAAAAAAGCAGCGGATCGACGAATCTTTTCCGTCAGAGATATACCAGATACGAGCGGATAGCATTCGCCCAAACCGCGCGCAGCCAAGAGCGACTTTTGACAACAACGCAATAATCAGACTCGCAGATTCGATCCGTCGATACGGAATACTGCAACCCTTGACCGTAAGACCCGCAGAAGATGATGATCTGTACTCCTACGAGTTGATCGCCGGCGAACGACGATTAAGAGCAGCAAAAATGTTAGGTTATTTTACCGTTCCGTGTGTGATATTGAGTGTAGACGAGTCAACGTCGGCAGAAATGGCGATAATAGAAAACCTTTTGCGAGAAGATCTCAATATGTTCGAACAAGCATACGGATTCAAAAAACTGATAGAAAACCATTCTTTAACGCAAGACGAGGTGGCAAGAAGAATGTCTTTAAGTCAGTCAGCAGTAGCAAACAAGCTCCGATTGCTAAAATTGTCCTTCGAAGAACAAAAATTAATATTGGAAACAAACCTAACAGAACGCCACGCAAGAGCGCTTTTAAGGCTTGACGACCCCGAATCCCGTTCCGAAGCCATAAGACGCATAGCCACAGATAAGTTAAACGTACGTCAAGCAGAAGAATATATAGATTGTCTTATTTTTAACAAAGTCAATGCCGCCTCAAAAAACAATCAAGAAAAGAAGGAAGAAAGAAGTATTCGCTCTTCTATAAACGAAGCGGATATAATAATGCAAAAGCTTCAGCAACACATAGACAATCTCAAGAAACAAGGCAAAAAAGCCTCCGTAAACATAGTTCAAAACATACATACCGTAGATATAACTATACGTATCGCGAAATGACGAGCAAGCAAAACGCAATGTTTCACGTGAAACATTGCGTTTTGCTTGCTAAAATTCAAAAAAGAGCATGAAAAATCACAAAAAACTTTCTTAATCTCTTGCATTGAGAAGTTTTTTGTGATATAATATTATAAATAGTTTATTTTACGAAAGGAAATTAAATATAGATGGGAAAAATCATATCCTTTGCCAATCAAAAAGGCGGAGTAGGAAAGACCACTTCTTGCGTAAATATCGCTGCTTCGCTTGGCATACTCGGGCACAAAGTTCTTATTATAGACCTTGACCCACAGGGAAACACCACAAGCGGTGTCGGAGTTTCAAAAAGAGGATTGAAGGGAACTACAAGAGAGCTTTTAAATGGTGAGCTTTCCGCAAAAGAGGTAATGCTCGAAACACCGTTTGAAAATCTTTGGGTAATTCCGACCAACACGACATTGGCAGGCGCAGAGTTCGATCTTCTTGATTTTGATGACAGCGAATATCGCATGAAAACGGTTCTTGCTCCCATAAAGGACGAATTTGACTATATTCTTATAGATTGTCCGCCTTCTTTGGGTCAGCTTACGGGAAATGCTTTTACGGCAAGCGACGGGATCATTGTGCCTATGCAGTGCGAATTCTACGCGCTCGAGGGGCTTTCTCAGCTTATGATAACCATTAATGGCATAAAGAGAAAATACAACCCCGATCTCAACGTATGCGGAATACTTATTACAATGTACAACGGAAGACTCTTGTTGTCCATGCAGGTCATCGCAGAATTGCAAAAGCATTATTCTGACAAACTTTTCGACACAAAGATATCGAGAAACGTAAAGCTTACCGAAGCTCCCGGCTTTGGGAAACCCGCTTTTTATCATGACCGCAACTCAAAGGGCGCAAAAGAGTATGTTGAAGTCGCCAAAGAGCTTATTACTCGAATTTAAGCGGTAAGGAGGCAATCATGACAGACAAACCTTCAAGGCTTGGAAGAGGTCTTGGTGATCTTCTCGACGACAACAGCCCGACTATCCGTTCTCAAAATCCTTATGTAATCGTCAGAGGTAACGAGGAAAAGGTGAAATCCAAGCCCATTTCCAATAACAGTCTCTATGACACCACCCCGAAACCGTTATTCGAATCAAAACCCCGAAACAAAAGCTTAAAATAACCGAAACAAACACAAAATATAATATAAAACCATAAGGTAGGTAATAATAATGGCAAAATCACCGCGAGGCCTCGGCAGAGGCTTTTACGATATTTTTGACGACAATTCGCTTGAATCAAAAAAGGGAGCTGGCGAAATGCTTCGCATTTCGGACGTAGAACCGAGACGCGACCAGCCGAGAAAGACCTTTGAGCGCGAAGCGCTTCAAACACTTGCCGACTCTATTGCGGAGCACGGAGTTTTACAGCCTATAATAGTACGTGAAAACGAGCATACCCCCGGCACTTATGAAATAATCGCGGGGGAACGCCGTTGGAGAGCCTCAAAAATGGCAGGACTTTCAGAAATTCCAGCAATCGTTTTCGAGGGCGACGAATTGAAAGCCGCGCAAGTCTCCTTGATAGAAAACATTCAAAGAGAGGACCTCAATCCCGTCGAAGAAGCACTCGGATACGGCGCGCTTATCGAGCGTTTCGGTCTTACGCAGGATCAGGTAGCAAAGCAGGTAGGAAAAAGCCGTTCGACTATAACAAATATGCTCCGCCTTTTAGAGCTTCCAAAAGAAGTGCTCGAGCTTCTCAAAAACGGAGAGCTATCAACAGGTCATGCGCGTGCGCTTCTCGGACTCGAGGACGAGCAGGACATGATAGATCTTGCGAGTAAAATAATCGAACGAGTTCTTTCGGTAAGAGATACCGAAAATGCGGTCAAGCGCATAAATGAGTCAAAAGAAGAGCTCGAGGAGGAAGAGGAAAAGGTAGATCCTCAGGTCAAAACGCACATGAAGGAGCTTGAACGCAGAGCTATGTCAACTCTTGGAAGAAAAGTGCGCATTTCACGCTCTTCAAGAAAGAAAGTCGTTGAATTGACTTACGACAACGACGAGGACCTTGAGACATTGCTCCTCTCACTTTGCGGAGAAAATATATTCGCAGAAACAGTTGAATGATTTTTACAAAAAACGACAAATATTTCCATATTTTTCCATTTAAAAATAAAAAATGAAAGAGGTAAAATAAAATGCTTGATATTAAATACATTAAGGAAAGACCCGAAGAAGTACTTGCAAGACTTGCAAAGAAAGGCAAGGACGCAAAAGAAGAGATAGAACAGATACTTACGCTCGACGGCGAAAGAAGAGCGCTTATTGCCGAAACAGAGGCAATAAAGGCCGAGCAGAACAAGGTAAATAAGCTCATACCGCAGTACAAAAAAGAGGGCAAAGACGTAAGCGCCATCTTCGCGCAGATGAAGGAATTGGGCGCAAAGACAAAGACTATCGACGAAAAGCTCAAGGAGATCGAAACTCAGCTCACGTCTGTAATGCTCGGTCTGCCGAACCTTCCCGACGAGGATCTTTTGCCCGGCGGAAAAGAGAACAATGAGCCTCTCCGCTATTTCGGAGAGCCCAAAAAGTTTGATTTTGAGCCTAAGAACCACGTAGATCTTTGTACAGACCTCGGACTTGTCGATTACGACAGAGGAACAAAGCTTTCGGGCTCTGGCTTCTGGATATACAGAGGCATGGGCGCGCGTCTTGAGTGGGCGTTGCTCAACTATTTCATCGACACTCACCTCCAAGACGGCTATGAATTGATACTCCCCCCTCATATGCTTGAATATGAATGCGGAGTAACGGCAGGTCAGTTCCCGAAATTTGCCGACGAGGTATTCAAAATAGAGAATAACACCGATAACAGAAGCCGTTATATGCTTCCCACGGCAGAGGCTGCTCTTGCGTCTCTTTACAGAAACGAGATACTCACCGAGGCAGACCTTCCCAAGAAGCTCGTCAGCTACACGCCTTGCTTCAGACGTGAGGCAGGTTCTTACCGCTCCGACGAACGCGGAATGGTTCGCGGACATCAGTTCAACAAGGTCGAAATGTTCCAATACACTCTCCCCGAAAAGAGCGACGAGGCTTTCGACGAGCTCGTAATGAAGGCAGAGAACCTTGTAAAAGGTCTCGGCTTCCACTTCCGCACCGTAAAGCTTGCGGCAGAGGACTGCTCGGCTTCTATGGCGAGAACCTATGACATAGAGATCAGCATTCCTTCCATGAACGGATACAAGGAAGTTTCCTCCGTCTCCAACGCAAGAGATTATCAGGCGCGCAGAGGTATGATGCGTGTTCGCAGAGAAAACGGAAAGACCGAATTTATGCACACTCTTAACGGTTCGGGTCTTGCAACGAGCCGCATTTTGCCCGCTCTCGTTGAGCAGAACCAGCTCGCTGACGGCTCTGTCGTCGTTCCCGAGGTGCTTCGCAAGTATATCGGCGTAGACGTTATCAAGAAATAATCAATAAAATCGTACAAAAAACAACGAAAGGAGACTGTTATGAGATTTCTTCAGACCGCTCTGACAACACCTGAAGAAGACGAAAGGTCCTTATTGGAGGAGATTTTCAGAGCTTTTTATTACTCTGATTATGGAAATAATGCTTACTATCCGAATCTCAACATGGATAGCGACTCTCTGATATTTGTCAAAAACGTGATCTTAGGTATTTTCATAGGTCTCTGTATAGCCGCTTTCGCAACAGTTTACAACAAACGTGTTCTTGGAAATTTTGTGCGCAAGCTTTTGCGCGAGGAGTGCCTATCTAAAGGAAGCGCAAAAACACTCGGCGAGCTCGGCGTAATGCAAAATTACGCCATCAGAAACGCCGTAAGAAAAAGCGTAAGCCTCCGCCGAGTCGTTCGTTGCGTGGAAGAAGAAGAATTTTTAGCCGAGCAAGAAAAGCGGCGTCTTGAATTCGAAGAGGCAAACAAAAGCAACAAAAAATCCGCATTCCGCGAAGAAAAATTCGAGATAGATACCGCAAACGACCACTTTTACATACCCGAGGAAATGAAGTATATGGCGGACGTAAAATTCGAAAGCCGCGGCACTACTTGGCTTGGCGCGATACTCTTCGTAATAATTATGGCGATCGTGTTCGTTGCGCTCATTGCGTTTTTACCCGATATATTCCAGATGCTTGACAACTTTGTAGGCGGATTTTCAAGCATGGGAAAAGACAATATTCTTTAAAAAACGGAAAATTTTATGAATAGCACAAGAATCGCAGAAAAGCTTCGTCCAAAAACATTTGACGAGATAGTCGGACAAGAGCATCTTTTTGGCGAGCGCGGGGTTATACGGCGCATGATATCGTCGGGTAGGATCACGAATATGATCTTCTACGGTCCTCCCGGAACGGGAAAAACGACCGCCGCCGAAATAATCGCGCGTGAGTCCGATATGGTTTTCCACCGCCTTAACGCAACCACGGCGTCTCTATCCGACGTTAAGGAGATATTAAGCTCTACGAATAACATATTTTCAACGGGCGGAATACTTCTTTATATCGACGAGATACAGTATTTTAATAAAAAGCAGCAACAGGCGCTCCTTGAATATATCGAAGACGGACGCGTTACGCTGATAACCTCGACTACCGAAAATCCGCATTTTTATATCTATAACGCGATAATCTCGCGTTCCTCTCTGTTCGAGTTCAAGCCCGTACCGTCTGTCGCTTGTCAAAAGGCGCTTATGCGCGCAGTAGAATACTTGAACGGCAGTGAAGGGAAGAGCAAGACGTGCGAGGACGGAGTCCTCGATTATATCGCGCGCTCAACGCACGGAGACGTGCGCCATGCGCTCGTATTGCTTGAAAACGCTTATTTTTCGGCAGAGGATATGATAACGCGCGAAGCGGTGGATTCCTTCCACGTTCCGATCGGTAACTTTGATACCGATACGCATTTCGACCTACTCTCTTGCCTGCAAAAGTCTATTCGCGGTTCTGATCCCGACGCGGCGGCATTCTACGTCGCAAAGCTTCTCTCTCTTGGAGAGATTATCTCGGTCTGCCGCAGACTTCAGGTCATAGCAAACGAAGACGTAGGACTTGCTTATCCCATGGCGGCTGTCGTAACACGCGCGTGCTGCGAGTCGGCAAAGGAGCTCGGAATGCCCGAGGCAAGAATTCCGCTTGCGCACGCGGCAATACTGCTTGCTACGTCGCCCAAATCAAATTCGGCGTATATGGCGGTAAATTCAGCCATGGAGGATATTGAAAAGGGAATGGGAATAAATATCCCCGCTCACCTGCAAAGTCCTTTATTCAAAGGATATAAATATCCTCACGACTATCCGAATCATTACGTTCGCCAACAGTATCTTCCAAACGACCTTAAGGATAAGCGATATTATGATTGGGGCGACAACAAAATGGAGCAAGCCGCAAAGCAGTTTGCTCAAAAGATAAAAGGTGAATAAAACACCGTTGAGGTAAACCAATGATCAAAAAAATAAAAGATATATATGAAAAGCATAAATTGATAATTCGATATCTGTTTTTCGGATTGATCACGACGATCCTTTCTTTGGTCGCGTGTTATATAACAGTAAAAGCCGCCTCTCTCATATGGCATGACGAAAACGGAGATCCGAACGCTATTGCCGACTCTCTCGGAAGCATAACGCAGTGGATAGTCGGAGTGCTCGTCGCCTTCTTTACCAATAAGCTGTGGGTGTTTACAAATGCCGAAAAGGGAGCGCGTGCAACGTTTAAGCAGCTATTTGTATTTTCGGGCTCGCGCGTTGGCACGTTTTTTATCGAATGGCTCATAAATTTGGGAATCATCGCGCTTTTGGACGACTTGTTTAGCTATAACGCGCCGATAATCCCGCTTGGATTTATGGATTTTGAGTTAAGCTCAAGAATATGGGCAAAAGTGGCGTCGTCAATAATCGTAGTCATCACGAATTACTATATCAGTAAGCTTATCGTATTCAGGAAGAAAAATCAGGTAACAAAAGAATTGAACTAATAAAGCTCCGCAAAAAACGACAAAAGCTATATCTTTCGCCGCAAATAAAGATAAAAAAGAGAAAAATATAAAAATTGCGGCGAAAGATAGCAAAAAGATATTGACAAATCGATTAAAATGGAGTATAATAATTAGGCAAGTTTGAAACGGCGACTTGCGCGTATAAAATTTATACGGAGAAGTACTCAAGAGGCCGAAGAGGCGCCCCTGCTAAGGGTGTAGGTCGGATTTAACCGGCGCGAGAGTTCAAATCTCTCCTTCTCCGCCACGAGCAAAACCCCGCAAAGCCTTGATTTTCAAGGCTTTGCGGGGTTTTCATTATGTCCTTAAATATCCTCAAGTGATGTCAAATATCGCCTTGAATGATGTCAAAATGATGTCAAATAAAGTAACTTTATTTTTAGAACTGTGGAAAAGCTGATGGAAAAGGCTATTGAAAAGTACGTCTGATGGAAAAGCCTATGGAAAAAACTATGGAAAAGACGCGAACCATGGAAAAGCTGATGGAAAACACGTGGAAAAGTCACAATAGCTCTCTTATCTTCTTTCGTTTATCGATACTCTCTGCTCTCATTCATATTTGTTTACATAGTTCGACTTTACCACGAGTTTACACACAGCTTTACCACAGCCCGTGTCTTTACCACAGTCTTTACCACAGCCTTAACCACAGCCAGCACTTTACAACAACCTTTACCACAACTTTACCACAGGCGAGGGGCAAAAAGTTCGTGTCAACACGAATTTTTGCACTTATCCACATTTTTTTAAAAAGAAAAATTCTTTTATTTTTTATTAAAAATCTTAAATATCAAATATGTTTTTTCTCGTTCCATGAGCATTTGAGCATTATACGACACCTTGTATTATCGAGGGGGCGCGGCTTCGCCGCGCCCCGCGGTGTCGGACGATTCGAAAGCGTTCGATTTCACTAACCCGTTCAATTTCTACGCTGTTTTTCTCATTTTTCGTACCATCACCACAAACACGAAAAGACCGAGCTTAGTCGGCTTTCAAAAAATATTCGATTTTCGCTTCTTGCGTTCGGCTATCCCGTACCTTTCGCTTTTGCCCTGCGGGCGAGTTAATAAAGGAGTACAGGCACAAACGTTCCTACAGAAGCGTTTTCAGGCTTATAGCCTTTCGGATATTGAATAGGATATTTATATTTCTCAAGCAATTCTTTAACGTTAAATCCGTGTCCTTTCTCCACGGGAAACGTATAATTATATTTATCATTGCTTTCAGCCTTTTCCTCAGGTTCTTTATTAATTACGCTATTATACAATATGCTTTTATATCCAAAATTAAAATAAGTACACGCAACGTCGGTTTCCGTATTGACGTCAACACGAAGCTCATGGGGGAGATCGCGGCTATAAAACATTTTATGTCCGCTTTTTTGAAGATATTTTAAAAGGTATCGGCGCAGCGCTCCGCCATTACGAAGATCCGCGGGAGTGATCGCTTCCCAAACCGAATTTCCGAAGCGCTTATTAAAATACTCATTATCAGTCCACGTCTCATATTTTTTGCGCTTAGTGGAATACGCCTTATTGAGAAAAAGCTTTCCAACCATCGCGCCCTCAGGTATACGAAGAAAGCAGTGCCAATGAAGACGCCCTTTTTCTTCTCCTTCTTCAGGAACGCCGACAACACGCCAATTCTTACGGCATTTAAAATTTGAAAAGCACCTTTTCAATTTCTTTTCGAATTTTTCAGGCGTCTCTTTCTCATCATCATACGTAAACGTGACGTACCAATTAAAAGCCGTAAGCATAAGCTTACCTTCATAACGCTTATAACGTTTATGCACAGATCTACGCTTATTCTTAAGAAGCTCCGCGCAACGTTCGGAAGGAATCCAATCTTCAATATCTCTATCACGTCTTATTTCCTCCTCAACGTATGACGCTATTCTTTTATCAGAGACACCCTCAAGCTGTGCTTTCTGATAATATTCATCAAAAAGAATAGAATCAGCTTTGCGGGGAGAATAACCGCCGCCGTGTCCACCCCAAGAAAATGGGATAGACGCGACGTAATGAGATCCGTCATTCGTTACCTTACAATTTTCAAATATCATATATGTACCTCAAAAGGTTTTAAAAATTATGTTTGGCTGAACACGGTTATTTTCCGTGTTTGCGCTCGTTCTTTTCGTTCGTTTAGCAGGTTCGCCGCAATGCTTTTCCATAGTTCCCATATATTCATCAAGGAAAAAGTCATGCTGCGCAACCATTTGTTTATTAGTTTGAGTAAGACCCGTGAAACATTCAAGGTCATTGATACCGACAGCGCAATCAAGCTGTGCTTTGGTAAAGAAACCGCTAAAGCAGTCAGTATTATATCTTTCGCTATAGACCTGCATAACGGGCATATTATACTCCACAATGCGTTCGGCATTTGCGGAGTCTTTAGAGTTACCGTAGGATCTTCCGTCTTTCAGAGAAAGCGTGATAGTGTAATAACCGTATTTATTGTAAATACGCTTATACACGTTAGAAAAGCCGCCTACGGCAAGCTTAAGAAGAAATACGGTGAGACAAGTATCACCGCGGGCGTTTGAATATTCCGCCCAGAAGTCCTTAAAAGGCTCATAGACCTTATCATAAAGCTTGTCCAGCCACTTAAAGTGCGGCAGAGCAAGCTTAATTTCAGACTTATCTATGATAGATATAACGTCACAAAGCTCACGCTGATCGGCAGCGAGAGATTCAGGACGCTGTTCGTCACCAAGAAAGCGGAAATATACTTTATTGGCAACGGTAGTATTCGCATGGCGCGACATTTTCAAACTATACGAATAAAGATCGTTTTTTCTGTTTGCTATCTCGGACGCTTTATCCTCGTCGACCGTAGTAAGCTGATTTCCTCGAGCTTTACCCCACTCGGTATTTGAATAGATACCAAAACCAAAACAACCTATATTTTTATTATCAGGATCAACTTTCTTTCCGGGACGAAGTATATCTTGGTCGAGAATATGAGAATATCTCGATTCCTCTTTGCGTTTGCGAGGATCACGAGAATAGAAGTCTCCGTTCCATAACGGAAGATATGTAGAATCATCAAATTTACCGTCAAAGCGTATAGGATAATTAGAAAGATTAGGATTCTCACAACGATAAATAAAATACGCGGAAGCATATTCGCGCAAAGCCGAAAAGAGAGAACGGATTCGCGTGCTTTCATTTTTCTCCATAGCAAAGAGATCTTCATCATAGCCAAACAACACGCTCGGCGAAGGCTTAGCCTTATAAACCTCTTCAATATGATCAACATATTGCCTTGCTTTTGGTATATTATATATAACTCCCGACTTTATGCGTTCATCAAGCTCCTTGCGGAACGCCGGGAACGGAAATGCGGGAAACGTCATTTCGACGTCGTAAAGAGTATCAAAAGAATCCTTTTTATAAATATTTACAAAGTAAAGAGAAAACGACGTCAAAAGCGTAGTTTTACCAACGCCGGGAGCTCCTATAAGAAGAGATATGTACGCTATCGACTTCAAAAAGCCGCAATTCATGGCGTCAAAGTGCCGTAGGGTATCTAAACCTACGTAAGAGCAATACGCCCAATAGATAGCAAATATAATAGGTATCCAAAGAATAAGCGGCAGACCGTCAAACATTATAACGACGTCAACAAGAAGCTTTATGATCTGAAAGAAAAAAGAAATAAGGTCCGCGCTCGATATAAAGTAAAAATAAAATCCAAAAAACTCAAATATTATCGTAAAGATATTGAGATTCAGAAGCCACGTTACAAGCAACGTACGCCATATCCACGGGTGATCATAGATATACAATACAAGCCCGCGAACCGCCGACACGACGGGGCGCACTGTTGTACGCACCGCCGTGAGAACGATCTCCACGCTCTGTGTAAAAGAGCCTACGGGATTTTCTTTATCCTTTACAAGAGAATCTCTAAACATTTGCCACATCATTACAGCCGACGGGATCAACATTGAACCGTAAAGTGTAACGTTGTAAAGAAGTTCGAGAATAAAAAGATTATAGTCAAGAAAATTATCAAGGTTAAAAAGACCCGCAAAAAAATTTGAGAACTTGTCCACTATCTCATCGAATGAAAAAGGAAAAACTTTTTCAAAATCGATGCTTGGAAGTTTTCGGCGGGAGGTCGATATTTGCGGGACGTAACCAAGAAAATTTTCCCACATTGGCTCGGTAATAAAAACAAACCAATAAGCTATCGATAAGCCAAAATCTATAATGGCGTCATATAAACGCTGAGCGGGTATAGCGTATCTTAACGTCAATAAAAATATAGATAGCGATACAAGTATCAAGCTAACGTGAAAACGAACGTCAGCGTCGTTATAAGTCTCACAGAGCCTTTTTAACCTTTTCATAATTCTCCTTTCAGATCATAGCGAATACGTACACGGAATATCCGACAAGATACGCGCTAAGACCTATTATTAATGCTTTTAAAAATGTGGGCATATCACGAAGCTTTGGTCGTAGTCTCTTTCAAAAACTTCCAAAATTCAATAGATACAGGCTGAGGTGTTTCTCCAAAATCAACAATACAAAGGGATTGCGGTTTTTGTGTTTTTGTGATATAATATCATTGTAAGAACAAGTCATAGTGAAGGGACGGTGTTTTCATTGTCAAAAGATTTTTTGTGGATAACAAATAAAGAAGAAAACATTCGCTTTTATTCAAATTCCGCCCCTAAATCTAACCTATCACTTCATTTTGCATCTGCTATTGATCGCGACACAAAAAACAACATTTGCAGTTTTGTTCGCTATTTAAGGAAAGAGTTTTTCTTTCCGATAAGATGCAACGTTTATTTTTGCAATCAAGAAAAGTTTCATTCCTCAAAAGGAGGCTATTGCTACGGCATCTTTTACTCTAATGAGGAAAGCGCCGGGCGCATTTATCCGCAGATATACATACCTGCAAATATGGATTTGTTTTCCGTTTATCATTCGCTCTCGCACGAGCTAACACATTATTTTCAGTGGTACTTTTTAGACGATAACAAAAAAGGTGATCGCTCACTTGAAATCCAGGCATCAAAATATGCAACTCGAATTTTAGAAGATTATTGTAATTACCATTGTAAAGAGCCTGACAATTCATGCCAAGGTTGCCACGGACAATAATTTTTGTATCAAAATTACAGTCATTAGTCAGAAAAAGTCCTTGATTTTCAAGGACTTTTTTCATTTTCGTAGCTGAAAAATCCCTTACAATCCCATACGCACCCCAAAATCACGATTTCCCTTACTGGTAGCACGCAGAAATGCGTGCTTTTTTGTTTTCAGGCGGCGTTGGTTGCTCGCCTCCCCTTTGTTGATATTAAAAACGCCCTGCACTACAAGCGCACAACTGTATTACTATACTTATAAAGGTACATAGTTACTTCTGCAACATAACAGTGCGCCATACTTCGGTTTTACTCCTTAATTTTAACGTATTTAAGTATTCGTTATTGACACTTACTATATTTTGGTATATAATAAATATGAACTCATTAAAAATGGAGATATCTAATGAAAAAAATTATAAGCGTATTTTTAATGTTTGTTTTGATTTGGCTTTTGTTGATTGGGTGTAATGACATCACAGAAGCCCCGCTTAATGATACAACGAATCATATAACCGACAGTACGACAAATAAAGTAACAAATTCTCGCCCCGATATACCCAATAATACGACTGAAAGTTATCCCGATGAAGATGCAAATCCCGAGTCGGATTTTGAGTATAAAATCAGGGACGATGGGGAATTTGAGATTACAAAATACATAGGGAACGACAAAAACGTTGTTATACCGAAAAAGATAGATGGTAAAACGGTTACTGTAATTGGAATGAGTGCTTTTTCGGGATCTCTCGTTGAAGCTCTTGTGATGCCGGATACCATAAAATATACTTCATTTGGAGCGTTTAACGGCTGCAAAAATTTAAAAGATATCAAGATGAGTTCATCACTGATTACTGTTTCATTGGCAGCATTTCACGACTGTAAATCTCTTACTAGTATTGATCTTTCGATGAGTTCTCTTAAATACATAGACGAGGAGGCGTTTTCCGGTTGTGAAAATCTGAAAACAGTAAAATTCGGAGATAACGTTATATTGATAGGCGATAAAGCTTTTTTCGGCTGTGCATCGCTTGAGGAAATAATTCTCCCCAAGAATCTTCAAGAGATTGGAGAACAAGCTTTCTTGAACTGTTTTAACGTTAAAAAGATTTGGATTCCAAAAACATTGGAAAAATGGGGATACTATCCTTTTCCCGCGTCCGCATCTGTTACAGAAATTATCTTTGAAGACGGTTTGAAACAAATTGGTGGTGTGGAAAATGTTTTATGTTATAACGGAAAGATAGAAACGTTGAGAATTCCGGCAAGTGTCGAGCTTATTTCATCAGGTGCTTTTTGGGATTGTGCAAACCTGAAAGAGATCTATTTTGAAGGTAACGCGCCTCAAATCGGTAACGGTAAATTTATTGATTTTGCTACGCCTGTGGAAAGTGTGAAGATCTATTATAATCCCTCTAAGTCCGGTTGGGATACAACACCCTTGCGGGATATATATACCTTGATACCGTTGTTTACGATTGGATTGGGCTGATTTTTCAGCCCAATCATTTTTTAGATGTTATCGTTACCACTTGTTGATACGTAATAGATCATTGTTTTTCTCCTTATGTATTTTTACTTCTTCCAAACTACAAATTTGTTCTCTCCCGCAGAAAGACGAGCGAAAGGTCCCGGGATAACGTTTGACGTACGGATATTTCCGAGATAGTCGACATTAAAGTCGATGGGCGTTCCGTCCGCATTTTCATAATTCTGCTCAACAATACGAGGCTGACCGAGACGCTCGGTAGTTGTGGGAGTTATTCTCTTATCAGCAACCTCCGAGGGAACGGTAAGAGTGAATATCGTCTCGCCGTTTTCCTCGGAAAGCTCAAAGCTTATATAGTCGGTCTTAAGCGCACCCTTTTCCTCACGGAAAGGCTTTGCGAATCCTACGTAAACATTTTCCTCGATATATACGGGCTGAGGTCTTGCATCTTCTTCTGCATTTCCAAAATATCTGTTGCTGCCATTCGACTGGAAGTATTGCTCACACGTCATATATTTGTTGTAATACGACGAGAAATACGCAGTTCTAGGAGGCATCTGCGATGCGCCTATAATGATATTACCGAACACTCTGTCGTCACCGCCAAGCATAACAGCATATCCCTTGGGGAAAGTGCTATGAGGATAGTGATAAGGTGTCGCGCGGTTTCTATGCTCCAAAGGATATACATATCCGGCAAAAAGGTTGTTAACGTAAGCCGTTCCCTGAGCGTGATTTATAAGCGAATACTGAGACAAGAAGAGGTTATTGTCAATAGTACAAGGACCGTGAGACACCTCTACCTTGAGGTCGCCTATGTTATCGAAGTAAACGTTCTTGGTTATACGCAAGCCCTGATCCTGCCAGTCTATCCAAGTTCCGAACGTAGAGCACTGGTGGATATAGTTATCCTCGATCACTACGTCGATAGGAGAGTGAAGCTTGATACCGCCAAGCTCGTGTCCCCAGAACTCCTGCTTTCTTGCGATATTGTAAATATTATTATGCTCAATGCGGCTGAATACGCAACCAAGGTTTCCAACGACACCGCACTGACCGCAGTCGTGTATCTCGTTGTTTCTTACGATATGAGAGCCGACAGTCTCTTTAGACCAACCCTCTTTAAGAGCCTCGTACGTTGCCTCGAGCTGATAAATATGGCCAGATTTTCTGCAATATTTCTGAGAAAGGTTTTCACCCTCAAGAGCATCACGTCCGATACTTACAGCACAACACTTTGAATCGTGGAGATGGTTATTCTCGATTATCCAGCCCTTTGACCAGCGAGGACCTATCATACCGATCTGTGAAGCCGTGGGAGGCGCCCACTGTGTTGCGGCATGAGCCATCTCAAAGCCGCGGACGGTGATGTAATTTACGTGCAATTTGTCGGGATAGAAGCACGCGGGACGAACGTTTATCTCGATAAGGCAAGCGTTCGGGTCTTTATCCTGAAAGTTTCCGTAAATAACGGTGTTTTCTTCGTCGACCTCCGCATACCAACGGTAAACAGATTCTTTAGCAAAAACCATAGGCGCTTGAGTGAAAGAGTCTCCCGCATACATTCCCTTGTAGCGTATCTTTGCTTCGTAAAGATCTTCCTTTGACGAAGCCTCAAACATAGATCTTCCGTCGATATATACGTCACCAAGGTGAACGTCGTAACCTTTTTCGTGAGGGACTCTGTACCAGTCTCCGAAAAGCACGGTTTCATAGGGGTTAAAGTCACCAAAAAAGCTGTTAGGAATAACCTTTTTCCAGACAGTTCCTTCAACTTTTTCCCAATCGGTGACGATCTCCGAGCCTTTTATAACGGGGCATTCGCCCTCGACCGCTTCATAAGTAATGCGAGCGTTTTCCTCACCGCTGTTTTTGGGGCAAACTCTCTCGCGATATACACCGCCGAAAACACATACCGTGTCGCCCGCAACGGCTACCTGCGCCGCGTGGTTTATTGTTTTAAAAGGCGCTTCTTTTGTACCAAGCGCACTGTCGTTACCACTTGTTGATACGTAATAGATCATTTTTCGTTTCTCCTTTTTCAGTTGTATTGAAAATTTATATTTTATTTTTTCCAAACCACAAATTTGTTTTCACCTTCGCAGAGTGTCGCAAAAGGTCCGGGGATAACGTCTTGCGTACGGATATTTCCAAGATAATCGACAGTAAAGTCAATCGGTGTTCCATCCGCGTTTTCATACGGCTCTTCGGTAACACGAGGAGTGCCGAGACGTTCTGTTGTAACGGGCGTACAAGATGCGGTTACAACTGCTTCGGGAACGTTTATGGTCAATACCCACTCGCCATTGTTTTCCTCTACGTCTGCCGTCATTCCGCTTGCCACCGCCGCGTATTTCTCCGCGCGGTAGGGGAATGCATATCCCGAATAAGCGTTACCCTCTATCCAAACGGGCTGAGACTCCTTAATAAACAGAGCATTTCCGACAGAATAGGCATTCTTTCCGGGAGCGAGAGGATACTCCTCCGGCGTATAATACGCGTTATAGTTCGAACCAAGGTTTCCGACAGGACGGTGACCGCTTCCACACCCCTCGTTTACACCAAGCATCATATTGTTATAGATACGGTCGTCTCCTCCGTACACAGGCAGATAACCCGCAACCTCGGTAGTATGAGGGAAGTGGTAGGGGGTTGCGCGGTCATGAACCTTTATCAAGCGAGCTCCGCCCGCAAACACGTTATGAACATAAGCCGTACCTTGCGCATGATTGTCAAGAGAAAATTCCGAAAGGAAGAGGTTGTTATCAACAGTACAAGGTCCGTGCGTTACCTCTATCATAAGGTCACGATCGTTGTGATGGTATACGTTTTTAGTCAAGCGCAGACCCTGCGACTGCCAGTCAAGCCAAGTTCCGAGCATACAGTGGTGGATATTGTTATTTTCTATGACCGTATCGATAGGCGCATGGAATTTGATACCGCCTATCTCGTGTCCCCAGAATTCTCGCTTCATAGCGATATTGTATATCTCGTTATGCTCAATGATACAGAACGCACAACCCATGTGTCCTACGATTCCGTTTTGTCCGCAGTCGTAAATTACGTTGTTGCGAATGATGTGAGAGCCGACAGTCTCCTTGTTCCAGCCCATACGAAGCCCGAGGAATACCGCCTCTGCCTGATAGCGATGTCCCGATTTTCTGCCTGTGCGGAGGCTGTTATTATCTCCCGTAGCCGCATCCTTACCGATACTGATAGCGGAGCACTTTGCGTCGTGCATGATGTTGTTCTCAATTATCCAGCCCTTTGACCAATGCGCGCCTACCATACCGATCTGATCGGCGGTGGGAGGAGTAAACGGACACGCCGCCTGTGCTATCTCAAAGCCGCGCAAGGTAATGTAATTTACGCCGGATTTCGAAGGATAGAAGCAGCTCTGACGAACGTTTATCTCTATTGTTTCTTTGTTCGGGTCAAACTCTTGGAAATTGCACCAGATAGTCGTATTTTCATCATCGACCTCCGCATACCACTGATATACGGTCTTTTCAGGTTCTAATACATACTCTGTTCTATTAGACTTCCAACCGTTTTGCTCCCATATAATTCGCTTTTCCGCGCGAACCATATCTGCGTAAGTGTGAGCCTCGTACATGGATTTTCCGTTTATGTACACGTCACCAACGTGTATTTTTTTACGGGGAGAGGTAAGCCAGTCGCCCTCAAGCATTTTTTTGTACGGGTTGAAATCTCCGAAAAATGTGTTGGGGAGAACCTTTTTCCAAACAGTTCCCTCGACGCGTTCCCAATCGGTGATTATCTCCGAACCCTTGATTATCGGATTTTCGCCTTCAACCGCTTCATATATAATGCGAGCGTTTTCTTCGCCGCTGTTTCGGGGATCTACCCATTCGCGATACACTCCGCCAAAAACACGGACGGTGTCTCCCGCGACAGCTATCTGCGCCGCATGGTTTATCGTGCGAAAGGGTGATTCTTTTGTTCCGAGAGCGTTATCGTTACCGTTTGTTGATACGTAATAGATCATTTTTGCTTCTCCTTTTCGGTTGTATTGAAAATTTTGTGTTTTACTTTTTCCAAACCACAAATTTGTTTTCACCCTCGCAAAGAGTTGCGAAAGGTCCTGCGATGACGTTCTCGTCTCTCTTGTTGCCGAGAATATCGATAGTGAAATCAATAGGAGTTCCGTCGGAATTTTCATATTTTTCTTCCGTAAATATAGGTGCGCCGAGTCTTTCGGAGGTAACCGCTTTGCAGGTAAACTGACTCAAAGTAGCGGGAACGTTCAACGTCAAAACAAATCCGTCCGCAGTTTCTTCTATTGAAAACGCAGTACCGTCAACGCGCGCCGTATTTTCTTCCGCGCGGAACGCGGAAGCGTAGCCTGCGTACGCGTTGCCGTCTATCCATACGGGCTGAACGGGAATACGCTCAACGTTTTTCTTCATTTTTTCATAGAATACCTCGGGAGTAAGATATTTATTGTAAATACTGCACCACGCAATAAAGCTTGAGCTTGCCGAGGGATACGCGCCGAGAATGATATTATTCAATACGCGATCGTCTCCGCCGAGGACCTTGGTCATACCCTTTACAAGCGTACTGTGAGGGAAGTGGTAAGGCGTTTCGCGATCGGGAACGTCCTTTTGCGTTACGTTGCCCGCGATAATATTATGCACGAACGCCGTACCCTGAGCAACGTTCTCCATAGCTCTCTCAGAGAGCAATACGTTGTTGTCTACGGTGCAAGGACCGTGGGTAACCTCTATCATAAGGTCACATCTTGCGTTGTTATAAAGAAGGTTCTTCGTTACACGTGCGCCCTGTATCTGCCAATCAAGCCAGATTCCGCGCGTAGTGTCGTGGATGCTGTTATTTTCAATAACAACGTCGATAGCGGCGTGAAATTTGATTCCCGCTATCTCCGCGCCGTGAAATTCGTGCTTCGTAGAGATACGGTATATATGGTTATGCTCTATCCTGCTAAACGCGCAGCCCATATGTCCGACAACACCGTTCTGTCCGCAATCGTGAATAACGTTATTACGAACGAGATGAGAGCCTACGGTGTCTTTATTCCACCCCTTAAGCAAACCAAGGAATACCGCCTCGGTCTGATAGTAATGAGAATGCTTATTGTGCTTTTTCATAGCCTCGTTATCGCCCGTGCTTGCTTCTTTTCCTATACTGATAGCAGAGCACTTCGCATCGTGAAGCTCGTTGTTTTCAATTATCCAACCCTTAGACCAGTTTGCGCCGACCATTCCGACCTGATTAGATGTCGGAGGAGTCCATGGGCATGCCGCCTGCGCTATCTCAAAGCCGCGCAGAGTTATATAGTTTCTGCCCGTATTCGTCGGATAGAAGCAGCATTTTCTAACGTTTATCTCAATAGTTTCGCGATTGGGATCTATTGCGTGGAAATTGCAAAGGATCGTCGTTTCCTTTTCGTCTACCTGCGCATACCAGCGATATATAGTATTTTCGGGGTCGGGTATCTGCTCTACTATTGGAGGCGACGAGCGCTGACAGCCCGAATATCTTATTTTTGCCTCATAGAGATCCTCCATCGAAGAAGCCTCGTACATCGACACGCCGTTTATGTACACGTCTCCGAGGTGAACGCTGTAATCCTTCGGCTTCATAAGCCAGTCTCCCTCAACCCTTCGAGAGTAAGGATTCCAATCACCAAACATGGAATTTGGAAGTGTCTTTTTCCATACAGTTCCCTCGACCTTTTCCCAGTCGGTAACTATTTCAGAGCCCTTGATGACAGGCTTTTCACCCTCGACTGCCTCGTAAGTGATACGGGCATCTTCTGTTCCTGCGTTTTTGGGATCTACCCATTCGCGATATACGCCGCCAAATACCTTTACCGTATCACCCGCAACGGCAATTTGCGCTGCGTGATTTATCGTACGAAATGGCGCTTCCTTTGTGCCAAGAGCGCTGTCATTTCCTTTTGTCGATACGTAATAGATCATTTGTTTTCTCCTTTATTTCATTTTTACTGAAATGTTTGCGGTTTTACTTTTTCCAAACCACAAATTTATTTTCACCTGCACAAAGATGCGCAAAAGGCCCTGCGACTATATCGTCATCTCTCTTATTACCTTGTATATCAAGAGTGAAATCGATAGGCGTTCCATCGGGATTTTCATACGGTTGCTCAACCACACGAGGAGTTCCGAGACGCTCGGTAGTGGTAGGAGTTATTCTCATATTTGCAACCTTCTCCGGAACGTTGATAGTAAGCACCGCATCACCGTTTTCTTGCGCGATAGAAAAGCTTATATCATCAGCTCTCAACGCGCCTATCTCCTGACGGAACGGACTTGCCAAGCCACCGTAAACGTTTTCGGCAATATAAACGACCTGCGGCTTTTCCACGATCTCATCAAGACCGATATACTTATATTTCCACTTTATGTTCGCATATTCCTCACTTGTTACGTAATTATCGTAGCAAGTAGAGAAATAAGCTCTACTCTTCGGACACGGCTCCGTGCCGAGAATAATATTTCCGTAAACCCTATCATCTCCGCCAAGCGTTGCAACAAATCCCTTGGGTAAGGTTCTGTGAGGATAGTGATAAGGCGTCGCTCTTTTCTTGTGTTCCTTCTGAAGCACGTATCCCGCGATAACGTTATGAACGAAAGCGGTTCCTTGCGCACTATCAATAAAAGCATAGGGAGATAAAAACAGATTATTATCAACAGTAAGAGGTCCGTGAGTCACCTCCATCATAAGATCGGGGAAGTTATCGTGGAACACGTTTTTCGTTACGCGCGTACCCTGCGCCTGCCAGTCAAGCCAGATTCCGTGTGTGGGGCAATGGTGGAAATAGTTACCCTCGATAGTTACGTCTATAGACGCGTGAAGCTTTATTCCCGCTATCTCGTGTCCCCAAAACTCCTGCTTTCCCGCGATATGATGGATATGATTATGCTCGATGCGGCTGAATACTCCGCCAAGATTTCCAACGATACCGCACTGTCCGCAGTCGTGTATCTCATTATTTCTTATGATATGAGAACCTATATTCTCCTTTGACCAACCGGCCTCAAGAGCCTCGTAAGTTGTCTCGACCTGATATCTGTGACCTGATTTTCTGCAAAACTGATAAGAAAGATTCTCGCCCTCGAGCGCATCGCGTCCGAGACTTATAGCACAACATTTAGCGTCGTGCAGGTCGTTGTTCTCGATTATCCAGCCCTTTGACCAACGAGGACCTACCATACCTATCTGTGAAGCGGTAGGCGGCGCCCATTGTGTTGCTGCTTGCGCTATCTCAAACCCGCGAATAGTTATGTAATTTACATTCAATTTTTCAGGATAAATACACGTAGGACGAACGTTTATCTCGGTAAGACATGCGTTCGGGTCTTTTTCCTGAAAGTTTCCGTAAATTACAGTTTCATTCTCGTTTACCTCCGCAAACCAGCGATAAACCGTATCATCGGGAAAATATATCCCCTCAACTTTAAACTGCATAGAACTCCAGCGCATACCGATAATACGCTTCTTGGCTTCAAATAGGTCTTCCATAGAAGATGCCTCGTACATAGATTTTCCATCAACATAAACGTCGCCAAGATGCACCTTGTAATCGGCAGGCTTTTCAAACCAGTCGCCCCACATAATAGTAGCAAAAGGATTGAATTTTCCAAACACAGAGTTCGGAAGAGTCTTTTTCCAAACCGTTCCATCTACAAGCTCCCAGTCGGTAACTATTTCCGAGCCTTTTATTATCGGCTTTTCACCCTCAACCGCTTCGTAAGTAATGCGAGCGTTTTCCTCGCCGCTGTTTTTAGGAGAAACTCTTTCTCTGTAAGTTCCGCCAAATACACGCACAGTATCTCCCGCAACGGCTACCTGCGCCGCATGGTTTATCGTGCGAAAGGGTGATTCTTTTGTTCCGAGAGCGTTATCGTTACCGTTTGTTGATACGTAATAGATCATTTTCGTTTCTCCTTTTCAGTTGTATTGAAAATTTTGCGTTTTACTTTTTCCAAACCACAAATTTGTTTTCACCCTCGCAAAGAGTTGCGAAAGGTCCTGCGACGATGCTCTCGCCTCTCTTGTTTCCGAGAATGTCAATGGTAAAATCAATAGGCGTTCCGTCTGCGCTTTCATAATTCTGCTCAACCACACGAGGCTGACCAAGTCGTTCCGTCGTGGTAGGAGTTATTCTCATATCGGCAACCTTTTTCGGAATGTTTATCGCAAATACGACCTCGCCGTTTTCTTCTTTTACGGAGAAGCTTACGTCGTCGGCTCTCAACGCGCCTATCTCCTGACGGAACGGACTTGCCAAGCCACCGTAAACGTTTTCGGCAATATAAACGACCTGCGGCTTTTCCACTATCTCATTAAGACCGATATACTTATATTTCCACTTTATGTTCGCGTATTCCTCGCTTGTCACGTAATTATCGTAGCAAGCCGAAAAATAAACTCTGTTCTTCGGGCACAACTTTTCACCGAGAATGATATTTCCGTAAACTCTATCGTCTCCGCCAAGCGTTGCAACAAATCCCTTCGGGAAGGTTCTGTGAGGATAGTGATAAGGAGTTGCTCTCTGCTTATGCTCTTTTTGATACACGTATCCTGCAATAACGTTATGAACGAACGCAGTTCCTTCCGCGTGATTTATAAACGCATAGGGTGACAAGAACAAATTATTATCAACGACGCAAGGACCGTGAGTTACCTCTACCATAAAATCAGGCGCGTTGTTGTAAAAAACGTTCTTCGTTACGCGAGTGCCCTGCGCCTGCCAGTCAAGCCAGATTCCGTGTGTAAAGCAATGGTGGAAGCGGTTGCCCTCGATAATTACGTCAATAGAACAATGTAGCTTGATGCCGCCCTGCTCGTGACCCCAGAATTCCTGCTTTGCTCTGATATTATAAATATGATTGTGTTCAATTCTACTGAAAACTCCTCCGAGATTTCCGACAATGCCGCACTGACCGCAGTCGTGTATCTCGTTATTTCTTATGATATGAGAGCCGACGGTCTCCTTCGACCAACCCTCGTTCAATGCTTCATAAGTAGCCTCTACCTGATATCTGTGACCCGATTTTCTGCAAAACTTTGCAGAAAGATTCTCTCCCTCAAGCGCATCGCGTCCGATACTGATAGCGCAACACTTCGAGTCGTGTAGATCGTTATTTTCAATTATCCAGCCCTTTGACCAACGAGGGCCTATCATACCTATCTGTGACGCGGTGGGAGGCGCCCACTGCGTTGCCGCCTGCGCCATCTCAAAGCCGCGAACCGTTATATAGTTTACGTGAAGCTTATCGGGGAAGAAGCACGCAAGGCGAACGTTTATCTCGACAAAGCAAGCGTTAGGGTCTTTTTCTTGGAAGTTTCCGTAAATTACTGTATTATCTTCATTGACCTCTGCGAACCAACGGTATACGGTATCTTCGGGATGAAGAATACCGGGCATAGTGCTGCTATTACGCATACCCGTATTTCTGATCTTCGCTTCATAAAGATCGCTCATAGAAGAAGCCTCATACATCGACTTCCCATCAATATACACGTCTCCCGTGTGGACCGCGTAGTCCTCGGGCTTTATGAGCCAGTCTCCAAAAAGAGCGGTAGCGTAAGGGTTAAAATCACCGAAAAATTCATTGGGAAGGACCTTTTTCCAAACAGTTCCCTCGACTCTCTCCCAATCGGTAACTACTTCAGAGCCCTTGATAACAGGCTTTTCACCCTCAACCGCTTCGTAAGTAATGCGAGCGTTTTCCTCGCCGCTGTTTTTAGGAGAAACTCTTTCTCTGTAAGTTCCGCCAAATACACGCACAGTATCTCCCGCGACAGCTATCTGCGCCGCATGGTTTATCGTGCGAAAGGGTGATTCTTTTGTACCTAAAGCTCCGTCGTTTCCATTCGTCGATACGTAATAGATCATGGTTTTCTCCTTGCTTTATATTTTTATGTTGCGTTATCAGCCAAACAAAGCTCTGTTTACAACGCTCTCAAGATATTCCTGTCTGCCGCTCTGTACGGGAGGACATACCCCGAGCTTTTCAGCGTGCGCCGCAAGCTCGCAAAGAGTGGACTTGCCGCTTCTTATCTTCTGACCTATCTCGCTATTGAAACTGGAATATTTCTTTTCAACAAACGCGTCAAGCTCTCCTTTTTCGATAAGCTCTGCCGCCTTTATAAGACCGAGAGCGAATGTATCCATTCCGAGAATGTAGGCGTGGAACATATCCTCGTATGTATTGCTGGGTCTGCGGTTCTTTGCGTCAAAGTTGAATCCACCCGTAAGTCCGCCTGCCTTAAGCACCTCGTACATACACATAGTGCTTTCGTAAACGTCGTAGGGGAACTCGTCGGTATCCCAACCGAGCAGATAGTCACCCTGATTTGCGTCGATAGAGCCGAGCATACCGTTAATAGCGGAGATTCTCAATTCGTGCTGGAAGGTATGTCCCGCAAGAGTTGCGTGGTTAGCCTCGATATTCATCTTGAAGTCCTTGTCAAGTCCATACTGACGGAGGAAACCGATAGCGGTTGCCGCGTCAAAGTCGTACTGATGCTTCATAGGCTCTTTGGGCTTGGGCTCAATATAAAAGTCACCCGTAAATCCGATGCTTCTTCCGTACTCAACAGCCATTCTCATAAGGTTTGCGATGTTCTCCTGCTCGAACTTAACGTCAGTGTTAAGGAGAGTTTCATATCCCTCTCTTCCGCCCCAGAATACGTAGCCCTTACCGCCGAGCTTAACGGTAAGCTCAAGGGCTTTCTTTACCTGAGCTGCTGCAAAGCAGTAAGCGTCTGCCGACGAAGTGCTTCCTGCGCCGCACATAAAACGGGGGTTAGAGAACATATTTGCCGTACCCCAGAGACACTTGATATCAGTGCCCTGCATCTTTTCGAGAATATAGTCGGTTATCTCGTCAAGACGGCGGTTTGTCTCGTTTATATCCTCTGCCTCGGGAACGATATCAACGTCGTGGAAGCAGAAATACTTGATGCCGAGCTTCTTCATAAACTCAAAGCCTGCGTCAACCTTTGCCTTTGCGTGCTCCATTGTGCCTTTTTCAACGTCAAAGCTCTTGTCCGCGGTGTCTCTGCCAAACATATCCGTACCTGCGGCGCAAAGGTTGTGCCACCAAGCCATAGCGAAAGGAAGATGCTCGCTCATCTTCTTGCCCATAATTACTCTGTCTGCGTCATAGTATCTGAACGCGAGGGGATTCTTCGTATCTCTGCCCTCATACTTTATTTCGGGAATGTTCTTAAAAATTTCTTTCATTGTTTTTTCTCCTTTTTTATTTTTTTAGTTCTTTGTATAAATTCTTGACCGCAGGATATATCTTGCGGTATTTTTCATATTTAGAAGCGTACAATTTTACAAGCTCCTTATCAGGGGACACGGTCTCCTTTATCTTAAAGAACGCTTCCGCGCCTTGCTTTACGGTATCAAATTTACCTGCGGCAACCATCGAAAGTATCACTGCGCCATATCCCGGACCTTGCTCTGTAACGGGAAGATTGAGATCTATATCAAGCACGTTGCAAAGGATATCTCTCCAAAGCTTTGATTTAGCTCCGCCGCCGCAAAGACAGCTTTCCTTTACCAAAACACCAAGAGACGCCATCTCATCAATATTATGCTTTATTGCGAATGCAACACCCTCAAGCACCGCTTGATACATTTGCGCGCGGCTCGTATTCGGACGAAGTCCTATAAACATTCCAGTCGCGTTCGTATCGTTTATAGGTCCTCTCTCACCCATAAGATAGGGCAGGAAGATGACCTCGTTTTTGCCTAACATATCGTTGGTTATAGCGTCCTCTTCTGCTCTGTAATTCTTGGTGTTCAAGATCTCATCGCAAAACCACTTGTTGCACGAAGCGGCAGAGAGTATACAGCCCATAAGATGATATCCGCCGTCCGAGTGGCAGAAGGAATGTATCGCCTGTTCCGCGTCACCCGAAAAATGCTCACTCGATACGAACACAGTTCCCGAAGTTCCGAGAGAAATATTGCATTTGCCCTCGCCGACAGTTCCCGTGCCGACCGCCGCCGCGGCATTATCTCCCGCACCCGCGGTAACTATCGCATTTTGGGATATTCCAAACTGTGAAGCAATACCCTTAGATACCGTGCCTATAGGCTCAAAGCTTTCGTAAAGCGCGGGCATCTGCGCTTCAGTCACGCCGCAAATATCAAGCATCTCCTTCGACCAGCATCTGTTTTTAACATCGAGCAAAAGCATTCCCGAAGCATCTGATAGGTCAGTAGCAAACACACCCGTAAGACGATAGTTTACATAATCCTTGGGGAGCATTATCTTGCGTATCTTTTTAAAGTTCTCGGGCTCGTTTTCGCGAAGCCATAAGAGCTTCGGTGCGGTAAATCCCGCAAAAGCTATATTTCCCGTATCATTAAAGAGTCTTTTTTTGCCTATGACCTCGTTAAGATAAGCCGTTTCTTTATCGGTTCTTCCGTCATTCCAAAGAATCGTCGGACGAATAACATTGTCATACTTATCAAGCGCTACAAGTCCGTGCATCTGTCCCGCAACTCCGATACCCTTAACACAAGAACCGTCAATTCCTTTGATCAAGCAAGGAAAAGCATCGCATATAGCCTCCCACCAATCGATAGGTGATTGCTCGCTCCAAGAGGGACGGGGGTAGCTTACGGGGTATTCACGCGTAACAGTGTTCAGTATCTCTCCGTCGCCGTTGCAAAGCATAAGCTTTACCGATGACGTGCCGAGATCTATACCAATGTAATATTCCATAAAGCCTCCTTGTTTTTATAAAATATAGTTTACAAGTTTATTTTATCAAATCCGCCTTGACAAATCACGCCAAATACCGTATAATAAGTAGACAATATTTAACTTTTTTCAAAGGAGAGAACGCCGTGTTTTACGAATCACATAACTCGCTTTACAGTGATCTCTTAAAAATCGAAACGGGAGAGGATTTCTCATTTCCGCCACACCTGCACTCAAGCTTTGAATTTGTGACGGTGACCGACGGAGAAATGCTGGTAAATGTAGACAAAAAGCAATATTCTCTCAAAGACGGAGAAGCACTCTTGATTTTTCCGAATCAAATGCACTCGCTTTCAACTCCCGAGCATAGCCGCCACTTGCTTTGCATATTTTCTCCGAAGTTAGTTCAAGCATATAGCAACGTATTTCTTGCCAAGCGTCCCGTCGATCATAAATTCTATCCTGACAGTTTTTATATAAAACAGCTTTCGGAGTTTGTTTACCGCAAAAGCTCTCTTAAAGCCAAGGGGCTTTTGTATTCACTTTGCGACGAATTTGATTCAAACGCCGTTTATACAGACCATGACAGCGAAAAAGAAAATCTGCTTCTAAAGATATTTCAGTTTGTCGAAACCAATTACAATAAAACCTGTACACTTGATGCACTTTCCGAGCATATATCCTATCATAGCGTATATCTGTCAAGATATTTCAAGCGTTGCACGGGACTTTCGTACACCGATTACGTAAACAGATACCGCGTGAACGAGGCGGGATATATCCTCAAAAACAGCGATACGAATATTTTGCAGATAGCCTACGACTGCGGATTTGAGTCTCTTCGAAGCTTTAATCGAAATTTCAAATCCATAATGGGCGTTACACCCAGCGAGTTCAGAGCAACTCGCTAAACCCGTTTTTCTTTACTTTGATAAGATATTTTAATCATCTTTTTAATAACAATTTATAATAAAAATCCGAAAACGCCAAAGCTTTAAAATATTTATTGACAAGAATAAAATTTTTTGATACAATATATATATTATTTTAATAAATAAAAAAAGGAGACCTCTTATGAAAAAAATTCTTTCAATCGTTTTATTACTTGCTATCTGCGCGGTATCCTGCGTAGGACTCGCATCTTGCGGAAACAAAACAGATTTCACCATTGGTATCTGTCAGCTAATGGAGCACGATTCTCTCGATCAGGCTACAAACGGCTTTGTAGATGCTCTCAAAGCTGCGCTTGAGGCAGAAGGAAAGACCGTTGAGTTTGACATTCAAGTCCCCGGCGAAGCCGACCTCTGCACGACCGTTGTAAACGCTTTCGTTGCAAAGGACGTTGATCTCATTATGGCTAACGCTACTCCCGCGCTTCTCGCCGCATCGGGCGCAACCAACACCATTCCCGTTCTCGGAACTTCGGTTACCGACTACAAAGACACCTTCTCGAACAACATTCCCGCAAACGTAACGGGTACGTCTGACGCAGTTCCTTTCGAGGAGCAGGCTCAGATGATGATCGACAGCCTCAAACTCGTTGCGGGCGACAAGGTTGGCGTTATTTACTGCTCTAACGAATCGAACTCCGCTATTCAGTACAACGCTGTTAAGGCTCTCTTTGAGGAAAAGGGAATAGTTGTTGAAGCTTATACCTTCTCCGAAACCACCGAGCTTCAGGCTATCACAACTTCCGCGGCAGAGGCATGCAAAGCTATCTACGTTCCCTCCGATAACACCGTTGCGCAGAATGACGACGTAGTAGATACAATTTGCAAGGCAAAGAACGTACCCGTATTCACAAGCTACGGCGGAGACATTTGCTATGCAAGTCTTGCGATCGACTACTATGAGCTCGGCAAGAAGACGGGCGAAATGGCAGCAGAGATACTTCTCGGCAAAAAGACGGTTGCAGACTTTGAGGTCGCAACGCTTACTCCTACCGTTCAGTACAACAAAGAGCGTTGTGCCGCACTCGGTATCACTGTTCCCGAAAATTAATTCTTTTTGAGGTAAGTATCACAAAATGGTTTTTTTTAACGCATTACCCGGCGCTGTCGCGCAAGGTCTTATTTGGGGATTGATGGCGATAGGTGTCTACATATCTTATAAAATACTTGATATTGCCGATCTTACGGTTGACGGCTCGATCTGTACGGGTGCTTGTACCTGCGCTGTTCTCATAAGCGCAGGAGTACCAGCATGGCTCAGCATGATCATCGCATTTTTGGCGGGAGCGCTCGCGGGAATGATCACGGGACTTCTCAATTCGGCTCTTGGTATACCGTCTATTCTCGCGGGTATACTTACTCAGCTCATACTTTATTCCGTCAACCTTACCATACTCGGCGGAAAATCGCTTATCTCGATAGATTACAGACAGTACGATCTCTTGCTCTCCATGAGCAACAACCCAATGGCTATTCTTACAGCGGGTATAATTATCGTTGCCATAATCATTTTGCTGTGGCTCTTCTTCTACACAGAAGTCGGACTGACACTCAAGTCCACTGGAGACAACCCCGACATGAGCCGTGCGCAAGGTGTCAACGTAAAGTTCAATAAAGTCGTCGGTCTTGCCATATCAAACGGCATAGTAGCACTTGCGGGAGCTTTGCTCGCGCAGTACAAGGGTTCAGCAAATATCAACGACGGACGAGGAGCGATCGTGATCGGACTTGCTGCTATATTTATCGGACTTTCGGTCTCTATGAAGATCAAGCCCAATTTCGTCGTAAGCCTTACGGGCGTTATCGGCGGAGGTATCGTATATTACGTTATCTATAACGTTGTTATCCTTCTCGGTCTTAAGACAGACTTTCTCAAGATGTTCTCGGCGATCATCGTTGCGATATTCCTTGCAGTACCTTATTTGAAGTCGACGTATCTGACAAAGCAAAAATCGCTTTACGCAGCTCCCCCCGCGCAGAACGACACAGAGGGAGGTGGCAAGGATGCTTAAGATCACCGATCTGCAAAAGACCTTTAACCCAGGAACAGTAAATGCAAAAACCGCGCTAAGCGGCTTCGATCTTACTATCAACGAGGGTGACTTCGTCACCGTTATCGGCGGCAACGGAGCGGGTAAAAGTACGCTTCTCAACGCGATAGCGGGTGTATGGAAGCCCGACTACGGAAAAATAGAGATCGACGGTGTCGACGTTACGTCAATGCCCGAGCATAAGCGCGCAAAATTCCTCGGACGCGTATTCCAAGATCCTATGAAGGGAACTGCTCCCGATATGGAGATAGCGGAAAACCTTTCTATTGCCGCAAGAAGAGGAACGAAAAGAAAGCTTATCTGGGGCTGTACCAAAAAGGAAAAAGAGAGCTACCGAGAGCTTCTCGCACAGCTTGACCTCGGACTTGACACGAGACTTTCCGCGAAAGTAGGACTTCTTTCGGGAGGTCAGAGACAAGCGGTAACTCTCCTTATGGCGACCTTGAAAAAGCCGAAGATCCTTCTGCTCGACGAGCACACCGCCGCTCTTGACCCCAAGACCGCGGCAAAAGTGCTTGAGATCACGAACAAGCTCGTTACCGAAAACAATCTGACCACCCTGATGATCACGCACAATATGCACGACGCGATAGCATACGGTAATCGCTTGATAATGATGCATGAGGGTCACGTCGTTGTCGACGTATCGGGAGAGGCAAAGAAAAAGCTCACCATTGACGAATTGCTCGGACTTTTCGAAGCGGCAAGCGGAAAACAGTTTTCCGACGATAAGGTGATGCTTTCGAAATAATTTATTTTATAAAAACAGGACTATCATAAATGCTTTATCCCGCATTTGTGATAGCCCTTTTTATATTATTTTTTTATATTTTTGCGTTTTTTCTTCACCGAAAATCCGAATGTGCCTATCTTTTTACCAAGTGCGAAATACTCACCGTGCGCAAAAGCGGCAAGACCCGCTCTGTCAAGATGGAGCTTTCCGTCCTCATCGATAAGCGACTCGTCAACGTCGATAGCCACGATATCGGCAAGTATCATATCGTGCGATCCCATGGGAATGATATCTGTGACCTTACATTCAAGAGACAGCGGACTTTCCTCGATTATAGGACAGGACACTTTTGACGCTTTCGCCTTGTGCAGACCGCATTTCGCGAACTTATCGACCTTTGCCCCCGTAAGTACTCCGCAGGTATCGGCGGAGCGTATGAGAGAGGACGGCGTAAGATTAACGGCAAACTCTCCGCTCTCCTTTATAATGTTATAAGAATATCTCGACGGACGAACCGAGATATAAGCTTTCGGCGGTATAGTATTGACTATGCCCGTCCACGCGATAGTGATTATATTCGCCTTTTCCTCTGTACCGCAAGTGACCATACACGGCGGTACGGGAGCGGTCAGCGCTCCGCCTTTCCATACTATCTTTCCCATATTTTATTTATCTTCTCCGTTTTCATTAAGCTTTTCTGATATCAAGGTCTTTATAGCCTCGCCTGCGGCAATAAGTCCCGCGACCGACGGAACGAATGAAATACTCGCGGGAATCGTACGCGCTCCGTCCTTTATCTCGCGCTTTGGTTTGCGCGCAGCCTCTTCGGAATAAACCACTTTCATATGAGATATCCCTCTCTTTTTAAGCTCCCGTCTCATAACGCGGGCGAGAGGACACATTGAGGTCTTTGATATATCGGTCACGCGAAACGCCATAGGGTCAAGCTTGTTTCCCGTACCCATACAGCTTATCATTGGAACTTTAGCTTCGTTTGCCAAAACGGCGATCTCTATCTTTCCCGAAACGGTATCTATCGCATCGACAACGTAATCGTATTCCGAAAAATCAAACAGATGAGAGCTTTCGGGAAGAAAGAACTCCATTCGCTCAACAACTTCAATATCGGGATTTATGTCCTTCAAGCGCGCGGCTACCACCGAGACCTTCGGCTTTCCGACCGTGCTTTCAAGCGCGCAGAGCTGACGGTTTATATTTGAGCGGGAAACTGTATCGTTATCTATAAGAACTATTTTTCCCACGCCGCTCCTTGCGAGAGCCTCTGCGGCGTAGCTTCCGACTCCGCCAACTCCGAAAAGTGCAACGCAAGAGGACGCGAGTATCTCCATCGCGTCGTCCCCTATAAGCAACGCCTCTCTCTCAAAACGCTCGTTCATTTTGTTTTTTCCTCCGATACTTTATACTATATATATTTTAAATTATTATCGCGATTATGTCAAGAGCTATTGACATTTAATATTTTCCGTTGTATAATTTGTTGAGTCTTACTTTTTCTTTAAAAAAGTAAGAAAAAAACAAAAAGGAAAAGTCTTATATGAAACTTACAAACGAACAAATAAAATCTGTCACATTTGGCGCAGTTCGCGCATACGAGGAAAACGGAATACTTCATTTTTATAAATGTACGCAAAAGCAAATAGATGCATGGACTGCTCATAGAGAAGATCTTGGCTATCGAGCCGCGACCTCGTCAGGAATAAGACTTGACTTTCACACAAACTCACAAAACCTTGCCTTTTGCGCTTTTCAGGGCAAAAAATTTGAGGTTTACGTAGACGGTCTTTTGAGAAAGCAAATTATTTTTGATACCGAAAAGGAAGCGGCCATACCGCTCTGCGACCCTCTCGGGCACAAGAAGGACAGCTACCGCGTAACTCTGTATTTCCCTAGCCATGAGGTCGGTGTTATCGAGTGGGTCGAGATTGACGACGGCGCATACATAACGCCCCATGAATACGACCGCAAGTGGCTCTTTATCGGTGACTCTATAACACAGGGCTGGGCGGCTATCATAGACTCTCTTTCTTACGCGTTAAGAGTCTCTCGCTTTTTCAACGCAGACTGCGTAGTGCAGGGAATAGGCGGCGCGTATTTTGCCGAGGACTCATTTGATTCGATAGATTTTGACCCCGATATAGTTTCCGTCGCATACGGAACGAACGATTTCGGTCATTACAAAACGCTTGACGAGTTAAGAGAACACGCAAGAGCGCATCTTTCCCTTATTGCAAATGAATATAAGGATAAAAAGCTTTTCTATATTTCTCCCATTTGGAGAGACAAGAGAGACGGAAAGGCTATGGGAAGCTTTGAAGAGTGCCGCGAGGTGCTTATAAAAGAAGCCGTACGCCTTGGATTTACGCATATCGACGGACTTACGCTCGTACCTCCGCTTCCCGATTTCTTCTACGACGAATATCTCCACCCCGATAATAACGGATTTTCTCTTTATGCGGAGAATCTTATCGCTGTATTAAAGGATCATATATAAATTATAAATATTACATATAAAAACGGACCGTCGGGGACGCCGGTCCCTACAAGGTTTGGAGTAATCCTTCGATTATCCCTCGCCGTAAGGCGATAGGAGAATGATTGTTTTTTCACATTTGTAGGGACCGGCGTCCCCGACGGTCCGTAAAATCACCCACAAAAATTTCTTTCGCATTCGTTTGAATGCTTTTTCAACACTTTTTCAAATATTATGATATAATTGAATCGAAGAACAAATATTCAAACTCAGGAAAAGGGTGATATTAATGAAAAACGGCAAATAAAAAACGCATAACTCCGATTGCTGCCACACAATTATATTGATCTATCTTTGCCCCGCTTTGTGCGGGGCTTTTCTTTTTGCGGTTGCGTTTTTACGCCATAAATCGTTTTAATTGAATTTCAAATTTTGATTTATCGGTGAGATGGAGCAATGAATAGAAGATGCAACAAAGTGTGTTTTGACCGAGTTACTTGTTACTCGTAAATTCGCGGGACGCAACCGCGAATCACTTTGTTGACGGAGGTGGCGAGTTTTTAACTCGCCACCGACAAACCGCAATTTATTTATCCTCTTTTTCGTCAGAATACGACCAAATTGGAATACTTATAAACAAAACTATTGACAAAATATGAATAATATGGTATTATAATTGTGTATGTAATTAAAAAAGCTTTTAAATCACGATCAATTAATAAACTCTTATTTCAAAACACATACTAAACACGTAGATAAATCTGCAGAAAGGCTTGGATTTTTTATGATCAACTCTGTAAACGAACGTGAAGAAAGAGAAAATATACTAAGGCAGGTGCGTGAATATTGCGAGAAATATCACACAAAGCCTGCATATAAGGAGGGCGACCGTATTCCTTACGCTTCCCGCGTATATGATGCGGAGGAAATGTGCAATCTCGTCGACAGCTCTCTTGAATTTTGGCTGACCTCGGGAAGATATACCGACGAATTTGAAAAGAATTTCGCGGAATATCTCGGAGTTCGTCATTGCAGTCTCGTTAACTCGGGCTCGTCCGCAAACCTTCTCGCTTTTATGACTCTTACGTCTCCTCTTCTCAAGGAGAGAGCAATAAAGCGCGGTGACGAAGTAATTACCGTTGCCGCAGGATTCCCGACAACTGTAACGCCTATCATTCAGTACGGAGCTGTTCCCGTATTCGTTGACGTTACAATTCCTCAATACAATATCGACGTAACCAAGCTCGAGGCGGCTTTGTCCGACAAAACTCGCGCGGTAATGATAGCTCATACGCTCGGAAACCCCTTTGATCTCGGCGCGGTAAAGGCGTTCTGCGACAAACACGGACTGTGGCTCATTGAGGACAACTGCGACGCTCTCGGCTCTGAATACACGATAGACGGCAAGACCTATAAGACAGGAACTGTCGGAGACATCGGAACGAGCAGCTTCTATCCCCCACACCACATGACTATGGGAGAAGGCGGCGCTGTATATACCGACGACCCGCTTCTTGCGAAGATAATTCGCTCCATTCGTGACTGGGGACGCGATTGCGTATGTCCCTCGGGCGTGGATAACTTCTGCCGTCACCGCTTTGACCGTCAGTACGGAGAATTGCCGCTCGGATACGACCATAAGTACGTATATTCTCACTTCGGATATAACCTCAAGGCTACCGATATGCAGGCGGCGGTCGGCTGCGCGCAGCTAAAGAAATTCCCCGAATTTGTAAAGCGCCGCCGTCATAATTTCGCGCGTCTAAAAGCGGCTCTCGCGCCTGTTGCGGACAAGCTTATACTGCCCGTAGCGTGTGAGAACTCCGATCCTTCATGGTTCGGATTCCTTATCACCTGCCACGAGGGAGTTGACAGAGAAAAAATAGTAAATTACGTTGAGGATCACGGCGTTCAGACACGTATGCTCTTCGCGGGAAATCTCACCAAGCACCCCTGCTTTGACGAGATGAGAAAGAGCGGTGAGGGATACCGTATCGTCGGCGATCTTGCTAATACCGATACTATCATGACAAAGACCTTCTGGGTAGGAGTATATCCCGGAATGACCGACGAAATGATAGACTACATGGCAAAGACCATAATCGAAGCGGTAAACGCATAACAACCCGATAATTGCTCAAAGGGAGCGGTCTCGTGTATCTCCGACAAAAACAAACACAAACGGAGCTTTCGGAGATCGCTCCCTAAAAAATATAAATAAAGGAGTTTGATACCCTCACGGTATCAAGACTGATAATATGAAAATTCGTCTTGCAGATTACGTCGCCGATTTTTTGGTAAACAACGGAATAACCGATTGCTTTACGGTAACGGGCGGAGGCGCTATGCATCTGAACGATGCTCTCGGACATAAAAATGGGCTTCACTGCCTTTACAACCACCATGAGCAAGCCTGTGCCATAGCGGCAGAGGCATACGCTCGTATAAACAACCGCATAGCCGCGGTATGCGTTACAACAGGTCCCGGAGGCACTAACGCTATAACGGGAGTCGTTGGCGGTTGGCTCGATTCTATCCCCATGCTTATCATTTCGGGACAGGTTCGTTACGATACCACGGCTCGCGGAATGGGACTCGGAATAAGAGCGGGAGGAGATCAGGAGTTTGATATTACGAAAGCTATTTCCTCTATGACTAAATATTGCGAAATGATAGAAGACCCTTCTCGTATCCGTTACGCGCTTGAAAAGGCTCTTTATCTCGCTACCCACGGCAGACCCGGTCCGTGTTGGCTCGACATTCCGCTTAACTTCCAAGCTTGTACGATAGAGACCGACGATCTTGTCGGCTACGATCCCGAAAAAGAGCAGACCGACTGTGCACACAAAGTAAGTGACGCCGTTATCGACGAAGTTCTCGCGAAAATAGCTAAGGCAGAGCGCCCCGTATTTTACGCGGGTAACGGTATTCGCTTGGCAAACGGATTTGAAAAATTCAAGGAAGTTATCCGCAAGCTGAATATTCCCGTAGTAACGGGATGGGATAATATAGATATGATGGCGGACGCTGACCCGCTTTACGTTGGACGCGGAGGAATCATGGGCGACCGCGCGGGCAACTTTGCCGTACAGAACGCTGACCTTGTTCTTTCGGTCGGAAACCGTTTGTCGATACGTCAGGTCGGATACAACTGGAAGACCTGGGCAAGAGAGGCTCACGTTATCATGGTAGACGTTGACGCAGAGGAGCTTAAAAAGCCCACTCTGCACGTTGAAACACCTATACACGCCGACGCGCTTGATTTTCTTTCGGTAATGTCAAATAAACTTGATGAAAACAAGGTCTTCTTCGCCGAGAACGGTTGGCAGGCGACCTGCCGTGAATGGAAAAAGAACTACCCCGTAGTTCTTGAACGTCATAAAACGGCTAAAGGTCTTACCAATCCTTACGCATTCATAGGCGCGCTTTCACAAAGACTTCCCGAAGGCTATACTACCGTCGTTGGAAACGGCACTGCGTGCGTTGTAGGAAGCCACGGCTACGTAATAAAGGAAGGACAGCGCTTTATCATAAACTCGGGAGCTGCTTCAATGGGTTACGATCTTCCCGCCGCGGTAGGAGTTTGCGTATCGCTTGGAAAACAAGAAATAGTTTGTATTTCAGGCGACGGAAGCATACAGATGAATCTTCAGGAGCTTCAGACTATCCTTACTAACAAGCTTCCTATTAAAATATTCGTTATAAACAACGACGGATATCATTCTATCCGTCAAACGCAGACTAACATCTTCGGTCATCACACGAAGGTAGGTATCGGTCCTGAAAGCAACGACCTGTCCTTCCCATCGCTCGAAAAGCTCGCTTGGGCGTATGGCTATCCTTACGTCGCTTGCCGTAAAAACGCTGATATAGAAAAGACTCTTGATACTGCTTTCAGCACGGAAGGCGCTTTCCTTGCAGAGATATTCGTTGACGCAACTCAATTCTTCGAGCCCAAGAGCGCGACCAAAAAGCTTCCCGACGGCTCTCTCTTCAGTCCTCCCCTCGAGGATCTCGCGCCTTTCCTTGACAGAGAAGAGTTGAGATCTATTATGAAGATCCCGATGATCGAAGAAAAATTTTGATAAAAAGAAAAAAATTTATCAAAATACTCAAAAAAGTTAAGAATAGATCTTATAATTTGTCTGTGACAGCATCAATAGTATCTTTATTTATCAAATTGAGCGATAAACCCAAAAAAGTCCGATTTGACTTGTAGCCATAAAAAATGATATAATTATAAAAAATTTGCCGCAGAATACAATTTTGTTTTTTATAAAAGTTTCCTATGATGAATTACGGTAAGATTTCTAATAAAAACGATAAGATTACGATAGATTTTATATAAAATAAAATATATAATGTAATATAAGCATTGGATCATCATATGAAACAAAAATGACCGAAAATGCAATAAAAAACGATTGTAAAAGCAATTTTCTTGTATTTAAACAAGTGATATAATATTTATAATCATATTAATTTAATCAAAGAAAGGCGAAAAAATGCAATTACTCGATCAGATCAAAACAAACAAAATCGTTCCCGTTGTAGTTATTAAGGAGCTTTCCGATGCAGAACCCATGTTGCGCGCGCTTTGCGACGGCGGACTTCCCGTTGCAGAGATAACCTTCCGTACCGCTTGCGCGGCAGACGCTATCCGTCTTGGTTGTGAGAAATTTCCCGAAATGCTCATAGGCGCGGGAACTGTTATCAACGCAAAGCAGGCTAACGAAGCTATCGATTGCGGAGCAAAATTTATAGTCGGACCCGGCTTTGCCGCAGAAGTTGCAGAGGTATGCCGTGAACGCGGTGTTCTCTATCTCCCAGGTTGTGTAACTCCGACTGAAATAATTACGGCTATCTCCTACGGACTTGAGATAGTAAAATTCTTCCCTTGCTCAAATTACGGCGGACTCGGAACGCTCAAAGCTCTCAGCGCGGCGTTCCCGACAATGAAGTTTCTTCCTACGGGCGGTATCTCCGAGGAAAACGTTCTCGAATACTTAGCGTTTGACAAGATAATCGCTTGCGGCGGCAGCTGGATGATGAAGGGAACTCCCGATGAGATCAAGGCAAAGACCGCTAAAGCTATGGCTTTGGTAAAATAACTTACTTTTTCTTTCGCGAAAGAAAACAGGAGTAACCTGCGGTAACTCCGCAAAAAGAAAGCACTTGCAGGGTATAATTTTACCGTTAGTTTTTATTAAACCTTGTAGGGACAGGCGTCCTCGACTGTCCGCGACAACAACTAAAGGTTAACAAAATTTTTTTTAAATTCTTTGAAAGGAGCTTGGGGAAAAGCTTTCCTTTAAGAAAGTTTTCCTCAACAAAAGATAAAAATGAAAGTTGTAACATTTGGCGAGCTTATGCTCAGACTTGCACCTAACGGATATTACCGTTTCTTCCAGAACGATCAAATGCAGGCTACCTTTGGCGGTGGAGAAGCTAACGTTGCCGTTTCCTTGGCAAACTACGGTATGGAAAGCACATACGTAACCAAGCTTCCCAAGCACGCAATAGGTCAGGCGGCTGTTGATTCGCTCAGATACTTTGGCGTTGACACGTCAAAGATAGTTCGCGGCGGCGACAGAGTAGGTATCTACTTCCTTGAAAAAGGCGCATCCCAGCGCGGAAGCGTTTGCATTTATGACCGCGCTCATTCGGCTATCTCCGAGGCAAAACCCGAAGATTTCGACTGGGATTCTATTTTTGAGGGAGCTGATTGGTTCCACTTCACAGGCATTACTCCCGCTCTCGGCGGAAATCTCGTAGAGATCTGCAAGCAGGCGTGTATCGCCGCTAAAAAGCACGGCGTTAAGATCTCCTGCGACTTAAACTACCGCGGAAAGCTTTGGACGAGAGACGAAGCAAGAGCGGCTATGACCGAGCTTTGCAAATACGTTGACGTTTGTATCTCCAACGAGGAGGACGCAAAGGACGTATTCGGAATCGAGGCAGAGGGAAGCGACATTTACGGCGGTAAGCTCAATCACGAGGGATACAAGTCGGTAGCAAAGCAGCTTGCAGACAAATTCGGTTTTGAAAAGGTAGCAATTACTCTCCGTACCTCTATTTCGGCAAATGACAACGACTGGGCAGGTATGCTTTACGACGGTAAGGATTACTGCTTCTCTAAGACCTATCATCTTCACATAGTTGACAGAGTAGGCGGCGGAGACTCCTTCGGAGGCGGTCTTATCTATGCGCTTCTCAATGGCAAGACCACGCAGCAGGCAATTGAATTCGCAGTTGCGGCTTCGGCTCTCAAGCACACAGTTGAGGGTGACTACAACCGCGTTTCCGTATCCGAGGTCGAAAAGCTCGCGGGCGGAGACGGCTCGGGACGAGTTCAGAGATAAAAATAAAAACAATATCAAGGTGTCGGCTTTGAATGCAAATTGCGTCCAAAACCGACACCTTTCATTTTATTCATGCGTTTATTCATTCATACGAAAATCGGATCTTGTCGAAGCCCAAAGATGCTTTGTGCAAAATGTAGAATTTTGTTTTTTTCAAAAAAAGGCTTGACAAGCCCTACCAAAAAGTTTTCCACAGGCAAGCAAAAAAACTTTATCAAAAAAAGCTTGATTTATCAAGGTTTTCCCCACTATCCACAGAGTTTTCCACAACTGTGACTGTTTTTTCACACCCCCAAGATCTTTGAAAATTTTCAAATACACATTTGTGAAAATCTACAAAAATTATTTTTTTTACAAAAAAGACTTGACAAGAAAAAAGCCTTAAGTGGCGCGATTTTAGGCTCAAAAAGCACTTTTATTTAAAAATGTGGTGCTTTTGTGGGGAAAATGAATACTTTTTCATTTTTATGTATTATTCTTTAATAATCATGAAAAAATCCTTGTAATATCCGCGCGAAAGTGATATAATAATTAAAGTAGGACTCAAAGCTATAAATTTTGAGTTATTTTATCAAAAGGACGGCTCTTTAGTGGAATACGTTGTGGAAAAAGAATACGCGGGCAAGACCGTGCGTGAAATAATCAAGCGCCCTCTGTGTATCTCGGCGGCAACTTTAAAGCATTTAAAGTTCATTGACAACGGCATAATGCTCAACGGGAATCACGTTACAGTTCGTGCCATCGTCAACGAAGGAGACATTCTCTCACTCGCTACCGAGGATACAAAGGAGCAAGAAAAGCTAACTCCAGTTGACCTTCCTCTCGATATCGCGTATGAGGACACGTTTTTAGTCGTTCCAAACAAACCCGCGAATATGCCGACTCACCCTTCGCGCGACCACTACGACGATACGGTCGCAAACGCGCTCGCTTACCGATATGAAAAAATGGGAATACCCTTCGTCTTTCGTCCGATAAACAGACTCGACCGCAACACGAGCGGACTTTTACTCATCGCCCGCGACAGACTTTCGGCAAACACACTCTCTGACTCGATGCGCAAAAAAGAAATAAAAAAACAATACGTTGCCATACTTGACGGCGTCCCAAAAGAGCACGAAGGAATTATCGACACCTATATCCGCAGAACAGAGGAAAGTATAATCGTCCGCGAAAACTGCAAAGAGGGAGAAGGCGGCGACCGAGCGGTGACCGAATACAAGGTCTTATTATCGGAAAACGGACATTCAGTAGTCTACGCAAATCCCATAACGGGCAGAACGCATCAGATAAGAGTTCATTTTGCAGGGATAGATTGCTCGATAACAGGCGACGATATGTACGGACATGAAAGCGAATACATATCTCGGCACGCGCTCCACTCACACATTTTGGAGTTTCCGCACCCAAAAAGCGAAGAGCTTATTTCAATAAAAGCTCCTCTTCCCGAGGATATGCTCAAATTGTTGAGCAGCATATTTTCCGAAAACGCAATATCATCTCTCAAGGCAAGAGAGCCATCGCTTTTCGGTATTTAAAAGTGATCAAAAAGGAGTATCTCATGGACGGGATCAAAGAAACGCACGCGCAACAAAAGCGCGAAAGGACGCGTCGTTTACCGACCGTCTGTATCGTGATATACGCCATTTTTCTTCTTTGTCTTTTAATATATATAACCTGCCTTTTCAGCAAAAATTTTGCAGATTTTATAAACCAACACGTATCAGCTCCCGTTCGTGCGTTTCTTGCGCATCTGACGAATTGGCTGCCTATATCTCTTGCCGAATTTTTACTTCTCATGCTACCCGCGATACTCGTATCTCTCATTATTTTAGGAATGAAAAGATACAGCGACTCTTGGAAAGACGTCTTGATCTTCTGCGGAGCTATTCTTTCGGCTTTGGCTATTGCGCTTTCTACCTTTTTTATCGGATTTGCCCCTGCTTACCGTGGAACTTCACTTGATAAAAAGCTCGGAATAGAACGCAAAGACGTAAGCGCCGAGGAGCTTTACAATACCGCGTTGATATTAAGCCAAAAGATAAACGCGGAGCAACCGAAAATAATTTACGGAAGCGACGGATTTTCTGTCATGCCGTACGATATAGATGAAATGAACGAGAAGCTTCTCAAGGCTTATGACGATATCTGCGACGAATACGAATTCGTTCAAAGGCTCGAAAGCCGAATAAAACCCGTCATGCTAAGCGAGCCTATGTCATATACTCATATTACGGGCGTATATACCTTTTTTACGGGAGAGGCTAATCTCAACGTAAATTTTCCCGACTACACTCTGCCGTATACGGCGGCGCACGAGCTCGCCCATCAACGCGGTATAGCGCGTGAGGACGAGGCAAATTTCCTTGCTTTTCTCGTTTGCATAGAATCGTACGACCCTTATATCAGATATTCGGCGTACGTAAATCTTTACGAATACGTCGCGGCGGCACTGTCGTCCGCAGACAGAGAGCTATATCTTAAAGCGACGGCAACACTTCCGCAGCTCGTTCTCGCGGAGCAAAGCGCATATTCGAATTTCTTTGCAAAATACAGAGAATCCGTGGTAAGCGATATATCCGAAACGGTAAACAACACCTTTCTCGTTATGCACGGAACAGAAGGAGTTAAAAGCTATGGAATGGTCGTAGACCTTGCCGTAGCGTATTACAGATCAAACTGATAAAAACTACCGACAATACCTCAATGGGAGGACACACGACAATGGAAAAATTAATTATTCGCGGCGGAAGAGCGCTGTACGGAAAAGTAAATATAAGCGGAATGAAAAACTCCGCCCTTCCGATAATTTTCGGAACTATTGCGGCGGCAGACGTTTGTGAGCTTTCGAATCTTCCCGATGTCAGCGATATTGCCCTCTCGATAGACACTTTGCGCGTTCTCGGAGCAAAGGTGCGCTTTACGGGCACGGATACCGTTCTTATCGATACGAGAGACGTTGGCAAAAAAGCTCCGCCTATGGAATACGTCAGTAAGATGCGTGGCTCTACCTATCTTATCGGTGCTATGCTCGGACGTTTTGGAGAGGCAAAGCTCGGTATGCCGGGAGGCTGTAATTTCGGAGTCCGTCCGATAGACCAGCATATACGCGGATTCGAAGCGCTTGGCGCGGAGGTCTCTTATGAAGCGGACGGTAATTTTACCTTCCGCGCTCCCGAAGGCGGACTTGTTGGAAACCAGATATATATGAATATAGTTTCGGTAGGAGCTACTATCAATATCATGCTCGCCGCTATTTTCGCAAAAGGTGTTACGACCATCGAAAACGCGGCGCGTGAGCCGCATATCGTAGATATGGCGAATTTCTTAAATGCCTGCGGTGCGGACATAACGGGCGCGGGAACGAGCATGATACGTATTCGCGGTATCGAAAAGCTTCACGGCTGTCAGTATCAGATAGCTCCCGACATGATAGAAGCGGGAACTTATATGACCGCCGTTGCCGCTACGGGAGGAAAGGTCACAGTTCAAAATATCATTCCTCGCCATATGGAAGCCGTTACCGCAAAGCTTCGCGATATAGGCGTTTCCGTCGATGTCTCCGACGACTCTATAACCGTAACGTCGGACAGAAAATACAGAGGTACAGAAATAAAGACTAATCCCTATCCGGGATTTCCCACCGATATGCACCCGCAGTTTTCGGCTCTGCTTTGCCTTGCAAACGGAGTCAGCAAAATATCCGAGGGTATATATAACGGCAGATTCCAGTACGTCAAAGAGCTTGAAAAAATGGGCGCGAAAATTGACGTGCTCGAAAATGATGCCCATATCACAGGCGTTCGCGCGCTCCGCGGCGCAAACGTTAAGGCTTGTGACCTCAGAGCCGGCGCGTGTCTCGTTATCGCGGGGCTCGCCGCCGATTCGGTCACGACCGTTACAGGACTTGAGTACATAGACCGCGGATATCAGGACCTCCTCGAAAAGCTTAGATCCCTCGGCGCTGATATCCAAAGAGTTAAAGCTTAATTAAATTTGCTTGCTCACGGGAGGATAATATATCTTCCCCTACAAAATGGGCGTTAATTTGTTCTGTATAGGGGAGGCTATCAGCCTCCCTCTTTTGTTTAATTTGATACATTTGTTACGGACAGTCGAGGACGCCTGTCCCTACAAGACATACAGAAAATCGTTTGCATACACATAGCCGTAAGGCAATGGGAAAACGATTAACTTTAGTTTAACTCTGTAGGGACAGGCGTCCTCGACTGTCCGTTTTATTCAATTAAAGTAAAACAAAATGGTTCTATATAAAATTTCTTTATGGAAATTCTTTGGGGCTCGACCCTTTCTCAAAAGAAAGGGTCGAACGCGTCTCCGCATCCTTATTAATAAAGAGGATACTTTTTGCAAATAGCCTCGACTTCAGCGCGAACCAAGTCTGCGGAATTCTCGTAATCCTTAGCGACGAGTCCGAAGAGACGCGCGATAGTCTTCATATCCTCTACACCGAGACCGCGGGTAGTAACTGCGGGAGTACCAACGCGAACGCCCGAGGTAACGAAGGGCTTTTCGGGGTCATTGGGGATAGCGTTTTTATTAACGGTAATATGAACGGAATCGAGTCTTGCCTCAAACTCCTTACCGGTAATACCCATAGGACGAAGGTCAACGAGCATAAGGTGGTTATCCGTACCGCCTGAAACGAGGTTAAAGCCTTCAGCAAGGAGACCCTCGGCAAGAACACGAGCGTTTTCGACTACGTTATGCTGATAAGCCTTGAATTCAGGAGTAAGAGCCTCACCGAAGCAAACCGCCTTACCCGCGATAGTGTGCATAAGAGGACCGCCCTGAATACCGGGGAATATAGCCTTGTTTATCTTCTTAGCAATTTCTTCATCATTGGTAAGTATCATACCGCCGCGAGGACCGCGAAGAGTCTTATGGGTGGTAGTGGTAACTACGTCAGCGTAAGGAACGGGAGAGGGATGCTCGCCTGCGGCAACAAGACCTGCGATATGAGCCATATCTACCATGAAATAAGCGCCGACCGAGTGAGCGATCTCTGCCATTTTTTTGAAATCTATCTTTCTGGGATAAGCAGACGCACCCGCTACGATAAGCTTGGGCTTATGCTCCTTTGCAAGACGCTCGAACTCTACCATATCGATATACTCGGTAACTGGATCTAGACCGTACGAAATGAAGTTGTAGTACATACCCGAAATATTAACGGGGCTTCCGTGAGTAAGGTGTCCTCCGTGAGCAAGGCTCATACCCATAACGGTATCACCCGGCTGAATAAGCGCGAAATAAACTGCCGTATTAGCCTGTGCTCCGCTATGCGCCTGAACGTTTGCAAAGTTTGCGCCGAAAAGCTTTTTAGCGCGTTCAATAGCAATGGTCTCGGCAACGTCAACGCAAGAACAACCGCCGTAGTAGCGTTTTCCGGGATAACCCTCGGCGTATTTGTTGGTAAGTACAGAACCGACTGCACACATCACAGCCTCTGAAACAACGTTTTCCGATGCGATGAGCTCAAGTCCGTCTGACTGGCGTACGTACTCGGCTTTTATTGCCTCTGCGATCTCGGGATCGGTAGCGGCAACCTTATTGATCATCTGATCGATCATGGAAAGATCCTCCTGAAACAAAAAATATTAACTATATTATAAACTAAAATTCGAAAAAATACAATAATAAATTGCGATATTCTTCATTTTTTACAAATAATATATATTTTTTTATGAAAATAATTAAAAATATTACAAAATTCATTGACAAAACTACCTTGTAAATGGTATAATAGATAAGGATATCTGTATAGATACACATATTTTTATATATTCCGACGCAAGTCCTTTCCGCCGTCCCAGCAAGACGAGCAAAGAACGACCACCACATACACCCCAAAAGAACGGAGGAATCTTACGATGGAAATAGCGATCATCGCACACGACATGAAAAAAGAATTGATGGCACAGTTTTGCATAGCTTATTGCGGAATACTAAGTAAGCATAATCTCTGCGCAACTGCTGTCACCGCAAAATATATTTCAGAAGCTACGGGACTTCACATTGATCGACTTATGTCGGGAGAACAGGGAGGAGAGGAACAGATAGCATCGCGTATAGCTTATAACGAGATCGACGTGCTTCTGTACTTCCGTGATACCCGTCCCCAGAGCATTACCGCGAAAAACAACGCCATAGAGCACGAGTTGCTCCGTATGTGCGACCTTTATAACATTCCCGTCGCGACCAATATCGCAACGGCAGAGGTAATTATCACTGCCCTTGACAGAGGCGATCTTGATTGGCGAGAGATCGTAAATCCTCACTCGTCATATAACAAAGCAAAGCAGGTTTGATCAAACCGAAAATGATCACGCAAAAAACACGTCTCAAACGACACCGTGAACAGAGAGGAAACGCAAAAACTACAAAAGAAGTTTTAGGCTGAAACGTTTCTACGCAAAGACGCTTGAGGTACCGCTTTTGCGCTTAAAAATGAATATGGCAAAAAGTTAAAAGCTCGGGTGGAACCGTGCGTATATCGCACCCCGAACGGCGCAAACGCCGTTCGGGGTGCTTTTTATATACAATAAAAACAATTATTTTTTGGAGGTATATCCCATGAACATTAAATTTGGAGACGTAATTCTCGAAAAGAACGAGCCGCTTACGGTTTTTGAAGCGGCGCAAGAAGCGGGACTTGTCAGCCGCGCTGTCGTTGCGGCTAAAGTAAACGGTGTCGTTTGCGCAATGACACAGGTGCTTGACGGTGATGCCGACGTAACTCTTCTCACCTTTGAGGACGAGGACGGCAGACACGTTTTCCGCCACACAGCGTCACACATTCTCGCGCAGGCGGTAAAGAGACTTTATCCCGAAACGAAGCTCACCATAGGCCCCGCTATCGAAAACGGATTTTATTACGATTTTGACAGCGAGATATCTTTCACTCCCGAAGTCCTCAAGACACTTGAGGACGAAATGAAGAAGATCGTTCGCGAAAATCTCAAGATAGAAAGATTCGAGCTTCCGAGAGAGGAAGCTATCGCGCTTATGGAAGAAAAGAACGAGCCTTACAAGGTCCAGCTTATCAAGGAGCTTCCCGAGGACGCAGTTATAAGCTTCTATACGCAGGGAGAGTTCACCGACCTTTGCGCAGGTCCTCACCTCTTCTCAACGGCGGCAGTAAAGGCTATAAAGCTCACTCAATGCACGGGCGCTTATTGGAAAGGCGATCAGAATAACAAGATGCTTCAGCGTGTCTACGGAACAGCTTTTCCGTCAAAGGACGAGCTTAAGGCTCATCTTGAGCGCATTGAAGAGGCAAAAAAGCGCGACCACAACAAAGTCGGACGCGATCTTGAATATTTCACCACGGTAGATTCTATCGGACAAGGACTTCCTATCATGCTCCCCAAGGGCGCAAGAACCATTCAGCTTTTGCAGAGATGGGTAGAGGACACCGAGCAGAGAAGGGGATATCTTCTTACAAAAACTCCTCTCATGGCAAAGTCCGACCTTTATAAGATCTCGGGACACTGGGATCATTACCTTGACGGAATGTTCGTTCTCGGCGACCCTACAGACGAGACAAAGGAATGCTTTGCGCTCCGTCCCATGACCTGCCCGTTCCAGTATCAAGTATTTCTCAATAAAAAGCGCTCTTACCGCGATCTCCCCATGAGACTCGGCGAGACCTCGACACTCTTTAGAAACGAGGATAGCGGAGAGATGCACGGTCTTATCCGCGTACGTCAGTTCACTATTTCCGAGGGTCATCTCGTTCTCCGTCCCGAGCAGCTCGCGGAGGAATTTAAGGGTTGTCTTGAGCTTGCGAAATACTGCTTGAGCTCGGTCGGACTCTGGGAGGACTGCTATTTCCGCTTCTCACAGTGGGATCCTAACCGTACAGACAAATACGAGGGTACTGCGGAACAGTGGAACGAAGCTCAGGAGATCATGGGCAACCTGCTTGACGAGTGTCTCGGAAAGGGCAACTATGCCATAGGTATCGACGAGGCGGCTTTCTATGGTCCGAAGCTCGATATCCAGATGAGAAACGTTCACGGTAAGGAAGATACGCTCGTTACTATCCAGATCGATATGCTTCTCGCAAAGAAGTTCGGCATGGAATACGTCGATTCCGACAATACGCTCAAGACACCGTATATCATTCACCGCACGTCTCTCGGCTGCTATGAGAGAACGCTTGCGCTTCTTCTTGAAAAGTACGCGGGTGCGCTTCCCATGTGGATGGCTCCCGAGCAGGTACGCTTCCTGCCTATCGGCGACGAGCAGGTAGATTATTGCGAGGCTATCGCCGCCAAGATGACCGCTCTCGGTATGAGAGTTACCGTCGATTCGAGAAACGAAAAGATCGGATATAAGATAAGAAACGCACAACTCGAAAAAGTTCCCTATATGCTCGTTATAGGCGAAAAGGAACAGACCGAGGGTACGGTCGCCGTCCGTTCTCGCAAAACAGGCGATATGGGCGCTATGTCCGCCGATGAGTTCATCGCTTTCGCAAAAGAGCAGATAGATACTTTGTCTTTGAATAATTAACTTACTTTTCTTTTGAAAAAGAAAAGTAAGCAAAAGAAAACAAAACAAGGGGTTATTTTATAATGACCCCTTGTTTTAATTAAATTTGTTTGTTTTTTAGGACAGTCAATTTGCAAAGCAAATGCGGACGCCTGTCCGTAACGAACGAATCAAACCCAATGAAAATGGGAGGTGAACTGCCTCCCATAATTTTTATTTGATTTTATAAATTTTTAAGTTTTTCAACTGTGGGAACAAATATAGATTACCACTTCGTAGGTACGCCGTCAACATAGCGCCAATAATTGCCCTCAGTCGTAGGCTGTGTTTTGCTGTAATAGTAACGTGTAGCTGAGGTAATCGAATTAACAATCATTATATCGATATTGTTCCAGTCACTTTCCGTACCGTTATAGTAAACAGTCGCAAGGCTTGAGCAGTCTTTGAATGCTTGATATCCGATACTTGTAACGCTAACGGGAATAGCGATACTCGTAAGGTTTGTGCAACCTGAGAATGCATAAAAGCTAATACTCGTAATTCTGTCAGGAATTGTGATACTCATAAGACTTGTACAATTTCCGAACGCACCATTACCAATATTCGTCACATTATTAGGAATTGTGATACTTGTAAGACTTGTGCAATTCGAGAATGCATAAGAACCAATGCTAGTTACGCTATCTGGAATTGTTATACTCGTAAGATTTGTACAATCCGAGAATGCATAACAGCCAATAAATTTGGTATTGGAATTGATGGTTGTGGTAGTATTTGATGCTTTAAATAAAAATATATATTTATTAATATCGTCTCCCAAATATTGCGCGCCGTCATAAATGTTGCCTACAAGGTTTGTACAATCTTTGAATATCCAATCGCCAATGCTCGTAATGCTATCAGACATCGTAACGCTCGTAAGGCTTGTGCAATCATAAAACGCTTGATATCCAATGCTCGTTACGCTATCTGGGATAGTTATACTTATAAGGCTTGTGCAATTCGAGAATGCATAAGAACCAATACTCGTTACGCTATCGGGAATCGTTACGCTTGTAAGGCTTGAGCAATCGGAGAACGCAGAATCTTCTATACTCGTTACGCTATCGGGAATAATAAAACTTGTAGCTAGTTTTCCGATTGAATATCGTACAAGTGTTTTTCCATCATTGGAATATAGATTTCCGTCGATTGACTTATAGTATTTGTTGTTTATATCAACACTGATATTTGTAAGGCTCGTGCAACCGTAGAATGTATCTGAATCAAGACTCGTAACGCTACTGGGGATCGTGATGTTCGTAAGGCTTGTACAGTTGCAGAACATACCATTAATGTTCGTTACGCCATTTGGAATAGTGACACTCGTAAGGCTTGTGCAACCGATGAATGCATAACCGCCAATGCTGACAACGTTATCAGGAATCGTTAAGCTCGTAAGTTTTATACAATCCCAAAATGCATACTCGCCAATACGCGTGACGCTATTAGGTATCTTTACACTCGTAAGGCTTGTGCAACCGATGAACGCACGGTCACCTATAATAGTAACTCTATACCCATCAATTTCACTCGGTATATACAATTGTGTATCTTTGCAATTACCAATTCCCGTTATTTTACAGGTCGTTCTATCTTCGTTGACCGAATACGCCAATCCTTGCGATTCTATCGCAGTTTCTCCTCTATACACCGCCGTGTAAGTCTCGCTCGTACATTCATTGATCGTTAGCGTACTTTCCGTTCCTACAATATTACCCTCGCTATCCTCCCAATGCGAGAATACATAGCTTTCATCAGCCGCGTTTGCGGTCAAGGTCACGCTCGTTCCTGCTTTATAATATCCCGTAGAGAATCCGTCGGTGTGCGTTCCGTTAACGACCTTTATTTTGGCTACTGTATCAGTAGCGAGAAAGTCGGTATTATGGTTAAAATAGATCTGTGCCGATGCTCCGTATGAAAGCATATTCGTAAGCAGATTTTTCAATTCTTGAGTTGAAGAATCCGAAGTCAACGTATTATAGGCATACTGAATAATACTGAATTTTACAGGCTTGCTGTATACGTCCGTTCCGTCAACGTTTGCATACGCGCAAACGTATATCTGTTTTGTCATATCCTTTGCCGCGAGATCGTCGTATTGGAATACGATATATCCTGTATCCTCTTCGGTATGTAAAGAGGAAAGTGTTGCGCTTGCGGTGTCCTTGCTATATTCCGCAGGAGCAGATTCCCATACTAAAAGTTTAATATCCGACGTATTGTCAATATTGGCACTTTCTACCTTGAAGTTCATGAAAACCGCATTCTGTAATTCCAAGCTGTTTTTCGCGATCTTTAGTGTTGGCTCTGAATTTTCGTTTGCCGTGGCAAATACAGTTATACTCAATGCCAAAACAACAAGTACAGTAATGCAGACTGTAAATAATAAAGCTTTCTTTTTCACGATAAATTTCTCCTTATATGTATTTAAAATTCAAAAGCATTGCGAGAGGTATAACTCATTTCTTCTGGGTCTTGGTCGGGAAGTTCGTTTCCGCCCGATGCTGTAATTATATCCTTGGGGTCAAAGCAAGTGATGGATATCATAGGCGAATAGTATAGTTTTTTCATTTTGTATTCTCCTTTTACTATTGTGGTTGACAATAGTTATACCGCAATTTGCGGTAATTGTCAATACCGCAAATTGCGGTTTGGTATAATAATTTCACAAACTAAAAAAGGAGTGACATATGTACCGAAGGATTCGTGATTTGCGTGAAGACAAAGATCTGACACAAAAAGAACTATCAAAAATTCTGAATTGTTCACAACAGGTATATAGCAACTATGAACTCGGACAACGAGATATTCCTACCGATATTTTAATTGCACTCTCACGCTTTTACGGTGTTTCTGTCGATTATATTCTCGGATTAACAGATTATCCGTTTATCCACAAATAATAACCTATCCAATAATATCAAAAGAACGGTTTTGCGTGTTACACACAGAACCGTCTTTTTAGTTGTAAAGTTCTTTGGGGCTCGACCCTTTCTTTCAAGAAAGGGTCGAACGCGTCCCCTCGCGTCCTTTCTTTAACGTAAATATACCCGTTATAACGAGCATTACGCCAAATATTTTACGGAGGATATTGGGGTCTATCCTCTCGCAGACAAACGTTCCGAGTATTGCTCCGAGAGCGCCCGAAATAGCGAGAACGGCAATAAGAGAAGCGTATATTTTTCTATGCGTAAGATGTATTATCAAGGAAGAGGACGCTGAAAAAATAAAGAAAAGAAGATTCATACCTTGCGCTATAAGCTGCGGCGTATCGGTAAAAATCGCGAGAAAAATAACGAAAAGACCGCCGCCGCCAACGCCAAGACCCGAAAGTGCCGCAAGAACGAATGAAATTATTACGTCAAATATCATGTCACTATCTCCTTTTAAGTTATTTTATAATTAAAATTATTCCCGACCAGATAACGAGCGCGGCGAAAAGCTTTTTTGTGAACGACGCCTTCAGCTTTGAAAGCAAAAAACCGCCGACTATCCCGCCCGCTATCGCGGGAATAGCATATACCGCAAAGCCTTCCGTCGAGAGATTACCCGCAAAAGCGTAACGAACGCACGACACTGCGGATATGGGGAGCATTACGCAAAGAGCGTTCGCGTAGATATCGCGATTATCGGTATCGCTCCCTTTGAGAGCATAGTTCAGCGCGTAAACGATGAGTATCCCTCCGCCCGCTCCAAGCAATCCGTTTACGAATCCCGAAAGCACTCCGAACATAATTAAAACCGCTATTTTAAGCCTCAATTTACCTTCTGAAAAAATTTTTCCGCCCACTTTTTTCTCCCTATGATCTTTCATGTAAAAATTTATAAAAATCCTTTTGTCATATCAAAAAATCGCTTGAAAAAAAACGCATATTGTGATATAATAAAAATAAGTATATTCATTTGTCAAAGCTATTCAAAAAAACGTTTGGATAAGCAAATTCAAGGACAATAACAGTTTTCCACTTACGTGCGAAAATATACAAAATCGGAGGTATATGTTTCATGGCTGAAAAAAAGAAAACGAATCCACAAGCTTTACAGGACGGTAAAAAGAATTCTAAAAAGAAAGCGCCGTCAAAGGTAGAAAAACCGAACAACTCTAAAAAAATGCTTTTAAGCGTTGCGCCGTACGTTATGCTCGTTATCGCGCTCGTATTCGCGCTATGTATCATGATCGTACAGTTTATTGACGAGGACGGCGCGGGATTCATTGGACTGTGGATAAGCAATCTTCTTTGCGGACTTCTCGGCGGAGCGGCTTTTTTGCTGCCCATTGAAATGATATACGTAAATCTTCGCCAGATACTTTTCAACATTCGCTGGAAGGACAGCGACAGAAGACACGACAGCGATACCTATTTCGATTACGCAAAGGCAAAGAAAAAGCTGACTCTTACGTCGGTAATGGCAAGAGTCTCTGTTATACTGCTCGCTATACTTCTAGACGTAATTATCGCGGCAAACGACACGTTTGACATCGTATTTATGTGGGAAGAGGGAATAGAGCTTGCAAGCGGAGGTATTATCGGCGGTATTTTCGGCGTACTTATGATGCTTGCATTCAAGCAGGTAATATCCATAATCCTTCTCATAACTCTTCTCGCCGTAGCGGTAATATTCATGCTCGGTCTTACTCCCGACTATATTATTGAGCGTATCCGCGAAAACCGTGAGCGCAAACGCGAGGAGCTTGCGTACATGGAAGCGCAGATAGCGGCAGAGGAAGAGGCGCGCAGACGCGAGGAAAAGAAGCATCCTCAAAAGGTGGCTTACACTCCCGTAGCCGCCGCAAGACCCGAAAAGAAACAAAATCCCGAAAAAGAGGAATATACCGACGAAAAGGAAGATGACGAAAACGACGAATTTGAAGAGGACAAGCCGCTCTCTCCCGTTCCGCCTAAATTCCCAATGGAAAACGAGCCCGAAACATATATAGGACCTTCCCAAGAAATGCTTGAGGCAGAAGAAAGAAGACGCGCGGGAGTTTCTCCCATTGCGGACGATATACTCTACAAAGCCGAGAACGATACCGTCAAGGATTTCGGCGGAGAAGAGGACTTTGACCGCGCCGAGTTTACCTCTCTTGACGATTTCATAAAGAACGCAGGTCTTAAGAGTGAAGATACCGACGTTGACGTCGATATGCCTATCGACATGAGCCAGATCACGAACGAAGAACTTTTGTCCGATGCGGCAGAGGTCGCTCCCGAGGAATCGGACGGAGAGGAGGAAGAGCCCGAAATAATTATTCCTTATACTTATCCGCCAATAGAGCTTCTTAACACCAATCCCGACACCGATACAGAAGACCACACCGAAGAGCTTCAGGCTAACGCCCGCAAGCTCGTTGAAACGCTCAGAAGCTTTAAGGTAGGAATTCAGGAGATCACCTATTCAAGAGGACCTACGATAACGAGATACGAGCTAAAACCGCAGGCGGGCGTTAAGGTACGATCTATTGCGAACCTTGTTGACGACATCGCGCTCAACCTTGCTACGTCGGGCGTTCGAATCGAAGCTCCTATTCCCAACAAGCCCGCAGTCGGAATAGAAGTTCCTAACCAAAATCGAGCGACCGTTTATCTGCGCGACCTTATAGATAATCCTAAATTCAAGGAAGCAAAGAGCAAGCTTACGTCAAGTCTCGGCATGGACGTTGGCGGAAATCCGATATACTTTGACATAGCCAAGATGCCCCACCTGCTTATAGCGGGAGCTACGGGTATGGGTAAGTCGGTATGTATCAACAGCGTTATTATCAGTATCCTTTATAAAGCGAAGCCCGAAGAGGTAAAGCTTATACTTATTGACCCGAAGAAAGTCGAGTTTGCGATATACCGTGACATTCCCCACCTTTACGCGCCGATAGTCAGCGATCCTAAAAAGGCGGCGGGCGCGCTTGCTTCTGCGGTTGCTGAAATGGAACGCCGCTTCGAGCTTATAGAAGAGGTCGGAGTGCGTGATATCAAGACCTACAACGAGGTCACCGAAAACGATCCCGCAAAGGAATTTATGCCTCACATGGTCATTATCATCGACGAGCTTGCCGACCTTATGATGACCGCTCCCGACGAGGTCGAGTCCTCCATCTGCCGTCTTGCGCAGAAGGCAAGAGCCGCGGGTATCCATATCATCATCGGTACACAGCGTCCGTCTGTTGACGTCATCACAGGTCTTATCAAGGCGAATATCCCCTCGCGTATCGCTTGTACCGTTGCGTCGCAGGTAGACTCGCGTACCATCATAGATATCGCGGGAGCTGAAAAGCTTATCGGCCGCGGAGATATGCTCTTTGCGCCCGTTGGCTCTGCAAAGCCCATGCGTGTTCAGGGCGCATTCGTTACCGAAGCAGAGGTCGAAAATATCGTTACCTTTATCAAGGAAAACAACGCGAAAGCAAAATATAACAGCGACTTTGTCAGCAAGATCGAAGAAGAAGCCGCAAAATGCGGAATGGGCAAGAAGGGAGCGGCTATGGCAGAGATACCTGCGGGCGCTGACGACATAGAGGGCGGAGACACCAAGTTCCGCGATGCAGTCAAGCTCGCTATTGAGACGGGTAAGATATCTACGTCTCTCATGCAAAGACGTCTTGGCGTAGGCTACGGAAGAGCCGCAAAGATCATCGACACGATGGAGCAGATGGGTTACGTCAGCCGTCCCGACGGAAACAAGCCGAGAAACGTTCTTATCACTATGGACGAATATATGCGCCGCGTATCCGAGGGAACGCTTGGCAGCTCGGAAGAATGAATTTTTAAAGGAGAACAAAAATGTCTGTAAGAAACTATTTCTTGAGATTTCCCGACGGCAAACCGAAAGCTCTTACCTTGAGCTACGACGACGACGTAACGTGCAACGTTCCGTTTTGCGAAATACTTGACAAATACGGTCTTAAATGTACCTTTAATATCAACAGCGGACTTTTCAAGGAAGATGACGATGCATCAATTTCGCGCACTATGAAAAAGACAGAAGCTCTGGAATTTTTCAGTAAATGTCTTGACAACGGACATGAAGTAGCAGTTCACAGCTGTCGCCACCCGTTTCTTGAGAGCTTGCCGCCATCTATGGCTACGCTTGAAGTTATCAACGACAGAATAGCGCTTGAAAAGATGTTTGGCAGAATAATTCGCGGTATGGCATATCCTCAAGGAACGTACGATGACGAGCTTGTAAATTGCTTGAAAGCTTGTGGCATAGCTTATGCAAGAACTACCGTACAGACCGAAAAATTTGATATTCCTACCGATTGGCTAAGACTCCCCTCTACCTGCCGCCATAAAAACCCTCGCCTTATGGAGCTTGCAAAGAAATTTGCGGAAGCGCCGCCCAAAAGACCACAGCTCTTTTATCTTTGGGGACACAGCTACGAGTTTGACGACGACGATAACTGGTATGTCATAGAGGATTTCGCAAAATATATGAGCGGAAGAGACGATATCTGGTACGCAACTAATATCGAAATATACGAATATATCGACGACTACAACCGTTTGATCTTCTCGGCAGACGGACAGACGGTTTACAATCCCACTAACCGCACGCTTTATTTCAACAACGTATATAATAAGCAAGAACACATAATATCGGTTGTTCCGGGCGAAACGGTAAACTTAGAATAAGTATCGATAATAACGAAAGGAATTTATTATTATGAAACATCATTTTTTCATGCGTTTCTCCGAAGGACGTAAAAAGGCTTTGACACTCAGTTACGACGACGGAGTCGAACAGGATATCAGATTAATGGAAATACTTGACAAATACGGTCTTAAATGTACCTTCAATATAAACAGCGGACGCTTTGCGCCAGAGGGTACAGTTTTTTCAGAGGGTACTATACACCGACGCATGACCAGATCACAGGCAACCGAGCTTTATACTAACAGCGGTCACGAGGTCGCAGTTCACGGTACGGTGCACCCGTGGCTTGAAACGCTTCCCACACCGTCGGTAGTTCTCGACATTATAAATGACAGAAAAGAGCTTGAAGAGCAGTTCGGAACGATAATTCGAGGTATGGCATATCCTTACGGAACTTACAGCGACTCTGTCGTTGAAGCGCTTCGCGCTTGCGGTATCGCTTATTCAAGAACCACGATACAAACCGAAAGATTCGATATTCCTACCGATTGGTTAAGACTTCCAACGACCTGCAGACACAAGAATCCGCGCCTTATGGAGCTTGCGAAAAAATTTGCCGAATCCGATCCAAGACGCGCTCAGCTCTTCTATCTGTGGGGACACAGCTACGAATTTGAGGAAGATGATAACTGGAACGTAATTGAGGAATTTGCCGAATACATGGGTGGCAGAGACGACATCTGGTACGCGACGAACATTGAGATATACGATTATATCGATGCATATAACAAGCTTATGTTCTCGGCAGACGGACACACAATTTATAATCCCACCTTGTATACCATCTGTTTTGCGTCGGGCGGATCTTCAAGTGAGTTTATAGAATACTCGATAGCTCCAGGTCAGACTATACACATTTGACACAAGTGTAAGACAAAAAAAGACACAAATATAGTAAAAAAAAGACCTTAATATATCCTTTTGCGTATGATAAAATATAAACCGAATATACCCATACTTTCAAAAAGGAGAAATAAAATGAATTCAAAAAATTTCATCAAAAGCCCTGTTGATCTTGGTGCGGCTTCAGTTATCTTTACGAAAAAATTTAACGTAAAAAACGACCTTAAAAAAGCTACTTTGACCGTTACCGCGGTAGGCGTTTACGAAGCGGCTATCAACGGTGAAAAAGCAAGCATTGGTATGCTAAACCCCGGATACACGAGCTATCATAAGCGTTTACAATATCAGACCTTTGACGTGACCTCTATTCTTGCGGGAAAAGAGGGCGAGCAGAAGCTCGAAATAACCACGGGTCTCGGTTGGGCTATTGGTTCTTTCACATATCAGATGTATGAAAAGCTCTACGGCGATAACATGGCTGTAAACGCGGAGCTTACGCTTGTTTACGCAAACGAAAACGAAACTATCGTTACTGATGAAGCATGGGAAGTTTATACCTCAAAGACAGAAATGTCGGGAATATACGACGGTGAGACTGTAAATATGCTCCACGAATCAAAGCTTCTCGGAAATGCAGTAAAGGATACGGTTGCCGAAAAATACCCTCTTATCGAGCAAGAGGGCGAATACATAACCGAGCATGAGCGTCTTGCTCCTATCGCTCTTATCACGACTCCAAAGGGTGAGCGCGTTATAGATTTCGGTCAGAATATGACAGGCTTTGTTGAGTTCAAAATAAAAGCTAAAGCCGGAGAAAAAATCGTTATTTCTCACGCAGAAGTACTTGACAGCGACGGAAACTTCTATACCGAAAATTACCGCAAGGCTAAAAATATAATGACGTATATCTGCGACGGAAATGAAAACTTATTCAAGCCTCGTTTTTCGTTCCAAGGCTTCAGATATATCCGTATTGACGAATATCCAAACGTAGAAATAAACTTTAATAATATCCGCGCCGTTGCCGTTCACTCGGATATTGAGAGAACGGGACGCTTCTCTTGCGGAAACGAAAAGATAAATCAGCTTTATCACAACACTATCTGGGGTCAGAAGGGCAACTATCTTGACGTTCCCACCGATTGTCCGCAGAGAGACGAGCGTCTCGGTTGGACAGGTGACGCGCAGGTTTTCTGCCGCACCGCAGCACTCAACTTTAACGTACTTAAGTTCTTTAAAAAGTGGCTTGGTGACCTCCGCGCAGATCAAGAACCTAACGGAGTAATTTGGGGTGTACACCCTAACAGCTTCTTTGATCATCCCGAAACTCCTACCCGTATCTCTGCCGCTTGGGGCGATGCTTCTACCATAATTCCGTGGGAGCTTTACCGTGCTTACGGTGACAAGTCGATACTTGAAGAAAACTTTGAAATGATGAAAAAATGGGTAGAGTATATGCACTCAACGGGAGACGAGGAATATCTGTGGCTCACAGGCTTCCATTACGGAGACTGGCTTGCTATGGACGCGGGCGAGGACTCTTACGTCGGAGCTACCTCTAACGACCTTATTGCCTCGGCTTTCTTTGCGTACTCAACAGACTTGCTCATTCGCGCGGGTGAGGTCCTCGGCAAGGATATGTCGCACTACCGTGAGCTTTATAAGAATATCGTTAAGCGATTCCGCGAATATTTCATGGAAAACGGTATGCCCAAAGAGGAGCTTCCGTTTACCGAGGTCAATCCGCCTTACCGCAAGAGTATCAAAGTAATAGATACCGTACGCAAGGGTGTAACACAGACCGCTATCGTACTGATACTTCATTTCAATCTTTGCACAGACGAGGAGCGCCCCGCTCTTGCAGATAAGCTCGTAGAGCTTATTCATGAGTTTGGAGATCTCATGGCTACGGGATTTGTCGGTACGCCTTATCTTCTCCATGCGCTTAGTGATAACGGTAAGACCGATATGGCTTATCATCTTCTCCTTGAGGAGAGAAATCCCTCGTGGCTCTATTCGGTTACTCACGGTGCTACGACTATATGGGAGCACTGGAACGGTATTAAAGAGGACGGTAGCTTCTGGAGCACCGCTATGAACTCATTTAACCATTACGCTTACGGCTCTGTTTGCGATTGGCTCTACGGCGTTGCCGCAGGTATTACCGTATCCGAGGACGGAGTTGGATATAAAAAGTTTACCCTTGCGCCTAAACCATCTAAAAAGCTCGGTCACGTAAATTGTGCGCTTGAAACCGTTAGCGGCAGGATCGAGAGCAGATGGTATTATAAGGGCGAGCAGGTGTTCTTTGAATTTACCGTACCTCAAGGTACTGAAGCCTTAATTACCCTCCCTAACGGCTATACCGAAACCGTCTGCGGCGGTACTTATTATTACACTGTTTAAGAGGATGCGAGGACACGCTTACTTTCTTTTTCGCGAAAAAGAAAGTAAGCTGGACCGACCTTCGGTAAGTCCTAGAAAAAGCAATACATAGAGTATGGTGTGTTTTGTTTCTGCAAATTTTGAAAAAGAAAGTTCTCGAGCTCTCAAAGAACTTTACTAAGAAGTTTTTTTATGTAGCCATTTTGTTTTACACTAATTGAATAAAACGGACAGTCGAGGACGCCTGTCCCTACAATGTATGGAGAAAATCGTTTTAACATCTCTCGCCGTAAGGCGATGTAAATGCGATCCGATTTAATTTAACTCTGTAGGGACAGGCGTCCTCGACTGTCCTAAAAACAAAAAAATTTAATTATAGTAAACAGTTATTAGAAATAACCCCAGATTTGTTTTCTTTAAGGACTTACCGCAAGGTTAGTTCATGCTACTTTTTTCTTTTTTAAAAGAAAAAAGTAGCATAACGCATCCCCTTAAGCTTTATAGCCTGCGGCGACAACAGCGGCTTTAAGAGTATCCTCGGATACAGAATCCTTAACTACAACGGTGACCGATTTAGACGCGAGGTCAGCGGTAGCCGACTTAACGCCTTTAACGTCAAGGAGAGCTTTTTCAACATGAGCCTTACAATGCTCACACATCATACCCTCAACAGAAAAATTCACAGTTTTGTTTTTACCGAACATATCATTATCCTCCTTATCAATTTCAAGTTTATTATTTTCACACGGACAATTTGTTTTTTTATTTTCAAAGCCTATATTTTTAATTTTTAATCTAAGAGAATTAAGGACTACGAATATTGAGGAAAAGCTCATGGCGGCAGAGGCTATCATAGGCGAAAGAGCTATACTGAAAGCAGGATAAAGGATACCTGCCGCTATGGGAATACATATAGTATTATAAATAAGCGCCCAGAAGAGATTTTCGCGAATACAGGTAATAGTCGCGCGTGAGAGCTTTATCGCCGCTACCGCATCGGAAAGAGAGCTTTTTGAGAGGACTACGTCCGCGCAGTCGATAGCGACCTCCGTACCCGCGCCGACAGCGATACCGATATCCGCGGCGGCAAGGGCGGGCGCGTCGTTTATACCGTCGCCTATCATCGCGCATTTGCCTTTTTTAGAAAAATCTCTTATCAATTTTTCTTTATCCTCTGGCAAAAGACGGAAATATACTTCATCTATTCCGCAGCTCTTTGCAACCGAAGTAGCAGTTTTTTCGTTATCTCCCGTTAGCATAACGGGAATAACGCCCATTTTTTTAAGCTCTGAGATCGCCTTTACACTATCCTCTCTCAATTTATCGGCAATACCGATAATTCCCATAAAACGACCGTCAAAAGACACGCAAACGGCGGTCTTTCCCTCGTTTTCAAGTGTTTCCATCTGATCGTATATAAATTGGCTTTCTTCAGCTTTAACGCCGTTCTCAAACAAAAATTCGGGTTTTCCGACAAAGCAAGGTTTTCCGTCAATATAAGCTCCGATACCCATACCGAGAACCATTGAAAAATTTTCCGCATTTTTTTTGACTACACCCATCTCATCTGCTTTTTTGCATATTGCATCTGCAAGAGGGTGGGAGGACATGGATTCCGCAGAATATGCCGCGCTTATAAGCTCCGATTCTTCGCAAGAGAAGGGAATTATATCGGTAACCGAAGGTTTTCCCTCGGTGAGAGTTCCTGTCTTATCGGTAAGAAAATATTTGATAGAGTGAAGATCTTCAAGCGCTTCCGCGCTTTTTATCAATATACCTCTCTGCGCTCCTCTTCCCGTAGCGACCATAATAGCGGTAGGAGTCGCAAGACCAAGCGCGCAAGGGCAAGATATAACGAGGACTGATACCGCACACTCAAAAGCCATAGCTATATCATGTGTAAAAATAAGCCATACAGCCGCCGTAATTGCAGAGATCGCTATAACGATCGGAACAAATATTCTGCTGACACGGTCTGCAAGCCGTGATATAGGAGCTTTCGAAGCTGCCGCATCTTCAAGTAATTCCAATATTTTAGAGAATGACGTATCACCGCCTACGCGCTCTGCTCTTATTTCAATGTAACCTCCCGTCAAAGTACACACAGCGCGTACCTCATCACCGTGTTCTTTTTCCACAGGTATGCTTTCTCCGCTTATAGCGCTTTCATTAACAGAAGCATTTCCGCTTATAACCCGTCCGTCAACGGGGATTATCTCTCCCGCTCGAATTGCAACGATATCGCCGACCTTTATCTCTTCTATCAAAACCTCGGTCTTTACTCCGTCTTTTATAACGGTAGCGGAAGACGGCATCATATCCGCAAGCTTTCCGATAGCAGACGCGGCATTAGCCTTTGCTCTGCCCTCAAGCATCTTTCCAAGGCTTACGAGCGTAAGTATCATAGCCGCGGATTCAAAATAAAGATTATGCCTGTAAGAGTGAACGAGAGCGTCATTACCTGAGCTGATTCCGTAGCCTATAAATACTATCGCTGCTATTCCGTAAACAAGAGAAGCGGACGAACCTATAGCTATAAGCGAATCCATATTAGGAGCAAGGCGGAAAAGCGCGGCGTATCCGTTTTTATAAAATTTAAAATTGAGAATTATAACCGGTATAGTTAAAAAAAGCTGAATAAGTGCAAAAATGAGCGCGTTTTCATAGAAAGCTTTTGGTACGGGAATGCCGATCATACTTCCCATAGAAACGTACATAAGGGAAATAGTTAAGATACAAGAAGCTATAAGTCTTATAAGCGCGGACTTATTTTGTTTTCTCGTTTCATTTTCACTGTCTTTTCCCGTTTTTTCACGCATAAGACCATATCCCGCAAGGCTTATCTCTTTGCGTAAAGAATTAAAAAGCTTTTCTTCATCAACTTCGTCTTCTACGGTAACGGTAAGTGTATTGGTAAGTAAGCTGACGCCGAAATTTTCACTTAAAACGACCTTTTTTGCGGCGTGTTCAACATGTGAAACACAAGCAGCGCAACTCATTCCTTTTACAACGTAACGAATTTTTTTCATAATAACCTGCCTTTCGTTTTGATTATACAACAAAAACGAATAAATGTCAATAAATCAAGCTGCTTTTTTAATAAAAAATTGACTGAAATTTTATAATATATATATATTATATATTTGAAGAAAATTTTAAAAAATATTGTTCAAACTCTTGCAAAAAATAGATATATATGATATAATATATACAGTATAATTATTAAACTGCGCAAATTGTTTTTATTATCAAAATATTACTTTTTTTGCGCGGTAGAACGGAGAAAATATGTCTTATCTTGACGATATATCTAACATATGGGAATCTGTAAAAGCCTCTCTTTTACAAAATCTCGGACAACAGATAATAACGCTTTGGTTTGATCCTCTTAAAGTTCATTCATATGATAATAATAAAATAACTCTTTCGTGTCAGACCGAATTTAACCTTAAGGTCGTCAAAGAAAGATATATCGATATCATAGCCTCGGGATTTTCACTTAGCCTCGGGTTCGACGTTGACGTTGACGTTATCTTTACGGGAAAAACGACAGACGTGGATCAGTTGAAAAAGCAGATGCATCTCAATAATTCAAACGAAAAAGAAAATAATACTTCAACTGCCGAAAATAACGACAATATAAAAAGAGCGGACGATCAAAGCCTTTTACCTCAAAATTATAACTTCCAATATACGTTTGACAATTTTATAGTAGGCAACTCCAATAAATTTGCTCACGCCGCTTGTACTGCCGTTGCGGATAGACCTGCTATGGATTATAATCCTTTGTTTATTTACGGCCCGAGCGGACTTGGAAAAACTCACCTTATGAGCGCGGTGGTAAACGAGATACGCCGCAAAAAGCCCGATACCAGAGTCGTTTATATAAAGGGAGACGAATTTACCAATGAAATGATAGAATGTATCGCAAAATATGAAATGTCAAAATTTCATGAAAAATACCGTAATTGCGACATTCTTTTGATAGACGATATTCAGTTTATAGCGGGTAAGGATTCTACTCAAGAGGAATTTTTCCATACTTTCAATAACCTTTACGAGTCAAATAAACAGATAATCTTAACGTCTGACCGTCCTCCAAAGGATATTCAAACGCTTGAGGACCGTCTGAAAACAAGATTTGAATGGGGACTTATAGCCGATATACAGCCGCCTGACTTTGAGCTTCGCGTGGCAATAATCAAAAAGAAAGCCGAGCAGATAAATATAAATATTCCCGACGATGTTCTGAACTTCCTTGCGGAAAATCTCCGCTCAAACATAAGACAGCTCGAGGGAGCTATCAAAAAGCTAAGCGCAAAGTGCTTCCTTTCGGGACAGAATATCACCATTGACATGGCTAAAAACTGTATCGCGGAGCTTCTTGGCGGAGCAGAGCCTATAAACGTTACGGTCGAAAAAATATTTACTGCCGTTTTCAAAAAATACGGAATAAATAAAGAAGATCTTATCGGAACGAAAAGAAATAAAGATATCGCTCAAGCAAGACACATAACTATTTATCTCATACGCGCGATTACCGAAATGTCTTTTCCGAACATAGGAAGATTGTTTAACAGAGACCATACGACCGCTATGGCTTCCTCTGACCGTATATCAGAAAAGATATCAAAAGATCCTTTGTTTAATCTTGAAATAGAAGGACTTATAAAAGACATTACTGATTAATATACGGATATTAAACAGTTTTCACATAGTTTTACACAAGTTTTTATTTATTAAGATATACCATGTGTTAAAAAAGTGAATAGCTTTAAATATCAACGATTTTAAATGTTAAAAACGATTTTTAAAGATGTTGAAAACGCAGATAATTTTCCGTTTTTAAAGCTTTTTCCACAAGAAGATAATAAAAGGTTTTTAAAAATATTTTTATCTGTTTGTAAAAATCCTCACTAAATAAGATCTAAAAAAATAATATCGAAAAAGCTCGAATAAAAAAGAAATAGTTTACACATTTTTACCGTCAGTTTTACATGGTACTTCTAAAAAATATAAACGTAAAAAAGTCATACACGACAAGGCTTTCAAGACTTTTCCACACTTTGCACACCCCCTATTACTAATACTACTATAAACTATATATAATTAATTTATTTTTATTTATCGCGCGAGAAACGCGAAAGGAGAAAAAGTATGAAGATCATATTCAACCGTTCAGCCGTTAGCGCGGCAGTAGCACCACTTATGTGCGCAGTTTCAGGTAAATCCACTCTTTCGACTATTGAAGGTATCATGATAGAGGCAAAAATGCCAGATACCTGCATTATGACTACCTACGACCTTGAAAAAGGGGTAAGAATTACTATTGAAGCTAAGGTAATTGAAGAGGGTTGCTACATTATCAACGCTCAAAAATTCAACCAGACGTTGCGCGTAATGGAAGGAGACGAGGTAACTCTTACCGTTGATGAAAAGCTTACGGCTTGTATCTTCAGCGGACGCTCTTCCCATAAGATGAACGCGTTAAAGGGCTCGGATTTTCCGTCTATTCCCGATCTTGTCAGCGACAGAAGCTTTATTATCGGTCAGGCGGTAGTAAAGAAGATGATAGGTCAAGTATCGTTTGCTATGGGTGTAAACGACCAGAGAAACGTTTTGAACGGTACTTATTGCAAGATAACCGACGATTCTATCATGATGGTATCCTGTGATAGCTTTAAGCTCGCAAAATGCTGCCGAACGACAGAGCTTGTAAACAAGAATACTAACGGAAACGCGCATCTTGAGTTTGGCTTTATAATTCCCGTGAAGACTGTAAACGAGCTTTCAAGACTTCTTTCCGATGATGAGGAATCGGTAACGCAGATCTATATCACGAGAAAGCATATAGTATTTCTTATCGGAGATCTTACTTTCTTCTCTCGCCTCGTTGACGGAGAGTATATAGATTACAACAGAATAATCATGAACAATCACAGAATAAGCGTTATTGCCGACAAGAGAGAATTAGTTTCGGCTCTTGAGCGCGCAGCGCTTATTACCGAAGAAAAGATAGCGGGAAGCGTTCGTTCACACGTTAAGCTTGACGTAAATGAAGCGGCTTTGAAGATATCAGCAGTTTCTTCTGCGGGAAGCACATATGACGAGCTTGCGATAAATCACGAGGGAGACGATATAGTTATTGCTTTTAATAACCGTTTCCTTATAGATACCATAAGAGCTTGTGATTCCGAAAAGCTTATGTTAAAGATGTCTTCTCCTTTGACAAGTATGAATATCCAGCCCTGCGACGAAAATGGAAACGTAGGCGAGGAAGAGATATTTATGCTTCTCCCTGTAAGAACGAAGGAATGATTCTTTGACAAATGTATTGTAAAACGGTAAAAGCCGCGGATTTTAGAAATATAGAGGAATGTAAGGTCGATTTTTCGGAGGGCGTTAATATTCTCGTAGGAGAAAACGCTCAAGGAAAGACAAATCTTTTAGAAGCTGTTTTCTATTCGTCGGTTGGCAGAAGCTTTCGCGCGTCACATACGTCCGAAATGATAAGATTCGGACAGAGTGCCGCCGATATAGAGCTTTTTTACAAGGATTCAAAGCGAGATCAAAAGCTTCATATCAAAATTTTCCGCGATAAGCAAAAGCTCGTAGAAAAAAACGGAGTAAAGATGGATAAGCTTTCGGATATAGTAGGTTCTTTTCGCGCCGTACTGTTTTGTCCTGAGCATCTTTCGCTTATCAAGGACGGTCCTGCGGCGCGCAGAGGATATCTCGATATGGCGATAAGCCGAATGTATCCGATGTATATACACTCTCTTCAAAAATACAATTACGTTTTAAAGCAGAGAAACGCATTGATAAAAAATGCTTTTAATGACAGAAGGACATTTGACGCGACGGTAGAGCTTTGGAGCGATCAGCTCGCGGCCGAAGCGGCTATTATATCCGATATGAGACTCAAGTTTATAAGAAGAGCTTCGGGTCATATTTCAAATTGTTTTTTTGAAATGACGGGGGAGAAAGAGAAGCCTACTCTCGTTTACGATGGTTCTTCGAATCAGAATGAAGAGGAATATTTCAACAGAGAGCTTGTTAAGAAAAAGTATTTTGAGCTTCTTATGTCCTCTCACGAGCGAGAGATCGCCGCAGGAGCTACCTTGTGGGGAATACACAAGGACGATCTTGATATAAGACTTAATGGCAAGAGCGCAAGAATTTACGCGTCTCAAGGTCAGCAGAGATCATTGGCTTTAGCTATGAAGCTTGCCGAGGGAGAAATATGTAAGGAAGAGTTTGGAGATCAGCCCGTATTTCTTTTTGACGACGTTTTATCCGAGCTTGATGCTTCAAGACGAGAATATCTTATCAATAAGATACATGAAAAGCAGGTCATAATGACGACTTGCGAGTCGGAAAGTATTTCACGCTTTAAAGACGCAAAGATAATACGCGTTGAGAACGGAAGATATAATTGAGGTATTTCAATATGTTTTTACACGTAGGAAATAACAAAAACGTAAGGCTTCGAGATGTTATCGGTATTTTTGATATGGATAACGCGACTCTTTCGTCCGTAACGAGAAAATATCTGTCGGCAAAGCAAAGGGAGAACGCGGTAGAATCCGCAATACTTGAGATACCGAAATCTTTTGTGCTGTACCTTGAAAACGGAGAATACAGAATATGCTTTTCTCAGCTTTCGACATCGGCGCTAAAGGGAAGAATAGAAGAATTGAATATTTAACTGAAATTAAAAAAGTAAAGATACAAGAAACAGCAAAACCATGAAAGGATCAATATAAAAAATGGAACAAAACGAACATCAGGTGTATGATGAAAATCAAATACAGGTACTTGAGGGCCTTGAGGCAGTAAGAAAGCGTCCCGGTATGTATATCGGAACGACGTCTATTCGCGGACTTCACCATCTTGTATATGAAATAGTCGATAACTCGATCGACGAGGCTCTGGCGGGATATTGTGACGAGATAAATGTGACTATAAATCCCGACAATAGCGTAACGATAGAGGATAACGGACGCGGAATTCCCGCGGCTATCCACCCGAAGCAAGGAATACCTACGCCTGAAGTCGTTTATACGATACTTCACGCGGGAGGAAAATTCGGCGGAGGAGGATATAAGATAGCGGGAGGTCTTCACGGAGTCGGAGCATCTGTTGTAAACGCTCTTTCAGAGTGGGTAGAGCTTGATAACTGCTACGAGGGCAGACGCTATACCGAAAGATTTGAGCGCGGACACGTAGCGCGTCCTTTTAAGGACGAGGGAGAATATCCAGAGCGTCCTCACGGAGTAAAGGTAACCTTTAAGCCCGATCCCACCATCTTTGAGGAGACGGTATTCGAATATGAAACTCTTGCAAAGCGTATGCGTGAGCAGGCGTTCCTTAACGGCGGTATAAAGATAGTTCTTATCGATACGCGCGGAGAGGAAATAGTTGAAAATACCTATCATTACGAAGGCGGTATCCGTACCTTTGTAAGTTACATTAACGAGAATAAGCACTGCCAGCTTATCCACCCCGACGTTATTTACATGAAAGCCGAGGAGGGAAGCAGTGTTGCCGAGATAGCTCTCCAATACAACGATTGCTATGATGAGACTCTTCTTACCTTTGCAAATAACATGAACACTATTGAGGGCGGTACTCACGAGACAGGATTCAAAACAGGACTTACCTACGTTCTCAACAACTACGCAAGAAAAGCGGGAATCTTGAAGGATAGCGACAAGAATCTTTCGGGCGAGGATGTTAGAGAGGGACTTTGCGCGATAGTCAGCGTAAAGCTTGAGAACGCGCAGTTTGAAAGCCAGACTAAAGCAAAGCTCGGTAACTCTGATATAAGAACTCTTGTTGAGAACACCTTAAAAACAAAGCTTGCGGAATTTTTTGAAGAAAATCCGTCAGTCGCAAAGGCTATACTTGAAAAATCTCTTGCTGCGGCAAGAGCGCGCGAGGCTGCAAGAAAGGCGCGTGAGCTTACGAGAAGAAAGGGATTGCTTGAAGGCTCTTCTCTCCCCGGAAAATTAGCGGATTGCAACGAGCGCAGAGCGGAGTTTACAGAGCTTTATCTTGTAGAGGGAGACTCCGCGGGAGGCTCTGCAAAGATGGGAAGAAACTCAAAATTCCAAGCTATACTTCCTCTTCGCGGAAAGGTGCTTAACGTTGAAAAGAGCAGACTTGATAAGGTCTACGGAAACCAGTCGCTCATACCGATAATTCAAGCGCTTGGTTGTGGTATTGGAGAGGATTTCGATATATCAAAGCTCCGCTACGGTAAGATAATTATAATGGCGGATGCCGACGTTGACGGATCGCATATAAGAATACTTCTTCTTACTTTCTTCTTCCGCCATATGCGTCAGCTTATCGAGGAGGGTCATATCTACCTTGCACAGCCGCCTCTTTACAGAGTTTATAAGAGAACGGGTAAATCACCCGAACTTTACGCTTTCTCCGACGCGGAAAGAGATAAATGTATTGCCGAGCTTGGCGGCGGCAGCAACGTTGAAGCTGACCGCTATAAAGGTCTTGGTGAGATGGACGCTGAACAGCTCTGGGCAACTACTATGGACCCAGAGCGCAGAACGCTTCTTAAAGTGACCACCGAGGACGCTCTCGCGTGTGACGCCACCTTCTCTCTTCTTATGGGTGATCAGGTCGAGCCTCGTCGTGAATTTATCGAGCAGAACGCAAAATTCGCGGAGAATTTGGATATATGAGGACGCGTTCGAGAACTTTCTTGAAAGAAAGTTCTCGAGCTCTCAAAGAACTTTCTAAAAAATTATAAGACGGTGTTAGTACAAGTAAAAAGCCTCCCTTGTGTAAAGGAAGCCTTAGTGATGACCTTTCCCTCAGCGCGTCCATCGCATCATATAACTTTTCCACAGGGTGTTGAAAAGTTTGTGTAAAAAGTATTTACACTCCTTAAAAAATAAAGGAAAATTGGAATATTTTTTCGAAAAAAAGCGCAAAAAGTCGAGAGCTTTTTCCACAGGGTATCTGTGGGATTGATTCTTTTAAAAATTCAAACTAAACGACAAATAAACAATTTGGCAGGTATTAAAAATTGGAAAACGAAAACATTGAATTTAAGGACCAAAAAATAGTTGAAGTCGAAATGGAAAAAGAGGTAAAGAGATCCTTTATCGAATATTCCATGTCGGTAATTGCCGCACGTGCTCTTCCCGATGTACGCGACGGTATGAAGCCGGGTCAGAGACGTATCATGTACGCTATGTACGAGGACCATTTGACCTACGATAAGCCTTTCAGAAAATCGGCTACGACGGTCGGTAACGTTCTCGGACGTTATCACCCTCACGGTGACGCTGCCGTTTACGGAACTATGGTTCGTATGGCGCAGGACTTTTCTCTGCGTTATCCTCTTGTAGAGGGACACGGTAACTTCGGTTCTGTCGACGGAGACGGCGCGGCTGCATACCGTTATACCGAGGCGAGAATGTCGAAGATCGCGGACGAGCTTATGAGCGATATCGAAAAGGATGTAGTTGACTTTATGCCCAACTTCGATAACCGCTTAAAAGAGCCTCGCGTACTTCCTTCTCGTTTTCCGAACCTTCTTGTAAACGGTTCAGTAGGTATCGCTGTCGGTATGGCAACGTATATTCCGCCTCACAATCTTGGAGAGGTAATCGACGCGACGATTTACAGAATGGACAATCCCGAATGCTCGGTGCTTGACCTTATGGAATACGTAAAAGGTCCCGACTTCCCGACAAACGCAACTATTTACGGCGTAAACGGTATTATTCAGGCGTACACCACGGGACGCGGACGCGTTATGGTAAGAGCTAAGGCTAATATCGAAGAGGACAAGCACAGAATAATCGTTACCGAGATTCCTTATCAGGTAAACAAGAGCGTTCTTTGTAAGGCTATTGCCGATCTTGTAAAGGAAAAGAGAATAGAGGGTATTACAGAGCTTCGCGACGAGTCGGGCAGAGACGGTATGCGTATCGTTATCGAATACCGCAGAGACGCTAACGGTCAGGTAATACTCAACCAGCTTTATAAATATTCTCAGCTTGAGGACACCTGCGCTATCAATATGTTAGCGCTCGTAAACAACGAGCCGAAGGTATTATCGCTTCCGCAGATACTCGACCACTATATCACGCATCAGCGTTCGGTAATTTACCGCCGTACGCAGTTTGAGCTTGATAAGGCAAAGGCGAGAGCGCATATATTCGAGGGCTATCATATCGCTATCGACAATATAGACCGAATCGTTGAGATAATGAAGACCTCTCGTTCCATTCCCGAGGCTAAAGAGCGCTTGATGGCAGAATTTTTCACGGTTACTTATAAGGACGGCTATCAGAACGAGCTTGGAAATATCCGTCAGCTTTCCGACGCGCAGGCTCAAGCTATCGTTGAGATGACTCTCGGTAAGCTTACGGGCATGGAGAGAGACAAGATAGAGGAGGAGCTTGCAAGATTGCACGCGCTTATAATCGAGCTTGAGGGAATACTTGCCGACGAGCATAAGATAGACCAGATAATCAAGGACGAAATGGGCGAGATACGCCGCAAGTTCGCAGATGAAAGACGTACTGAAATAGTCGCGGCTACCGACGATATCGAGCTTGAGGATCTCATAGAAAAGCACAACTGCGTTATTACCATGACTCACGCTGGATATATAAAGCGTTTGCCTGCCGACACTTATTCTGCTCAACGCAGAGGAGGTAAGGGTATTATCGGTATGTCTACAAAGCAAGACGACTTTATAGAGAACGTGATAAGCGTTCACAGCCATTCGTATCTTATGATGTTTACGAACAAGGGTAAGGTACACACGCGCAAGGCTTATCAGATACCCGAAGCTTCAAGAACGGCAAAGGGAACTAATATCGTAAATATCATTGAGATGCTCCCCGAGGAAAAGGTCACAGCTCTTATCAGCGTAGAGGGCTTCAACGAGGGCGAATATCTCACGATGGTAACTAGAAATGGTATTATCAAGCGTACGCTTCTCACGCAGTATGAATATCAGCGCAAGGGCGGAAAGATCGCTCTGTCGCTTGACGAGGGAGATGAGCTCGTATTCGTTATGCATACGCATGGAGAATGCGATATCGTACTTGCAACGGCTCACGGCTGTGCCGTACGTTATACCGAGGCAAACGTTCGCGCGATGGGAAGAACGGCGCGCGGCGTAAAGGGAATCTCTCTGCGTGACGGCGATTACGTTACGGGTGTTGCTATAGTTGACGATGCGCAGAGCATGGTCACCGTTACCGAGAACGGATACGGAAAGAGAACGCCGTTCTCCGATTTCAGAGAAATGAAGAACCGCGGCGGCTTTGGTGTTACCTGCCATAAGCTTAGCGATAAGACGGGTATGCTTTGCGGCATAGAGACTGTTAGTGACGACGACGACCTTATGATGATAACCGACGGAGGAACGATAATAAGAACTCCCGTTAAGGATATCCCTGTTTACTCGAGAACGGCGGGAGGCGTTATTATGATGCGTCTTGGAGAGGAGCAGAAGCTTGTCAACTTCACAAAGGTTGCCCGTGAGGACGACGAGGAGCTTGATGCGCCCGAGGAAGATGTAAATGTTACCGAAACTGCGGTCGAATCAACCGAAGAAACGGTAGAATAATATAGTTTTTGGGACTGCCGCGAATATTTTTCGGCAGTCCCGTTTAAAAGAAAGGATAAAGGACTATGAAAAGGATAATTTCTCTTTTTATAGGTATTTTGATGCTCGTATCTTCTTTGACGGTTTTCACTTCTTGCGGAAAAGCTCCCGAATTTATCGAGATAGAGGCGCGTTTGCGAGAGCTTATCGACGCGTCGTACAAAATAAATGATATATTTTTCGGCTACGGTCTGCCCGTTTACGAGCACGTATACGATCCGCGTGAAACGACGGAAGTAATTATCGACGAAGAGACAAATACGCGAACCTATTACTACGAGATAAACGATAAGGAGCTTGGAAGAGTAATAGCCTATCGCTCATCATATATCGATCCGTATTCTTACGTTCAGGTAGTAAAGGAAAAGGACGAAAGCCGTACTCTCATATTTGAAAACGGTACTGTTTATGCTTACTCTCTTGAAAATTACGTTGAGCCTCACTATGAGTTTTATTACAAAAAGAGCGACCCAGATGGTTATAATTATGTGAACTCCGAGAGTGAATATCAATCGATAGAGCAGATAAAAGCCGCAGCCGAAAAGGTGTATTCGATGGATTATCTGAGCTCGCTGTACGAATCTCTCTTCGACGGAACGGTAGTTAAATCGGGTACAACGCTTACGAGTAATACCGCGCGTTATATGGAATACGAGGACGATGACGGTATTATTAATTTAATGATGTCGAACACCTACGAGCCGCTCGTAAAGGAAAAAAGAATTTACGATTTCAGCACCGCAAAAATAGTAAGACCGAAGAGAAAGGATTTCGTTACAATATCTATTGACTCATATCTTGAATCAAGACCTAACGAACGCCTTAACGTTAAGCTTACCATGATACTTCAGGACGGAGTTTGGATGCTTGACAGCGGAACTTATTAATGCAAGGGATAGTCTCATTTACCGCAGAACAAAAACACACGAAATAATAAAAAAGAAAAAGCCACTTTTGATATCAAAAAAATGATAACAAAAGTGGCTTTTTGTAAAAATTTTCGAGATAAATCTCTCAATTTTCGAACAGTTTATCTATCTCATCAAATGCATCGCTTGGCAGCATATTGTCAAAGGATAGTTTTTGTACATTTTCACCGTTGTTAAGCACTGAAAGATGATGTTCGCTTAATTTCACTGTGTAATTATTATCATATGTGATGATATAATGCACACTGTCGTATATGCTTGTTTTTATCTTCCCAAAATTTTTTCGCTCTTTGAATCTTAAATCTTTTAAATAATCGTTAAACGAGTTTATGTTTTCTTCAGAAAGCTCTGTCTCTATTTCTATATCTTCTCCTTCAATGTCTCTGTATACTCTAACTACACTAACTATCTTTTCATTTGGTAATTCATCGATTAGCGGTTTGGTAAACAAAGAGGAGCAAGAGGTAAATAAAAGCGTTATTGTTAATATGGATAGTACAGAAATAATTGATAGAATGTGTTTTTTAGTTATTATTCGCATGACAGATCTCCTTTACTCTATTTATCATACTGTAATCTATGTATTTACCGCTGTTTAAATTGCGACATATTGCTTCCGAGTAAGTAGCACCGTTATCTTCCGTAATAGTTACGTAAGATATTAATACTGGAGTAGCTATGTTATTTTCAACTATATAGACAAGATGCTTTTCTTCAGTACTCGTACTTATAGTGTCGTATTTTACCAATATAGGCAGTACGGTAATTTCATCATCTACAGTATAGTTTTGAGCAACAAAGGCTTGGGGATAATCTTTATTAGCTACATCAACAAATTGATTGGTTAATACCCCATTAATAGTCAAATAGTACCGAGTAGTATTGCCATTGTCAAATGATGTATAATCATTATTGATCAGAGAGTAATAGTTACTCTCTATATTGTTTTGTGAAGGCATAGCCAATGATTTTGTGTAATTAGGCGTAGTCAAAGTAGTGCTTGAAGAACCTGCAATTCTATAATCTTTAACATTATCCCAAGGCCATATTATTTGTTTTGCTGCATATTCGGCGGCATCTCCAACAGTATATCCTTCTGATAGCTTTATAAACAAATCATTTGTAAAGCTTATGGAAGAAGTGGTCGTAACCGTATCAGGAAAACCGATAGCTGATTTTGCACCAGTTGAAACCGATCTATCAACAAAAGATGTACTGTCGCTATTATTGGTATTTGATGAATAACATGCTGACCAAACTGCAACTCGAACATTGTTCATATTACCTATATTAGATAAATAAAAACTTGTATCATTGTTGAATGAAATCCCAAATCCAAACTCTGTTGTTTCGGAGTTTTTATAACCGTGACCGCTAAAGAATACTATTTCACTATTATACCTATTATATCCTCGTTCATCAATTTCCGAAAAATGAGAAGCATTTTTGTTTTCGTATTTAAATGAATTATACAAATTGGAAAAAGCATCGTATGGCGTATTTAAATCCTCTATAGTGCTTATATCATCATACTCGAAACCATAATAAACCGCTTTTTGCTTTCTTATTTGTAAATAAAAACTTCCCGCTGAGCTTGAATTATACAATCTAACAGAAATCGTTAAGTTGCGTCCTCCTTGATTGTTAAACCCTATAAAGGAATACAAGCCTACGCCACCATCATCATTGTATACATTTCCGGTAGAAAGATTATTTACTGTTAAGTATGTATCAACTGTTGATATACCATATTGCGTAGTTTCAATAGAATAATACATATTGTCGGGAATTGTAATTTCAAATGATTTAGTTTCTCCGGCAGATAAAGTTACAATCGTTTTTTCGTTAAGAGTTACGTCTTCAAAATACCAATGGTCATTATCTTCATTACCGTTGTTGCCATACGAGTATTGAATTATATTAGACGGACTCATCGAAGCGTGCTGTGCGGTTATACATTTTGTATAATCCGAGGTAGCGGTAAGAATTTTAAAAGAGTTATCTCCATTACCTGTTGGTACAATTTTGAATTTTTGAGCAACTGTTGAATTTGATGTGTAAATATGCACAGGGTCATCATTGTTCGTACCTGCATTGTACACATCAAGACGCATTCCAACAGCATGAAGAGGAATGATTTCATACACACCCACAGAAACAATTTTAATTTGAAATCTTTGGTTATCTCCACCGTTATAATAATATTGTTGAACCACTGTATTATCCGTTGTGCCATTGTTATAAACGTCTAAATATAATCCCGAACGTTGATTTCTAATGTAATAAATGCCATTAGGGATTATATTTGAAGTAGGTGGAACAGCTGCACTTACTTGTATAGCAACAGAAGAAAAAATTTGTAGTATAAAAATAACTAAAATAAAAGCAGAAATTGTTTTTTTCATAATTACCTCCAAAATTATATTATATAAAAAACAAAAAGGTAACGCAATAACACTTTATCACGTTGCTAAAAAAGTGTCCCATTGCAATCACCTCCAATTTTTGATTATTAAAATAAGAATTTAACCTTTCTGATAAGTATGTTTTTTCTATATATATTTTACCATAATATGTTAATAATGTCAATAGAAAATATAAAATCATATTTAATCAGCTATGTGCGGCTTATTTCGCTTTGTAAATAAGTCGATATTAAGAGTGAAAGGGCTGTTTCATTTAGAATAAAACATCTAAATGAAGCAGCCCCAATATTTATTTACTGTCTCTGAAGCTTAACGGTGATAACAGTTCCGTCAAGGTCGATAGTTCCCGTGAACTCAACGTTCGTGGGAGCGGAAATCGTAGCGAGAAGGTCGTGGCAAAGCGAATCCTTCTTTTCTTCGATTATACTGTTGATAAGCTCGGAATCGGTCTCAAAGGAGATATAGATCCTGTCGCTTACGTCAAAGCCAGCGGTCTTACGGAATACCTGACACTGACGAACGATGTCACGAAGGATTCCTGCGCGCGCAAGCTCCTCGGAGATCGTCGTATCAATAGCTACGAAAGTATCGTTATTTTTGTAAATAGCAATATGCTCTGCAGCCTGCGAGTTTACGGTAAATACGTCGGGCTCGATATTTTCTATATCAAGTACCGAAATGCTCTTGCCTGCCTTTACGTCATCGGAAAGCTTCTGCTGTGCCTCGCCGTCAAGCGTTGCAAGGTAAGCCTTTACGTCATTAGCTCTATTCTTGAGAACGCGTCCCGCAACCTTAAAGTTTACGGTGAGGAAGTTAGATTCAAGCGCGCTTGTATCCGCAAGCTCCTTGATCTCGCCGATATTCAGCTCGCTCAAGATAACCGAGCCAAAGGTCTCGATAGCGCTGTGGTTTTCCTCGCTTGCATCAACGTAGATGGTAGAGAGAGGCTGACGGATCTTTATCTGCTTTTCGTTACGGAGCTTAAGTCCGAGAGAAATTATATCACGAGCCTTTTCAACGTCGGAAAGGATCTTATCGTCATTGATATCGAATTCGGGAGCAACGGTAGGATAATCGGTAAGGAATACCGAGATAGCGCTCTCGTCGGAATATCTCTTTATAAATCTCTGCCAAGTAGTCTCGGTGATGAAGGGCGTGATAGGAGCCATTACCTGAGTAATGGTCTTTATAGCGTAGAAGAGTACGCTGTACGCGTTCATCTTATCTTCACTGCAATCTGTGCTCCAGAAGCGAGCGCGGTTTACGCGGACGTAGAAGTTGGAGATATCGTTTACAAATGCTTCAAAGTAAGCAATTACCTCACGGGTAGAAGCGTCGTCCATGTACTTGGTAGCGTCCTTGATAAATTGATTCGTTTTGATAACGAGCCAACGGTCGATAGCGTTGAGCTTGTTTACGTCGAGCTTCGAAAGGTCTACTTTTACGTCGTCGATATCCGCATAGGTCGCGAAGAACGTTTCGAGATTCCAGAAAGCGAGGAGCTTTCTCTTTGCCTCGTCACCGAGGTTGAAGCCGAAGCGAACGTCGGTAGAGGTAGAGGAGGAGGAGTAGATGTATCTTGATGCGTCAGCGCCGATAACGTCTGCCGCCTCGTCAAATCTTATCATGAATCCTGTCTTTGAGAATCTGCTTCCGTCCTCGGAAACTACCATACCGTGAGTGGTTACTCTCTCGTAAGGCGGCTCGCCTACAAGCACGGTACTCATAAAGAGCATAGAATAGAACCAAAGTCTTATCTGCTCCTTCATCTCAATTACGTTGGATGCGGGGAAGTACTGCTTCCAGTAATCCTTATCGGTGAGGTATTTGAGTGTCGAGAAAGGAACGATACCCGCGTCAAGCCAAACGTCGCCGACCTGAGTTACGCGTGTTACTGCCGCGCCGCACTTGGGACAGGCGATCTTTGCCTCGTCTATCCAAGGACGGTGGAGGTGAGGAATAGCATCTACTTTAGACTTATCTATCGCAAGCTCACGGAGCTCGTCGCGGTTAGCGACAACGGTAAGCTCTCCGCAGTCGCAGAGATAGAAGGGCAGGGGAAGTCCGTAGAAACGCTTACGCGAGATATTCCAATCGGACATATTCTCAAGCCAGTCGAGCATTCTCTTGCCTTGATATGCAGGCTCCCAACGAACCTTCTTTGCGTTTTCGATAAGCTTCGGACGAAGCTCGTCAACAGCGATTGCCCACTCTTTGCCAAGACGGAAGATAATTTCTTTCTTACATCTCCAGCAAACAGGGTAGCTGTGCTTATACTTATGTGTATAGAAAAGTTTTCCGCGAGACTTAAGCTCCTCAAATACGAGCTGACGGCATTCCTGCGCGTCAAGTCCCGAAAGGAAGCTAAATCCCTTATAGAATATACCGTATTCGTCAACGGGGATTATCTTGGGAAGTCCGATAGATTCGCCGAGAGCAAAGTCCTCTGCTCCGCATCCGGGAGCGATATGAACGACTCCGCATCCCTCGTCGTCAGCAACCTCGTCCCAAAGAACTATCTTATGAGCGAAATTCTGCTCTTCGATCTCGGGGAAGCAGGTCTCGTACTCAAGACCTTCAAGGTCTGCGCCTGTCATAGTATCAAGAAGAGTTACGCCCTCTTTTCCTGCGAACTTCTGCTTGAAATAATTTTCACTTGTGATGTAGTTGTGCTCCTCGCCCTCAACGTGCAGACGAACGTAGGTCATCTTCTCGTTTACAGCAAGTGCTACGTTTGCCGAAAGTGTCCAAGGAGTTGTAGTCCAAACAAGGATATAGTCGTTCGTGTCCTTGATAGGAAGCTTGAAGAATACTGCCTCATGCTCTATTTCCTTGTAAGAGCCTGTCATTTCATGCTCGGAGAGCGATGTTCCGCAACGTGAGCACCAAGGCATAGGCTTGTATACTTGACGTATCCATCCGCCCTCGTGACATTTCTTGAGGAACGTCCAGATGCCCTGAATATTTTCGTCGGTGTAGGTGTAATAGGAGTTATCCCAGTCCATCCACTGACCGAGTCTTTTTGACTGCTCTGTAATAACGCCCGAATATTTCTTTACACGTTCGATACACTTATCGGTGAACTTGTCAAGACCGTAAGCCTCGATATCGTGCTTTGTTTTGAAGCCAAGCTCCTTTTCGACCTCGACCTCGACCCAAAGACCTTGAGAGTCAAAGCCGTTGCGGTAGTGAGTGTCGCAGCCCTTCATTGCGTGATATTTTATAAACGTATCTTTTAAGGTTCTGCCCCATACGTGATGTATACCCATGGGGTTATTGGCGGTGATAGGACCGTCAATAAAACGGTACTTCGGACCGTTTGCGTTTTTCTCCTTCAATTTTTTGAAGCAATCGTTTTCTTCCCAAAAATTGAGTATCTGTTTTTCGTTTTCGACAAATGAATATTTTGTATCGAATTTATCCTGCATATTGCTGATTCCCTTTCTTTATGAAATCTATAATACATACAGAATTAGTATATCATAAAGGGTTAAAAATGTCAATAAAAAAACGTGATATTTCCTTGTTTTTGGTATATAAAAAGCTCTGTCGCCTTTATTTAGGCGACAGAGCCGATATAATTAGTATTTTAAGCCCGATCCATAGAGAGTAAAGTGGAACATTTTTGCATATTTGCCGTCTTTGTCGGCTTTTATGGTTATTCCTTTTCGAAGTTCATTGCCTGAGATCTCAAGACCAGACAGATTATCGCGGTATATCACTCCGCGTATCGCGCGAGAGATCTTTAGCCTATGTACCCTTTCTTTTTTATCGCTTTCGGACTGAAGGTAGGAAAGCAATATTTCGGAGTTATCCTTTTTAACGAAATAGTAAGCATAACAGCCGTCTTCAAAAGGACTCTTAAGACGGTAGAATTCTCCATTCATTATAAGATCTTCATATTTACGGTACTCTTTTATCTGATCTTTCATGGTATTCTTTACGCTTGCATCTGCGTTTATGATATTAAGTTCATAACCCAGAGGGCCGTTGAGAGCCACTCGGAAACCAAATTCGAGCAGTTTGGGGTCTGATATTTCGGAATTGCGGTTTGCAACGTGACAGCTCATGACGCTTGCAGGATATCCAAACGAGCTGCCGTACTGTATTTTTATACGATCCTGAGGATTCGTATTGTCACTTGTCCATATCTGCGTAGAATATTTCATCATTCCGAGGTCGTATCTTCCGCCGCCGCCGCTGCAATTTTCGATCATAGCGTTGGGGAAGCGCTCGCGCAGCCAACGGAAAAATTCATATACTCCGAGCATATAGCGATAAGAGGATTCTCTCTTTCGCTCTGCGGGAAGATAGGGAGACTCGGGGTGAGACATATTTCGGTTCATGTCCCATTTGAAATAATCGATGTTTACGCCCTCGAAGCATTTATCAAAGCTTGCTTTAAGGTATTCGATTACCTCGGGATTTGCCATGTCGAGTACAAGCTGATTTCGCGAGAGCAACTTTTCTCGTCCGTCGGCGCAAAGCACCCAATCGGGATGCGCTCTGTAAAGATCGCTGTCAGGGTTTACCATTTCGGGTTCGATCCATATGCCGAATTTTACTCCAGTAGAGCGTACACGGTCAACAAATGCTCTAAGACCGTTTTTGAAAAGTTCATGGGAGGGAGTCCAATCTCCGAGACCTGCTTTATCATTTCTTCGCGAACCAAACCAACCGTCGTCCATTACGACCATATCCATACCGCATTCGACAGCGCTTTTCGCGAAGTTTACCATTGTCTCTTCGTCTATATCGAAATGGAATGCTTCCCAAGAATTAAGTACGACGGGGCGTTTTGCGAAAACGTCAGCGGGAAGTATGTGTGAACGAACGAAGCTGTGCATATTGCGGGAGATCTCTCCGATACCTTTTGCGCTGTAAGTCATTATTGCTTCGGGTGAGGTAAACTCCTCGTCTGCGCAGAGCAGATAATTAAAGCATTCGTCGCCAAGACCGACCATCGCGCGAACAGTGCCGTTTTGATCGACCTCTATTTCATTTAGATAGCTTCCGCTGTATACAAAATTAAATCCGTAAGCTTCGCCCTTTTCCTCTGTTGCTTTGCGGTCTGCTATTACGAAAAATGGATTTGCGTGATGAGAGGACGATCCGCGGCGGCTCGTTATGCGGCGGTTACCTTGATACAATGGCTCGCGGCAGACGTGTCTTTCGTAAAAATATTTGCTCTGAAAGCTTATCAGATCGCACTCTTTGTTTTGAATATCGAGTGAAAGGCTCATGCACTTTTCTATACGTATATCGTTTTTGCCTTTATTTTTCAGCGTAAAATATCGGGATATTACATCGCAATCGTTGAAGAGGGTGTAATAAAGGTGAAGCTCGCTTTTTGTTACTGCGTCGTCAAATATAAGCTCAAGAGTTTCGGATGCGCCCTCGGCATAAGGAAGTCCCGAAATTTCTTTTCTTCCGCGGAATTTTTTTGCTTTTCTGAAAATAAAATCGGTAATATCCGAACCGCTTGAGCTATTAAAAATTTTAAGTGCTGATGATCTGAAATCACCGTATCCGAAAAAGGAAAATTCAAGCGGAGCGGTGTCGGGAGAGAAGCTCTTTCCGTATTCTTCATAGTATGGAGAAAACGAGCGATAATTATTATCGAAATTAAAATCGGTGTTTTTGGTGTTTTTTCCGTAATATAAATGAACGGGAAATCTTCCGTGCAGCATTTCCATTACGTACATAGTATTTTTTGTTTTTAGTATTATTTTATTTTCTTCGGTGAGTATCTTGATCGACATATGGGTCTCCTTATTTATACATAGAGTTTACTATATATAATTATAGCTCATTATTTTTTTATGTCAAGATTTAAAACATTGTTTTTTGTCCTATTTTTTTATTTCTTCTTCCACTATATTGGATAAGAGAGACGGATTCGCTCTGCCTGAGGTAAGAGCCATAACTCGACCGACGATAGCTTTCGCAGCAAATTTCTTTCCTGCCGCATAATCTTTTTTTGCTCTTGGATTTTCGGTGAGGGCTTGGCAGACAAGCGGCAAAAGAGCCTCGCGGTCGTTTATCTGCGCGAGTCCGCGTTCACGGACGGCATCACAGGGGTCTATGTCTTTATCGAACATTTCCGAAAGAAGCTTTTTAGCCGTCGACGAATTTATTGTTTCGTCTCCGACAAGAGAGGCAAGCTTTGCCATATTTTCCGAAGAGATCGGAGATGTAAACGTATCGTTTCTTTGCGCGTCCACGAGGCGCAAAAGCTCGGTCGCTATAAGATTTGAAAGTATCTTTTTGTGCTCTGTAAGCTTTGCCGCGGCTTCAAAGTATTCGGCTAAAGCGCGGTCGGAGACGAGAACGCTTGCGATATCATTATGCAATCCGAAATCTTTTTGGTATCTTTTTTTCTTTTCGTTTGGAAGCTCGGGAAGAGCTCTGCGTATAAGCTCTATATATCCGTCGTCAATAACGAGGGGCGGAATATCTGGTTCGGGGAAGAAGCGGTAATCGTTCGCGTTTTCCTTTGAGCGCATAGCTGAAGTTTTTCCTGTTTGAGTATCAAAGCGCATGGTCTCCTGCTCTATAATACCGCCGTTTTCAAGTACCTCTGTCTGCCTTGCGTATTCGGATTCTATCGCCTTTGCGGTAAAGGCAAACGAGTTGAGATTTTTTATCTCGGTTCGTGTTCCGAGAGTGCTTTCTCCGAGCTTTCTAACCGAAAGATTCACGTCGCAACGCATAGAGCCTTCATTCATGCGGCAATCGGAGACTCCCGCGTAAACGAGGATAGAGCGGAGCTTTTTCAGAAACGCCACTGCTTCCTCGGGGGAGCGTATATCGGGCTCTGTGACTATCTCGATAAGCGGAACACCGCAACGGTTGCAGTCTATAAGCGTGTCGTTTCCCTCATGGATAAGCTTTCCCGCATCCTCTTCCATGTGAATACGAGTTATTCTTATTCGTTTTTCGCCGCTTTCGGCCGCTATCTCCAAGCCGCCTTGCTCACAAAGAGGCTCGTCGTATTGCGATATCTGGTATCCTTTCGGAAGGTCGGGATAAAAATAATTTTTTCTGTCAAAATGAGATACGCGATTTATACGGCAATCAAGCGCGAGTCCTGCCCTAACGGCGTACTCGACCGTCTTTTCGTTAAGTGTGGGCATAGCACCGGGGAGTCCCATGCATACGGGACAGCACTGTGTGTTCGGTCGCGCGCCGAATCTCGTTGAACAAGCGCAAAATATTTTCGTTTCGGTCTTTAGCTCGACGTGGACCTCAAGTCCGACCACGAGCTCGTAATCGTCAATTAATTTCATTTTGCGTTTCCGTCCTTTCGTAAGCGTATCCGACCTTGTAAAGAAGAGCCTCGCAAAAGGCGGGAGCTATCAGCTGCATACCAAACGGCAGACCGCTTTCGTCCTTGCCGCAGGGAATGGAGAGCGCGGGCAGACCCGCAATGCTTGACGGGACGGTACAGATGTCACCCGCGTATATTTCGGTGGGGTCTTTTCTCTCCTTGCCGAGAAGAAACGCAGAGGTTGGCGCGGTCGGAGTGAGCAAGACGTCGCAATTTTTAAAGCTTTCTTCAAAGTCTGCTTTTACGCGTTCACGTATAGCGCAGGCTTTTTTGTAATATTCCTCAAGATATCCCTTTGAGAGAGCGAACGAGCCGAGCATTATACGTCGTTTTACCTCACTGCCAAAGCCCTCGGAGCGAGAACGGCAAAGCAGTTCTTCAAGGTTATCTGTGTCTTTTGCGCGTGTTCCGTAGCGAACTCCGTCTAAACGGGCAAGATTTGACGACGCCTCTGCGCTCGATATAACGTAATACGCCTCCAATGCCTCATTTGCCGATGGCAAGGATATCTCCACAAGCTCCGCGCCCAAAGATTTAAAGTGTTCAGCCGCTTTCAATACGGCGGCTTTGACGTCATTTGAAGCACCGCCAAAAAGAAGCTCGTTAACTATACCTATACGCAAGCCGTGAAGCGAGATATTTTCCTCAATATCAAAGCTATCCGAGAGCTTTGCAGAGGTCATGTCAAGAGGGTCGTGTCCCGCTATCGCGCTAAGCACGAGAGCGTTGTCGCATACAGTTCTCGTTATTATTCCCACTCGGTCAAGTGAGGACGCAAATGCGATAAGACCGTATCTGGAGATTCTACTGTAAGTGGGGCAGAGCCCGACGAGACCACAAAATGCGGCGGGCTGACGGACAGAGCCGCCCGTGTCCGAGCCAAGCGAGAAAACGGCTTCGTCTGCCGCGACCGCGGCGGCAGAGCCGCCCGAGCTTCCGCCGCTGACACGAGACTTATCGATGGGATTTCTCGTAATTTTCAAAGCAGACGTTTCGGTAGACGAGCCCATGGCAAATTCGTCCATATTGGTTTTTCCAAGCAGAATTGCGCCGTGTGAATAGAGCCGTGATATCACGGTTGCATCATATGGAGGAATATAGTTTTCAAGCATAAGAGAAGCGGCTGTTGTGCGTATGCCATTGGTACAAAGATTATCTTTTGCCGCAAAGGGAATACCGCAAAGACACGAAATATTTTTTTCTTTAGCTAAAAGCTCGTCGGCGCGCTTGGCGTCGGAAAGAGCCTTTTCCTCGCAAACGGTGATATACGCACCGATATCGTGCTTGATATTTTCGAGGAATTCGCGTGTCAGCTCGACAGACGAATATTCTTTTTTATTAAGCGCTTCTGCGTGTTCGGAAATGGAACGGTTCAAAAAGCTTTTCATACGCCGTCCTCGCTTTCCTTTACGGCTCGCGCGACCGAGATATATCCGTTTTTGGTTTGCGGAGCTTGAGCGAGCAGTGCTTCTCTGTCAAGTGATTGAGAAACGGTATCGGAGCGCAGCACTGCTTTGGTATAGTTTTTTGAAGCGGGAGTATATTGCGCACTCGTTTTTACCTTGTTTGCAAACGTGACCATAGAGTTCATCTCGCGGCGCAAGGTCTCTTTTTCGGAATCGCGTATTTCAAGCTTGGAGAGTGCGGATACTTTTTCAATATCAAAATCTTTCATGATCTTCCTTTGTAAAAACGGCGGACAGAGAAGCCCGCCGTTTTTGTGTGTTTTATTCAAATATTTTCTATTCCTGCCGTAAGGCGAATAAGTAGAGAGCGATTATCGGGTTGAGTTTTTGCGTTCAGCGCGGCTCTGTTTCTGCGTATCTCACCGCATTTCGTACATTTGTGTATGATAACGAAGCCGTGGCGTGAGTCGGGCTCGGAGCGTATAGGCTGCATCTGCCCTCTGCATTCGTTTGCGCGGTCGCCGGGCATCAAGTCAACGTGAAGCGACCATAAACAGAACGGGCAGTGATTGCGGGAGCTTGTACCCATGGGGGAGACCTCTTTGCCGCAATGAGCGCAGATAAACGAATCGTCGTTTTTGGTAAAACGCTTAGTCTCAAGCTTTTGTTCGTCCATAACGCGTCTCCTTTACGATTTTTTGAGGCGTTCCGTAAGGTCGCCAAGGAATAATTCAAGCGCGACTCCGTCGCGCTCAGGGGTGTCGAATTTGGCGGTATATTCCATTACCTTTGATGTAAAATCCGACGCGAACACGGTGGAATCGGCGAAATTTTCGGTTCTTATAAATTCTCCGAGAAGCACCGAGGCAAAAAGATCTCCCGTTCCCGGATAATTTTTCGGTATCCTTTGAACCGAGTGGAAAAAGCGAGACTTCGTATCGGGATCGATTCCGTACGTTCCAAACTTTTCGCTTCCGTCGCAGATGCCCGTAATTACTATTTTTTTCTTTTTATCAGTCTCAAGCGCCGCGCAAATGTTATCAAGATATTCGGAGCGTTCGCTCTCACTCATTTTTGCCGTGTTTTTATAAGGTATTCCCGTCAAAAAACAGGCTTCGGTCAGATTTGGCGTTATGATGTCGGCATGCTTGCAAAGGTGAGACATTCCGCGCATCAATTCGTCGTTGTATGTCGAATAAAGCATACCGTCGTCGCCCATTACGGGGTCTACCATAACGGTACAGTTTTTTCCGAAAAGGCGAATAAAGTTCTCAACTATCTCAATTTGAGCTTCACTTCCGAGAAAACCCGTGTAAATTGCGTCAAAGGTCAGAGAAAGCTTTTCAAAATGCTCGGATATGCGTGACATAGAGCTTGTAAGGTCGGAAAAATGTATTCCCGAAAATCCTCCCGTATGCGTGGACAGAAGAGCGGTGGGTATCGGCACAACTTGATATCCGAGAGCCGAAAGCGCGGGAATGGCCACGGTAAGCGCGCATCTGCCAAAGCAAGAGAGATCGTGTATCGCCGCGATTCGCTTGACAGGGCGGGGCGCGTTTTCGTTTATTTCATTTTCGTTGGGAACGGTCACGACCGAATTTCCCTCAAAATGCTTATCATTCATATTATGTCCTCAAATAGCAGATATTATTTGCCCGAAAATTCTTTGATCGCGCGTTTGTCGGAGCTCTCAAGCTCTACCGTTTTATTTTTGGAGAGATAATCGTAAAGGCAGAGCGTTCCGTATGGGTCTTTTTCGTAATCAAGATCGTTCACGTAGTAAACGTCGGCGTAAACGGCAAGTAAAAGCTTTGAATCGAGAAGAGCCTTGATATCCTCTCCGCTCTCTCCGATATCATATACCAAACGGTAGTAATTATACATCTGCTTTGTGTCGCGTGTATAGGACGACGCGTGAACTCTTACGAAGCGAACGCTTTCGGGGGCGTTCGTTGCGTTGTCCTCGGTATTTTCGGGAGTCAGATCTATTGCAAGCAGGAGCGTTACGTTATAAAGCTCCTCGGATCTGTCGGGAACGCTTGGCAAAGAATAGTCCTCTGCAAGCGAGCGTATGGTACTGTTGTTGTAACGGAAAACTATCTGCGCCTGATTTGCGTCGGGAATGAATTTGCAATCGGTGACCGAGAAATAGCCGTAATTATTTTCTCCGCGGGTGATAGAATTCTGTTCCTGATCAAACATATAAAGGTTCTCGCCGTTTTCGACGTACGCGTTATAGACGTTTTCATTCACAGAAAGAGCTTTCATGGATTTCGGGTCGCCCGACGAGAAAACTCTCCATAAAAGAGCGGCGCAAACGGTGGCAATAACAAGTCCGAAAATGCATTTTATCAAGCAACCGCTTATTTTGAAAATTCTGTTTACTCTTGACATTTTTTCTCCTTTTGGATATAATTATATGTGTAAAAGATGGTATATCAAATTGACTAAATATTTACCTATCTATTATATCACGAAACTCTTGTAAATTCAAGAGATTTTTTACGGAGGAGAGAATGTACGAATATATTCCGCAAAAAAGCAACAAAAAGGCGATGTATCTCGTCTGCCTTTTCCTTATCGGCGGCGGTCTGCTTTTGTTTTTGAGCACTAAATTAAAGGGAGTTATAGGCTTTGTCTGGGTATTCCAGCTTATAGGCATCGCGCTTTGCGCGGCTTCGATATTTATATTTTCAAGATACGTCAGCAAGGGATATATTTACGCGATCACAGAGGATGGCGACCTTACAGTGACCGAGGTGCAGGGAAGAAAAAGAATTACCGTTTGCCGTTTATCTATATCGCAAATGTCGCGTATCGAGAGCTTTGAGGGCGCGCAGACCGAAAAAATAAACGCAATAAAAAAGCAGATAAAGAGCGAAAAGCGCAAGGTGTATAATTATTGCATCGACCTTGTTCCGTCAACCGTCTGCTATGTGCTTTCCGAGGAATACGACGAGGTCGCGGTAATCTTTCAGCCAGACGAAAAGATGCTTGAGATTTTAAATAGCTATACAAAAACAGAGGGTTGACGTGGTCGATCCTCTGTTTTCTATATTATTCAAAATGCTCCGCAACGGCTTTTAGGTTTTCGATTATAGGCAGATGTTGAGGGCATATCTCCTCGCACTGACCGCATGCGATACAGTCGGAAGCCTTGCCGAAGGTGGTCGCAAGTCTGTCGTAATAGTTGCTCTGAACCGTAAAGTTTTTACTCTCAAGTTCTTGCATATCGGCGTTATAAAGCGAGAAGTAACGGTTTATCGGAATATTCATGGGGCAACCGTCAACGCAATAAGCACAGCTCGTGCAGGGAATGACCGTCTTGCCGTTGATCATTCCGACGGCAACTTTTATGATCTCGCGTTCCTGTTCGTTAAGCGGAACGAAATCTTGCATATAAGAGGTGTTATCGAGAAGCTGCTCCATATTGCTCATTCCCGAAAGCACAAGCATAACGTTGTCAAGACTTGCGGCAAAGCGGATAGCCCAAGAGGGAATCGACATATCGGGATCGTGGGTACGGAAAAGCTTTTCAACGTCCTCGGGAACGTTCGCAAGTGTTCCGCCCTTTACAGGCTCCATGACGATAACGGGAATACCGTGCTTTGTCGCCACCTCGTAGCATTTGCGCGACTGTATGCTCTCACTTTCCCAGTCGAGATAGTTTATCTGAAGCTGAACGAAGTCGAAAAACGTATGCTCGGTGAGTATCTTGTCAAGAACCTCGGCGTTGTCGTGGAAGGAAAAGCCTATCTGCTTGGCAAGTCCTTTTGCCTTTTTGTCTTGTATCCAATCAAAGCAGTTATATTTTTTATATATCTCGTAATTGTCTCTGCCCATATCGTGAAGCAGATAGTAGTCGAAATGATCAACGCCCGTTTTTGCAAGCTGTTCGTTAAAAATTCTGTCGCGATCGTCCTCGCTCTTCACAAATCGAGCGTGAAGCTTCGTTGCGAGCGTGTATGCGTTGCGAGGATATCTCTCTACAAGAAATTGTTTAGTCGCGCTTTCGCTTTTGAAGGCGCAATACATCCAAGCCGTATCAAAGTATGTAAATCCGCGTTCAATAAAGGTATCGACCATCTTGCAGACTTGCTCTACGTCGATAGAGCCTTGGTCGTTAGAGTTGAGAAGCGGCAAGCGCATAAGTCCGAATCCAAGTTTTTTCATATAAGTATCTCCTAATTATTTATGATCCCATCTCGAGCCTGTAACGGTCGGAATATCCTTGCCGTAGCCCGATTCGATTATTTTCTTTGTCAGTGCCTCGCTGTCTGTCTTGCATATTGCGTATTTTATCGTTACGTTTTCGCCAAAATCGGTGTCGTCAACGATAGCTCCCGATGCGGCAATGATCACGCTGTATTTCTGATATTCCGAATAACCGCAGGTGAGCGATAGCTCCTCAAAAGGCTCAAACGTTACTATTCCCGCGTCCTCAAGCGCGAGAGAAGCGGAATGAGAGTAAGCGCGGACAAGTCCGCCCGCACCGAGAAGTATTCCTCCGAAGTATCGCGTTATGACTACGCATACGTCGGTCACGCCTTTTTTGCGGATAGCGTCAAGCGTAGGCATACCCGAAGTTCCTTGCGGCTCTCCGTCGTCGGAGTAACGCGCGACCGTTCCGTCTCCGAGAATATACGCAAAAACGTTGTGCGTTGCGTCGCGGTGCTTCTTTTTAATATCTTTTATAAAGGCTTGAGCCTCTTCTTCGCTTGTCACGCGCTTCGCCCGTCCGATAAATATGGAACGTTTTTCTTCAAATTCTATATAGCCGTCCTTGCCGACGGTCGTGTACGTACCCGAAAGTGTTTCCAAAAGCGCAAAGCCTCCTCTCAAAATCTTTTTGTATGAGAACGACCGTCGAAATTTTCGGCGGTCGGATATCTTCCATATATATTATAAGGGGAATTCTACACATTGTCAATACTTTTCCTTCAGAAAAGATTCTCAAAGGATACCTCCTCGTGTCTGCCTACCTCTTCTGCGGCGTCTTGAAGTATCAAAACATAAACACTTGCATCTGCAATGCTTCCCGTTTCGCAACAGGCTTTTAGAGAGATTATTGTTTGAGATATCAGATCAAGCTCCTCGTGTCCCACGCTGAGCCCGACAAAGCTTCGGTGCTTGAGCCAATATTTCTCAAGATCGTTCGCAAGCTTCGGCTCATAATTTTCTTTCTGTATTTGTTCGGATTCCGAGATTATACGCTCCGAGACTCTTTTTACGTACAGAGCATTACCGAATATGGCGGATATCAATAAAGCGAACAATATAGTAGATATTATAAAAGCTTTCATTTGTTTTTTACCTCGTCTTTGCGGACGAGATTTACCTCTCCCGCGTCATTTATTACCATTAAATATACATCCTTTCGGTCAACATTTTGTTTTTGAAGTATTTTTTGGAGTTGTTTTTTGTTCATGTCAAGCTCACAAAGGCTGTGATTATTTATTACGCCTTTATCTATGACAATGTGACAGATGCCTGTTTCTGACGTTTTTATATTTAATTGTTTTGCGTTAGGTACTCTGTATTTCGCCTTTTGAAGTACGGTTATCTTTCCATTTTGCTCAAGAATTGCGTAGAGGACCTCTGATATATCGATAATTCCTTGCTGACGTAGCTCTCCTATAAGCTCGTCCGCGGTGATACGCGCACCTCTCATTGCTCTGATACAAAATTTTCCGTTGCGTATCAATGTAGTAGGACGCGCCGAAAAAAGATTTTTCAGACGAGGAAACGTAACTGATATCATAGATGAAGCTACTTCGAAAAAGAGTAGAGTGATTATAGGTATCAACGCATGAGATACGGGGATACCCGCGTCGGTTATTGGCAGAGATGCTACCTCGGATATGAGAAGCGTAGTTACAAGCTCGGATACCTCAAGCTCTCCTATCTGACGTTTTCCCATCAGACGCATAGCTATTATCAGAGCTATATAAATTATTGCGGTACGAAGAAGGATAGTGGTCACGGAATACAACCTCTTTGCAACGTTTTTTATTATTGTTTGCGGGTATTTAAAAAGAATTACAAAAAACTAAAAAAATTTCAAAAAAGCTATTGACAAATCAAAAAGAAAGAGGTATAATATGCAAGTCGCCAAAAATCAGGCGGTAAAATATTGCATCTTGCATAACTCGTCAAAAACTTTTTCAAAAAACTTTTGCAAAAGGTATTGACAAGATAGAAGAGATGTGGTATAATAGTCAAGCTGTCCGCGAGGAAGCGGGCTGCGGAACGGTCATTGAAAATTGAACAACAAGAGAGAAGTACAAAGCA